>CACJIM010000001.1 GCA_902593475.1 uncultured Candidatus Actinomarina sp.
AAAAGGAACGACAAACATCTTTGGCGTTATTCACTGATATTAAAATGAAATATTTACAGGACCGTGCGAGTGCCATAAGTCCAAAGGAAGACTTTGAAATTTTACTAAATTCAAAAAAATCTTTACGTATTAAGCTAGGAGTCGATCCGACAGCACCTGATGTAACATTAGGATGGTATGCCATTCTAAGAGCGTTAAGAAAATTTCAAGAGCATGGACACACTGCTGTTCTTATTTTAGGTGAGTTTACAGCCCAGGTAGGAGATCCTTCTGGAAAGTCGGAAACTAGATCAAAATTAGAATCAGATGAAATAAATAAGAATTCAGAAGGGGTGCTACCAATTATTGAAAACATATTACACAAAGAAAATCTCGAAATAGTATCTAACAATGACTGGCTTTCAAAACTTACAACATCTGATTTAGTTAATCTAGCTTCTTCAACCACCTTAGCCCAGATGCTTGAGAGGGAAGATTTTTCATCTAGGTATAAAAGCAATTCACCAATATCGTTAATGGAATTTTTCTACCCACTTTTTCAAGGTTATGATTCAGTTGCAGTAAAAGCAGATATAGAGATTGGAGGGCATGATCAACTTTGGAATCTTATGCTCGGTAGAGAAGTTCAAAAATTTTATTCTATGAATCCACAAGTCGCTATGACTTTTCCTCTTTTAGTTGGTACTGATGGTAAAAAGAAAATGTCACAATCTTTAAATAACTATATTTCAATAACTGACACACCTGAAAATATTTATGGAAAAATTATGAGTATTCCTGATGATATTATGTGGGAGTATTTTACAATGCTCACTGATCTTGAATTAGCAGAAATAGATGAATTAAAAAACTCAATTGATAAAGATAAAGAAAACCCATTTGAAATAAAAAAAATACTAGGAAAATTTATAGTCACTGAGTTATATGATGATAAATCAGCGGATATTGCTCGGAATTCTTTTGAAAATGTCACAATAAATAAAAATACACCAGATGAAATAGACTCATACAAAGCTCCAAATGAAAAAACTTTACACTTACCAAAAGTATTAACTGAATTAGGCATTACAAAATCAAATTCTGAAGCACGCAGGTTAATAAATGCAGGTAGTTTTAAGATAGATGAGCAAAAATTCACAGAACTTGATATAGAAACTGATAAATTATTGAACAAAACACTTCAATTAGGTAAAAGAACTTTTTTTACATTTATTTAATTTTTTTTACACACTTAAACAAGGTTCTGTTACTGTATATATTACGAAAAAAATTGGCTTTTTGACAACTGAGTAATGTATGAACGCCGGTAGTGCAGATAGAAATATCTAGCACTCTTTTTTTGTCAACTTTTAACTAAGTTGATTCAGCTTTTTTAAGTTGAAATGGGTAAAACCCATGTTGATTCTTTGGTCAGATTTAAATTATTCAAAGATTATGTTGGAGAGTTTGATCCTGGCTCAGGACGAACGCTGGCGGTGCGCCTTATGCATGCAAGTCGAGCGAAGCTTTTCAGTAGTTTACTACAGAAAATGACTGAGCGGCGAACGGGTGAGTAACGCGTGAGCAATCTACCTTAGTTACAGGGATAGCCCGAGGAAACTCGGATTAATACCTGATATTCTTTATATTTCGCATGAAATTAAAAGGAAAGGTCAGCCGAACTAAGATGAGCTCGCGTTCTATCAGCTAGTTGGTGAGGTAAAAGCTCACCAAGGCTACGACGGATAGCTGGTCTGAGAGGACGATCAGCCACACTGGGACTGAGACACGGCCCAGACTCCTACGGGAGGCTGCAGCAGGGAATATTGCGCAATGAGCGAAAGCTTGACGCAGCGACACCGCGTGTGGGATGACGGATCTAGGTTTGTAAACCACTTTCAGGAGGGAAGAAAATGACGGTACCTCCACAAGAAGCCCCGGCCAACTACGTGCCAGCAGCCGCGGTAATACGTAGGGGGCGAGCGTTGTCCGGATTTATTGGGCGTAAAGAGCTCGTAGGCGGTTCAACAAGTCGGTCGTGAAAGTTCAGGGCTCAACCCTGAAATGTCGATCGATACTGTTGTGACTAGGATACGGTAGAGGTGAGTGGAATTCCGAGTGTAGCGGTGAAATGCGTAGATATTCGGAGGAACACCAATTGCGAAGGCAGCTCACTGGGCCGCTATCGACGCTGAGGAGCGAAAGCTAGGGGAGCAAACAGGATTAGATACCCTGGTAGTCCTAGCTGTAAACGATGGATACTAGACGTAGGAACTGGATTGACGGTTTCTGTGTCGCAGCTAACGCGTTAAGTATCCCGCCTGGGGAGTACGGTCGCAAGACTAAAACTCAAAGGAATTGACGGGACCCCGCACAAGCGGCGGAGCATGCGGCTTAATTCGATGATACCCGTAGAACCTTACCTGGACTTGACATATAGGGTCTAGCTATAGAGATATAGTGTGCATTAGCGCCCTATACAGGTGGTGCATGGCTGTCGTCAGCTCGTGTCGTGAGATGTTGGGTTAAGTCCCGCAACGAGCGCAACCCCTGTCCTATGTTGCCAGCATTTAGTTGGGGACTCATAGGAGACTGCCGGTGATAAACCGGAGGAAGGTGGGGACGACGTCAAGTCATCATGCCCCTTATGTCCAGGGCTGCACGCATGCTACAATGGCAAGTACAACGAGTCGCAATACCGCGAGGTGGAGCAAATCTCTTAAAGCTTGTCTCAGTTCGGATAGGAGTCTGCAACTCGACTCCTTGAAGTTGGAGTCGCTAGTAATCGCAAATCAGCAAAGTTGCGGTGAATACGTTCTCGGGGTTTGTACACACCGCCCGTCAAGTCACGGAAGTCGGCAATACCCGAAGCCAGTGGTCCAACCCTTTTGGGAGGAAGCTGTCGAAGGTAGGGTCGGTAACTGGGACTAAGTCGTAACAAGGTAGCCGTACGGGAACGTGCGGCTGGATCACCTCCTTTCTAAGGAGCATAGAACTTCGGTTCTAAGGTCAATCGTCGGTTGTCTACAAGACTGATACATTACTCAGCTGTGAAAAAGTCAAATTGGCTTTTTGAAAATTGTATAGCAAGCGCAATTGCAAAGTATTCATATAGTTCAAGCTACTAAGGGCTATTGGTGGATGCCTTGGCGCTGGAAGCCGATGAAGGACGTGGAAGACTGCGAAAAGCTACGGGAAGCTGTCAAACAAGCTTTGATCCGTAGATGTCCGAATGGGGAAACCCAATTTATTTTAATAAATTACTCCTACCTGAATATATAGGGTAGGTAGAGGGAACTAGGGGAAGTGAAACATCTCAGTACCTAGAGGAAAGGAAAGCAAAAGCGACTCCCTGAGTAGCGGCGAGCGAAACGGGAAGAGCCTAAACCAAATTAATGTCAAGACTGATGTCGTTGTTTTTTTGGTGTTGTGGGGTCCTTTAGAAAGAGCATCAGATCTTTCAATAAGTTACAAATATTTAGATTAGAAAAATTATCTGGAAAGTTAAACCATAGAGTGTAACAGTCACGTATTCGAAAATCTATTTACTTATTAAGGCCACCCCGAGTATCAAGGAGGATATTCCTTGTGAATCTGCGAGGACCACCTCGTAAGGCTAAGTACGACCAGCGACCGATAGTGAACAAGTACCGTGAGGGAAAGGTGAAAAGTACCCCGGCGAGGGGAGTGAAATAGTACCTGAAACCAATAGCTTACAAGCAGTAGGAGGGATTTTATATCCTGACTGCCTGCCTTTTGAAGAATGAGCCTACGAGTTATCCGTATGTGGCAAGGTTAAGGAGTAAATCCGTAGCCGCAGCGAAAGCGAGTTTTAATAGAGCGTCTAGTCGCATGCGATAGACCCGAAGCCAAGTGATCTATCCATGGGCAGGGTGAAGCGGAAGTAAGATTTCGTGAAGGCCCGAACCCACTGATGTTGCAAAATCAGGGGATGACCTGTGGATAGGGGTGAAAGGCCAATCAAACTTGGTGATAGCTGGTTCTCTCCGAAATGTCTTTAGGGACAGCGTTATATGTTGCGCTTTGGAGGTAGAGCACTGATTGGGCTAGGGGGCCAACAAGCTTACTGAACTCAGTCAAACTCCGAATGCCAAAGTGTATAAATATAGCAGTGAGCCTATGGGGGATAAGCTCCATAGACGAGAGGGAAACAACCCAGATCATCAGCTAAGGCCCCTAAATGTATGTTAAGTGTGAAACGATGTGAGAGTGTTCAGACAGCCAGGAGGTTGGCTTAGAAGCAGCCATTCCTTTAAAGAGTGCGTAACAGCTCACTGGTCGAATGTTCTCGCGCGGAAAATGTAACGGGGCTAAACATACTGCCGAAGCTATGGGATCTTACTAATCTTGATATTTATATCCAGGAGGTAAGATCGGTAGGAGAGCGTTGTATGGACAGCGAAGCAACAACGTAAGTTAGTTGTGGAGACCATACAAGTGAGAATGTAGGCATGAGTAGCGAAGGAAGAGTGAGAATCTCTTCCGCCGAATGTCCAAGGGTTCCTGGGGAAGGTTCGTCCGCCCAGGGTTAGTCGGGACCTAAGGCGAGGTCGAGAGACGTAGTCGATGGATAACAGATTGATATTTCTGTACCACTAATAACGCGCCCAAATCGAATATATGTTGCTAAGGAAAGCCCTTCGGGGCCTACCGACCCACATATTACTAGATTAGCAATGGAGCAACGGAGAAGGATAGATGAACCCAGGCGATGGTTGTCCTGGGGTAAGTGAGTAGGGTTGTTAATAGGCAAATCCGTTAACAATAAACCTGAGACACGATGCCGAGCCGCTTTTAGGCGAAGTCATTGATTCCATACTTCCAAGAAAAACTTCTAGTTAGTTTTATTAGTGCCCGTACCCCAAACCGACACAGGTGGACAAGTAGAGAATACTAAGGCGAGCGAGAGAACTCTGGTTAAGGAACTCGGCAAAATAGTTCCGTAACTTCGGGAGAAGGAACGCCCAAGTAAAGTGATTAATTAACTTTATAAGCTTGAAAGGGCCGCAGTGATCAGACTCAAGCGACTGTTTATCAAAAACACAGGAGGATGCAAAGTTCTAATACAACGTATATCCTCTGACACCTGCCCGGTGCTGGAAGGTTAAGTGGAGAGGTTAGCTTCGGCAAAGCTTTGAAATTAAGCCCCAGTAAACGGCGGCCGTAACTATAACGGTCCTAAGGTAGCGAAATTCCTTGTCGGGTAAGTTCCGACCTGCACGAATGGTGTAACGATTTGAGTACTGTCTCAACCAGAGACTCGGCGAAATTGCAATGTGAGTAAAGATGCTCACTATGCGCGACAGGACGGAAAGACCCCGGAACCTTTACTGCAACTTGATATTGAATGTTGGTATGCAGTATGCAGGATAAGTGGGAGACTTTGAAACAATGGCGCTAGTCATTGTGGAGTCATCCTTGAGATACCACTTTCTTCATATTGACCTTCTAACCTAGATCCGTTATCCGGATCAGGGACATTGTCTGGTAGGCAGTTTCACTGGGGCGGTGGCCTCCAAAAAAGTAACGGAGGCGCTCAAAGGTCACCTCAGCGTGGACGGCAATCACGCATTGAGTGTAAGTGCAAAAGGTGGCTTGATTGTGACACAAACAAGTGAAGCAAGTACGAAAGTAGGAACTAGTGATCCCATGGTTGCATGTGGGTGCGCCATGGCTCATCGGCTAAAAGGTACTCCGGGGATAACAGGCTTATACCCCCCAAGAGTCCATATCGACGGGGGTGTTTGGCACCTCGATGTCGGCTCTTCTCATCCTGGGGCTGGAGCAGGTCCCAAGGGTTAGGCTGTTCGCCTATTAAAGAGGAACGCGAGCTGGGTTCAGAACGTCGTGAGACAGTTCGGTCCCTATCCGTCGCGCACGTAAGAAATTTGAAGAAAGTTGTCCCTAGTACGAGAGGACCGGGATGAACGATCCGCTGGTGTGCCAGTTGTTCTGCCAAGAGCACGGCTGGTTAGCTACGATCGGAAAGGATAAGCGCTGAAAGCATCTAAGTGCGAAGCCCCTTCTAAGATAAGATTTCTCATCGGGTTAACCGATTAAGACTCCTTATAGAACATGAGGTTGATAGGTCAGAAGTGTAAGTACAGTAATGTATGTAGCTGACTGATACTAATAAGTCGAGGGCTTGAGCTGAATACCGAGCTTGAGCGCTTGCTATAGAATTTTTAAGAAGTAGATTTGCGGTGGTGATAGCAATGGGGATACACCCGTTCCCATTCCGAACACGGAAGTTAAGCCCATTAGCGCCGATGGTACTTGGGGGGCAACCCCTTGGGAGAGTAGGACACTGCCGACTTTTAATGAAGAGCCCCTAGGAAACTAGGGGTTTTTCTATTTTGTTAAATAGTTTCTAATACCTTGTATTTGCATTTCAAAATGTGAATTATTTATATAATTATTTATTGTATTATCATCTATCCCTAAAACTTTATAATTTGAGACTAACCATTCACTTAATACTTTTGCTGCTTCAGCGTTTGAAAGAGTAGGTAAATTACTTACAAATTTTATCCAAACTTCAATACTCTCCTTAGCATTTTCAATTAGTAGATATGGTTTATCGTGAATACCAAAATGTGCAAGTGCTAAATATTTTAATTCTAAATTGCTTAATTTATCTAAAGTTTCAAATAGTACTTCTTTACTGAAGTCAGGTGGTGGTAAATTAGGTTGTACAAAATCACCATGTGGATATATTAAACCAAGTGTATCACCCATAAATAATGTTCCTGAATATTCATCATAAAATGTATAGTGATGTTTTGCGTGTCCAGGTCCATAGATTGCTTGTAAGTTTCTTTTATTACCAAGACTTATCTTTTGTTCATCCTTTAAAGTATTTATATTTTTTACGGGAGTAGGTTTTATCTCACCCCAATTTTCTTTTAGCCATTCTTCTGTATAAATACTTGAAACTGCTTTCCAGAGTTTTTCAGGATTTGGTAAATGTTTTATACCAAGTTCATGTATGTATACAAAGTGATTTTTATATTTTTCTACTAAATGACCTATACCTCCTATATGGTCTAAATGTAAATGAGTCATTGCAGATCTATTTACGTTATTTATCCCTAGGGACTCTAAACTGGTAATCAAATATGGGAATGAGTTAGATGGCCCAACTTCTATAAGAATTGGATCTGTTGAATCAATATAGTAACAAGACATCCTGCCAGGTTTGTCTTCCATGAAAACATCTATTTGATAAATGTTATTTGAAAATTTTTTTATGTCTTGTTTCATTTACATATACATTTTTGCATAACAAACTTATAAACTACAATGTTTAAATGAAAGTTTCTTTAGCGAGCACATCTGAATATAGCTCAAAAGCAGCAGAATCTATAAGTGATTTAAAGCCAAATGCTGCAGATGTACTAATAGCAAGTGTCTTGACGTCAATGGTAACTGATTTAGGTGTAGTATCACCGACTGCTTCAGGTTTGTTGTCATTTTATGATTCAAAAACAGATTCAACTAATACAATCGATGGATACTTTGTAGCTCCTGAATTCTTTAACGGAAATGATCATGATGAACATAGGATTTCTATGACATATGGAGGGTACGTTGAAACATGTAAAGGGGGTAATACATTTGCAATACCTGGAATTTACAAAATTTTAGATTATGTATATAGAAATTTTGCCTCATTACCGTTAAATGAATTGATGGAATATCCAATTAATATCGCAAAAGAAGGATTCACTTTAACACAACCCACGAAAGATTATTTCATACATTCATTAGAACCCATGTTTATGTGGCATGAAAATTCTAAAATCGTGTTGTCAGAAGTTGCCAAAGATCTTGATAGTGGTGTAGTAAAGCTTGAAAAATTGAGTGATACATATGAACATATTTCTATAGAGGGTTTTAATGATTTTTATGTTGGAGATGTATCAAAGTCTATACTGCAAACTGTTGAAATAGAAGGTGGTCATGCAACCGCCGATGATTTTAGTAAATATGAACTTATTGAAAATAATAAATTTAATTCGAAATATAAGGAATTAAATCTTACAGGTCATTCAGGTCCTTCTATTGGTGGATTAATGGTTATGAAATACTTAGATGCTTTATCTTCAAATTCTGAAAATATGATGAAATTACTTCAAAATGTATACATTGACAGAGAAAATAATTATGAATTTTTTGGAAATAGGAAAGAGTATATTAGTAATGAAATACACAAAGTTACTCAATCACCATCTACTATTCAAGTAAACACCTCCGATGACTCCAACAATCATTATTCAATTACATTTTCTAGTGGGTATGGTTCAGGAGTTTTATGTCCTAATACAGGAATGTATTTTAATAATTCACTTGGAGAAATAGAATTAAACCCTCAAGGTTTCTTAGGAGACACTGAAGGAGATAGACTAATTTCAAATATGAGTCCATTAATTATTCAATCTAGAGATGGCATAACAACAATAGGTTCCCCAGGAGCTGACAGGATAAGTTCAGCTATTGCTCAAGTTCTTATTAATTTTTCAAAATACAATAACTGGCAAGAATCAATTGATAAACCACGGTTTCATGTAAATGGAGATGGAACCGTACGTGCAGAACCAGAGTCTTTGAAAGATCAACACGATATTACTTTAACTGAAGAATACGACATGTACTTTGGTGGTGTTTGTGTGTCTGGTCTATATAATGATATTTTTTCTATAGGTGATAAGAGAAGAGGAAATGTATCTTGGAAAAATTAAGTAATCTGAAACATAAATTTTTATTTTACTTTGGTTTTTTAGTTGTGATTTTATTTATAAGTCTTTCTGTTTGGCAATTCAGTAGTTATTTACAAGATAAGGAAACAATTAAAAAATTGATCGATACTGAAAATCCAATACCTGTGACTATATCTGACCTTTACACCAACAACCAGGAAATCATTTTTGAATATAATAACGTCCAACTTATTGATGGAGCTGAACTAGATATAGTTAAGACTTGGTATTTACGATCAAGAGTGCATAATGGAGAAAATGGATATCATTTGGTGACTTTATATAAACACAATATATCAAAATTTAACATTTTAGTAAAAAATGGCTGGATACCATTAGATAAAAATATTGATAAAACCTTTTTAAATAAAGATATTCTATTTATTGGTCGTCTTGTTAAATATGATACTCAAACGTTTGGTCAGGATGATATACCTAATTCTGAATATTTATTTAGAGTTGATAAAGAATTTATAGAAAATGAAACTCAAGCAAATTTACCTAATTTTTATATTACATTGACTAAATCATGTGGAAGTGGGGTAGAGTGCATTAATCTAACAGACCCTTATGATGCACCTCATCTCAGTTATTCATTTCAGTGGTTATTTTTTGCATTATGTTTAATTATTGTTATCTTTAGAAAAAATAAAATAATATGATTCAAAAACTTCAATTAGATAATTTAAAATTATCATATACATCTGAAGGTGAGGGGAGTGATGTCCTTTTATTGCATGGCTTTCCTTCAAATATGTTCTTTTGGAATAAAATAAAGAAAGATTTATTGAACAACTATAGAGTGACAGTTGTTGAACAAAGAGGTTATCCTTTATCTTTGCTTGAAAATTCAAATATTACAGACTTTAATATTGAATTCTTATCCAAAGATATTGAATACTTAATCGATGAACTAAATTTAAATAGGGATCTAATTATTGTTGGACATGATTGGGGTTCTATTGTAGCGTGGGCGATTGTCTCAAGAGAAAACGTTGATATTAAAAAAATGATATCCATATCTGGTGGTACAGAATTTCCACCTTCAGATATATATGATAAATTAAAATTTAAAAAAGGAGATCATTACATAACTAGCTTTCAAGATCCAAATTTTTCGAATAATACAATAACTAAAAATCTAGATTTGTTCTTTAGATCTGCATACCGCGTAACACCTAATTTAGATATTGAACTACTAGATTTATCATTAAATAATTTATTCAACTCATATAATTCACCGACTAAGGTGCACGATATAGATATTAATGATTTAGCTATGCACTTTAAAAAAGGCATCGTTCAACCTATATCATGGTATTCAAATATAGATCTAAATATATCTTTAGCTAGTAAGTGGCGTAAGAAAACAAATACAAGAGTATCGTTTTTATTTGGTGAAAATGATGCAGCAGTTAAGCTAAATAACAAAATGAAAGAAAGATTACAATCTTCTGGTACAGATATAACCATAGAAGAGATTCCTAATGCAGATCATTGGCTACCATTAACACATAAGGAGAGAGTATTAGATGAAATATACAATTTCTGACATTTGTCCTATAATATATATTATGTTGCGTTATGTATAAACAAGTATTACATGATCATTTAGATGGTGGTTTAAGGCCTTCTACTGCTAAAGAACTAGCAAAACGTACAAATTATAAACCTATCAATGATATCAATGATGTTGCAAATTTTTTTGACAGATCCTCTTCAACTTCTTTAGAAGATTATTTAGAAGCTTTTACTCATACTATTGCATTGATGCAATCTTACAGCAATTTAGAGCAAATAGCTTATGAAGCAGCTGTTGATATGTATCAAAATGATATTAATTTTTACGAATCTAGATATGCTCCCTTCTATTCAGTAAATGATGACTTATCCCCTAAAGATGTCCTAACAGCGATTAATTCGGGTTTTAAACAGGCTGAAAACGAATTTGGCATAGTTTCTGGTCTAATTCTTTGTGGTATGCGTCATGATCCAGATAACGTTAAAGCTGTTGCTGAATTAGCTATTGAATACAAAGAATTAATTATTGGTTTTGATATTGCAGGCCCTGAATTAAATTATTTACCTTCAATGTATAAAGATAGTTTCTTAAAAGTTAAAAATGAAGGAATTAATATAACAATACACGCAGGTGAAGGTGACGGAGTTCAGTCAATTCAAGAAGCCCTTGATAATGGAGCAAAAAGAATAGGGCACGGTGTGAGAATTATAGAAGACATTAGTGATAATAATGAATTAGGACCTACTGCAGATCGTATATTGCAAAATAATATACCCTTAGAAGTATGCATTACTTCTAATCTACATACGAATATGTATAAAAATCCTCAAGATCATCCAATATCAAGATTGCATAATTTAGGATTTAATATATCACTGAACACAGATAATAGGTTAATGAGTAATACAAGTATTGATAATGAATTGAATGTAGCTAAAGCAGCGGGAATTGAAAACCCTACTTCCCTACTTAAATACTCAGCTAGCGATAGCTTTCTTAATTAGCACTTCATTATCACTATTGAGAAAATTATAGAATTGAGATTCATTAATTAATTTAAAATTTCTAGTTGGATATAATTTTTTTGCTAATTTCAACTTCTTTTGTTTTTTTGTAATTAAATTCTGATTCATGGTTGTTATTTCGACATAAACATCAAGTTCAGGCAAGTAAAAATCTGGTGTAAACATCATTTTAATTGATCCACTACCCCACTTTAAAGGGAAGCTAGTAGGTTCATATATCCATTGGATGTTAAATAAATCTAAATGTTCAGAAAATATTTTTTCAGAATAGTGCGCAAAGCTCATCTATTTTGTACAGAAATTTTTTCTGGGAATAAAGAAAATATTTCTGCTTCCGTTTCAGTGTGAACTGGCCCTAGTGAAATACCAAAAACTGCTTGACCTTTTTTAAGTAAATCGATCATTTGATCATTTTCAGTTAATACATAAATTGTCGTTCCATCAGAAAATATAGATACATCTGTGACGTTATTCTTTTTACCAAGTAATTTAGAAACATTTTCTAAAGCTACTCTAATTTTTTGTAAACTTATTCCTGCGTCACGCAACTTATTAACAAGTTTTACTAAGACAATATCATTAAAAGAATACAGTCTGTGAAATCCAGACCCTTTAATATTTCTAATAGATGCATTAATAAGACCTGTTGTTGTCCAATGATCTAATTGCCTATAAGATATACCAGTTATTTTACAAACTTCTGGTCCTGTGTAACCCTGTTGCATAGTTTTAATCTACTAGATTAAATCAGTTATTCAAGGATTTAGACAAAATCATTAGGTGAAATATCGTCAATAAATTCAATGAATTCTTTAATTTCCTGATTATTATCGTCAATTAATATAATTGAATTTTGATTAAACAAGTCAGGGTTAACAGTAATCTTCGAATTTGATCTAATAGCTAATGCAATTGCGTCACTAGGCCTTGAAGACAAAGTAACACTACCTTCAATTGTGCTTAATGTAATTTCTGCAAAATAAGTTTTATCTTGAATGTCTGTAATGCAAACTTCTGAGATAGAGGCATTTAAAGATTCAATAATATCGATAAGCAAGTCATGTGTCTGAGGCCTTGGATGTACGTAACCTTCTTGTGCGTATGCAATCGAAACAGCCTCAATAGTTCCTATCCAAATAGGAAGAAATCTAGAAGTTTCAGGTTCATGAAGAAGCATGATAGGTGTTTCAGAATCTTCTTCTAATCTTATTCCTGACACTTCAACAATTACATTATTGTTCATAAAAAAAGGATAATATTTATAGAAATTATTTCTAGCTAGAAGATAGTAATTTAGATAATACATTTGACATTAAAAATTTGTAATTAACACTATTTTCTGATTTAAATAAATTAATATTTATATACTCATCATCAAAATTATTTCCAAATAATAATTCTGATGTATCAATAGATTCAAGATGTACATTTTTATCAGTATTAATATTTCCAAATTTTAAAATATCGTAATTATATGAATGGAATATAGAACCGTAAGAATTAATAATCTTGTATACATATTCAGATTTACTTAACAATAAATAATCTTGAAAATTTGCTAATGATTCCTTATAAAGAAATAATGTGTCTTCAAAATGATTTTCTTTATTATTATCAACAATTGATCTATTAACAATTGTTAAAATATTTCTATTATTTTCTTGGTTGTAGCCGATAAATGTTAAACCAGCTTTAGATGTCCATCCTGTCTTTAAGCCTTGAAAGCCATTTTTTAATATTAAATTTGTATTTTCATATTTTTTTACTTCACCATTTTGCTCATAATAAAAATTTGATTTATTTGTAATATCGATGAGTTTTGTATTTCTTAAAATATATTCAGACAGAATTAGCAAGTCGTTAATTGTTGTGTAATGATTTTCTTGATCAAGTCCATCAGGATTTTGAAAGTTGGTGTTAACCATATTTAATTTTTTTGCTCTTGTATTCATTAATTTAACAAATTCATCAACAGAATTTGATATGTGCATTGCTGTTGCATATGCAGAATCATTTGCAGAATAAACTAATAAGAATTCGAGTAATTGCTCAACAGATAACTCTTCTCCTGCGGTTAAATACGCAACTTTACCTTCAAAATTGTAAGAATCAGGATAATTTATAGATATTAATTCATTCAATTCATTATTTTCATAAAGAATTAATGCTGTCATTAATTTAGTAATAGATGCTGGAGATATTGGTTCATTTATATTTTTCTTATATAATATAGTTTTTTTGTCTAAGTCATATGATAAATAAAACTCAGTAGTTAAAACTTCTTCATCAAGTTCATATGCATATGAATTTGAAGTTATAAATATTAAAACAATGAAAATTAAGAGATATCTTTTAATAAATAACCCCTGATAAGACTGGTATAGTTTTCAATTATTAAAGTATGTTCATCTTCTTTACCATCTGGCAATAAACTTTTGATGAACTCAATAAAATCTGTTGATCGTTCATTTATAGATTTCAATACAGAAAAATTTTTAGGTTCTAAACCTAAGGAATAAAAGTACGACCATGCTTTCATTCTATTTAAGTCTTCATTGTTGAAAATTTCTTTATTCTCTTCGAATCCAAAAGTTACTAAATCTTCAAACTGAGTGTTAGATAATCCTGATTGTTTAAGCATATCCCTAATTGAGTAGTCGTCAATTTTTATAGTTTTTGTTTTAGTACTTTTTAGCAGTGATGGATTATTTTTGATTGCTTTTAAGCTATAAAATTCATTTTCTTGTAAATCTATGATTTTTGAAATTTTTTCAATATCTTTACTTGTAAATTTTCTTGTACCCCCTGAGGACCTTTTAATATTAATTAAACCCTCTTTTTCTAAAAATCTAATTCTTGATATTGAAGCAGATGGATATTTTATTTGTAAAGCTTTAACAGCTTCACCAATATTCACTTCATTACCTCTGTAAGGAGTAATAAATATTTTCCTATTTGTATCTTGTCACCAGATTTAAGTTCTGAATCACTTTTAATTATATTATTTATATATATTCCATTAGTGGAGTTGTTATCTGTAATTTTTATATTTTCATTATTAACTGAAAGCAAAGCATGATTTCTTGATACTGTAATGTCGTCTAATATTATATTGTTTTCTGATGATCTTCCGATTTTGTAATCTTTATTACTTAATTTCCATGAAGAGGACATTAGCTCATTGTTCAATAAAGAAAGTATAAATAAAGGTTCTTCAGCAGAACTGCTTGAAGAATCTAAAGGTATCGTTTCGTTATCCACCCTTATATATTAAGTTGTACAAATATTCAATTGCAACATAAAAGTAAAAAATAATAACAACTATCGCTAATTGACTTATAAATGGAACTGTTATTGATGAATTTATAACAAATAAACAAATTAACACAAACAGAGATACTGTTGCAAATTTTCCTTTTTTGGATACTTCGATTTTTGAACCAGTTAATAAGACATAAATAGATCCTATCAAAACAAGGACTTCACGAATTAAAACAGCATATATGAAATATTGAGGAATAATAGAAGATAGCCAAAAAAGAAGAATAATAAATACAACTCTATCAGTCAAAGGATCTAAGACAATCCCTAATTTTGATACTAAATTGTATTTTCTAGCTACTATTCCATCAATTGAATCTGATATACCAATAACTGCAATAATTACCACTAAAATATATACACTAAAATTTTCAGGAAGATAGTTGTAGAAAAGAAAAATAGCTAAGAAAAACCTAGATAATGTAATAAGATTTGGTAAAAGAATTATATCTTTTAGATTCAAAGAATCTCTTTTACATCATGGGTTCCAACTAAATGATTTGGACTTACTTCAATCATTTCATCTGAATTTGGATTATCTGCAATTAAGGAATCTAATTCTTGAAAATTTACTTCATAAGTTTCTCTATTATATGAAGGGTCTGGAATGGGTATTGAGGAAATTAATCTTTTTGTATAAGGATGAATTGGATTATTTAATAGTTCTTCTGTTTCAGCAATTTCAACAATTTTACCATTAAACATTACAGCTATTCGATCACACATATATCTAGCAACTGCAAGATCATGTGTAATGTACAAATAAGATACTTCTAAATCTTTTGCAAGATTTAACATAAGATCCATTATTGAGATTCGAATTGACACATCTAACATAGAGGTGGGTTCATCACATACTACAAACTTTGGTTTCATAATTAAAGTACGAGCTATAGATACTCTCTGGCGTTGTCCACCTGACAATTCATGCGGATATCTCGGCATGTAGTTTTCAGGTGGTGTTAAGCCTACTGTTTTTAATATCTCATAAACTGCTTCTTCCCTATCTTTTAAGTCACCAATATTGTGAATATTTAAAGGCTCTAAAATAATGTCTTTTATATTCCAACGTGGATTTAATGATTCATAAGGGTCTTGAAAAATCATTTGTATATTCCTTCTAAACTTTTTTAATTCTTCACCTTCTAAGTCATCAATACTTTGCATATCGTTAATATCTGTATTATAAAATTTAATATCGCCGCCAGTTTTTGGATCTAATAAGCTTAAAGCTCTTGCTGTAGTTGTTTTACCGCAGCCACTTTGTCCAACTAGACCTAAACTAGAACCAAAGGGAATATCAAAACTTATTCCATCAACTGCTTTTACAATAGTTTTATTTCTTGAAAATAAACCAGCTGATACTTCAAAATATTTTTCTAAATTCTTAACTTCAATTAATGTATTTTTCATATATTATCCACAATTAACACAACACTTATCTGCATAATGGTCTGTATCAATTTTAGTTAATTCCATTTCAATATTTCTATTTTTACAATTATCGTCAGGAGTTGGACATCTGTAAGAAAATAGACAGTAAGAATCTGTATTTATCAGTGATGGAGGTTCGCCATCTAAAGATCTTAATTTCTTTTTTGGGCCAACTATTGACGGTGTTGATTCTAATAGCATTCTTGTATATGCATGTTTTGGATTACTGAACACTTTACTAGTTTTTCCCATTTCAACAATAGATCCTGCATACATGACAGCCATATTATCAGTCATTTCAGCTATAACAGCAATATCATGTGATATGTATATTAAACTTAACCCAAGAACGTCCTGTACTTTTCGTATTTCTTTTAGAATTTGATCCTGTATCACAACATCTAATGCAGTTGTTGGTTCATCAGCAATAATTAATTTAGGATCGCATGATAAAGCTAAAGCAATTACAGCTCTCTGTTTCATGCCTCCGGATAATTCATGAGGAAATCTGTCTATAATTGATGAGTCCAAGCCTACAATATCAAAAAGTTCTATTATTCTTTTGGTATTTTCATCTTTAGTTTTATCAGGATAATGTTCCCTCATAGCTTCCCTAATTTGTTCACCAATTTTTACAACTGGATTCCAAGAGTTCATAGCACCTTGAAAAACAATACTAATTCCACTCCATCGTACTTCTCTTAGTTCAGATTCACTTAAACCTACTATATTTTTACCATCAAATATTATTTCTCCATTAGTAATTTTTCCATTATCAGCTTGAAGTTGTAATAATGACATCGCTACAGAAGTTTTTCCACATCCAGATTCTCCAACAATTCCAAATGACTCCCCTTCTTTAACAGAAAACGAAACCTTTTTAACAGCCTCTACTTCACCGTCTATTGTCTTATAACTCATATCTAAATCTTTAACTTCAAGAATATTCATTTATCTATCTCTCAATCTTGGATTGAATACTTCATCTAATCCCCTACCTACCAAATAGAAACCACCAGTTAAAAATGTAACTGATAATCCAGCAGGTAAAATTAACCACCAGAATTTCATACCAGAAAATATGAAACCCTCTACTTGTGCTAAGTAAATCATAAGTCCCCAACTCATATCAATATTCAATAATCCTAAAAATGAGAGTACTGATTCGGAAGCTATCGCTCCAGTAACACTAAAAACCATAAACAATAATGCTAAGGGAGCCACGTTTGGTAAAACGTGTGAGAATAAAATATTCATTCTTGATCCACCAGTAATACGAGCGGAATCTACAAAAGGTTTTACTTTAACTTGCAGAGCTTGCGATTTAATTGTAATTACTGAACCACCTAAACCACCTATAGTTCCAAGAACTACAGCTAAATGCCATACCTGTAACTCAGCGAAAGCTGAGATAATAAACAAGAGAGGTAAGGTCGGTAACATTAAAATTAAATCTGATTGTCTCATTAAATAAGCATCTATCTTGCCTCCAAAAAATGCAGCAATTGTACCTAATATAGTTGAAATACCTACACCTAAAGTGGCACTTAAAAGACCTAATACGAATGCTACTTGGCTACCTTCCATAATTTGTGAGAAAACATCCCTACCCAGGGAGTCCGTTCCTAAAATATGCTTTCTTGATGGTGGTGCAGGTTGAAGGTTTTGAATGATAGTTTCTCCTACTTGTGCATCAGAATAAAAAAGTGTTCTGATATTAACTTCAGTCCGTCCGGGACAGTCTGATCTATCTTTATATTTTTCAGTTGGATACTCTTTAGGACACTCTACAACTAAAAACTCTTGGAATTGTTCAGAGTAACCTACCACTGGATCATATGTTCCCTTGTTCCATACGCCTGTAATAAATAATATTGGTTGAAGAATTGATAAAAACAAAAAGAAAATAACAATATATAGTCCAATCATTCCCAATTTACTTCTTCTAAATAATCTCCAATTCTTCTTTAAGGCTTCCCTTCTAATTTTTTTTGCAATATCTTTTTGATTACTCATTATTTATCCTTGAGATTGAATTCTTATTCTTGGATCTAAGTAAGCATAAGATATGTCTGCTATAAAATGTGCAATTAATGCGAATATACCGATAAAGGAAAAAGAGGCCATTGCAACAGGAATATCTTCTTCTAAAACAGCTTGTAATATCAATTGTCCCATACCAGGCCATGAAAATATTGTTTCAGTTAAGACTGATCCATCGATAATAGTAACAATTGTAAATATGAACGAAGTTACAACTGGTAATAACGCATTTCTTGCAGCGTGTCTGTCACGAATTCTTCTTTGAGATAATCCTTTTGCTCGAGCAGTAAGTATAAAATCATCCTTCATAACTTCCATCATTGTTGTTCTTGTTAGAAGCGCAGTACCAGCAAAAGCAACAACTGTTACAGTAAAGATTGGGAGGATCATATGATAAGCAATATCCATAGCGTAAGGCTTCTGAATCGCTAGATCTCCAGAATTCCAATAGAATAAGCTTGCAATAGTAAGAACAATAAACCCAGCAAATCTAGCATTTCTCCTGAGATTTAAAGATTCGATGTTACGTGTAAAAATATAAACTAAGATTTGTAAGACTGACACTACAGCGGTGAATTTAATCATTGAAACAAATATAACATCACTATCATATGGAGCGTCATACCATTTTTCAGGATATAAAAATTTACCAATCGGAAGCCAATCTAATTTATAACCAAAAAACCACAACATCATAAGTGCGAACCATGGATAAAAAATTGTATAAGAAAAAACAGATGTTACGGTTATCCATGTTTCAGACTTAGAACCTCTTCTCCAAGCTAAAATTTTCCCTATTAAAAATCCAGTATAAAATGCAACAATGTTGACCATTGCAAATAGCATTAAAGTTCTTGGAAGTCTTTCAGCTATTAGCTCAATTGGAGTTCTCGGATAATGTTTATACGAATAACCAAAATCACCTTGAAAAAAGTTACCAATATATAAAATTACTCTTTCAGAAAGTGGTTTATCTAGTCCATAAAGTTTAATTACTTGTTCATAAGCTTCAGGGGGTAGTTCTGGGTTTAACAATAAATTCTGAAATGCATTTCCAGGAATTGAATCGAATAAAACGTATGATGTAACAAGAAATAGAAAAAAAACAATTATAAGTTGATATATTCTTTTAAAAACGTATTTACCCATATAAGCCCACTAACCATAATAATGGCGGGTAGATTAACTACCCGCCATTAATTGTATTAACTAATTATTTTTTACTTTTAACGACACTTGGACAACCTTCACAGGCATCTGTGAGTCCTCCAAGAACATCAGTAAATGGATATTCTACTGTATCGCCTCTGTAAACCTCTAATACAGGAGGGTTAAACAATACTAAGTAAGGAAGATCCTCAAAGAGTATTGCCTCCATTTGATTAGATAGCTTGATTGCTTCATCAACTGTCTTTGCAGCTTCAAAAGCATCTGCTACTGCATCAAATTCTGGATTGTTATATCCAGGTGTATTAAATCCACCGTTACAAGAATCATTTCTTGAGTGGAAGAAAGCTACAGCTGAGTCAGGATATATACCAACACCCCAACCTAACATGTAAAAATTCCAAGCTTCGCAGTTTTCTGCGCCGAAGACAATGTCAACAATAACACTGAAACCAGTAGGTCTTGCAGTTACATCAAAACCTAATTGTCTGATGTAGTCAGCAATGAACAATGAGAATGTATTTCTCAATGGATCATAACCAGGACCCGGTGCGTAGATTAACATGTCTGCTGGTGGAACTTCACCATTTGGACCTTTAATTCCAGTTGGTGGAATAGCTCTTGTATCGTTACCTGGGTGTTCTCCCCAGTCATCCGCTGTCCATCCTGCGTCTTGTAGGATTGAGATAGCTTTCTCCCATTTTCCTACAGTATCAAGATCTTGACAATCAGCTAAAGTACCAGTCAAAGGTGGTGCCCAAGCTGTAAGAGCTCCTGATATAGTTCCATCCATTCTTTCAACAGTTCCTTGAAGAACACTGTTGATAATGAAATCTCTATCAACAATACAAGCTACTGCGTTTCTGAAAGCTTTGTCACTTCCAGGGAACAATCTTGTATTGTGTGCGAAATATCTCATACCAAGTGGCATGTTTTGCACTAACTCAACTCCAGGAACAGTTGCAAGCTGATTAAATAAGTTTCTCTTAACTCCTAATGGGTTAAGAACGAAATCAACTTCACCGTTTTGGAATGCTAAGTATGCTGCATCTTGATCGCTGTATAGTGTGTACTCAACAGTACCAACAAATGGTCCGCTATCATATGAGAACGAATCACCTGTTGTATTACCAAAGTCACCACTAAATGCAGGAGCTTTGCCATTGTCCCAATTCACGCTTGTACCACCACCATCATAAATAGTAGTTGTTCCGCCATACCACATGGTATTAGCGTCGTACTTCCATGTATAGAAAGCACCTTGCTCAAGCTTATCGTAGACAAAAGCACTAGCTACTGGAGCATTAATTGCGTCATGAGCATACAAAGACTCTTTGTCAGTTGCTATGGACTCCCAATATGCCTTGCTAAATGCAGGACCTTGAGCAGTACCATATTGCCATGTTGATAATCCTGGGTCATAGTTGAAAGTTACACTGACTGTATAGTCATCAGTTGCAACAACACTTACAACACAGTTTTTACTTGATCCGTCATCGCCTTCACACAAATATGGATATGCACTTAAGAAGTTACCACCAAGTGATAATCCTTTTACAGTGTCGAAAGTAAACTGCCAGTCATTAGCAGTAATAGGACTTCCGTCACTCCATGTATATCCTTCTCTAACAGGAACGTTATAAGTAAATGTTCCATCACCATTATCAACTGAAGTTTCGACTAGTTCACCAGCCATGTTAACTACAAGTTGATAGTTAGGTATTGATAGTGTGTAAAGAGAGGTAACTTGTCCGGACATAACATAACCTGTCCAAACATCGGATTCTGTATCGTAGTAAGCCCAGTAATTATTAGATTGTGGATCTGAGAATATAGCCATCTTATAAACACCATCAGGTCCTGATGGAGCTGCTTCCTCAGCTGCTGCTGCAGTAGTTGCAGGGGCCGCAGTAGTTTCAGGTGCTTCTTCAGCAACTTCCTCTTCTGCTGTATCGCCACCACATGCGACTACAACCATAGCAAAAACTGAGAAAAGTAATATAAGACGCCAAGACTTGGATCCTCTGAAATTACTCAATTTCTCTCCTTTTTGTATACAAAAAATCCACATAAATGTGGATGTACTAATATTAGAAAATTTATCTGCTAATTCAATGCATAATTGAAATTATTTTATAATTCGTTTGAATAATACTATTAACTTATTAAGTAATATAAAGCTTGAAATATCCTTATTGCAATATAAAAGCCAGCAGCAAAAACTATTAATTTAAATCCAAAACTATGCATTGATTTTGACTTTAAAACATATATTTTTCATATTGAAATTTTGTCTAATTTTGTTTTCTATAAACACCTGATAGTTTTTTGGAATTCTAGAACTTAGATTGAATGAAAACTCGGGAGGATAAGAAGAATATTGAGTCACATATTTTAGTTTTGCTCTTTTACCTCTAAAAGGATGGGGTGGATTTTTTATCCACAATTCTCTAAATTTAATGTTTAACTCTGAAGTGCCAATTCTTGTATGTAATTGATCTTCTACGTCTTTAATGCTCTTACTAATTTGTGTAATATTTTTTTTGTTTAAAGCAGAAATACGTAATACATTTACCCACTGGTATTGCTTTAATTCATTTTTAATATTTTTATTTATTTCTTCCTTTTTATAAGTATCTAATTTATCCCATTTATTGAAAACAACTAAGGGAGTTACATTTTGCTCTATTGCTTCTTTTAATATTCTTTTGTCTTCAAAGGAAAGACCAACTTCACTATCTATAACAATTAATGCTAAAGTTGCATTTTCAAGAGATCTTATAGCTACAGTCGATGAGTACTTATCAATTTGATTATTTTGTTTTTTTCTTGGAATCCCAGCTGTATCAGTAATTTGATATGACACAGTATTTAAATTAATATCTTCGTTTATTTTATCCCTAGTCGTACCTGGTACGTTTGAAACAGTCGATCTGTTACTATTTAATAGAGCATTAAACAAAGTTGATTTTCCAGCATTGGGACGACCAACAATAACTATTGAAGATTTGTTATCATTATCATTAGAACTTTTCTTCGAAAGTTTTTTAAGAATATTTTCTAAAACGTCTAACCCTTTTTTGTGATATGCAGAGATAAATAATTCTTTATTGAATATATATTTATACATTCTCTTGTCTAAATTTTCAATTTCAAAGTTTTCTGCCTTATTAAATACTGTGGTAGTTTTATTTTGCAAATTGTTATTGTTTATTAATTTAAAAATAGAATCCAAGCCGGAATAGTTTTTTGATTGTACATCTATTAAAAACAATATATGGTCTGCTTTGTTTATGTATCTTAAAATATTATCTTGAAATTTAACGTTAATATCATCTGGATCTTCTAAAAAACCAGGTAAGTCTGAAATTAATAGCTTTTTTTCATCTTCAAACTCTAAAGTTGTAGTTACTTTATCTCTTGTTGTATTTGGTGTAGAACCAATAATAGATGTTTTTCTTTTAGATAAAGCGTTTACTAATGTTGATTTACCAGCATTTGGTAATCCGAGTATTAAAACCTCTGGGATTTTATTTTTAGTCATATTATAAATATAGCTATTCTATTTATATGGTAAACAAACTATATTTAGTTACTCCTAGAGGTTTCTGTGCTGGTGTTGAAATGGCTATAAAGGCTTTACACTGGTTATTAAAAATCTATGATGAAACAATCTATTGCTATCACGAAATAGTACACAATAAATGGATAGTTAAAGAGTTTGAAAAAAATAATGTTGTTTTTGTAGAAGACCCTAATGAAATCCCTGAAGGCGCAATTGTTATGTTATCTGCACATGGAACTGCACCTGAAATTGAACTTCAATTTAATAATATATCTTCATTAACTATTAATTCTGTATGTCCATTAGTTACAAAAGTTCATCATGAAGCAAAAAAATTTAGTAAAGAAAATACTCAAATTATTTATGTGGGTCATAAAAATCATGATGAAGCAAAAGGTGCGATTGGTGTTTCACCTGACAACATGCACTTAGTTGAGAGTATTGAAGATGTTAAAGCATTAGAAATTGGAAATGATGTTGCTCTACTTGCGCAGACTACTTTAGCTCTATCAGAGTGGGAACCAATTATGAAATATTCACAAGAAAGATTTAATGGTTTAAAAATGCCTAGGAAAAGTGACTTATGTTATGCAACTACCAATAGACAAGAAGCGATATTAGATATTCTTCCAGAAGTTAATACAGTTCTTGTTGTGGGATCAGAAAATTCAAGTAACACCAAAGCACTAGTTAGTATGGTTAAAAATCAAGGTGTTGAAGCCTATCGTGTAGACAACGTTAACGATATAGAAAACCTAAATCTGAATGGTAATATTGCGATTACGGCAGGGGCGTCTGCACCAGATCATCTTGTTTACGAAATTATAGATAAAATAAACCCTATTAATCTAGAACAATTTAGATTGAAAGAAGAAGATGAATATTTTCCACTACCTCAACAACTGAGATCTAATATTAAAAATATTTCAGATTTTTTGAACATTTTGAATATTTCAGAAACTATTCCAAAGTCAGCATGTGGAATTAATAATGATAAGAAATGGACTGCTACTGAAGCTTTAAATTCTCTTTAATAATTTCAATTACCTCATCAATAGTTTTATTTTCATTGTTTATAACTATTGCATCATCAGGAATAATAAGTGGAGAAATTTTTCTATTGATATCTCTTGAATCCCTAGCTCTTATATCTTCAACTGATTCTTTGTTACCAGATTGAGCTATTCTTCTCTCGCTTCTTGTTGTTTCACTTGCATTTAAATATATTTTTAAATTAGCATTCTTGAAAACTACACTACCCATATCTCTTCCTTCAACAACTAACCCAGTATTTGAATTATCAAATAAAAATTTGAGTACATTAGACACAAGCATTCTTATTTCACTCAACTGAGCTATTTCAGAACTTTTTCTATTAATTTGTGGGGTATATAAATTTTCTTCTTCGTATACATTTCCGTCAACTTTACAAACTACTGGATCATTAGATAATATTTCAAATTCATTTAGATTAAAAGAATTGGTTTTTTCATTATGTAATGCAATGACTCTGTAAAGCAGGCCTGATGAAAAAAATTCAAAGTTTAATTCAGAAGCTAAACGTTTACCTATTGTAGTTTTACCTACACCAGATGGGCCATCTAAGGTTATTAATGTTTTACTCATAATTCTATTTTAGACAATTGACCTTTAGACATATTACCTAAAGTGTATTTACCAATTTTTTCACGTTTTAATTCTCTTATATCTAAATCGTTAAATCTAAATATTTTACGTATTTCATGATTTTTACCAGATAATAATGTCACGTTATACGTATAAGAGTTAATAACTTTTATATTGTGAATTTTTAAAGTTTGACCTTCAAAAGTAATTTTTGTTCTTATTTTTTTATTTTTATTTATTTTATTTTTCAAAGTAACTTTATATTTTTTCTGAATCTTATTCTTTGAGTGAAATATTTTATTTAACCAATCACCATCAGTGCTTAGTAACATCAAGCCTTCAGAATCTTTGTCTAACCTGCCACCAAATTTAAGATAATTTTTTCCAATTAGATCATAGATCGTTGGTGCATTTCCTTGTTTGTTATGAGAACAAACATATCCTTTTGGTTTGTAAAATTTGTAATACTCATGAGTATTGTTATTTGATAACTTTTTGTTGTTAACAAATACAGCATCATTTTGTTTAACTATATACCCAACCTCTGGTACTTTACCATTAACAATAACTTCACCAGATTGAATTAATTCATCTGCTTTTCTTCGAGATGAAGGAAGATTTAACGCGATAAATTTATTTAATCTCAAAGAGGTTTACTCTTCCTCTAGATTTGAAAAATATTCACCTAATACCGGAAGGTCATCAATAGATGATATATCCATCTTTTCTAAGAAGAGATTAGTTGTTATATATAAATGAGGATTTCCTGGAACATCTAGATAACCTGATTTTTCAACAAGACCTCTAGATTCTAAAGTTTTAAGAGATGACTCTGACTCAACCCCTCTTATCTCACTTACTTTGAGTTTTGTTACTGGCTGCTCATACGCAACAATAGATAATGTTTCTAGTGCTGGAGTAGATAATCCTCTTAAAACTGAAGGTGGTTTGAATTCAGCTAATTCAGTAGAAATTGAACTCAAAGTTACTAAGTCAGAAGATTTACCATCATATTTAATATAAAAGCCATAATCTTTTTCATTTAATTCATCGTTTATATCATCAAAAATATTAATCAAATCTTCATTGGAGATTTTAAAATTTTCTAAAAAATATTTATGATGAACTGAACCATCAGAAACTAACAAAATAGCGGTTATAACTTTTTTATAATTCATAATTTTTTTCTATTTTAATACCGTCATCGTTTTGACTAGCTTTAACAAAACCCCATCTTACAGCTTCTAAAAGTGCGAGGAAAAAAGCTATGGCCTCTTTTTCAGTATTTACTTCATTTAAGATGCTTTCAAAAGATGTATTTAACCTTTTATCAACAACTTGCAATAAATCATCAATTGCTTTCTGTAAATCTGGTAAATCTTTATCTAAATGTTTAAAGCCTTCAATTGTTTTAAATCTTTTAAAAACTTCAATAGCTACTTCATTAAATTTATCTTTATTTATTTCGTACTCAACATCGGGTTTAGGAAACAAATTTTTAGTTTGATAATATTTAAATGACTTGATTTCATTTTCGTTATATTTAATTTTGGAAGCTAAGGCAATACCAATTTCAGAAAATGCTTTAAATTGTAAAAGCCTAGCAAATGCCAGGTCTTTATCTTTAAGAACTTCCACTTCATCCATCCACTCAATTTCTTCTTCTTGAGGTAGCATTCTTTTAGCTTTTAATTCAAATAGTGAAGAAGCAAGTAATATAAACTCTGCGTAGTTTTCAATTTCATTATTTAGATTTTTTGACTCTAGACTGCTGAACAAATCATTTAAACTTTCATCAATTTGTGAATTATTTGACGTATAGTTGATTAATAGAGATTTTAATGCGTCTACTAAGAAACTTAATTCCATTAAAAATCAGTCTTATCTAGTATTTCATTTTTTTCTGTAAGTAAATTATCAAAATAATATTTACTTATATCAGGATCATCTATATTTTCTTTTAATAGATCGTACCCTATGTCTTCATGGTTCAGATAATCAAATGCTTTTCTGTTTGTTACAAGTTTTAATTCAGCCATTATCCTAAATAACCAATTGTATTCAGATATAGATTTTCCTATATCATGTAACAAAGACAGCTTTAATAAATCTTCATTATTTGAATATTTCATAGTTCTTTCTAATACTTCCAATGAATGGTGTCTGTCTGCTTTTGACATTTTCCAGAAAAGTTGTTCTAACTGTTCATTATCGAGAATTTTTGAAATTCTAATTTGATCTACAATACTTATATCTTTGTAAAATAAAAATCTTATAGCTCTTTTTGCTTTTGAAAATAGTTCATTCATGACCTTGGATGACTTTCTGTAAATGCTTCTTCTAAAAATTCTTTCGTAACTTTAGTATATATCTGCGTGGTTGAAACAGAGCTATGCCCTAAAAATTCTTGAACTGTTCTTAAGTCACATCCGCCTTCAAGCATATGAGTAGCTGCACTATGTCTTAATGTATGAGGATGAACATCGGTCTGTAAAAAAATATTCATAGCAGTTTTTTTTATTATTCTGAACACAGCAGTTCTATCTAATTTATTTTTTGATTTAGATAAAAAGAGTGGTTCTCCCCTGTTTTGTAAAAATGTATCCCTAACATTTAAATATTGCAAAAGGTTTTTATATAACATAGATCCAATTGGTACAATTCTTTGTTTAGAACCTTTGCCTTTCAATTTTAAATATTTCTCATCTAAATCAATATCAGATATATTTATGTCACATAGTTCAGAAACTCTACATCCAGTAGAATAAAGTACATCAATAACAGTTCTGTTCCTAGAATCTAAATAAGTTTCATGATTGTAAAAATTTATCATATTTTCAATATCAGTAATAGAGAGTACTTCGGGGAGCTTTTTAGAAGATTTAAGTTTTATATCTGAAATATCTATTGATTCATAATCTTCATTTTCATTTATGTACTTTAAAAAATTTTTAATACTGGAGTGCATTCGTTTCTTTGTTGATGTTGAATAATTGAATTCTGACAAATCTATAAAAAAATTATCTATATTTGTTTTTGACAAGTCTTGGTTTTGTAAATAATTAGATAATTTTGTTAAATCAGATTTGTATGAATCAACAGTGTTTTGAGATAGTCCCTTTTGATATAAAAGATATTCTGAAAATGAACTTATTGATTTATTAATCTTTGACTTTATGTTCATCTTTTACATTTTCATCAAAAAATTTTATTTCTTTTGATGCAGCTATAAATGAATTGAACATAGGTGCTGGGTCCCATGGCCTTGATTTAAATTCAGGATGAAATTGCGAAGCTACAAAGTATGGATGATCTTTTAGTTCAATCATTTCAACTAAATCTTCATCAGGTGATAATCCACTAAATACTAATCCTTTAGATTCCAATTCATTTCTGAACTTATTATTTACTTCGTATCTATGCCTATGACGTTCATAGATTATTTCATTGTTATATATATCTTTAGTCATAGTGTCTGGTTGAATTTTACAAGGATAAGTCCCAAGTCTCATAGATGCACCGACATCATCTGCTTCTAAATCTTGATTAGGTAATAAATCTATTACAGGATTTTTTGTAGTTTGAGAAAACTCTGTAGAATTTGCATCTGATATACCACATACATTGCGCGCAAACTCAATTACAGCACACTGTAGACCTAAACAAATTCCAAGAAAAGGTATTTTATTTTTTCTTAGATACTCGATTGCACCTATTTTTCCTTCAATTCCTCTGTAGCCAAAACCTCCAGGAACTACTACACCATTTAAATTTTTAAGATCTTCAATTTCATAGTTATCTGCATCTATCCAAACTAAATCTAAATTTACTTTATTTTGAAGACAAGAGTGCTTTAAAGCTTCTACGACTGACATGTAGCTATCGGGTAAACCAAAATATTTTCCGAGAATTGCTATTTTAACATTTTTATTAACACCATTTTTTAATGAAAGCATTTCATTCCACCTTGATAAATCAGGTGAATCAGAATTTAATGCTAAACGTTTATCAACAGCTGCATCTAAACCCTCTTCATACATTTTGATAGGAACATCGTAAATATCATCTAGATCCGGTGCGTTAATAACATTTTCAAAACTAACGTCACAAAATAGTGATACTTTACTTTTTATTTCATCAGTTAACTCTTGCTCAGATCTCAAAACTATTAAATCTGGACTTATACCATAGCTTCTTAACATTGATACTGAGTGTTGTGTTGGTTTTGTTTTAAGTTCTGTACTTGGTCCAATAAAAGGTACGAGAGTAACATGAACGAACATTACATTTTCTTGACCAAACTCTTTTCTAATTTGTCTTGCTGCTTCTAGAAAAGGTAGTATCTCGATATCGCCGACTGTGCCTCCTATTTCAGTAATTTGCAAATCTACTTCATTGGATATTCCTTTAATCCTTCTTTTAATTTCATCTGTAATATGAGGTATAACTTGGACAGTTGCACCAAGATAGTCACCTTTTCGCTCTCTTTCAATTACTTTTCTGTAAATGCTTCCAGTTGTAACATTTGCATCTTTTCTTAAATTAACTCCGGTAAATCTTTCATAATGTCCTAAATCTAAATCTGTTGTAGCTCCATCTTCAGTAACAAAAACTTCTCCATGCTGAAACGGATTCATTGTGTCTGGATCCACATTAATATAAGGATCTAATTTTTGATTTACAATTGATAAACCTCTAGCTTTGAGCAGGTTTCCTAGAGACGCAGAAGTAATCCCTTTGCCAAGACCAGAGACTACACCGCCAGTGACAAATATGTATTTGGTCACGTCAAAATAATAACAGGTTTATTTTTATTGTGAAGAACTATCTAAGTATTTGGTTTAAAAAGTGATCTAGTTTAGGCTTATTGCTTTCTTCTAAAACTTTTAGTGCATTATCTGATAATTTATAAGTAAAGGATAGGTCGTTGGGTTCGTAACATTGTTGTAATTCATTTCCATCAAACTGGACAGAGAAATCTTGATTCTTCTGAACAATAATTTTTACTTCAGAACGTTTATCTAAAACAATTGATCTTGGAAATTTTGTAAATGGAGATATAGGAGTAATTATTAATGAATCAATACTAGTTTGCACTATAGGACCTCCTGCAGAATAATTGTAGGCAGTAGAACCCATGGAAGTAGAAATTATAATTCCATCAGCTCTCAACTTTACATCTTGATCATATGTTTCTATTTGAATATCTAACATACGTGTTGGAGAGTTCTTTATTAAAACTATTTCATTAAATGCTGGTTCTTGTTCATCATTATTTTGAATAATAGGAACTCTTTTCTTGAAGTTGATAAAATCACTTTTTACTAATTTCTGTAAATTAATGGTTTCGAATGAATTTACTAAGTAACCAACTCTGCCAGAACCAAGATTTAAAACAGGTACAGAGTTAGTCCATCCTAGTTTCATAGCTTTAAGAGCTGTTCCATCACCCCCTATACTTATTATTAAATTAAAAGCATCTTTGGATGTATTTTCATAACTCTTGTCTTCAAGAATTAATTTCTCATAACTTATTTTTTGATTATCTAAATACTGTAGAAAATCAACAGCTTGTTTGGATTTAAGATATTTTTTTGAAGAAACAATTGCCAACTTAACCATAAATACATTATAGGTGACTTATAATGTTCATAAAGTGATACCTATATCAGATATAAATCCTGCAAGAAATACACCTGTTATTTCCAGAGTATTTATGATTTCAACAGTTTTGGTTTTTATATTGATACAACCAAAAAACCAAATTGAGTTAATTAATTTCTTTTATCAATACTCAGCGATTCCATGTGAACTTGTCAATTTTGCTCCATTATCAGAATCACAATTTTATAATAACAGTTGCTTTTATGATCAATTCAAAGTGATCTTTCCAAGCAAGAATTTATATTTAAGTGTTATTTTTGCAAATTTGTTTCATGCAAACTTTTTACATATATTAGGAAATTTATGGAGTTTTTGGATTTTTGGAAATAATGTTGAAGACAAACTTGGTAAATTAAAATATCTATTCTTTCTTTTATTAATAGGTGTAATAAGTATTGTTTCTCATACTTTTCTAAACCAAGAAAGTTTAATTCCTATAGTAGGAGCATCTGGAATAGTTTCTGGATTAATGGGTGCTTACGTTTATATGTTTCCTAATGCAAGGTTATTAGTTCTAGTCCCATTTGGTTTCTTGTTTCCAACTACAATCAAAGCTAAATTTTTTATGATTTTCTGGTTTATTTCTCAAATATTTATTGCACTAGGTGATCAAAATATTTCCTGGGAAGCACATGTGGGTGGATTTATATTTGGTTATCTTTTATTAAGATTGTTCAGTAAGAAAAGGTACGACATCTGAAAATTTATTAAGTTGTATATCAGCAATATTGACATCTAAATAATTTTTGATACCTGAGGACACTAAAAATGTTTTTGCATTCAAATTTTTTCCGAAAATAATATCTGTGTCAACCCTATCTCCTATTACAAAATTTACAGTTATTCTGTTTTGAATAAAATATGAACTGTAGTGATTACCAGATTTGCCTAAAGTAGGAATGCTAATTGACAATTCATCTTCTATGATCTTTACAACTGCTCCATTCCCAGCTTTTTCACCAAACTCAGTTGGAAATGTAAGATCCTTATTTAGGCTCAATATATTTTTACCTATACTTACACTTTTAATAATCTCATTTATTTCTGAAAAATTGTTTTCTTCTTTACGACCTATCAGGACTAATTCTGCATTTTCAAGACTTGTAACATTCATATTCAAATTTTTTATATATTTTTTTAAATTTTCTGATCCGTAAATAAAAATATTTAATTTATCGTCTGAGTACAGATTTTGAAAAATTACTAATGGTGTAATAATTTTTGATATATCTATATCAAATTGGAGTAAATTTTCAAGCTTATCTTTTATTTCACTAGGAGTTTGAGAACTATTATTTGTTGTATAGTATATTTCAATATCTTCATTAATAATTTTCAGTAAACCTTCTTTAACTCCATCAATTAAAGTTTGTCCTTTGAATATAGTTCCATCAAGGTCTGTAGCGATTATGCTCACGTTTTTCTTCCATTAATAAAACTCTTGCTGTTATTCCACTAGCTTCATAAAAATTCTTTGCAACTCTATCGCTTGGGAGGGTAATTGTTCTTAATGTGGATTGAATTGTTTCAACATAATCTCTTATACAATTAAGTAGAAAAGTACCCAATGAAAGTTCTCTAAATTCATCTTTTACAAATATTTCCGTGAGGAGCGAATATTCCTTATCTTGATACAATTTTGCATAACCAATAGGCACCTTTTCGCATAAAAGTAAAAAATTTTTAGATTCATTTAATTCTATATTTGAATAATAATTCAATAAATTTTCGTCAATATTTGACATTCTTTGAAAAAATGATTCAGACAACTGATTAGGAATTTCTACATCAGTCTCAACAATAAAAGTGAAACCTAAATCATTATGCTTATGCACAATCAGCGCATACTTTTGATCTTGGTTTTGCTAATTGAGTATTTCTTAACACTAAAAAACAAACAGAACATGTAAACTCGTCATCTTTTTTATCATCAGCAATTTCATCTAGTTTTAAATCTGAGCTTTTTACATTTCTTTTTTCTGCAGCATCAACAGACATAAAAGATCCTTCGGCTTCATCTGCATCATCTACCGATTTTTTTTCAGTTTCTACTCTTGCTTCTAGAGATTCTGTTTCTACTTCCTCTTTTTCCTCTTCTTCTGGTGGAGTTTCAATCTCTTCAATATCTTCTTCTTCTAGGTCTTCTAGCGTAGGTTCTTCTAATTCTTCAGTTTCTTTTTTAGCCATATAACTCCTAACTTGCCTTAAATATTACTAAATTTTAAAACGTATGGCAGAATTTTCAATAAATATATTGGCTGGACCGCTTGCAAAGTAATCACCATCAATCTCTATTGGTTCATTGCTTTTTAATTCAATTTTTGAAGCTTTTCTAACAATTACATCAGGTTCCTTAAGGTGTAAACCCTTTTGAGCTAAAAAAAATATCTTCATTGCTTTAAGTTTTGATACTGCAAAAATTTGTACATTAAACTTACCATCTTGCAAGCTAGACTTTGGTGAAATATTCCAGCCTCCACCAAAATATTGTGCATTGCATACACATATGTTGAAAGCATTATTGTTAAATTCGAAATTTCCTAAATTTAAAGATATTTTTTTTGCTTTAGCAAAAAATATTTTAATCCAAAAGCTAATAGGATATCTGAACCTTCGTATTATTTTAGGCATCTTTTCACTTACTTCTACAGAGGAAGCCAAAAATCCAATATTTAAAACATTTATAAAATATTTAGATTTATTTTCAGCTTCGACTCTTCCGACATCGACCTCATAATAAGAATCTGTAGTTAAGTGATTTATAGTTTCTTCAATATTTTGTGGAAGTGCAAATGTTCTAATAAAATCAGATCCGCTGCCAGCAGGTAGGCAAGCAACTTCTGGATTTTTAATACCATTATTCATCAAAGCATTAATCAATGAATTTAAACTTCCATCTCCCCCGATAGCACAATATTGAAATTTGTTACTATCTGAATACTCAAACACAACGTTATTGAGTTCATTGATTGTTGAAGTTGAAAAGTATTTAAAAGGAATGTTCTTACTTTTAAATAAATCTTCAATGTATTCTTGTGAAAGATTTTTTCCTCTTGAATTAAGGTTATGAATTACAATGTATGTTTTCATGACATAGTTTTTTGTATCAAATTATTATCAAAGATTTTATTTATATCTTCAAAGCTATCGTCTTCATAAATAATTGACAATTTTTTTGATATTTCAGATGCTTCTTTTGCTACCTTTATAAAATCACCAATATTCAAATTAAATTTATTTATTACGTATTCAATATTTCCAGATTTCATATATTCATAAAATACACTAAACCAAGATAAATTAATTTGTGTAGGTTTTTTAATACCATGCGAGTATTCAATTTTGTTAACTTTCTCTATAGATGAATAAAATTTATTAAATAAATGATTAAATTCATCCTTAAGAGTAAATTCTAGTTTTTCATTACTTATTCCTGATGAAACATACATTAATTTCATTTCAATATCCTGATTATTAATTGTATGGTACAAATGAATTGCTGGAATTAGATTATCTCTATAAGTTTCCTTTAAAACTTTACCTTTTATTGAGTCAATAAATCCCAGGTCTTTCAAAACATTGTGCTTTCCTTTAAACAATTCCTCTAACTTCTCAGTTTTAAACATATTTTGATAAGCAAAAAAACTTTTTTCCAATAGTTCGATTGATTCCTCCATACTGTAAATATTTAACAAGCTCAATATAGATGAATAACTAACGGAAAATGCTGAATTTAAATTGCTGGGTTTGAGTGTAAATAGATTACTATACCAGTCCTTATTTATGCTTCTATCATATGATAAGAAGGCATATCCCATGTCATCTATACCCCTTCTCCCAGCTCGGCCACTAAGTTGCAAAAATTCCGACTGAGTAATTGGTCTGGTTTTTATCCCATCATATTTGTGCAATCTATCAATAAAGATAGCTTTAGCAGGCATATTAATTCCTAAAGCTAATGTTTCAGTGGCAAAAAGAAATTTTATATATTTATTTAAAAATAAATATTCTACAAATTCTTTAACTATTGGTGCTAAACCAGCGTGATGATATCCTACACCTCTTGACCACATCCACATATGTTCATCAAGGTTAAGAAGTGCTAACTCTTCAGTTGTTAGATCACCAAATACTTCATCATATTTGTCCTTAATTTCAACCCTATTCTCAATTAATTTAAAATTATTAGATAATTGTCTTGCGCTTGATTCAACCTTTTCTCTTGAAAAGTAAAAAAATATGACTGGTAATAAATTTCTAGAATTTAAATATAATGCTTGTTCTCTTAAATTAGGTTTATTAAATTGCGAATTTTTTTTCTCAATTTTAAATATATTTTTGTTTTTTTTATCTTTTGTTGATTTAATTATTTTTAAGTCTCTACTCGACTTGGAACTTGCAACTAAAGATATTTCTAAAGGAATAGGTCTTGTACTTGAGTGAATTAATGAGGTTGTTCCCCTTAATGAAACTAACCATTCTAAAAATTCATTTTTATTGTTAATGGTTGCTGAAAGAGAAAGAAATTTTATATCTTTTTTTGCGTGAATCAATATTTCCTCCCACGTTGTTCCCCTTTCTTTGTCAGCTAGATAATGCACTTCATCTAATATAATTAAACCTGTATCGTTTAACTTACTGTCTTTGCTAAAAATCATATTTCTTAATATTTCTGTAGTTGCTATAACTAATTCTGCATCTTTATCTATACTTCTATCTCCTGTAAGCAGTCCAGTCCTTATTCCTTGCCTATTAAAATCATTGTATTTTTGGTTAGAAAGTGCCTTTATGGGTGTTGTGTAGAAAATATTTTTTTGTTTTGATAAGTAATAATCAATTGATTTTTCGGCAATGTATGTTTTTCCTGAGCCTGTAGGTGCAACAACTAGTACATTGCTCCCTTTTTTTACATCATTAATTGCATCAATTTGAAATTTGTCAGGAGTAAACATTGTTTTTTAATTATTCTTACTTAAATACAAAACCAACTCAATGAGCATATATAAAGGTATTGTAAATATAAATAGTGTTACAGGGTCGCCTGTAGGTGTAATAATTGCAGAAAAAATTAATACGACTACAAATATTTCTTTTCTATTATCTGTAAAAATATTCCTACTAATGATGCCTCTTTTAATTAAAAAATAAATTACTAATGGTGTTTGAAATGAAATACCAAATAAAATTGAGATCCTAGAAATCAGTTGAAAATAATTTTGTGTTCTTAAAATGAAATCTGATTCATTAAATGATAATAAAAAATCTATACCTATAGGCAGTGTTTTGTATGCTGAAAAAATACCAAGATAAAATAAAGATATAAAAGCAATCAAATACAATATAAAAAGTTTATGAGTTAGTTTTTCAAAAGCAGGTTTGAAAAAATATCCAATTATAAAAATAATAATTGGAAGGGATAATGCTATTGATACAAAAAATGTATTTAAAACTTTAACTTGGAAACCTTCATATATTGTAAAAGCAACGAGTTCGTCCATTGAGTATCCAGCATTCAATAATGGAGAAGTTAGTATTTCATAAATTGAGCCGTAATTTATATAAACAATTGTGAAAAATATTGAAACTATAAATAGAGAAATTAATATTCTATAATTTAATTCTTTAAAGTGTTCAAAAAATTTTTTATTATCCAAAATTATTCCTCTTCTAACCAGACCCATTTTTGTTCTATTGTTTCATCGCCAATAACTTTTCTAACTTGATCAGAATTAGAACTATTGAATACACGAAAAATTTTTCCTATTTTATCTTTATCTAGAATGCCTAGTGATATAAAAATTATTATTGTAAGTTCAATTAAACTCATATCTTCAACTTCTTTTTTAATTTATCGTTTCTATTTTTTAATTCATTTGTTATAAATTGTGGAGAGATAATATCAATATTCTCATAGTTTTTGATGGCAAAATTTATAGCGTTTAATTCTGAATAAAATTTTGCTTCTACGTGCTTATTTTTTAATTGATAATCATCTTTGTTTATATCTGTAAGAACCTTTTCATTTAAATATGTGAACTTCATTACAACCTCCATATTATTAGATTTTTTACTTTCTCTAAAGTCTTCAATAGATAATGAATTAACAATTCTATTAATTAAAAACGTTTTTGATTTTTCTTCGTTTAAATCAATTGCTTCTAAAACAATACCATCAGTATTAGTTGTCAATAAGATTGGTTGTATTCTATAGAAAGTTTCTTCTGTTGAACCGAGTTTTATATATGAGATTATGTTTTCCTCAAAAAATGTTAAGTTTTCAAAAACACCATCATTACTCTCATCTAATATTTCTAAATTAAAATATGGACTAACTACATTATAAAATTCTTCAATATCACTGTTATTTTTAACCAACTCTTTAAAAATTGAATTTGAAGTTAATAAAAAGATTAAATTAAATAACTCTCCATCGTTAATCTGAATTATATTTTTTAAAGAAGGATTAAAGTTAAACAATAGTTCCTGATTTTTATCATCATATTCATAGTCAATCAATAGTTCACCTTGTTGTGAATAAATATCAGTGATTACTGACAATATATAAAATAAATCTTTTTCACTTATATTTAATTTTTGAACAAGTTTATTTATATTCCATTTTTCTTTATTTTGAATCAAAGAAAGAGCGCTCATAACTAACTGGAGATCAATTTTTTTTGACATCTAATAATTCCTTTAAATTAACTGTAGAGTCTATTTTGACAATTTCGATTTCATCATTTAGCAATAGTAAAAATTTTATAAATCCATAGCTGTCATTTGTGGATACATTGCAGTGTAAAAATTCATCTTTGATTTCTAATTGCGTTTGATTGTGTGCAAATATATTTTTATTTACTTCATATAAATCTTTCTTTAATTTTATTGTTGCTTCAATAGAGTATTTCTCATCGTCCCATGAAAAAGGAAAATTTTTATTTTCTATTTGAAATAAATCAGCTTTATTACCAATTTTTAAATTATGTATTTGATCTAAATTGAACGTCTTAAGTGATCCATTTTCTTCTCCGGCTAAATACCATTTATTATCAAAATATTTTAATCCTTGAGGTTTTACTTTTCGATATTTATCAAGGTAATCAAACCCAACTCTTCTTTTTTCATTAATTGATTGGAGGATTTTTGATATTATTTCACTTTTATCATTGTCATAATTACTATTTGATAAATATTTTTTGAGATATAAATAAGTGTTAATTAATTTTTCACTACTAATCTTGTCGGACTTAATAATTGATTCATAAATTGAGTAACCTGATAATGAGTAACCCTTGTCATAGGACCATTTATCATTCTCATACTGAATCAAATAACCAAAGGAGCGTAATAAATTTTTGTCTCTTTCAAATGACCTTCTAAATGCTTGTTGATTTAAATCTCTATAATCAGATATGCTATCTTTAATATTTTCCGTGGTGAGGTTTTCATTGTCACTTAATAAATTTAATAATTCAATTGCTCTTCTTAATACATTTTTCATAAATTAAATCACTTTTAAAACTTTGAAAACATAGTTTAATTTTACAAATTTAAATAAATAAAATTATTGTTAAAAATTTATATATGTCTGGTGTATTGTAATATATACATTATGAAAGTTTGGATTGATCAAGACTTATGCACAGGTGACGGATTGTGTGAGGAAATTGCCCCTGATGTTTTTGTTGGTTTAGATGATGGATTATTTTATGTTAAAGAAGGAGATAAAATTTTCTCTGAAGAACACGGAAATATTGGCGGCGCAGAAGGTTTAGCTGTTGTTCCTAAAGGACAAGAAGAAGCTGTTGTTGAATCAGCTGAAGAATGTCCTGGGGAATGCATAATGATTGAGCCTTAATATTTTATATATTTAGCAGAAATTAAAAATCCAGTATGTGAAACTAGTTTGTTTGAAGGTCTTACAATCTTTTCATCAACTACCCAATCTCTAAGAATTACTTCTTTTATCTCAATATCTTGAAACTGCTGTTCCTTTAATGCATCATTCATTCTCATCACTTGAGTCATAGAAGGTAAGTATGATACCCAGCAAACACTGTTTTTTATTTTGTTATTGGTGAAAAATTCCCATGGTTCAGGAATATCAGTAATTATTGCATCTAGGTTCTCATTAAGTGTTTTGTACTCAAAATTAATTAATTCTTGATTAATAAATGTTATATCATTACTTTCATCAGATAGTGTAGAGATGTATCTAGAAATAGTTTTATCAGCTCTTCTTTGGTTGATTTTTGATGAATCTAAACTGTATAACACACCAGTATTTTTTAAAATGGTATATAAATATAAAGTCAAAGCACCTGAGCCAGAACCAATTTCAAGAACCTTACTTGAATTATGAATATTTGACTCTAATACTATTTGAGCAACATCTTTAGGATAAATAATTTGAGGACCTCTTTTCATTAAAAGAACAAATTCTTTATATGAAGGTTTATAAATTTTAAAATTAACTCCGGTAGATGTTTCAACTATTGATGGGATATTTTTAATTTGAGAAAATTTAAATTTACCTTCATTGGTAGTAAATTCTTTATCTATATCAATTACTGCTAAAAATTTATTATTTTTTGGCGTTTTTATAACTATAAGTTGATTGTCAATATTCAAATCTATAAAAACGCAAGAAAAGAAGCAACTGTTGTTAATAACATGCCAACAGATACAACAATTACTATAATTTTTTGAAGTTTTTTATTCATTTAAATTTTTTGAAAATTTTCTTTTTAGTACTATTAAATTTTTCATATAAACGGCCAATTATTAGACCTGCAAACAGATATCCTATTAATTTACCTTTATCATCGTTTAATTGATTTTTAAGGTTTTTATAATCATTAGAAAAATCATTCATCTTAATATTCTCCAAGATATCAATGCAAATATCAAGATACATAGTAACGCCATAGAAAAATAAATTAAAGCTTGAATGAAATATTGACCTGTAAATATTTGAGATAGGACAATTGCTAAACCAGTCAATAATAGAAGTGAAGAAATAGCTAAATAATTTCCAGCTTTAAAATTTTTTTTTGCATCCTTTATTGATTTTTCAATAGGTTCTATGGTTTCAGACTCTAAACGTTCAAGCAAACTGTCTAAAGCTTTTATTGCTGATGAAGAAAAGTTAAACACTAAGTATCTTTTCTGTTTTTTAATATCGTACCAATAACACCTTGCACTGTTGCAGCTACAGGGAGTGCTAATATAGCACCTACTCCTCCTAAAGTGTAAGCTCCAAAAAGTGTAGAAAATACAGCTATCGCTGGGTGAATTTCCATTGTTGATTTAGTAACTCGTGGACTTATAAAGTAATTTTCAATAATCTGATATGCAAGCAGTACAACAACTGTAGCTATCATTGCATTAGTTCCTAGTGAAATAGATGATATAAATGGAACTAAGCCACCCAAAAAAGTTCCAACAACTGGTATTAATTGTGACAGAATACCTGCAGCTACACCTAAAGCGATCGGTGATGGCAAGCCAATTAGTAAAAATGAAACAGATAAAACAATACTTGCTAAGACTCCTAAAATTACTTTTGCAACAATGAAACCACCAGCTTTTGATACTCCAATTCTCCATACTTGATCAATTGAAGATGATATGTTACTCGGTAATGATTCTTTTAACTTAACTCTCCAACCATCACCCTCACTAATTAAATAATAAGTAAAGAAGAAGATTATAAATATATGACCTAGAGTTCTTAATAATCCTTGTCCAGCAAAAACAACACTTGATCCAACAGTACTTCCATAATCTTTGATTAATGAATTAAACTGGTTTTCTAAATCAAGTGACTGACTAGAAACTGCAAAACCTTCAACGTTTAAATAATTAATAAAATTATCAAAATAAGTTGGCATTTGCGAAGACAAGAAATAAATTTCTTGAACCATTATTGGGATTATGGAAAATAACGTAGCACCAATAACTAAAAGTATTAATGAAACTGCTACCAATGCAGCACTTTGTCTACTTATTTTTTTAGTTAGTCTATAAACAACTGGTTCAGCAAGCGCTGCTAAAACAACTGCCACAAACAAATCAAATATTAATGATTTAACTCGTAAGAAAATTAATACGGAAAAAGCAATGATTAAAACATATAAAAATGCCCTATTTAATAGCTCCTGTCGAGTTTCACCTTTTGGAAGATTCACAATTATTGGACCCTTGTTTTTGATTTATAGTTACTATTTTGAATTAAAATCAAAATAAAGAGAACGATTGCTCCTGAAGAAAAGTATATTTCGAAACTTGTTAGGTTTTCATCAATTAAATTACGAGTAAATAAAGATAAAATAATAAATAATATTGATCCTCCAAGAATTCTTTTTTTATATTTAAGTCCACGAACTGTAATATTTAAAAGAAGTAACCCAATAAATATTCTCCCTATACCTTCAAAAGTATTACTTCTTAGAAAGTAAAATTCTCTTATCGTAAAAAATCCATCTTGACCAATACCACCTAATGTTAAATGTATTACACCTAATAAAACTAAAAGTGCAGAAAACCAAGCTAAAGCAAAATTATTTATTGAAAACCTTGCTTTAATGGGTGACGGCCAAGGTTGTAATGGGTTTACTCTCTTTACTAAATTGGAAGAAAGTTTAAACATACTGCGTTCATAGTTTCCAAAAATAAAAGCTGCAATTAAAAGTATTAACGGTGCGTAGTAAGTTGTTAATCCTAATAGATAAATACTAAAAAATACAAATAAATGCCATAGATACATTGTGTAAATATTTGAATGAATGTGAGAAATTAGTAACCATATCTTTTGATTGTTCAAAACCTTTTCAATAACATTTTTTAATGACAAAAATAGACAAATCAAACCAATAGAAGCAATGAGGTAAATGGTAGTTGGAGGATCTTCGTTGTTAAGTGAAGTAAGTCTATAACTTGCTAAAGATAAATAAGATTCAGAAACTGACATTTGGTAGAACAAATAACCGTAAGTAAAGAATGTTATATATCTGAAAACATTAATATTTACTTTTTGAATTTTTCCATCTGCAAAAAAATATCCAATTTGATGTATTGCTATCCAGAAAAATAAATAGTTAAACAATTTTATATAAGAAAGATTTAATGCAAAATTTATATTGTCAATCAGAATTGTCAAAGTAATTAAAGACAACAGAGTTGCATATGGGTACTTTTTATGCAAATAAATTGTAAAAGGCGCAAATAGAACCATTACGAGATATATTGAAACTAACCACAGAGGCCATAAAATAAATTCAATTGACGACATAACTCCATCTTCAGATGTTGTTAAATAGTTAGGAAAATTTTCTGACCTACTTAAAAAATTTAACACTAATGTGCTTGAAAATATCCAAACAATCACCGGTCCTAAAAGTGTATTAATTCTATCAACCAAATAATTCCACTGGCTTCCGTCCCTGCCTACATTTGAGTACCAAGCAATTAAATTATTAAAACCCATAGAAAAGAAAAACAGCGACATACCAGCAGTAAACCAAGTAACTATCATTAGAGATTGAGAGTTTACAGAAAGGTTTGATACAAACAGCTCTCCTCCAGAATTTTGTAATCTTAATAATGTAAATGAATTTACCATTAAGAAAAGAATTCCAATTAATTTGGTAAAGTCAATGAAACGCTCCCTAGAAATTGACGTATTTGCAACTTCATAAAAAACCGAACGCATACTTTTAAAATTTGGCAAAAATAAATTTACTATTTGTTTCACATAAATATAATACCTACATCAAGAGTGTTTAAAACAATATAATTAGATAGTGGAAATAGTCTTATACCAACCTGAAATAGCTGGAAATGTCGGGGCAATAATTAGGCTCGCAGCAAACTCTGGTATTTCTTTAAACCTCATTAAACCATTTGGTTTTGATCTTCAAGAAAATAAAATAAGGAGAGCTGGTTTGGATTATCATGATTTATCAAATACTAAAACTTATAACTCATGGGAAGAATTTATTGAAACAAACAAAACTAAAAGTATATGCTGTTTATCTTCAAAAGGTATAGATTCATACTGGGATACAAATCTAAATCAATATGATTTCTTATTGTTTGGACCTGAATCAATTGGATTACCAGATGAAATTATTTCAAGTTATAAAACAATTACTATACCTATGAAAGAAAACTCTCGAAGTATTAATCTTGCAAATTCAGTTGGTATAGTAGTTTTTGAATCATTAAGGCAAGCAAGTGTACAGTAAATTATTCTTTGTATTTCTTGGGGGTGGTATTGGTTCAGTATTAAGATATGGTACAAATTCTATCGTTAGTCTATATGTAATTGGCCAATTTGGTACTCTTCTTGTGAACGTGCTCGGTTCTTTTCTATTTGGAATCCTGGTTTCAATTGGAGGGCAAAGAAGTGACTATTTTAATTTATTTCTTTTAACTGGCTTACTTGGAGGATATACAACATTTTCACAATTTTCTTTTGATGTTGTAACACTACAAAACAATGGAAATTTGTATTCAATAATTTATATACTGTCTTCAGTACTCCTTTCTATATCAATGGCGTTATTGGGTATATATATAGCAAATAGGTTTATAAATAGTTAATATTTAACTATGCCAACATTTGACATATCCTCTGAATACAACCAGCAAGAAGTTGTAAACGCAGTTGATCAAGCACATAGAGAAATATCAAATAGGTACGATTTTAGAGACACTGGGACTTTTATTTCGTATAGTGAAAACACAATAACATTAAAGAGTAGTACGTCTGAAAGAATGGCAGCAGCAGAGCAGGTACTGAAAGAAAAGTTTGCTAAAAGAAATGTATCAGTTAAGTTTTTGGGGGAATTTAAAGATGAAACAACACCTTCAGAAGTAAAAAGGTTCTTTAATTTAAAATCAGGAATTGATCAAGATTCATCAAAAAAAATCATTGCATTAATTAGAGAAAATAATAAAAAAATACAATGCTCATACCAAAATCAGCAAATAAGAGTTACGGGTAAAAAAAGAGATGATTTGCAAGAAGTAATTCAACTTGTTAAAGAATCAAAAATTGAAATTCCTCTAAATTACGGTAATTTTAGAGATTAAATTTAACTTTTATTTTTTTAAATATAAACCTAGAAAAGACAACACTAATTAATAAGAAAAGAACCGTAAAGTAGATTCCGTCTTCAAATTCTGTTGTAAAGAAATATGAAAAAAATAATACAAAAAATCCGTAAAAAAATCTAAATATAGAAAAAATAATAAAGGATCTAAAAAGATTATTGTTTTTGATCTTTATTAATATTTTCAAATTAAATGTCTGTTTTTAGCAAATATATTGTAAACAAAATCTCTTATACGTTTTGGAAATAACTTTAAAATATAAATTGATTTATAAAAACCGCCTAGAGATGCAACTGACATAATCACTGCATCAGAAAAATAATAGACCTTTTCTTCTTTTTTATACACTAAAGTATCAAGCATTATTTCCTTTTCTGATAGATTTTTTTGATCATTTAATTTCAAATTATTATTTTTTTTATTTATCCAATCTCCATATGCTGAGCATACTTTGCAGTCGTTATCTATAAATATTTCATTCATCAGAATTAAATTCCATACTTAAAGAATTAACACAATATCTTTCCCCGGTAGGCAATGGACCATCATTAAACACATGACCGAGATGAGAATTGCAAGATTTACAATTAATTTCTGTACGAATCATCCCGTGAGAAAAGTCTTTTTTTCTTGTTACCTTATCAGCTATAGAGTCAAAAAAACTTGGCCATCCAGAATTAGAGTCATATTTTGTTTCCGAATCAAATAATACATCTTTACATACAACACATATATATGTACCTTTTCTCTTTTCATTTAAAAGCTCGCCTGAAAAAGGTGGTTCTGTACCACAGTTTTGAGTTATTTCTATTTGATCTTTTGTAAGATGATTTTTTTCTATTGTCATGATTTTATTTAAGCAGGAATTAAGTATAAGTGTGAAAATCTAGAATCACTTGTTTTTACACTTTCTTCAATTTTTTTATTTAAATCTATAATTTCTAAATCTGTAAATGAATCGAGATAATCTACTTTTACAATTCCAAGATATTTATCTGTACCTATAGATACTATCTTGATGCTATTTATGTCTTTGACTCCTTCTTCCATCGATAATGCATTTTCAACAATTTTATAAGCATCTATGTTTACGGTTTCACCTGTAATCAGATGTTTCATTTCGTAACCTAAAAATATACCTGAAACCATTAAAAGTATTCCAATCGAAATAGAGCTCATAGCATCATAAATTGAATTATTTGTAAAGTAAGTTAATAAAGTACCAATAAGAGCAAAAATCAATCCTAATGTAGCAGCAAAATCTTCAACAACAATTGCGATTAATGGGCCATCATTTGATTCTTTAAGTAATTTTAAAATTGGTTTTTTTTCTTTATTTCCTCTAAGTTTTTTGACAGCTTTAATTAATACATAAGTTTCTAATACGATGGAGATTGAAAGAATTGATATTGATATATAAAGATTATCTAACTCCTTTGGATGACTTAGAGCTTCTATACCGTGTTCTAAAGAAACTAAGCCACCAACTGTAAATATCAATACCGCAACAACTAATGTCCAAAAGTACTCTTCTCGTCCTCTTCCAAGTGGATAAAGTTTAGGGTTACTTTTTTTTGTTTGTTTAATACCAAACCACAGTAAAAATTGATTGAAAGAATCCACAAATGAATGTACTGCTTCTGAAAACATAGCGCTTGAGCTGGTTATAAATGCTACAAAAGACTTAATTAGGCCAATAAAAAAGTTTACAGAAAGAGCTAGAAAAACAGTTTTTGATGAGTCTTGTTTAGCCATTTAACCAAGCTCTCAAGTCCTGATATCCACCAATTCTTATATCATCAATAAAGACTTGGGGTACAGTTTTTACGTTGTCGCCAATATTTTTATAAAATTTAACTCTTTCAGCATCATTGGATAGATCGAATTCTTCAAAATTAATTGAGTGAGCGTTTAATAAACCCTTAGCTCTATCGCACCAAATACATTGATCTTTAGTATAAATTTCTACTTTCAATGATTTTCAAATGTAGTAAAAACTTCATTGGTAGTTTGAGTGACTCTAATAAATGTTGTGCATTTTGGAAGGTCTTTAAGAGTTTTTGCACCCACATAAGAGCATGCTGATCGAACTCCCCCAAGAATAGCTTGCACTGTGTTATCAAGTGGTCCTTTAAATTTTAATCTAACTTTCTTTCCTTCTGGAGCTCTATGTTCTGCTAAATCTCCATAATAAGTTTGCTGAGCTTTTGTAGAGGACATTCCATAGAAATCTTTGTATTTAACACCATCATCATCCTCAACCAACTCACCTCCTGATTCTTCATGTCCAGCAAACATTCCACCTAACATAACAAAGTCTGCTCCAGCGCCAAAAGCTTTTGAAACATCTCCTGGAAATTTACACCCTCCATCAGCCATAACGTGACCACCTAGACCGTGTGCGGCATCTGAGCATTCAGAGATAGATGAAAGTTGTGGATATCCCACTCCAGCAACACTTCTAGTTGTGCAGACTGAACCTGGACCTATGCCAATCTTTACAATATCTGCTCCAGCAAGAATTAAAGCTTCTGTCATTTCTCTTGTCGCAACGTTACCTGCAATTATTATTTTATCTTTAAAAGTTTCTCTATATCTTTTGACAGCATTTATAAAATCTTCTCTATATCCATTAGCAACGTCTATGCAAAGGAATTTTATATTATCATTTAATTTAAAAATATCTTTTGCAAGTTGCATGTCTTCATCAGATTGGCCCACTGTGACTGCAATAAAGTTAGGATCTAATTTGTCAATTGATTGTTTCCAATCTTCAACAGTGTAAAACTTATGGACTGCTGTAATCATTTTATGTTTTTGTAAAGATATAGCAGTTTCAAAAGTTCCTGTTGTGTCCATATTTGCGGAGACTATAGGTACACCGGACCATGTTAAAGATGTATGTCTAAACTTTAAGTCTCTGTCAAGCTGTACTTCAGATCTGGATACTAAGGTACTTCTTTTAGGTCTAATTAAAACATCATCAAATGTTAATTTTATTTCGTCTTCAATTCTCATTATTTACAAAAGTATTTTATGCTATTTAACAGGTAAATGTTAGTTGAATTTCCATTTTTTGCTGCTGGTATAAATTATTTCCCTGGTGAAATTTCAGCGTTAAGAGTTTTTGAACCAAGATATTTATTACTTATTGGTGATTCAATTGTTAATTCAAAAAGCTTTTTGGTTGGAAGAAATATGGAAGAACTTGGCCAAGTTGTATCTGAAGTAGAAATTTTAGAGCATCAAGACATATCTAATGCTGAACAACTTGTAGTGATCGAATGTAAAAATTTATACAAAGTAAAAGAAATCATAACAGAAAATGAATACCCTATTTGCAAGATAAATGATCATAATGATGTGGGTTTACCACCTGGTGTAAATGAACTTGATATTTTAGAAAAAAATATTAAAAAAATGACAGCAAAACTAATTGAGCAAGGATTGAATACAACTATTCCAGAATTTTTGGTAGATAGCGAAAATAGGATAAATAAACTTTGGGAATTATGTATTTATACACCAATGGACCTAGAAACGAAAAACTACATATTAAATCAAAATGATATTTTTAAAAGATATGAAACTTTGCTTAATTATGTAGAGTCTGTTCTCAATTCTTAAACGCAATCCATTTGTTATAAAAGTTATGCATCGTTTTTTCAAGTTGTTGAGAGTTGTCTTTTAAATAATTTAATTCAGAATGTACGTCATAATTTGCTAGTTCTTCTTTGGATAAATCACTATCATACCAATTTTCAAAAAGATCTAATTTAATCTCAGGGTGAAACTGTAATGCCAAAGAATTTTTTATACTATAAATTTGTGGATATTCTGTTCTAGCAATCAGAGTTGCTTCTGGAGGAATATTAAAAGTGTCCCTATGCCATGAAAAAACTTTAGTATTTTTAAAATCATCAAATAAGGAATCATCAATAAGGAATTCTAAATTTTTAAAGCCAAACTCAATATTTTTTGATAAAAACGCAGCTCCACCCATTGCGTCAGCAATTAATTGAGAACCTAGACAAATTCCTAAAATTTTTGTATTTGAATTTATTGCATATTTTAACCATTCTTTTTCTTCTTGGAGATAAGTGAACTTTTGATCATCATACGAACCCATATGACCACCTAGAATTATGTAATTATCGTCTAAAGAAAGATCATCCCAATTAATATCCCAAGCGTTAATTGAAATTACATTATTTGGGAGAGATCCAGCAGTAACTTCGGAATCATTAATAATTGCTATTGTACTTTTATTCATTGTTTGTGCGCGGAAGAGGACTCGAACCTCCACGGGTTTTACCCCACAGGATCCTTAATCCTGCGCGTCTACCAGTTCCGCCACCCGCGCAAACCTAATCTAAAAACCAGAATAAAGATAAAGTCGTTGCAGCAAATAATAGTGCAACTAATGCAGTGATTCTTCCAAGATTTCTTTCAGCTAATGTTTGACCTATATTTCCAGATGAACCGGGTCCACCAAGCATATCTGACAAACCACCGCCTTTACCGCTATTCAACAAAACTAAAGCAATAAGAGCTACCGATATAAGAACATGCACACTGATTAAAACTGCTGTAATTGTATCCATATTATTAACACTAACCTTTCTTATCAGTTATCTTTGACTGCATTTCAACTTCTTTAGCAAGATTGTTAATTGCTTCTTCGTCACCTAAATAACCAATTTTTTCAATATTATTATCTGAAATATTATATGCTAGTGGAATTCCAGTCGGAATGTTAACGTCCACTATATCTTTGTCAGATAAATTGTCGAGCAATTTAACCATAGCTCTTATGCTGTTGCCATGGGCTACAACTAAAACTGACTTTTCTTTAGCTGTTGCTATTATTTGCTCGTAGGTCTTTACAACCCTTAAAACAACATCTTTTAAAGATTCACCTAGTGGTAGCTCTGATTCAATATCATTATATAATTCATGAGTTTTTGGATCATGTTCTGAATTTTGCTCTGCCATAGGAGGTGCCGTATCGAAACTTCTTCTCCATATTTGTACTTGTTCTTGTCCAAATTTCTTTGCTGTTTCAATTTTATCTAAACCTTGTAAAGCTCCATAATGTCTTTCATTAAGCTCCCACTTTTTCACATTTTCAAAAGTAATATTCATTTTTTTATAACTTTCAACGATATGGGCAGCAGTATTAATTGATCGTTTTAAATAAGAGGTAAAACAGATTTCTGGATAAAAGTTATTATCAATCAAAGTAACACCAGCAGTTTTTGCTTCAACTTCACCCCTTTCAGACAAATCTATATCAACCCATCCTGTAAATTTATTTTCTAAATTCCAGAGGCTCTGTCCGTGTCGTATAAATACAAGATTCATAAATTAACACTTTTGATAATATCAACGAATTTATCTGCATCTAGAGATGCTCCACCAACTAATGCACCGTCTACAATACTCGTGTTTAATATTTCAGAAGAATTATCTGGAGAGACGCTTCCACCATAAATTAATTTTACAGTTTCATCTGAAAAGTAAGGCTTATCAGAAACTAAGTCCTTAACAAAATCTAATACTTCAACAATATTTTCTATAGATGCAACTTCACCAGTGCCAATTGCCCAGATAGGTTCATAAGCTAGTACTAACTTATTAACCTTGTCTTTTCTAACACCTTTTAAACCTTCATTTATTTGATTTTTGATAAATTCTAAATATGAGCCTTCTGATCTTTGTTCTAGACTTTCACCAAAACATAAGATTGGAATTATTTCATTTTCTAATAATCTAGTTAATTTAATGTTCACATCATTGTCAGTTTCATTAAAATGAAGTCTTCTTTCAGAATGACCAATAATTGAATAATCTATATTTAATTTTTTAAGCTGAATAGCTGATACTTCGCCAGTAAATGCTCCATCACTGTAGGCAGATACATCTTGTGATGAAATTTTAATTTTAAGATTATCTGTAGAAATTACAGTTTGTAAAGATCTCAATGAAGTGTGCGATGGTGATAAGACTATGTCTATTTTTTCTTCTATATCCTTATCTAATGAATAATTTATTTTCTGTAGTAATTGAATACCTTGTAAATGATCAAGATTTAATTTCCAGTTTCCAATTATTATTTTTTTCATTATCAAATTATAAGTGATTTGTATTTGTTTACCCCTGGTAATTTTTTTCCTTCAAGATATTCCAAAGATGCTCCGCCACCTGTTGATATATGATTAAAGTTTTTTTTATCAGAAAATTTATTAATTGCACTTACAGAATCCCCACCACCAATACATGTATATGCAGATGAATTAGAAATAATCTCAGTTATTTGTTTAGTTCCATAACTAAACGCCTCTTTTTCAAAGATACCCATAGGTCCATTCCAAAAAATATTATTTGAATTTTTTAAAATTTTTCTAAAATTGGAAACAGTTTGAGGTCCAATATCAACACCTATATGATTGTTTTTAAAATCCTCTAACTTTACATTTTCTCTAACTGAACTATCTATTGAGTCAGCAACACCAAAGTCTATTGGTAATATTATTTTTTTTCCAAATCTTGAATCAAGAAGCTCCTCTGCTTTTGAAATAAATGACTCTTCTAGCAATGACCTCCCGATTTCATGTCCTAGAGCTTTTAATAAAGTAAAGCACATTCCTCCACCAACCATAAGATATTCAACTTTTGGCAGAAGCTTTTCAATCAGATTAAGTTTGTCTGAAATTTTTGCACCACCAAGTAGAACTGCGTAACCAGATTCACTATTATTTAACAATCTATCTAATTCATGTATTTCTTTATCCATTAAAGGACCTTGGAACGATTCTAAGTTTTCACCAAAGCTAACCACAGATGCGTGTTCTCTGTGGGCTGCGCCAAATGCATCAAATATATATGAATTAAAAGGTTTTGTAATTTGATTAGAGAAATCCTTATCATTTTCGATCTCCCCTTTTTGAAACCTTAAATTTTCTAAGAGAAATATTTTAGATTCTAATTTTTCAATCTGTTCTTCAACTTTTTCACCAAATACTTCTTCAATAAAGCGTACTTCTTTACCAAGAAAATCTGACATGCTTTCAGCTACAGGTCGTAAAGATAAATTTAAATCTTTACCGTTAGGTCTGCCCATATGACTTGTAAACGTAATTGTTCTTGACTTATCTAAAATACTTTCAAGAATTTCAACTGATTTTAATATTCTAAAATTATCTGTGATTTCACCATTCTTAATTGGAACATTTAAATCAGATCTAATTAAAACATTGCCTAAATTGTCTAATTTTGACAAATTATGATTCCTTCATGTCTCTATGTATAACTACAGAGTCCTTTCCATCGTTTTTAAGCCATTTACCTATTTCTTCAGTCATAACAACACTTCTATGCTTTCCTCCAGTGCATCCTATGGCTATTCCAACATATGATTTTCCTTCGGAAGTGAATCTTGGAAGTAAAAATTCAATCATATCTTTAACTTTATTTAAAAAAACCTGTGCGTCTTCAAATGAGAGAACATAGTTTCTTACCATTGGAGACTGCCCTGTAGAGGCTCTTAGTTCTTCTCTCCAATGTGGGTTTGGTAGAAATCTTACATCAAATACAAGATCAGCATCTCGTGGTGTTCCATTTTTAAACCCAAATGAAGTTACAGAAATTTTTAAGTCCTGATTAGAAGCTTCTCCTTGAAAGCCTTCAATTATTCTTTTCCTCAATTCATGAACATTCATATCTGTAGTATCGATTACCTGATCAGCAAGTTCTCTAATTGGTTTAAGTAAATCTCTTTCAGATTTTACAGACTGTGAGATAGAATCCATACCCATGGGGTGTGGACGTCTGTTTTCTTCATATCTCTCAATAAGCGTTTCATTATCAGCATCAAGAAAAATTATTCTGGTTAAAACTCCAGATTGGCTTAATTTATCTAAACTGATTTTTAATTCTTCTTGGGCGGTAGTGTCTTTAGCATCAATTGTTAATACAAGTTGCTTGTTTGTTTCAGTAACATCATTTGATTGGACTACAGATTCTACTAGTTCTGCTGGTAAATTTTCAATTACATAATATCCTAAATCTTCAAATACATTTGAGCTTGCTGACCTACCAGCTCCGGACATTCCGACTAACAATAATACTTCTGGTCTTTTAGATGCCATTTAATTCCTTTTCAAGTTCATATTAGTTCCTATATCTAACGATTGGGAAAATAATTTTTGTACCGAGTTATTTGTTGAAGTATTGATAAACTTTTGTTGCTTGTTTTTCGTCAATCAAGCTAGACAACTCTTTATAACTTGCAGATGAAAGTTTGTTTAATGTCTTATACTTTTCTAATAATATATCTATAGAAGATTTTGCAACCCCCTTAATCTTAAATATAGATTCAATATCTAAATCTTTAAGTCTCAATCTTCTGTTTTCTTGTATGGCAAACCTATGTGCTTCATCTCTAATATTTTGAAGAATAAATAGTGCCTCAGAATTAGAATTTAAAACTATTGAAGACTTTTTATTGGGACTAAAAAGCTCTTCTTCTTTTTTAGCAATACCAATTACATCAATGTCTAATTTAAAGTGATCGATTACACTTTTTGCTTTTGATAATTGTCCTTTACCTCCATCGATTAAGATTAAGTCTGGATATCTTCGAAAGCTTTGGTCTTTTTCTTCATTATTAATTAAACGTTTTACACGTCTAAATATAACTTCTTCCATTGATCTAAAATCATCTTGTCCCTTAAAAGACTTTATGTGAAATTTACGATACATGGAAGGTTTGGAAATACCATCTTCCATTACAACCATAGAGCCAACTCTAAACTTATCTCCAAGATTTGAAATGTCATATGCTTCTATTCTGTAAGGTATTTTTTTTAGATTGAGTTTATGCTGCAGTTGTTCTAATGAAAGTGATCTAAATTCAAGATCAGACCTGCGTTTAAGATCTGCTACCCTTCTTAATTCTTTTGCATCATCAATTGCAGTATTTAATAAATCTTTTTTCCAACCTCTATTAGGATTGGAGAGAGTTATTTTTTTATCCCATTTTTTTTCTAATTCTTTTTGAATAGTTTCAGATAAAGGAAATTCATGGCTTACTAATATTTCGTTTGATGGCATATTCTTTTCAAATAAATTTATAATAATTTTTGGAAGATAGTTTTCATAGTCCTGAACATCCATTGGTTCAAAATTATTTTTTACTTCACCTACAATTCGTCCATTTCTAATTAGTAAACATGATAAAACAACATCAAACCTTCCAATGTCAATACCAATCACGTCAACATTTTTATCATTTGAAGTCATAAGGGTTTGACTAACTCTTGCATTTTCCAAATGCGATAGAGTAATTTTTACTTTGTTTGCTTCTTCATATTCTTGATTTTTTGAAAGTGTTTTCATCTCTTTAATTTTTTCATTTATGTAAGTATCTGAATTTCCTTTATAAAACTCTCTTAAATTACTTAAAAGATTTTGATACTCATCTTTGCTAACTAAATCTACACAAGGCCCTGAGCATTTATCAATTTCATAGAGCAAGCATGGTTTATTTAATTTTTGGTGTCTCTCAAATGTATTTTTTGTACACGTTCTAACAGGAAAAATATTTATTAAGTGATCTAAGGATCTTTTTGCAGCTCCTATAAATGGAAAAGGACCAAAGTTTACATTTTGATGATTTATATTTCTTGAGACAAATGCCCTTGGCCATTCTTCATTTGTAATAGTTACATAAGGGTAAGATTTGTCATCTTTAAACTGAATGTTGTATTTGGGTTTAAATTCCTGAATAAATGAATATTCCGCTAATAATGCATTCGCTTCGTTTTGGGAAACTACAAATGAAATTGATTTCGCTTCTGATGTAAGTCGTTTGGTTTTCCAAGAAGTATTTTTATTAAAATATGAGGGTACTCTTTTTCTTAAATTTTTTGCCTTTCCTACATAAATAGGTTCGTCATAATCATCTTTGAAAATATATATACCTGGTTTATTTGGAATTTCATTTAAATTAATTTTTTCCATTTAAAACTTCTTTCAAATGTTTACCTGTAAGTGAAAATTTATTTTTTGAAATACTTTCTGGAGTACCTTCACCAATTATAGTGCCGCCATTTTCACCACCTTCAGGTCCAAGGTCAATAATCCAATCAGAATTTTTTATTACATCTAAATTATGTTCAATGACTATAACGGTGTTACCTTTATCAACCAACATGTGCAAGACTTCAAGTAATTTTTGGACATCAGCAAAATGAAGACCTGTTGTAGGCTCATCTAATATATAGACAGTCTTACCAGTAGATCTTTTACTCAGTTCTTTTGCTAACTTAACTCTTTGTGCTTCACCACCTGATAATGTTGTAGCAGCCTGACCTAGCTTAATATAAGATAGTCCGACATCATCTAAAGTTTTTATAATCCTATAAATTGATGGCTGATTTTCAAATATGTTTAAAGCATTTTCAACTGTTGAATTTAAAATCTCAGCTATGTTGTAGCCTTTCCACCTAATAGATAAAGTTTCAGAATTATATCGGGTACCGTTGCACTCATCACATACAACATAAATATCAGGAAGAAAATACATTTCTACTTTGATATTTCCATCTCCTTTGCAAAATTCACACCTACCACCAGGGACATTGAATGAAAACCTACCAGGTTTATAACCTCTTATTTTGGATTCTTCAGTTAATGAGAATAAATTTCTTATCTGGTCAAATACTCCGGAATACGTGGCTGGGTTTGATCTAGGTGTTCGTCCAATTGGTGATTGGTCAATTTCAATGAGCTTATCAATATTTTCTAAACCAGAAACACTCTTGTGGAGTCCTGGCATTATAAAATTCTTTGAAAATTCATTTTGAATGGACTTTGATAAAATATCTGTTATTAATGTAGACTTTCCTGAACCAGACACTCCTGTAACTGATATAAATTTCCCTAAAGGAAAATTTACAGTTAAGTTCTTTAAATTATTTTCTTTCGCACCTCTAATGACAATATTTTCATTTTTTCCATTTCTGCGAACTAAAGGATAAGGCACGACTTGTTTACCTGATAAATACTGACCAGTAACTGACTTAATATTTGATGAAACTTTTTCCCAAGATCCCTCAGCAACAATCTCACCGCCTTGTTCACCCGCTCCCCAACCAATATCAATAACATGATCAGAGCTTTTCATCGTTTCCTCATCATGTTCAACTACTAAGACAGTATTTCCTAAATCTCTCAAGCGCAACAGTGTATCTATAAGTTTTATATTATCTGCTTGGTGCAAACCGATTGATGGTTCATCCAATACATAAAGTACCCCAGTGAGTCCTGAACCTATTTGAGTTGCAAGTCTTATACGCTGTGCCTCTCCACCAGAGAGTGTTGCTGCGCCCCTGCTTAATTGAAGGTAGCTTAATCCGACTTCATTTAGAAACTTTAATCTTTCCTTAATCTCTCTAATAATTGGAATTGCAATTTCAAAGTCACTTCCTGTGAGTTTAAAATTTTCTACTACATTAGAAGCTTCTTTAATAGAAAGGTTATTAAATTGACCTAAAGTTAAATTTTCAACTTGAACCAACCTTGATCTAATGTTTAACCTTTCACCATCACAATCTCCACAGGGAAGTTCTCGCATGAACTGCTTGTAGTACTCTCTTGCAGCATCTGAGGAAGTTTCTTCATAATTTTTTTTGAAAGTTGGAACTATACCACGATATGGTTTGTGCCAAATTCTTGAATTTCCAAATCTGTTAACATATCTAATTACAGTTTTTTCACCTTTGGAACCATGTAATAAAATATCTTTTTGTTTTCTTGTTAAATTTTTGTATGGCTCGTCAACGGGTATATCAAAATGCTCACAAACACCATGAATTTGAGCTCTAAAATATTTTCTAGTCGACATATCAGGAAATACATTTTCATTAATAGATAATTCAAAATTTTTAATCAGCAAAGCTTCATCTATTTCGTAACTTACTCCCAACCCGTTACAAGACCCACATGCACCAAATGGAGAGTTGAAAGAAAAATCTCTTGGTTCAAGTTTGTCAAATGAGGTACCACATTTCAAACAACCTAAGTTTTGACTGTAGGTAGTAATTTTGCCATCAACACTTATATCAACTAATCCAGATGTTAATTCCAGTGCCGTTTCAACCGATTGTGGAAGCCTTCTTCCAGGTGTTTTCTTAATTTTTATTCTATCAATTACAACTGAGATATCATGATTAAAATATCTATCTAATCTCTTTGCTTCATCTAATCGAATTATTTCACCATCAACAAGAACTCTAGAAAAACCTTGTGCTTGCAAATCCTTAAACAATGTTTCGAATTCTCCTTTACGGGAACGAACTACTGGCGCCAATATATCTAAACTAGTTCCTTCTTTTAAATTCATAATTTGTTTCACAATAAAACTTACAGATTGTTTCTCTATTTTATTGTTACAACTTGGACAGTAACTGATTCCAATTCGAGCCCACAAAAGCCTTAAATAATCATGTATTTCCGTCACAGTGCCAACTGTAGATCTAGGGCTGCGAGATGAAGTTTTTTGATCTATTGCGATTGCAGGAGACAAACCATCAATACTTTCAACATCTGGTTTTTCCATTTGGCCTAAAAATTGCCTAGCATAAGCGGAAAGACTTTCTACATATCTTCTTTGACCCTCTGCATAAATTGTATCAAAAGCAAGAGAGGATTTTCCTGAGCCAGATAATCCAGTAATAACAACTAGTTTGTTTTTTGGAATATCAACTGAAACATCTTTCAGGTTGTGTTCCTTTGCTCCTCTTACTTTAAGTATTTCTTCTTTCATTCTGAATAATTACTAATTTCTTTTTTAAGTTCTTTGAGTTCGTCTCTCAATCTAGCAGCAAGCTCAAACTCTAATAAATCGGCAGCTAAATTCATTTCTTTTTCAATATTTTTCGATAATTTAATTAAATCAGTCTTTGAAGCATCATTTAAATTAAGTTTTGATTTACTAATACTTATATTGCTACTTCCTCTTGTTTTTTCAACTAATTCTAAAATATCGGTAATTTCTTTTTGAATTGTTTTAGGTGTTATATTATTAACTCGATTGTGTTCCTGTTGGATGCCTCGTCTTCTTTCAGTTTCATTAATAGCAAATGTCATTGAATCAGTTATTTTGTCTGCATACATTATTACATATCCTTCTTGATTTCTAGCAGCTCGACCTACGGTTTGAATTAAACTAGTTTCAGACCTTAAAAAACCCTCTTTGTCAGCATCTAAAATAGCTACTAGTTGAACTTCAGGTAAATCAAGCCCCTCTCTCAAAAGATTTATACCTACTAATACATCGAATTCACCTTTTCTCAAATCTCTAAGTATCTCTATTCTCTCAAGAGTGTCTATGTCTGAATGAAGATACCTAGTTTTTATACCAGCCTTTAGTAAATAATCACTTAAAGCCTCACTCATTTTTTTAGTTAATGTAGTAACCAAAACACGATTTCCGTTATTGACAACTGACTCTATCTCTACAAGTAAATCCTGTATTTGGTTTTCAGTAGGTTTTACTACTATTTTTGGGTCTATTAGTCCTGTTGGTCTTATGACCTGTTCAACAAATTTTTCTGAGTTTTCTTTCTCCCATTTACCGGGTGTAGCGGAAACTAATATTGTTTTATCAACTTTTTCTTCCCATTCTTCAAACTTAAGAGGTCTATTGTCTAATGCGGAAGGTAATCTAAAACCATAATCAACAAGTGTTGTTTTTCTTGATTTATCTCCCTCGTACTGTCCTCTAATTTGTGGTATAGCTATGTGGCTTTCATCTACAACCATTAGAAATTCACTTGGGAAAAAATCTAAGAGAGTAAAAGGAGCTTGACCAGGTTTTCTCCCATCAAAATATCTTGAATAATTTTCTATTCCAGAGCAAACACCTAACTCAGAAAGCATCTCTAAATCATATTTGGTTCTTTGTTCAATCCTTTGGGCTTCCAAGAGCTTGTTTTCTGATTTAAATTTCTCAACTTGCAATAACATATCTTTCTCAATTTGATTTAAAGCGCTCTTTCTTGATTCGTCTGATATCACATAATGTGATGCAGGAAGAATTGCTAGTTCAGTCAGCTTTTCTAAAATCTCACCAGTAATTGGATCAATTCTTGAGATGTTCTCTATCTCGTCACCAAAAAATTCTATTCTAAAAATAGTTTCTTCATATACAGGAAATATGTCTAAAGTATCCCCTTTCAATCTAAAAGATCCTCTTTGAACAACTAGGTCATTTCTTACATATTGTTGTTTTACTAATTGCAAAAGAAGATTATCAACTTCAAACTCCTCACCTTTAATAATTGGAATTAATTTATTTCTATACTCTACAGGAGATCCAAGCCCGTAAATACACGAGACAGATGACACAACGATTACATCTTCTCTAAGTAATAATGCGCTCGTTGCAGAATGTCTTAATCTATCTATTTCCTCATTGATATTTGCATCTTTTTCAATAAATGTATCTGTACGAGGAACGTATGCTTCGGGTTGGTAATAGTCATAATAAGAGACAAAATACTCAACCCTATTTTTTGGAAAAAACTGTCTAAATTCATTTGCTAGTTGTGCTGCCAAAGCTTTATTTGGGGCTAATACCAAGGAAGGAAGTTGACACTCCTCTATCAACCATGCAATTGTTGCAGATTTACCTGAGCCAGTAATTCCTTTTAAGGTCTGATGGGAAATATTTTTATCCAAACCTTCTTTTAATTCTTTTATAGCGTTTGGCTGGTCACCTTTTGGTTGAAATTCAGAAACTACTTCAAACATATTCATAACAAATTATAACTCTTTTATTAAATGTCAATAAAATTACTAAGGCTATGAATTTTGATTTATTATATTATCTAAATTGAGATGTAAGTCATTCAAATTATCATTTTGTATAACAATGCCCAAACTCTTCCACCAATCATCATCTTTTTGATTTGCTATTCTATTTTGGATATCTTCATAATCCATTCCTCTTTCCTGAAGTCTTTTTATTCTGGTTTCAACTTGAGAATAAATTACAATACAATCAAAATCTTTATATATATTTTTAGGTGCTGAAACTTCTATAAATAATTCGTCTTCGGTATTTTGTATTATCTCTTGTAAGGCAAGTAGTACTTTTGGATGTAAATAATTTTCTAGAATGGTTAATTTGTCTTTATTTTTAAAAACAATATCTGCCATAATTGCTCTGTTCACACCATTTTGATCAAGTGCTTCAGGAAATTCTTCTTTTAGAAAAGCAATAGATTGATCAGAATTTAATATATCGTTAGAAACTTTGTCAAGATCAACTGTACTAAAACCTTTATTTTTTAAATACTTAATTGCAGTTGACTTGCCACTGCCTATAGGGCCAGTAATTACATAAACTTTTTTTGCCATAATTAAAGATTAAGCATAAAAAGAATAGATTACGAGTTACCTATTCCTCTTTCTTTTAATTCTTGAAGGATATTCTCTAAAGACTCATCAACGCCTTCGACTGTTTGACGTTTTGGAGTCTCTTCATCAGATGATGATGAATGAGTTTTTGGCTTTTCTTTACTTTCTTCTACTTCTTTCCAGTTGGGATCAGCTTTTTTAATTGATAAATTTACTCTTCTTTTCTCAATGTCTAGTTCTGTAATTTTAATTTTTACCTTTTGACCTAAAGCAAGTGCTAACTCTGGTGAATCAACTTTTTCTGATGAAATTTCAGAAACATGTACTAATCCCTCAACACCTTTGCCAATAGTAACAAATGCACCAAAAGGAACAACTTTTGTAACTTCTCCATCTACAATATCTTCTTCTTTATAGTGAAGCTCAAAATCTAACCAAGGATCTTCATTAACCTGTTTTATAGATAAAGATATTCTTTCTTTATCATTATCTATTTCTAAAACTTTAACTGTGACTGGATCTCCTACTTTTACAATTTCATTTGGGTTTTCAACATGTCTCCATGAAAGTTCAGATACATGTACTAATCCATCCATACCGCCAATATCAACAAAAGCTCCAAAACTGACAATAGATGAAATTTTACCTTCCTTCACATCTCCAACTTGTAAATCATCAAGAAAACCTTGTCTCTCCTCTGACATTTCCTCTTCCAAGTGGGCTTTTCTTGATAGAACAATATTGTTCCTTTGTCTATCGAGTTCAAGAATTTTTGCTTCTATTTCTTCACCTATATAAGATGTCAATTCTTTAACTCTTCTTACATCAATAAGTGACGCTGGCAAAAATCCCCTAACTCCAATATCAACAATTAGTCCACCTTTTACAGATTCAATAACAGTTCCTTTTATGGACTTATTGCTGTCAGAGATTTCTTGAATATCTCCCCATGCTTTTTCATATACAGCTCTTTTAACAGATAAAATTAATCTTCCTTCATCATCTTCTTTATCTAAGACCAAAGCTTGGATTTTTTCACCCTCACTAACAATTTCTTTGGGGTTTACACCTTTTCTTACTGAAAGCTCTCTTGACGGAATAACTCCTTCTGATTTATATCCAACATCAACCATTACTTCATTACGGTCTACTCTGACAATAGTGCCTTCAATAACGTCTCCATTGTTAAAAGTAACTAGAGTTTGTTCAAGAAGTTCAGGAAAATCTTCTGGTTTTATATCTTCAGGTAGTTCGACGACATTTGATGGAGAGGATTTCTCTTCATTATTACTTGTCATATGTATTAATTATTCCAATCATAGTGTTGCGTCAATAAGAATAACATATCTGTGATATTTACAAACTAATTATTAAAATTTGCAAGGGATGTATTTATCTTTGTGTTAACGTACAAAGGAACATCGAGTTTAACTGCATTTTGCATATTTTTAGAAACAACTGATGAAACTTTATCAACGTCTTTTTTCTTAGCTTCAACCACTATTTCATCATGTATTTGAAGTAATAAATTGGCATTATCAAATTTATTTAATGCAACACGAACTTTTATCATGGCAATTTTCATAATATCTGAAGCTGTACCTTGAATTGGTGCATTCATAGCGATTCGCTTACCCATGGCTTTCAATTGAAAATTTGAAGAGGCTAATTCTCTTATAAATCTTTTCCTTCCAAACAAGGTTTTTGTATATGTATTTTTTTCAGCATTAGATACAACATTTTCTAGAAATCCTTTAACTTTTGGAAATTGATCAAAATAAGAATCAATAAGTTTCTTAGCTTCTTTTTGAGATATGTCTAAACTTTTAGAAAGACCGAATGCTTCCATCCCATAAATTAACCCAAAATTAACCTCTTTGGCTTTTCTTCTCATTTCAGAGTTAACATCATTTAGTGGTTGATTAAAAATTCGAGCGGCAGTTTCAGAGTGTATGTCTGAATTTTCCTCATTTAATATTTTTATCATTTCTGAGTCTTGACTTAGGTGCGCAAGAACCCGAAGCTCAATTTGAGAATAATCTGAAAGGATAAAGTTCATAGATGGTTTAGAAATAAAGAAATCTCTAATTTGCTGACCTAACTCTGTCTTGTTTGGTATGTTTTGTAAATTTGGCTTTTCTGACGACAATCTGCCTGTTGTGGTGCCGAATAAGTTGTAATGAGTGTGTATTTTTGAATCATTACTTACCTCAGGCAATAAACCATCAACATATGTAGATCTTATTTTTTCTAATTCTCTATATTTTAAAATATGTTTCGGTAAGTCATAATTCTTAGCTAATTCCTCTAAAACACTTGCATCAGTAGAAGGAGCTCCTTTAGGTGTTTTCTTTAAAACTGGGTATTTCAGTTCGTTAAAAAATATTTCAGAAAGTTGTTTTGGTGAATTTAAATTGAACTCTTTTTCAGTAATGCTGTAACACTTATTTTGAAGGTTAGTTAATTTAGTAGATAAACTTTTTGAAAGCTTTTTCATTTTTTCTTTTGATACTGTAATTCCTTCGTTTTCCATTTCAGATAAAATCTTCAACATTGGAAAATCTACATCTTTATAAAGTTGATGAAGTGTAGCTTCAAGTTCGAATTCTTTAATCGATTTATTAACAGAACTAAATTTGGATTGAAAAAATTTTATATATTCATCCACAGTAGACTTTTTGCTTAATTCACTTTGTGGATCTAGGTATTTAACAATGCTTAAAAGATTGTCTGGTCTAATACTTGGATCTAATAAAAACAGCATGCAATCGAATGCAATAAATTTATCAGTCTTTTCTATTTGAAACTCGTTAAACAATTTTTGTGATGAAAGAGAAATTATATTGTTGAAATTTAGTAGTGACTCAAATTCACCAAACTCATCATTGTTTACAAAGTAGTTTTTGTTTTCAAAATTAAATACAATACTGAGTACATCAATATTTTTATCAAATAATTCTATTTCTAATTTCTCTTTTTCACTTTCGTTTTTATTTAAGTTAGTTCTTTCACCAAGAAATCTATTAAGTTCATATTTAGAAATTTCATTTCCAGAATCTTCTAGAATCTTGTTGTCAAGAAATATAGTTTCACTCAGATTTGTTGTTGGTATTTCAAGATCTAGGTCTGTTTTTATAGTTGCCAGGTCTTTGCTCATATTTAATAAATCTTTATGTTCTTCAAAATTTGACTTTAATTTTGGTGTCAATTCATCCAAATTTTTATAAATATTTGATATTTTTTTATACTTTAGTAATAACGATATTGCTGTTTTTTCACCAACACCCGGCAAGCCAGGAATATTATCTGATTTGTCACCCTTTAAGGCTAAGTATTCAATATATTGATTCGTATTGATTTGATACTTTTCAGTAAAAACATTTCTATCAAATATTTCAACATCAGATATTCCGCGCTTTGTATACATAACATGAGTTTTGGAACTAATTAATTGGAATGAATCTCGATCTCCTGTAACTATTGTTACTTTCTTATTCATTTTATTAAAGAGTTTTGACAAACTTCCTAAAACATCATCAGCCTCGTACCCTTCAAGCGAAACTTGAGGTAAGTTAAATTTAGTAAGCAAACTTTGAAGTTTATTAATTTGAATTTTAAAGTTATCAGGTGATGAACTTCTATTGGCTTTATAGTCTTCGTATATTTCATTTCTAAAGGTTTTTTTAGAAACATCCCATGTAATAATAATTTTTTCGACATCGTAATTATTCACAAGCTTAGATAGCATCATGAGAAATCCATGAATTACATTTGTAGGAAATCCATCTTTTGTCTCTAACGTTTCAGGTAATGCATAAAAGGCTCTAAATGCAATGCTGTGGCCATCAATTAGAAATATCATTTTCTCATTTTAAACTTAAAAAAATTTTCTCTCATTCATCTGCATATCAAATATAATCTTATTAAAGCCCGGATGGCGGAATTGGCAGACGCGCTGGATTCAAAATCCAGTATCTTCGGATGTGGGGGTTCGACTCCCCCTCCGGGTACATTTGTTGAATACGTTTATATATAAATTCAAAATTACTTAATAATAGAATATGAATAATAAAACAATTATTGGTGTTACGATTTTTTTCATCATTTCAGTAATTTTTTATATAACGTTTTCCTCATTAAGCACAGATAATTTTGGTGATAGCTTTGTAGAACAAATTAGAATTGCTGATAGTGAGGATACTTTAGAAAATTACTCTGATGATATCTTAATACAAGTTGGAAAAGATATTTGTAATAGTTCAAATCAATGGATTGATGAGCAAGCATCATTAAATGTTATATTAAATTTACTCAATGATAATGATATTAAAGTTGATATAAATAATAGAATTATTCCAATACTTCGTTTTCAATCTACTTACGAACTATGTCCGGAAAACATCTCAGTCTTAGAAGGCTTGTTCATAGATGCAAAATAAATTAATAATTAAAAGAATTCCTCAACTGATGATTGGACTTTTTTTATGTGGTTTTGGATTGGCTTTTACTATTGAGGCTGGCCTTGGATTAAATTCCTGGGATGTTTTTCACGATGGATTTAGTAAATTAATAGGTGTTAAAATTGGGTTTGCTGGCGTCCTTACGGGTTTTATTTTACTCTTAGGGTGGATTCCACTGAAACAAAAACCTTTCATAGGCACTATTTTAAATATCTTAACAATCGGAAACGTGATCGACCTAACTATGTATTATTTGCCCAGTCCAGAAATCTTGTCCGTAAAAGTAATATTTCTCGTATTTGGAACTGTGGTGTTTGCATTAGGTGTAGGTGTTTATGTTGGTTCTGGGCTTGGACCAGGTCCCAGAGATGGAATTATGGTTGGCGTAGCTAAATTAGGTCCAAGTATAAGAGCTACAAGAATTGGAATCGACTTTACTGCGTTTGTAGTTGGGGTGTTACTGGGTGGTTCTTATGGACTAGGTACAATCTTCATGGTTGTTACAGTTGGGCCTATTGTTCAATATTCATTAAAACGATTTGATAAAGGCGCTATATTTTCACTTTAGATATGAGTGAATTTTGATTAATTTCTTTTTTTTCTTTGGTTAAAAGCAATCCTTTAAAATAAATTAAACGTCTTACAGAAGAAATGAAGTCAAATTTATTTACATCAACTTTTTTATTCAAATCATCAACTGTACTCCACTTAGTACTGTTGACTCTTAAGACAAGAGAATCAACTGTCTCAATATAGGTATTATTTTTTATCAATCTTTTACATTTTTGAGAACAAACGAAATATTTTTCAGAAACTTGTTTATATAAAGTTCTTCCACAGTAATTACATCTGGTGTTGTTTTCAGTCACTATAAATTATTTTTTTACTATTTCTTGAGTAGAGTTTGGTAAAGTTTTTAAAATTCTTCTGGGATTACCCCTAAATTTAACTCTAGAGGCCTGTTCTTGTCCCATAAAGCAGCCTTTGTAAAAGTCAACAAAACTTTCTAGCCATTTAATCTCATTAGGTAATAAGCCCGATTCAATGATCTTTAATGAAGGAAGCTCGTAGGCCATTTCAACATTAGACCAATCAAGGTGATGTTCAGCTTCATTAGTTGGTTTTACACTAAGAGTATCTTCTTTCTCATTAATTTCGAAAAATACATCTTCTTTGACAATATTTAATTCACATTTGATACGAATTTTGTACTTTTCTAATACTTTTTTCAATTCAATCAAATTAGTTTCAGATTGATAAATTTTTAATAAATCGTTTTGTCTTGAAAATATAAACCAAAAGTTTACTTTTCCATCTGGACCTAATAAATAGGAGAACTTATATTCGTTTTCATTTATAGAGTTCGATACAAGTGAATCAATGAAAGTGTAAGAATCACTCCCCTCAACATATAAAGAATTTAATGATTTTAAAACTTTCATAATCTAAATAGTACTTAACCAATCTAAATTAAGTATGTAGAGAATTTCTTGAAAAAATGATGCAAGAATATAAACTCTGTCAGTAAATATTAAATAACCTAATGCAATTAATGTAACACCAGAAACATTTGTCGAGTATTTTTGAAAACTTTTAAATACTTTGTTATTGAAATTAATCCGATCTGAAAGGATTGCAATAGTAATAAAAGGAACAGCTAAGCCTAATGAAAATAATATTAGGTACATTACTCCCGAATATAATGTTTCAGACTTAGATGAAAGAGTTAACAATGCTCCAAGGACTGGTCCGATACAGGGTGTAAATCCAAAGCCGAATGTAAAACCCATTATAAAGTTTTTAGATTTTGAAAAATTGTTGATATCAACATAGTTTGAACTATAAAAATATCTTTTATTAAGAGACGGTATTAATAAAACCAAACCAAAAATAATTATGATAGCACCGCTGATTTGACCAAGAATTGTAGCGTTTCTACTAAAAAAAGAACCTACCGAACTTGCTAATGCACCTAGTGAGACAAAAACAATAGAAAATCCTAGTGAAAATTGAACTGCACCATTAATTTTCGATATTTTTGAATTTTTATTTATAGAAAATATGGCAAAATACCCAGGGACCAATGGAAGTACACAAGGTGAAAAAAATGATAAAGCTCCAAAGAAGAAGGCTATTGATGCATTAATTTCCATAAACTAAATATATACCTCAACTTGATATAAAAAAAATTCTACTTAAATCCTTCTTTTCTTCTATATTTTGAACAAATAATACAAACTTCTAAATTATGTCCTCTAGCAGGACAATATTCACGACCGTAAAAAATAATCTGAAGGTGAAGTTTGTTCCACTTACTTTCTGGAAAAAGTCTTTTTAAATCTTTTTCTGTTTTTTCTACATTTTTTCCTGTCGACAAACCCCATCTCCATGCAAGTCTATGTATGTGTGTGTCAACAGGAAAAGCAGGATATCCAAATGCTTGACTCATAACAACAGATGCAGTTTTATGACCAACACCAGGTAAATTTTCTAGATCTTTAAAGTTTTGAGGCACTTTAGAGTTGTGCTTATTAACTATTAATTTTGACAAACCACTAATTGCTTTTGATTTTTGAGGCGATAAACCACATGGTCTAATTATCTTTTCAATTTTACCAACTGGTAATCTTGACATCTTTAAAGGTGTATCTGCATTATCAAATAAAATTGGAGTAATCTGATTTACTCTTTCATCTGTGCACTGTGCAGATAAAACAACAGATACCAAAAGAGTAAATGGGTCCTTATGTTTTAGTGGAATAGGGGTTTTTGGATATAGTTTCTCTAAGATATTGACAATATCTTTTACTTTTCTATCTTTACTTATTACCACTATATTATTTTATACAACATATTAAAGTTCTCTCATATGTTCATTAATGAAAAAAACAAATCGCTAATTGCATTATTTGTATCAGCATTATTTTTTGGTTCAACTTTTTTAATTGTAAAAAATTTACTTAGTATTTTTAGTCCAACTTTTGTTGTTTTTTTAAGATATTTAATCGCAGCATTCTTTTTTGCTGTAATTGGTGGTATACCTGAAAAAAGAACTTGGAAACCCGGTTTAATGATGGGATTATTTTTATGGCTAGGATACATAACTCAAACACAAGGTTTGTTAACTACATCCACTATTAATTCGGGTGTTGTAACTGGATTTTATGTAGTACTTACACCTTTTTTATCTAAATTTATTAACAAAACAAACTTAGAAGCAAAAAATTACATATATTCATTCCTCGGATTCACTGGAATTGCCCTTATATCAATAAATGATATTTCACAAGTGTTTGGAAACTTGTTTACCCTAATTTGTGCTGTAGCTTATGCAATGCACATAGTTCTTGTTGAAAGATATGTAAAGAATCAAAATATTTCACAACTAATGTTTGTTCAGTCATTAACAGGAGCTATTTTGTGTTTACCATTAATAACCTTTTCGGAGTTTGAATTTTTGTATGAAAATATATTTCCAATAGTATTTTTGGGATTAGTAGTTAATGTTGGAGCATTTTATTTACAACTGTACGGTCAAAAAATAATAAAAGCTTCAACTTCAGCATTGATATTAAGCATGGAAGCAATATTTGCTTTATTAATTGGAATTTTGATAGCAAATGAGTATCTAAATATTTTGAATTGGTTTGGCGTACTTATGGTCTTATTATCAATCTTTTTAGTTGTTAAAGAATAGATTTTTCTTTATTTAAAGAGTTAATAAATTTCATAATAATTCTTAATAAAAAAACTAGTACGAAAAATGATGCAATAAGAATAATTAATAACCTAGGACCTTCAGTTATAGGAATAACACAGTTGACAAGGTCATTACAAATTCCAAATCCATTTCCACCTCTGGAAATATCATAAATAATTAATAATGGGTAAGCCAAAATAATTAATAAAGAAACAAGTATTAAAAAAACAATTATCCTTAATAAAAACATATTTTTTTTATTTTAATATAGTTACATAAATGAAAGTTAAATTAGTAAGTTATTCTACGCCAACAGAAGAGTTTCTAAATGAAGGAATTGATAATGCTCAAGAATTGGTAGCTTTTTGTGCGCGAGTCTCAAACCCTTCAAATCAATTAAATACCGAAACAAGTGAAAAACTAATAAAGTATCTAATTAAAAACGCACATTGGTCTCCTCTTGAAATGGTCAGTGCATGTCTTGAAATAGAAACAACAAGAGACATTGCTAGGCAAATTTTAAGACATAGATCGTTTAGTTTCCAAGAATTTTCTCAAAGATATGCAAATCCTGTTAAAGATCTAGAATTTGTAACTAGAGAAGCTAGGCTTCAAGATCTAAAAAATAGACAAAACTCTATTGAAAATGATGACGAAGAAATTTCAAATATGTGGATTGAAAAACAGGAACATCTTATTAACAAAGCTAGAGAAACATATAATTGGGCAATTGAAAATGGAATTGCTAAAGAACAGGCACGTGCAGTCTTGCCTGAAGGAAATACTGTTAGCAGGATGTATATGAATGGCACACTTAGAAGCTGGATACATTACATTGAATTAAGATCTGGGAATGGAACTCAAAAAGAACATATGGAAATAGCAGTTGCGTGTGCAGAGGTTATTACCAAAATTTTTCCTATGAGTAAAAATCTTGATTAAGAATCTAATTTATACTTGAATACTAAATAGTCTTCCTCAACAGTAAATTCTGAATCTGCAATTATCATATAATCCTGAAAATCAGTTTCAGCTTGTTTGATAAATGCCATGCGATCGTCTCCACCAACAGGTGGAATGGATCTGTTTTTTACAGCTTCTGCTCTTTCTTTATATCTGTTTATAAATTCTTCTATGTTAAAACTCATATATTTATCATTTTACTTAACTAGTAAGCAATGTGTTAATCTCATTTTTCAATTGATTAGTTTTTTTAACTTTTATTTCTTTCAATTCAAGTAATTTAGTATTTTGTTCTCCATGAACCTCTAACTCAACATTTGAGAGACCCGGATATTTCTCAAGTAATTCTTTTAATAATATAAGATTTTTCTTATCTAATTTTTCCTCAGTTACAGATATTCTTAATGGTGAAGTGTCTAAATCTTCAACCATTTTTGATGGCTCTATTACTTCAATGTCTCTTGCTCGAATAGTGTTTTCAGAACCTCCAACATAGGTACCTGAAACCTTAAGATATATTTCTCCATCAATACTGCTATTGTATTTATCAACTAGCTTGTTAAAAATTAATACACCAGCTGAACCAGATGTATCTTGTAAATCAAATTGAATCCACGGGTTTCCCCTTCTTGATACTCTTTTTTGCACATTGGAAATCAAACCAGCAATAACAACATTTATTTCCTCTTCCTCGTCAAGTGATTGTAACTCTAATATAGAGTGCGAAGATTCTGATTTAAGCACTTCTCCATACCCATCTAGTGGATCTTCACTAACAAAAAAACCTAACATTTCTCTTTCTCTTTCTAGTTTTTCTTTCTTATTCCACTCAGTGTCTTTAATAGTTGTTAATTTATCTGATTGATCATCCAAATCAAATAATGAAGCTTGGTTATTTGCTATTTTATTTTTAAGATCTTTGGCGTCGTCAATTAAATCAGGTATTGCATCAAACACACCTTTTCTTGAGTGTCCAAAAAAATCAAACCCTCCCCCTTGTGCTAAAGCTTCTATACCTCTTTTATTTAACGATCTTGAATCTATTCTTGATAAAAAATCTTCAATTGATTTATAGGATCCATTTTTATTTCTTTCTAAAACAATTTTTTCCGAAGTTATATCTCCTACATTTCTTACAGCAGATAGCCCAAAGAGTATTTCATCATCATTAACAGTAAAATCTGACGAACTTCTATTTATATCTGGAGTAGACACTTTGACTCCCATGTCTCTAGCTTCAGAAAGAAATATTGCTGTCCTATCTTTATCCCTTTTTACCGCAGTCAATGAAGCAGCTATATACTCTGCAGGATAATTTGCTTTTAAGTAAGCAGTTTGATAAGCAAGTAGTGCATAAGGTACGGAATGGCTTTTATTAAATCCGTAACCAGCAAAATATGCTATTTGATCAAATAGCTCTATTGCGAATTGCTCAGAATATCCACTTTTTACAGATCCTTCAGTAAATTTTTTACGCTGCTCTTCCATAACTTGAGGAATTTTTTTGCCCATTGCTACCCTTAAATTGTCTGCTTCCTGTAAATTAAATCCTGCAATTTTTTCAGCAATCTGCATAACTTGTTCCTGATATAGAATCACGCCGTAAGTCTCACTTAAAACGTCCTCTAAGTCTGGATGTAAATATTCAATTTCTTTCCGAGAGTTTGCACGATCAGTAAATTCATTATGCATTCCAGCACCTAGTGGTCCCGGCCTAATTAATGCAACTAAGGCAACTATGTCTTCAAATCTCTTTGGATTTAAACTTCGGGAAACTGACTGAGCAACCCTGCTTTCTAGCTGAAACACTCCAGTCATTCTGCCTTCAGAAAATAAATTGAAAGTTTTGTCATCTTGTAAATCTAAGTTATCAATGTCTAAATTTTTATCACCTATCAACTCTATGGTTCTATCTACAATTGATAAGTTTCTTAAACCTAAAAAATCCATTTTTAAAAGACCTAATTGTTCAACTGTGTGCATTTCATACTGTGTAACTATTTCTGCATTTTCTCCTTTTCTTTGTATTGGTAGAAAATTAGTTATTTTGTCAGGTGATATCACAATCGCTGCTGCATGTATCCCATCTTGACGCCTCAAGCCTTCGAGACCAAGTGCTATATCAATTATTCTTTTGACTTCTTCATCAGCAGAATATTGTTTTCTTAATTCTTCTGAAGCGGAATAAAACTCTTTGCTATAACCACTTTCATTATTTTCATCTAGATTTAAACATTCAGATATAGTGGCAGTGTTTCCAAGAATCATAGGTGGCATCAATTTTGCTACTTTATCACCACTGGAAAATGGCAGACCTAAAACTCTTGCTGCATCTCTTATTGCCTGTTTTGCTTTTATAGTTGCAAATGTGACTATATGTGCAACTCTATCTTGGCCATATTTGTCAATAGCATACTGAATAACATCTCCACGATATCTTTCATCAAAATCCATATCAATATCAGGAAGTGATTTCCTTCCCTTATTTAAAAACCTTTCAAAAATTAATCCATATTTTAAGGGTTCTATTCCAGTAATACCTAGGCAATAGGAAACTATGGAACCAGCAGCTGAACCTCTTCCAGCACCAGTTCTAATGTTTTTAGACTTTGCAAATTCAATTAAGTCACCAACAATTAAAAAATATGAAGCAAACCCCATAGAGTTAATTACTTCAAGTTCATAGTCGATTCTTTGAAGTACCTCTTTGTTTACGTCTTCATATTTCTCTTCTGCCCCAATTAATACTTTCTTTTTTAAATATTCTTCAACGCTTATGGAATCATCATCGACTGGAAAATCAGGAAGATAATCTTGATCAAAATCAAATTCATAGTGAACTCTTTCAGCAATTTTTAGAGTATTATTGCAAGCATCAGGAAATCTATCATCTGGAAATAGCATCCGCATCTCTTCGGATGACTTTACATAAAACTCTTCACCTTCAAACTTAAATCTATTTTCATCCTCCATAGTTGCATTTGTTTGAACACAGAGTAAAGCATCGTGGGCTGAAGAATCAGCTTTCGCAACGTAATGTGAATCATTAGCTGCAACAAGAGGTGCTTTTAACTCTTCAGATATTTTTACCAAGTCATCTAAAATTTCCATTTGTTGTGGAATGCCATGATTATGCAACTCTATAAAAAAATTGTCTTTGCCAAATATGTCCTGATAATTTTTTGCTTTTTCTAAAGCTTTTTCAAAACTTTTTTCATTTGCAGTATTGCCTTCTTCTCTGGAACCATCTGGTGCTAAATGTTGAGCTACTTCACCTCCAAGACATCCTGATAATGCAATAATTCCCTCAGAGTGTTCTCTTAATAATTCATAATCGACACGTGGTTTATAATAAAAACCTTCAAGATAAGCTTTGCTAACTAGTTCAACTAAATTTTGGTAACCAATATTGTTTTCAGCCAAGAGAGTAAGATGATATCTTTTATTTTTTTCTCTTTCTGGCCTGTCAAACCTTGAACCTGGAGTTATATAAGCTTCGTAACCTATAATTGGTTTTATATTTTGTAACTCAGCTTGACGTACAAATTCTAAAGCACCATAAAGATTTCCGTGGTCAGTTATTGCAGCAGCTGGTTGATTTAACTCTTTTACTTTCTTAAGGTAATCATTTATCTTTGCTGCGCCATCAAGCATTGAATACTCAGTATGCGCATGAAGATGTACAAAAGATTTACTCATAGACCAATTGTAAAGTTTTTTTAAAAAATTACATGTTCATTATCGAAGTAAAATAATCTGGTTCATTAATTGAAAATTTATAATCTTTTTCAAACAATTTGAATTCAATATTGTAAGACTGCAAACAAATTGTTTTTTGATTTAATTCATTTACTTTTTTTGCACCATAGAGAGTGTCGTTTACTATTGGTGTCTTTAAATACTCAAAATGAGCTCTAATTTGATGATTTCTACCAGTGATTAAATCAATTTCTAGCAAGGAATAGGAATCAGTTTTTAAGATAGTTTTGTATTTAGTTATAGCTTCTCTTCCATTCTTGCCAACTTCTCTCTTTTTTCTGTTATTTTGAGAATGTATTAGCGGGAGATTAATTTCACCAGTTTTACTCTTTAAGGAACCTTCCACAATTGCTCTATACTTTTTTTTAATTTTTCTTTTTTTAAAATCTTCTTGAAGTTGATTGAAAGCTTCATTATTAATAGGACAAACTATAAGTCCAGATGTAACCCTATCTAGTCGATGTACAATGCCCTCTCTTTTATACTCTCCTACTTTACTAATATTGAAATTTTCAATCAGAAAATCTCTGAGAGTATATTCATCTGAAGTGTCTGTTGGATGTACCAATAAACCATGAGGCTTGTTTAAAATAACAAACAAATCGTTTTCAAAAACTATTTCAGTATTAATCTTTTTTTATCTCCGAATAAAGTAGCAACACAATACCAATTGATATATATGTATCAGCAAGATTAAAGCTCGGAATAAATAATAATTCTACAAAATCTGTTACTTTACCATCATTGTTTGTAATTAAATTCCAACCTCTCTCTCCTAAATTCCCAACCGCTCCAGATAATATAAGTACTAAAGAATATAGTTCCAAACTTCGTTCACGAATATCTTTGATTTGTACAATTAGCCAAATAAATACAAATAATGACAATATATATGTAAAAATTGTGTAATCACTGAATAAACCGAATGCAATTCCTGTATTATATGTCAAATCGATTGTGAGTATTCCTTCAAAAACAACATACTCTTGAATGTTATTATCCCTGATTAAAAACTTGGTTACAAGATCCAATAAAGCTAGGAGTATTGCAAGATAGAATGGTATGTATTTGTTTTTAAGCTTCAAGTGCTTCTGCACACTCTTTACGTAAAGTCGCGTAAGGAAGAGCCTCAAGTCTTGCAACAGGGATAGGTTCGCCACAATTCTCGCAATTTCCATACTTTTTCTTCTTAATTAGAACAAGAGCATGTTCAATTTGATTTAATAAATGTCTTGTATTTTCATCAAGTGTTAATTCTTTTTCTAACTCAAAAGCCATTGACCCTCCGTCAGCGGAAGTTGGATCAGGGCTTCTTTCTGCTGAAGCTTCAGAAAGTCTTACTTTTTCTCTTTCCTGTTGGTGCTGTTCTAAAATAGCTAATAATTGGTCTCTTTCATCCTCAAGCCTTTTTTTAAATTTTTTAATTGTATTGGGTGATAATTGTCTTGCCATTTTATTTTCTATTAATGAATGTATATTAGCCATTTTTTAAAAAAAATATAGAAATTTATTATTATTTAAAACTTTATTAATTACCACAAATTGCACTAAAAACCCTATAAAATCTAATGATATGTTTAAAAGGGTTGAAAACAACATAAATTTAGCTCAAGTAGAGAACGAAATCTCAAACTATTGGGATGAAATCGATGCATTTCAAACATCTTTAAATAATAGAAAAAATGACAAAATTTTTAGATTTTATGATGGCCCACCATTTCCAACTGGAAGTCCACATTATGGAAATTTATTAGCTGGGGTAATAAAAGATATTGTCCCCAGATACTGGACGATGCGAGGTTATTACGTTGAAAGACGCTTTGGTTGGGACGTCCATGGATTACCAATTGAAATGGAGGTTCAGAAAAATCTTAATTTAGAAGATCCTCAACAAATTGATGAATATGGAATTGGTAAATTTAATGAAGCTTGTAGAACTCAGGTGCAGACTAACACTGAAAACTGGGAAAAAATTACGAGAAAAATTGGTAGGTGGGTTGATTTTGAAAATGACTATAAAACAATGGATATCGATTTTATGGAAAGTGTCTGGTGGGTTTTTAAAGAACTATGGGAAAAAGACTTAATATATCAGGACTATAAAGTTTTACCTTACTCATGGGCTGCTTCTACCCCATTATCTAATTTTGAAGCAAATATGGATTATAGAGATGTTGAAGATCCATCAATATATTTTACTCTAAATGCAAGAGAAGATTTCAATAGTATAAAAAAGGGTGATAAATTTTTGGTTTGGACTACAACACCATGGTGCATTCCAGGCAATCTAGCAATTGCTATTGGTAAAGATATCGAATACTCCCGTGTCAGTATGAATGATGAGTTTTATTGGATTGCAACACAAAGGCTTCAGGAGTTAGATGAGTTTGAAGTAGAAATTATTTCATCATGTAATGGAAGCGAACTTATTGGTTCATCATATATTCCAGCATATAATGAATACGAAAATCTATATTCTGATGGTGCATTTAGATTAATTCATAGTGATGATACAAACACTGATTCTGGGTCTGGCTTAGTTTCTCAAGCCCCTGCTTACGGAGAAAGTGATTTTTATGCACTTAAAAATTCTGGAATAGATGTAATAGCAGACCCAGTCACTCTCTCTGGTAAATTTGACGATACATTTAAAGAGTTAGAAGGCTTAAATGTAAAAGATGCTGATTCAGTAATTATGACCCAATTAAATGAACGGGGTAATCTATTTAGTCAAAAAACTGAGATGCATTCTTATCCTTTTTGCTGGAGAACAGGTACACCACTTATCTACAAAGCTATTCCTACCTGGTTTGTTAATGTTGAAAAAATTCGCGAGAGAATGGTTGAGCTTAATAAAGAAACTCACTGGGTACCGGGGTTTATTGGAGAAAAGAGATTCTCCAACTGGTTAGGAAATGCTAGAGATTGGGCAATAAGTAGAAACAGGTACTGGGGAAGTTGTATTCCAGTCTGGATAAATGTAGATGACCCTGACGATAAATTATGTATAGGTTCGGTTGAAGAACTAAAAAACTTAACTGGTAAAGAAATTACTGACTTGCATCGTCATTATTTGGATGACTTAATTATTGAAAAAGAAGGAAAGACATATAAGAGAACTTCTGAAGTATTAGATTGTTGGTTTGAATCAGGTGCGATGCCATATGGCCAACAACACTACCCTTTTGAGAATGAGGAACTTTTCAAGCAAGGGTTTCCAGCTGATTTTATTGCCGAAGGTCTAGATCAAACAAGAGGCTGGTTCTATACACTTACTGTTCTTGCAGTAGCATTATTTGACTCTGTAGCGTTTAAGAACTGTATTACTACTGGAATGATATTAGCTGAAGATGGCAGAAAAATGAGTAAAAGTTTAAAGAACTATCCAGATCCTGAAGAACTATTAAATGAATATGGGGGTGATAGTTTAAGAGCCTACTTGATCGACTCACCTGTAGTTAGAGGGGAGCCACTAAAATTCTCTGAAGAGGGAGTAAAGTTAGTTACTAGAAATATCATACTCCCACTTTGGAACAGCTATTCATTTTTTTCAACTTATGCAAATGCTGATGAAATTACAAATGAAGATTTAATGAAAGCATTGCCGGTTGAAGAAAGAAGCCTGATGGATAGATGGATAATTTCGTCATTACAGTCCTTAATTAAAACTGTAAATGAAAAGATGGAAAATTATTATCTATATGAAGTAATCCCTCCACTTATGAACTTCGTTGATGAGCTAACAAATTGGTATGTTCGTTCTAATAGAAAAAGATTTTGGAAAGAAAAAGGTATTGATGATATTGATAAAATAAATGCGTTCAGAACTTTACATGAAGTACTACTTGAATTTAATAAAGCTATGGCACCTGTTCTCCCATTTATTTGTGAAAAAATATATCAGGGTTTAATAGATGATGAAAAAACGAGTATACATTATTGTGATTATCCTGAATCAAATCCTAATTTGATTGATAAAGATTTAGAAGAAAGTGTTGAGCTTGCTAAGAAAATTATTAAAAGTGTTAGAAATTTAAGAGTCAAATTAAAGCTTCCGAATAAACAGCCTTTAAACTCTGTGACTGTCATTTCAAATAGTAAAAATATAAGTACTCAATTAAACATTATTGGCAACCTAATAATGAATGAGGTTAATGTAAAAGAAATTAAAATTGATGAAAATGTTGAAGATTGGATTGATTACGAATTTAAACCAAATTTTGAAGCTCTTGGGCCAACTTTGGGTAAAGACATAAATAAAGTATCAAAATATCTTTCTAATATTACCGAAGATCAAAAAAGATCTTTACTGGTTCAAAAATCTATTGTGATAGATAATTTGAATGTAAATGTTGAAGATATTGATATTAAGTTAAAGAAAAAGAAAGATATTGAGGAATTAGATATAGTTGAGAATTTTAGTTTATTACTAGATACTGAACTAAATGAGTCTTTACTAATGGAAAGGCTCTCACGTGAGCTAGTTTCATATATCCAAAAAGAAAGAAAAAATCAAGGACTTGATGTTACAGACAGAATAAAGTTAACTATTTCATCTGAAGACGAGTTTGTTCACGAAACTATAACTAATTTTTCAAAATATATTACAAATGAAACACTTACTTTGGACTTGATTACTAATAAAGAGTCTTCCGTGAACAAAGTTTATGATAGATTTTTAGATATTTTTATAGAAAGATCAACAAACAACTCTTAAGATATACGGTTGAACAAAATTAAATCCAACAATAAGGATTAGTGGTGATAAATCAATTCCAGCCATGCCTATTCGTAGCGCTGGAATTCTAGATCTAATTGGAGCAAGTATTCTCTCAAAGTATCTATCTAATACACTTTTAACTTGTCCAATAGGATGATCATATGGTACCTGTATCCAACTTAGAATTATCCATGCAAAGAGTGAATAGTAAAATAATCGAAATAATAAATATGTAACACTACACATTTATTTTATACAAACCTAAATCTTGGAGTCTTTCTCTTTCTGTAGAACTCAATGAAGAATTTGATGGTAGTATCAAAAAAACACCATCACGATTTATTGATCTTATAGTTGAGTTGCTCATAAAAGCCATTCCTGTTACAAAATCTAAAATTCTTCTTCTCTCTTGTTGGTCAGGTATATCTCTTATATCCATTGCAACTGTAAATTCGTCTTTTATAGCAATTCCTAAATTATGAATTTCAGAGAATGATCTTAAAGCTTTAATTTCTACTTCATCTTTAGGTGAATGGACCCTAATGTCTCCAATATTTTCGTCATCAATAAATCTATTTTCTCCGGATGGCCTAACAGTAGTTTGTTGAGTTGACATAACTTCCTCTACAGACTCAGGCTGCTTTAATCCAATTGAGATAAGAAATTTTTCTAACATTATGTAAATAGTTTAGTTCCTATACGAACTATTGTAGCACCGTAATCAAGTGCTACTTCGTAATCATTAGACATGCCCATTGAGAGTTCACCTTTGTAACTGTAATCCATAATTAATTTTTCATTTATTTGGTGCATTTCAGAAAAAATAGTCTTTGGATCAGAATTTATATCAGGGATTGTCATTAAGCCAACTACGGTAATTTTTTTCATTATGCAATATTCATAAAATTTAAAGACTTGATTTTGAGTCACTCCGCTTTTTTTTGGATCGTTGTCTATATTTACTTGAATTAAGTAATTACAGTCAATATCTAGTTTTTCAGATATATCGATTTCTTTTTCTCGTGAAATTGTATGTATGTATTTAAAGTTTTTAACAATTTCTTTAAGTTTTCTGGATTGTATTGGAGCAATAAAATGATAATCAACATCTTTATAAACTGTTTTGTGCAAATTAAAGTCAGCTAATCTATTTTCGCCAAATTCTCTAAATCCAAATTCGTACAAAAATTTTATTTCTTCGTTTGTCCTGTTTTTAACTACTGGTAAAAGTTTTGCACCATAAGACATAACTTTTGAATTAATTAATTCTAAGTTACTTATTTCCATATAACACCAAATTGTCTTGCGGAAGTTTTATTTTCTCTATAAGAATTGTAAGAACTGTTGCAGATTGTACATATTGACGATACTTCAATTTGAAAGCCTTCTTTTTCTGATAAATCTTTCAAGGCTTTTGACATATTTAAAAAGAACATCCCATCTCTTAGTTCGGTATAGTCATTAAAGTATTTTTTGACATCCTCTTTAACTTCATAGCAACATGACTGTGCATGCGGGCCAATAGAAATTGATAATTCATTTACATCAAATTTTTTGATTGCTTTTTCTAATATATTTTTCTTTAAACCTCTCCACCCAGAATGAATAGCGCCTATTCTTTTTTTATCACTTAATAGAATTGGCATACAGTCAGCGGTTTGAACGACTAATCCTAACTTTGGCTCTTCTGTATAAATTCCATCAGAATCATATACTGCAGATGATTTCACAAAAGTGACTAGGTCTGAGTGTGTCTGATTCATTGACGCAATGTATTCAATACCTGCATAGTCTTTTAAATTATTTACAGATTTAACACTCTTATCCGAAAATAAAGCCTTGGGAATTAATTTTGATTCGATCATCCTTTAATAAAATCAGGAAGACCGTCACCTCCATTATTCTCAAATTCACTTGACTCTTTAACTCTTCTGTTTGGCCTAGGACCAAAACCTGCCGCTACAACAGTTACCTCTACAGCATCTCCAAGAGTTTCATCAATTGTATGTCCAAAGATAATTTCAGCATTATCATCGGCTTTTTCTGTAATTACTCTTGCAGCTTCATTTATTTCTTGAAGTTTCAAGTCTTCTGAACCAGTTATTGTTATAAGTACTCCCTCTGCACCATCCATTGTTGCTTCTAATAATGGTGAAGAAATTGCAGCCTGAGCAGCATTTGGAGCTCTTTGTTCTCCTGTTGATCTACCTATACCTAAAACTGCATTTCCTGCATCTTTTAAAATTGTTTTTACATCTGCAAAGTCGACATTAATTACTCCTGGTTGAGTGATTAATCCTGAAATCCCCTTAACACCGTTAGATAATATTTCATCTGACTTAAGATAAGCCTCGCTTGCTTTAATGTCTTTATCTGAAATTTGTAAAAGTCTGTCATTAGGAATCACAATAAGAGTGTCTAATACATCTCTTAATGCTTGGACTCCTTCTTCTGCTTGAACAGATCTTCTTCTACCTTCGAATCCAAAAGGTCTAGTTACAACTCCTACTGTAAGTGCACCCAGCTCATGTGCAATTTCTGCAATAATTGGTGATGCACCAGTTCCAGTACCTCCGCCTTCGCCAGCAGTTATGAAAACCATGTCAGACCCTTTTAATGCTTCTTCAATAAGTTCACGTGAATCAATTGCAGCTTGTCTTCCAACTTCAGGATTTGCACCTGCACCAAGTCCACGAGTTGTTTTTCTACCTAAATCAAGTTTTAAATCAGCTTTGGATCCTAAAAGGCTCTGTGCATCAGTGTTAGCTGCAACAAAATCTACACCTTTAATGCCCATTTTTATCATTCTGTTAACAGCATTTGTTCCACCGCCGCCAACACCAACAACTTTAATAACAGCTGTGTAATTCCTAGGTCTCATATTTAAATTGACTCCTTTTTCTTTTGTAGTTCTTTTAGTTGCCATGTGTTAATCTCCATTCAATAAATAAACAATATCATTGGTAGATGTTAAAAACAATATATTTTTTAAATTTTATCTATATCTATAGTTTAGATTTAGATTTATGAACAATTCGCAATTATATCTTCTTTGCTGATAAAGCGTATTTCTCCCTGACAATCTGAGTTTTCGATGAGAGACCCTAATGCAGAAGATTTGCTTCCAAGATCTAATGGTTTTCCAAAGTCAATAAGGGTAGACCTATACTCCCCGATAAAAAATTCTCCGTTGTAGGTGAAGTTGAAAGAGTTAACGTCAAGATTGTAGCTTTTAAGTGTCATGATAAGTGATATCATTTCCCCATTAAACCCTGTAGGTACAGGACCGTTAGTTATAGTAAGAGAAGGTATAAGAAATATTTCATCTGATTCAATTTCTATCATATTTTTATAAAGGGTACTTTTTTTAGGTACAGAGCCTCTTAAATCAGTAATAGTCATTATCTTGTCATACTCGTTCAATTCTATTGTTATTTTATTTGGATATTCTTTTGAAATAATGATGCTTTCAATTGTTGGTATCTGCAGCATATTATCGGAAAAAGTATCACTATTAACTAACCAAATGGATTGACCTAAAGCCGGTTTAATTAAATCAGCTTCATCAAATATCTCATAATTACCAAGTACTTCAACTTTGCTTACTCTAAAATAAGCAGAGTTCAAGGTAAATCCAGTATTTAAGATTATTAATAAAAAAAGACTAAATATTAAAAATGATCGAAAAGATACTTTCTCTTGTTCATTAAAATCAATTTCCATTTAGTTAAACTCACCAATAAACTGGATTTCTTCTTCGAGCATAACACCGTATTTATCATTTACCTTTTCTTTTACATGCTGTACCAATTTGTATAAAGACAAGGCCTTTGCTCCCTTCTTTGCGATAAAAAAGTTTGCATGTTTGCTACTAACACTTACATTGTTAATCGAATATCCTTTTAAGCCTGCTTTTTCAATTAACTCCCCTGCATAATACTCTTTAGTGTTTTTAAACACACTTCCAGCGTTGTATATGCCTGGAGGTTGGCTTTTTTTTCTATTTTTATTGAATTCAGACATTTTCTCTGATATTTCTTTAAAATTTCCTTTTTCAAATTTTAAAATTGCTGACAATATAACTTTGTTGTTAAGATTGCTAGATTTTCTATAACTATAATTTATTGATTTGGGATCTAATTTAACAAGCTGTTTTTGATCTAAGTCATAACAATTGACTTCTACAACATTTCTTCCAATTTCATATCCATAAGCTCCAGCATTCATTTTTAATGCACCTCCAATAGAGCCTGGGATACCTAGTAAAAACTCTCCCCCTTCTAAACTTTCCTTTTTTAAATACCTTGACAAATCAGGTAAATACACACTGGAGCCAACTTCTAATGTGTTCTCATCGTTCAGTAAATTTATAAAATTAAAATCTGTTTGTAAAACATAACCTCTATATTCGCTGTCAGAAAATGCAATATTTGATCCTTTTCCAAGAACGAATGTGTTATTACTATTCATTTCTTCAGATATCTTGGAAAAATTATCTACATTATCTATAGTGATGAAGTTTTTACACAGACCACCAAATCTATATGTGGTTACCGATGAAAGATTTACGCTACTAGTTTTCATTTAAATATTTTAATATCTGAGGACCTAAAAGAGTAATATCTCCAGCTCCAATAGTTAGTACTGTATCTCCTGGAGAAATTTTGTTCTTCAAATAAGGAGGCACCATTCTAGGCGATTTTACATATTTGATCTTTTCACTTTCAAACATAAGACTAGAAACCCCTGGAATTGGCTTTTCTCCTGCTGAATATATGTCTGTAATAAGAGTCAAATCCGAGTATTCAAAAGATTTACTCAAATCATTAAAATTATCTCTGGTTCTTGTGTACCTATGTGGTTGAAACACTACTATTAATTTTCCTTGTGTATGTTCCTTTAAAGCTTTCGTAGTTGCTTTGATTTCAGTTGGATGATGCCCATAATCATCATAAAAATTAATACCATTAAATTCTCCAATGAACTCAGTTCTTCTTTTTACTCCAGTAAAATGTTCAATGGCATTCAAGCTTTGTTCTATTGATAATCCGTTCAAATTTGCTAAAGCAATTGCTCCAATGATATTTGAAATAAAATGATCTCCTATTAACTTTGTTTTAATTTTGAATTTGTTTCCCTCAAACAGAAAGCTTGAATAAGAATTTAATTTGTAATTAGAATCTTTAGAAGATGAGTAAGAAATATCTTCTGATCTTATTAATTTCGATAATTGATCATCATCAACATTAATTACGCATTTACCTTCTACGTTTAAAATAACATGCTTAAAAGCTTTTACTAAATTTTCAAAAGATCCAAAATAATCAATATGATCATGATCTATATTTGTTACGAGTAAGTTTTTAATTTGAATATCTTTAAAAGTATTGAATGCTTCATCAGTTTCTAGTATTAAGGGAAGATTTTTATCACCGTAATGGCCACCTATTCCATTAAATGAAGTAACACCACCGTATATATACGATATATCGATGTCATTAAATTTAAACATATGCGCAAGTAAGGCAGTTGTAGATGTTTTACCATGTGTTCCCGTTATTCCTATAACGTCAACAGATGCAGATAATAATTTTAAAAAATCTGGCCTTGTTAAAACATTAGGTTGTTTTACAAAATCACTTAAGAAAATAGATTCCATATTTATTGCTGATGAAACAATATATAATGTTTCGCTGCTGTAAGTAGCATTAGAGATGTCAAAATCTACTTTTATACCATCGTTATTTAAAAGATTAGTAATATAAGAACTTCTTTGATCATATCCTGATACTTCTAAACCCTTTTGAAATAAATATTTTGCAATAGAGCTCATGCCAGAACCACCAATACCAACTATGTAACATGATTTAAAAGTATTAATTGATATACTCATAAATCTCCTTAGCTATAGATTGATTTCCAATCACTATTTTTGGTATATCTAAATTATTAGATTTAATTTTTACTGAAATTTCTGAAACTTTGCTTAATAACTCATCAAAAGAATTCACTTTAAATCCAAACTTCTTATTTTCTAAATACTTTGCATTCAAATCTTGGTGAGACGATGTGGTGCCATGCTTGTATGGGACTACTATTTGTGGAATACCTAAATAAGCAGCCTCAAGAGAACCTCCTCCTGCACGACCTACTAATATATCTATATTTTTGTAAAAATCATCCATGTCATTTAAAAATTCATAACTTTTATAATTTTGAAGTTCTAATTTATTAGTATTCTTAGCTTTCCCTGTAATATGTAGCACATTAAACTCCGATGATGCTTCGCTATTAAGAAACTGTTCAACATAGTTATTTATTTCTTCAGACCCTTGACTGCCTCCAACAAAACCAATCGTTTTTACTCCTAATGGTTCAATATATTTTCTTCCTAGTGTTGTGTTTACTACTGGTCCAGTATGTTTTAATTTACTTTTATTTATATTTTGAGTGTCTTCAAATGATGTAAATATTTTTTTTGCAAATATTGCACTCACCTTATTTCCTAAACCTGCATAAATATTTTGTTCTTGAATAAAAAATTTAGCTTTCAAAATTTTTGAAACAATTGCAGCTACTGGAGCAATGTATGCCCCTGTTGTAAGTACTACTGATATATTCTGATCTTTAAGAATTTTGGTAATCTCTCTAATAGATCTTGAAATTGTAAAAATATTAAATATATATCCCACCACTCCTTTCTTTGAAGCGAATATTTCTGGAGTATGAATGCTTACATCTATATTGTCTAGATATTGTCTTCCCCGATTGTCACAAATAACAAATATATCCTCATTATTAGTTCCTAATTCTTTTAATTCTTTAATAAGGTTGCGTACTGGTAATACATGTCCTCCAGTTCCAACACAAAAAAAGCATACTTTCTTATTCATAATCTCTTGAATACATAATACCTAATGCTATAAAAATCGAAATCATAGCGCTTGATCCATAAGATACAAATGGAAGAACAATTCCCGTAATTGGCACAATACCAACTGCACCTCCTAGATTTATAACTGTTTGGAAAAATACCCAACTACCAAAACCAACAGAAATTAGTTTTTTAATTTCATTTTTTTCTCTAATTGCAATAAGAAAAGTCGTTGATATTAATATAAAGAAAGCTAAGACCAATAAAAATAAACCAAAAAATCCATACTCTTCGCCAATTATTGATGATATGAAATCAGAGTATGAGTTTGGCAATGATCCCCATCTAGCTCTAGATGTACCAGGGCCAAGACCAAAAAGACCCCCAGAACTAATAGCAATTCTGCTTTGATTAAGTTGAAAGCAGTCCCCCAACAAATCTATACCCAAATCACACTTTCTAGAAAGCCAGGTTTCTATCCTACTTAAACGATATTCACTCGAAGTTGCTACAAAATATAGTGGTAAAATAGATGCAAAGATAGTTAGTGATGGGTAAATAATTTTAATTTTTGAAAAAAATATTTGTGAAAACAAAATAAAACAGATTGAAGCAAAAGTACCATAATCTGGTTCCATTAACACTAAGAAAGCACAAAGTAGTGGTAAAAAGATAGATCTTACAAACTTTTTGAAATCTGTATCTTCTGTTATGTCATTTGATATTTGTTTAGCAACCCACAATATAATTAAAGGTTTTGCGAGCTCACTTGGTTGAAAATTAACAATCCCAAGATCAATCCAACGTCTACTACCTCCTACTACTATTCCATAAGTTAAAACTAAAAATAGTGTGGTAGTAATAAATATCATTGAAATAGAAGAAAATTTTTCAATGAAGTTAATATTTAAATTTTTAAAAATATTAAAAATTATTGCACCGAGTATTATCGCAGTTAAATGACGCTTTATGAAATAAAAATTATCACCATAAAGATTCAAGCCTTCAACTGATGAAGCAGACACATTCAATAATATTCCAAATGAAATTAAAAACAGCACAGAAAATATATTTAGTCTCTTAATGAAATTTAATGAATCGACTTTCAACTAATTTCACCTACAATCATTTCCTTAAAATATTCTCCTCTTTCCATATAATTCTTAAAATTACTGAAACTTGATCCACCACATGAAAAAAGAACAGTGTCAAAATTTTTATAATTATTTTTTATATATTTTCTTAAATCTTCAAAATTTTCATATTCAACAATTAAGAAATTATTGCTATTGATAACAAATTCAGAATTTTTGGGTACCATAATTTCTTTTATTTCATTTGAAAGAGATAATCTTTTAATATCTATTCCCTTTAAAAGTCCGTGCATTATAAGCAGGCAATTTTTAACTTTGTAAGATGCCTTATTAACTGATTCTAAATTCGTGGACTTTGAATCATTTATGAACTTAACTCCATTTTTAGTATGAAAATGTTCAAATCTATGTTCTACGGATGACTGTGAAGTTAAAAAATTTAAAACTTCTTCTTTGGGTATAGAAAATTCATTACAAACATCTATAAAAATGGATACAAAATCATCAAAGTAATTATCTAAATTAAATTGTTCCTCATTAAAATTTTTGACATTTTTAGGCAATATTCCTTCTGTCTTGACTTGACTATCAACAGGTCCTAAAAAATTATTTTCCTGATTAATTGTAAAATTAAATATTTTTAATTTAGAAAATACATACTGCTCAAAAGTCTCATGCCAATCAATATGATCTTGATAGATATTTAAAACAACAGCCATTTCGAGTTCTATTTTGTTCATATGAGCCAGCTGAAAACTTGAAAGTTCTAAAATCAAATAATCTAAATCATTCGTATCTGAGATTAAATTTAATGGTGAATTTCCTATGTTTCCAGCTGGTTTACTTTTAATATCATATTTATTTAAAATTCTGTCTAATAATGTAACAAAAGACGTTTTGCCATTAGTACCTGTGACACCTATAAGTTTTACATTATTTATTTCACTGAATAACTCAATGTCTGTAATAATTTTAATTCCACTGGATGATGCCATTCTTAGAATTTCATGATCTTTTTTTACACCCGGAGATACAAAAATAGTTTCTATATTGTTAATGTTTTCTGTATTAAATTTATATTTTTTATCTATATTTTCTAAATCATCGTGTATTAAATAGTTTTTGTTTTTAGAAATTAAATATTGTTCAATATCTTGTCCTGTTGAGCCGTATCCAAGTATCAGTGAAGACTTCATTGACCAAATAATACATAATCTGCATAGAACAAACCCAAGCCAATAACTACAGCAATGCCATTAATTATCCAAAACCTCACAATAATTGTGGTTTCAGCCCAATTACTCATTTCAAAATGATGGTGAATTGGTGCCATTTTGAAAACTCTTTTTTGTCTATATTTGAATGAAAGTATTTGTACAACTACAGAAACTCCTTCAAGAATAAAAAGAAAACAAAAGAAAAATATTAATCCATCTGCACCCAGAGCAAATAATATTAATGGGAATAGAGAACCTAAGAAATGCGATCCAACATCTCCCATTATAATTTTTGCAGGATTGGTATTCCACCATAAAAATCCTAAACAAGCACCAGCTACAGCAGAAATTAATAACGAAAGTTCAACAGTTAGGAAGTCATCACCTATAAAATTTGAATAATATGTTGGATGACGATAAATCCAAAAAGAGATAATTAAAATCCCTCCAAAACTAATTGCGCTACTTCCGGCAACCAATCCATCCAAACCATCTGTGAAATTTACCGAATTTGTAATACCTATAATAAAAAATATAATTATCAACCATTTAACAATGCCTATATCAAAACCTAAACCGCTAAAAAAGTAGAAGTTTGAATCATAATTTAAAAATATAAAATAATAAGCACTAATACAACCAATCAAAAATTGTAAAGCAAATTTTTGTGTAGGTTTTAATCCTAAATTTCTTCCAGCTTTAACCTTTAAATAATCGTCTATAAAACCCACCATTGCCATAAGAAAGGCCAATACAAAAAGTAAAATAACATTTACATTCATAGATGTTAATTCAACTTTGAATCCTTCTCCAATAGTCCAGAAATTTATATGAGATAAGGAGTAGCCAGCAATAGTGCCAAAAACGATAAATAATCCTCCCATTGTTGGAGTTCCTTTTTTGTGATCGTGAAAATTTACCTCTTCTTGAATTTCTTGTCCTATATTTCTAGATCTAAAAAAATTGACGCCAATCAATGTAGAAAAAATTACTACAAGAAAACTAATGCCACCAGATACAATTATTCCAATCAATTTTCTAACTCCATAATTTCTTTAGTAATTTGAACGTCGTCAAAAGGTATGAATTTATTTTCGATTTCCTGATATTTCTCATGTCCTTTACCTAATACTAATAAAACTTCATTCTCTTTTAATAATTGTACTCCTTTATGTATTGCTTCTTTTCTATCTAGGATTACATCTGAACTTTTATTTAATGGAATACCTTCAAGTATATTTTTGGATATTTCTAAAGGGTCTTCATTTCTGGGATTATCATTTGTGATAATAACATAGTCAGCATTTGAGGAAGCCTCTCCCATTTTCATCCTCTTGCCTTTGTCTCGATCACCTCCAGCACCTAATATTACATTTACTTTTTCATACTTGTTTTGAGCGTATTTAATTGCCTCTTTTATTGCACCAGGAGTATGTGCATAATCTATTATTACAGTTTTATTGTTTCGATTAATTGTTTCAAACCTTCCAGGTGGATTTACAACATATTGACTTTTATGTATCAAATCTTCTAATTCAAATAAATTCGAGTAATAAGCCATAGAAAAAGCTAACAAAAAATTTTCAATAAATTTTGGGCCTGATAAATGAATCTGACACTCAACTTGATTACTGTCAATTGTGAATTTTAATGTTTGTTCATCTATTTCTTTATATCTAACATCATTGTTATCATTTGGACCAATGCTAAATGATTCGATATTTGAAGCACTTACAATTTGAGTGCTTTCCGGAGAATCAATATATACAAATTTTTCAGACACTCCTTGTTGAAATAATTTTGCTTTAGAGTTTAAATAATTTTCAATTGAACCATGATAATCTAAATGATCTTGGCTCAAATTAGTAAAACCAGATACAAGAAATTTTAAATCCCCTAGTCTGTTTTGATCAAGAGCATGCGAAGAAACTTCAAGCGACACTGAACTAATATTTTCCTGTTGAAGCGAGATTAATTTAACAATATTAAATAATTTTGGGGTAGTAAGAATTTTCTCATTAGTGAATGAATATTTTTGTTTCTCATCAATAGTTCCAATGAATAAATTATCTGAACCAATAAGTTGATTCAAGTAAAAAGCTGTTGTGGTTTTTCCATTAGTTCCAGTTATTCCAAAATAATTAAGACTTTTATAATTTGGACTTATCCTTTCAAGAATATAATTAAATATATTCTCATAATCTTCAAATATTAAAACTTTTTCATCTTGAATATCGCACTTATTACCTGTAATTACAAACTTCGGATTTTCATTTAAAGATGAAGAAATATATTCATTTAATTTATTATTATCGTCATGATTTATGCACAATATAGAGCCTTCAACTACATCAAATGTATGGTTTACAACTTTTGAATAATCTATATCCAAACTTTTTAAGTAATCTAAATTTAGATTTTTCAAATTTATTCTCCTGGTACTAAATAGCTTACAATTTTTTTGAATATTGGAGCGGCTGTTGATCCACCAGTTACATATTCAGTATAAGGAGAAACCGAAGCTCCCCATAAGATAACAGATCCAACAATTGGTCCTTCATTTGTTTCTATAAAACCTGTAAAAGAAGTATTAAATCTATAATCTGAATACCCTACTCCCTCTATGTGTGTTCTGCTTGTTCCAGTTTTACCACCAATTGTATAATTTTCCATAAAGACCGAGCGTCCAGTTCCATTCTCTCCTTCTACCACATTTATTAGTAAATTTTTTAATCTTTCTGCTGAGTTATAGTCGATTACATGGTTTGGTGAATAATTAAAATAAGGAGCTTTTATTAATGTTAAATCAACATTTTTACCACCATTAGCAATAATGCTATATGCTCTTACCATTTGCATTTGAGTGACATTTATTGAATATCCTATAGACAATGAACTTAGGCATGTTCTACATGTTTTATTTGGATCAAAACTTCCTTTAGATTCACCAGATAGCTCTATGCCTGTTCTTTTTGAAAATCCAAATTTTGAAAGAAATTCTTCTAAGTCGTTAATATTTAAATCTTTTGTAGCAATAATTGTTCCAACATTTGAAGATCTTTCAATTATTTCTTTTACTGAAAGGTTGTAGGGTTCATGTTTAAGAAAGTCTTTATAACATCCTTTATAACCTTTGAAATCTTTTTGACATGAGTTTTCAATTAATTCGATAGTGTCTTCAACATAGTATTCTGTTTTTTCGTCTAATAAACCTTGTTCTAAAGCCAGTCCTATAGAAAATATTTTTAATGATGATCCTGGTTCATATTGTGCCCTTGTACTGATTAAGTCAATATTTATTGATTCTTTATCTCCTCTCTCTTCAGCAGAAATTAATACTTCTCCAGTATTAGCATTTGCAAAAACAACTGAACAGTTGAAAGCTTTGGTGTTTATTAGTGCTTCTTTACATAAGTTTGTAGCTAAATATTGAAGTTCAGAGTCAAGAGTTAATATTAGGTCTTCACCATGAATTGGTTGAGTAGTTTGAATATTTGCTTGTGGAATGATGCTTCCATTTGGCGCAGCTTCATAACTAATTTTTCCATCGATACCTTCTAATGTGCTATTAAAATAAAGCTCTAAACCCTCGATCCCATAATTGTCTGTATCAACAAATCCAACAATTTTTCTTATAGAAGGAATATGGATAATCCTTTTACTTGATGGTTCTACCACTACACCATCCAGACTCCAACTTTTTATTTCCTCACCTTTTTTGTATTCGATATTCCTATCAAGATAAAAGAATCTAGTGGAATTAAAAATTTTATTTGAAATTTCAGTGCTGTCCTTTTTAAGTAATGAAGACAAAAGTATGGATACCTCTTTGATGTTCTCTACTTTATCTGGATATATTCCTATGTTGAAAGATTGTGTGCTTGTTGCTACTGGTTGTAAATTTTTATCATATATACTCCCCCTCTTAGCTTTAAGAGTTTCTGACTTTATACGATAAGATAATGCTTGCTCTTGAAAATATTCAGAGTTTGTAAATTGTAAGTCGTATACATTTTTTAGAAATAAACTACTAAAAATTGTAAAACTGCTGAAAATAACAATAAATAAACTCCAATTCTTTATTTGGTTGTAATTCATTTTCCTAAAGTCCCAAGAATATCAATTTCAACTAATTCTGAATCAATTTTGTATGGTGATGAAAGATCTTTATTAACTATGTAAACATCAAGTTTTTTAAAATTTAGTGAATCTGAAATTTTTTCAATATTTTGAATAGAATATTTCTCTTGATATAAATTAAACGTTTGGTCTTTAAGAATTTCCAATTCAATAATTTCTTGATTTATTATTGACAAGTTGGTTGACAATTCATTTATTTTCATATTTGTATACAAATTCCATATAAGTGAAGAGAAAATTGAAATTACAATTATTAATAGAAAATTTCTAAACTTCATATTTTTACCATGAATCTAAGAACCGCAGACTTTGATCGAGGGTTTTTTTTAATTTCATTATTTGAAGGCTTTCTTTTTTTATATTTACCTAGTTTGAATAGTGGAACATTTTCACAAATACATATTGCGAGTTTAGGATCACATGTACACCCTCTTGTCTCCTTGTCTACAAATTGTTTTACTGTTCGATCTTCAATTGAGTGATACGAAAGAAAAATCATAATTCCATTTGATTTAATAAAATTTTTTACAGATTCTAAAGATTCAACTATTTCACTAATTTCATTATTTACTTCGATCCTTATAGCTTGAAATATTTTTCTTACAGTGCTTTTAGTAAATTTTGGATTTTGGCGCGGCAGGGATGATTCAATAACACTTACTAACTCATTTGTTGTTTGAATAGGTCTATTATTAATAATTGCTTCAGCTATTTTTTTTGAATTACTCTCTTCTCCATATTCATAAAATATTTTTAATAATTCTTCATAACCATAATTATTTATAACTTCTTTAGCAGATAGCTCTTGAGAAACGTCCATTCTCATATCAAGAATAGAATCATGTTGGAATGAAAACCCACGATGTGGTGAGTCAATTTGATGTGATGAAAGACCAAAGTCATAAAAAACACCACTTATTGACTCAATATTATTATTTTCTAAATATTCTGTAATTTTCGAAAAACTGTAGTGTTGGACATCATGGGAATCTGGAGAGTTATAAACCGCTTCTAAATCTCGATCTAGTGCTAAAAAATCTATATTATTATGATTTTTTTTGAAGTACTTAAAATGGGATCCATATCCATATGTTGCATCTATAAATATTCCATCTGGTACATCAATAAGCAAATCAGATATTTCTGATGTCATTACCCCATCGTGTGTCAAATACTCTGCCCTGTTTGTATTCATACCCAGCTCTCTAGAACTGGCACCAATTGGAAAGTTGGGCGGAGTAAGGGTGTTCCAATTTAGTTGTCTAGAGAGCTGGCTATGAACCTATCCTTTCACTTCATTAATATTTGCAAATGCTTGGTCTGCTTCATTTTGGATTTTCTTCCAACTTCTTGTTGACCAAACTTCAACTACTGGGCCTGATCCAGTAACAGTTACTTCTTCGTTGATGTCTATACCGCTATATGCACGTAGATTTTCAGGTACCTGCACTCTTCCAGCAGAATCAATTTTTACATCTACAGCACCACTAAATAAAGCTCTTCTTAATTGTCTAGATGTTCGATCTGTGGAAGGGAGCGATGCCATTTTTGAGGCTTCATTTTCCCAATTGTCTTTTGTTAATATTTGAAGGCAATTATCTTGTCCCTTGGTGATTACACAGCCCTGTTGAAGCTCTTCTCTGAACTTTGAAGGTATAACTACTCTACCTTTAGAGTCCATTGTATGTTGAAACTCACCAAGGAACACTTTATCCGCCTTTCGTGCCTTGAACCACTTTTACACATTATATGACACTTTATGACACTCTGCAACACTTTTTGAGAAAAAATTTTTATGCTGAAATAAGGTATTCTTCCCAAGAAGGATCTGGATTGCTGCCAACAATAGTCTTGATCCAAAAATTATCTTTTGGATTAGATGGAGGATTTTTAAGATTTAAATGAGTTTGATGAAGAAGCTTATCGGCTTTTATTAAATTACACTTTTTGCAACATGCAACAACATTTGACCACTCATGTAGGCCACCTTTGGAACGAGGAATTATATGATCAACCGACTCTGCAGATTTACCACAATATTGACATGTAAAAAAATCTCTAATAAATATATTTTCACGATTTAGAGCTACTCTCCTAGCAAAAGGAGCTTTAACAAAATAAGTTAAAATTCCAACTTTTGGAACAAAAAATTCTTCTTTCTCAGAATGTAAAATTATTTCAGAATTTTTTATGGCATTTATTTTCTTGTTATGCATTAACGAAATTGCTCTTTTAAACGAAACAACAGAAAGAGGTTGGAATGTAGAATTTAAAATTAACGTCCTATGACTTAATAGGTTCATGGTAAATCTAAGCTGTTTTGATTTCTATGCTTGAAGTTCTTGACTAAGTACATCATCTTCCACTTTAGTCAATAAATTTAAAAATCTTTCTTTATCTAACTCAAATTTGGAAACATCTTCTTTAACTTCTTGAGTAACAGTATCAATTGTTTCGAAAAATGTAAGTTGTCCATTTTTCAAAGCGTCAAAAACTTCATTGTCTTCAACAGAGTATATTGTCTTACCATCAGACTTGAGTTTTACTTCTGATAAATGTTTTGTAAGATCACCATTTTTAGTTAAATATTTCCAAGCCCTTCTAACTCTTTGAATGCTCATACCGTTATCAAGTAATGTCTTTATAACCCTTAAGGCAACAATGTCTCTAAATGAATAAAATTTAGGAACTCCAGGTTTTCCATCAGAAGATTGTACTGATGGAGATACTAAATTTACTTTGTCCCAGTATCTTAATTGATGAGATGTGCATCCAGAAAGATAGCATGCTTGCTTTGATGTAAAAGCATTTTTCTTCAAACCTTACTCCTAAAAAAAATGATGTATATTTAATTTAATTAAATTTTTTATTTTTGTCTAGAGCTATCTTGGTTTCTTAAAATTTTAATTACTTGTTTTATGTTCCACTCTTTTACGTTTTCAGCTTTTAAAAGTGATCTTGTATTTGCGACAAATACATATCCAGCAACTGCCATTACAGAAAATCCAAATATAGCTATTGCGGGTTGAATAATATAAGTACTAAACATTGTCAATAGTCCTAAAACAAACACAAAAAAAGAAATAACCGCTCTGTTTCTTGTAAATTTAGAAAGAGTAGAGTCTTCAACTGTTTTTGCTAAACCAGGATCGTCCTTCATTAACTCTTGTTCAATTTGTTTTAAAATTTCTTCTTCTTCTTTATTCAAACCCATATCTAAATCTTAATATAAAAATGAGTTAGTCTAAATTAATGGGTAATTTATTTCTTAGACATGGTGAGGTACAAAATGAAAAAGATGTGTTTTACGCAAACCTTCCAGGATTTTATTTAAGCAGTAAGGGCGAGATGCAAGCCAAAGATGCAGCAAAAAAAATTAAAAAGTTATTCAATATTGAAAAAATTATCACATCCCCTCTTTTAAGAGCAAGACAGACCGCCAGTATTGTAAATGAAGAACTTAAGACGGATATAGATGTGTCTTACAATATTATTGAATGGTCCGGACCATATGAATGGATTGGTAAAACAATAGAAGAGATAAAACTTACAGATAGTTTTAAAAATTACAACAATAATCCTTTAAATTTAAAAAATACATTAGAAAGCTTAAAGAATGTTCATGATAGATTTAAATTAGATTATGAGAAATATGAAAATACTCTTTTTGTTTCTCATCAAGACACCATAAGAGCTTTTACATATTATTACTTAGAAGAAAAAGATTTTATAAAAAATAGGCCGGTTCATTGTGAATTACAATCTATAGAAAATAAATTTATAAATACATACTAGGTATGTCATAGTAAGTATATTAAGTAATGCTAATAATAAAATAATATAAAATAAGCAATCCTCCACCAAAAGACCCAATGAATCCCAAGCTACCAACTATGGGTTCTAATGATTTAAAAAATTTTGAATTAAAGTTTTCTAAGTATATATCAACTATCTTTCTGCTAAGTTGAAAAGAAATAAATCCATTAAAAAAAATATATACAAAACTTAAAATCGTAATCCAAGGGTTAGGAAAATTCATAATAAGGTAAAGTTAATATAATTATGAGATTTAGCAACAAGACTCGGATTTTTATATACACTTCCGTAATTTTATTATCTAGTTATATCGGCTATCTTCTTGGAAATACATTTTGCATTATCTCTGATGAAGGGAGTTGTTTAACAAGTGTTTTAACTTATGTTGGTGTAATTAATGTATTTAATTTAATTGGTGTTTTTATATTGGTTAATTTATCTGAAAAATCAATAACAGAATGGAATCAAAATTTGGAAGAAGAGTGAACCAATTTCTCACAAATTTTATCAATGTCATTTTGCACTATGTCTTTATGAAACACTAATCTAATTGATTTCTCTCCAATGAGTCCTGCATTAATTGATTCGTTATAAAAAATATCTAATAATTTATTCGGATCTTCTTCATTTTTAATATTCAAAAATATCATATTTGTTCCTTTGTAAACAATGCTTTGTATTTTTTCGTTGTTTAGATTTACATTAAGGAAGTCATAAACTTTTTTGGCTTTTGCATGATCTTCAAGAATACTTTCTCTGCCTTGCAAAGCGGTTTTAGCCATTGAAGCTATTACGCCAACCTGCCTCATTCCTCCTCCAAGTTTTTTTCTATATTCCCTTGCCTCCTTTATAAATTCCATAGAGCCAAGCAGCATAGAGCCGATAGGTGCTCCTAAAGCTTTCGAGAAGCAGAATGTTAAACTATCACAGTAATCTCCGTAATTGATATTATTTTTATCCTCTTGTATTGCATGCCATATTCTCGCACCATCTACATGGAGCTTCAGACTATGTTCCCTCACAATCTTGCTTAAAGATTTTATTGAATCAAAAGATACGATCGATCCTCCAGATGCCAGATGAGTGTTTTCAATCGAAACAGTTTTGATTATGGGTTTGTGGACTTTTGATTTTAATATAAGTTTTTCTACATATTCTAAATTCAACTCTCCATCTGTATGCTCAGCATCACGAAATTGTACACGAGATAAGAAAGCTGCAGCTCCATGTTCGTAATTTTTAATGTGTGAGTCATGAGGTGTAATTACTTCTGTACCTGGGTCATTGTGAATTAATAGTGAAATCTGATTTCCCATTAGACCTGAAGAAACAAATAATCCTTTTTCGAAACCTAAAAGATTAGCACACTCATCCTCTAAATTATTTACAGTAGGATCTTCAATATACTCATCATCACCAAGTTCTGCATTTAAAGCACTCTCTAAAACTTTCTTTGAAGGTTTGGTTACAGTATCTGATCTTAAGTCATACATTAGAGAGCTGCCTTAATATTTTTCATTGCTTGTCTAATTCTTTGTTTATTTTCAACTAAAGCAATTCTAATATAGCCCTCACCAAATTTTCCGAAACCAACTCCTGGTGAGACTGCTACATTTGATTTTTCTAAAATGTCTAATGAAAATTTTAATGAATCTTTATCAAATTTTTCTGGAAGTTTTGCCCAGACAAACATAGTCGCGTCAGATTCCTGAACAATAAAGTCTAAATCTTCTAAGTGCTCAACAACTAATTCTCTTCTTTCTTTATAAACAGTTGATAATTCAAATGGATACTCGTCTAATTCATTTAAAGCAACGGTAGATGCAATTTGTATTGGTTGAAAAGTTCCATAATCTATATAAGACTTTAATTTTGTAACTGCTGCAACTGCATCTGCATTACCTACTGCAAAACCTACTCTCCATCCAGCCATTGAATATCCTTTTGTAAGGGAATATAACTCAACACAATGTTGTAAATTCTTGTCAGAAGTTAAAAGTGACGGAGGTTTATTTTCGTCAAAATATACATCTGAGTATGCAAAATCATTTACAATTAAAAAATTATATTTTTCAGCTAATTCAACAAGACTGTCGTAAAAAATTTGGTCAACAGTAAGAGTTGTTGGATTATGCGGAAAAGATATTAATAACAATTTAATTTTTGTTTTCTTTAAGATGTCATTTAATTCTGTCAAAAAGGCTGACTTATCAAGACAGTTTACTTTTATTGTTTCAGCTCTTGCTATTAACGGAGCAAAATGGTGAATTGGGTAGCTTGGATCTTGAACTACAACCTTGTCTCCAGGGTTTAAGACTGACATTAAGAGGTGCGTTAACCCCTCTTTACTACCAATAGTATTTACAACGTTGGAATTTGCATCAAGATTAACTTGATAATTTTTTTCATATTTAATAGCAATAGCTTCTCTTAAACCAAATATTCCTTTTGATACAGAATATTTATGATTTTTTTTGAGCTTAGCTGTTTCAATCAATTTTTCTACGACTTTATCATGCGTTGGTAAATCGGGATTACCATATCCCAGATCTATTATGTCTTTTCCCGAATGACGCGCAGCAATCTTTTTTTGATTAATTTCATTAAATAAATATTCAGGAAAATTATTTATTAATTCATTGCTGTATTTATTCATCTAAAAATATTATCTATAGTTTCAAAAAAAATCTCTCGATTTGAATCTTTTAATACATATATATATTCGTAGTTTAATTCACTATCAAAAAAACTTGGCTTATCAGCTCTTTGACATAAACTTAAATTTCCTTTCGGATTCTCAATTTGAGTAAATATTGATTCTTTTTCTTCAAATAATTTTTTAGTGCCTATCCATTGGTTAATTCCAATTGAATATTTTTTAATTAATTTAAGTTTTTTTTCTGAGTCTCCCCCAATAAATAGACTGATATTGTTTTGTCTAAACTTATTTGAATCTAGTATTTCATCTATAATTTTTTCAATGTCATTTGAGAAATTAGGTCTTTTTTCAAATTTATCATCGCCTGTACCAATACCCAATTTAAGATTTTTAATTTCAAGTAATTTGTATATATATTTGTCAAACAATTCCTGAAATGGTCTCGCATTAATGTTTAAAACACATACACCCAAGCTAATTTGATCATTAATAACATCATATAATTTATAAATTCCATCAATTAATTTGTAAACATCTAAATGGTTTCCAGCAGGATTTTTTCCATGATCAAATAAATATAACGTATCGACTTCTGTGGACTTTAACTTTTCTATTTTTTCTAAAAAACTAGTTTTAAAAAATTCTCCAGGAAGTAAAACAGAGTTAATTTTCTTCATTAAATGCAAGTGCTGAAGCACCAATTATTCCAGAATCTTCTCCTTGCGAAGCAATAAATATTTCAGGAAATTTTCTCGATGGAAATTTATATCTACTCTTTATATCACTCTCTAAAAGCTCAATTAAATCAAAAGGTTCAGACGACATAGTTCCGCCAAGAATAAAGGCTTCATTATCAAATATTTCAAATAAACTTAACAATCCATTTGATATATTTTGAATTATTTCATCTCGAGCAGCTTGTTCAGAATTTGTTAAGTTAAGTGTATTGTCAAATAGTACTGAACCAACATTTTTGGTAGCAAATATTTTTGCAAGTTCTGAATCTTGATTTTCCTGAGTTAGCTCCTCACACTTTTTAGTCCATACAGATGCAGCAACTGATGATTCGAAACTACCTTTTTTTCCACTATCTCCCTCAATTTCTCTGTCATTTGATGTAAGCATATGTCCAATCTCGCCAGCGTTTCCCTTTCCTCTTAATAACCTACCTTCAGATATTATTCCACCACCAACTCCAGTGCCAAAGGTAAGCATTATTAAATTTGAATATTTGGTTTTGTAATTCAAAAAATATTCACAATAAGCAGCCACATTTCCATCATTGTCTAAATGAAATTTGTAGTCTGTAAAATTTGATAACTTTGAAAAATCAATATCATATTTTAAATGTGGACCATATAAGTATTTATTGTTAGCTGAATTTACATATCCTGGCATTGCTACTGAAACTTTGGAAATAATGGAAAGATTTTCTTGAATAATATTAGATAAAGAATATATAAAATCGTTTTCATTCTCTGGAGTTGGTATCTTATCTTTCTTTAAAATTTTGTATGACTCATCTATGACACCGTATTTTACAGTTGTACCACCCACATCAAAAGATAAACAATTCATATATAAATTGATGATAATTCTAAATACTGATTAGTTGCTCGAAAATAACCTACATTGATGCAACGAGTAGAATTTAAACTCCAATATGAAGCTTGGGGTTGATGTACATCTCCAAATAATGAATATTCTGGTTGATATATCTCAATAAAATCTTTTAAACTAACCCATCCTTGTTCGATTTTATTTGTAACAACGTCAGTTACAAGCTCACGAACTAGTGGAGGCGCATGCGTGCAGATTATATTTGAATCTTTTAACTTTGACAGTTTTTTTGAAAACGTGTCTTCGTCAATTTCTCCTCTTGCGTTTATAGGTGTTGGGACTCCACCACCAGCAAAGCCAATTTTTTTATTATCATATTCAACTATTAAACCATCTACGTTCTTCACCGAACTACTTAAGTAAGTATTCATAATATCGACATCGTCTACATTTCCAGGAATAAACCAAACTTCATATTTTTTAAGTACATCAAATACATCCTCGTATTGTTTATATATTGCACTCTGCATTTTTTTTGCTACTTTATCTGGATCAGTTTTATACAATTCTCTCCATAGTGATTTTCTTTCATCAAATTTGTGTTCTTTTCTTAAATTGATCAATTTTTTAACATTATCTTTTCCAAAAACATCCATTGCAATTCCTTGACCATCTCTGTAATCAATCCAGTTGATTAAATCCCCTAATATGACAATAGGTCCCTTATTCTCTGGCAAAGAATTAAGATAATCTATCTGATAGTGGACATCCGATATGAATATCATTTCATCTAATTTGTAACTGCTCCAGCGTCTGAACCACTGACTAGCTTAGAGTATTTATGAAGCACTCCAGATTTATAACGAGGTTCAGGAAGGGTTAATAAACCAAAGCGTTTATTCATTTCTTCTTCGCTTATGTCAAGGTTTAGGGTTCTGTTGGAAATATCAAGGCTAATAATATCTCCATCTTTACAAATTGATATTGGGCCTCTATCAAAACTCTCTGGAGCGACATGCCCAATACACAAACCTGTTGTTCCCCCTGAAAACCTTCCATCTGTAATTAACAATACGTCCTTGCCTAGACCGGCACCTTTTATAGCAGCTGTTATTTGTAGCATCTCCCTCATACCAGGACCTCCTTTAGGACCCTCATTACGTATAACAACAACTTGTCCTTTTTCTATATCACCATTAAAAAGTGCATCCAGAGCGTCTTGTTCACTGTCAAATACATTTGCAGGACCCGTGAAATTATTTATTTCTATTCCAGCAGTCTTTACAACTGAGCCTTTTGTGGAAAGACTCCCTTTTAAAACTGCTATTCCTCCTTCATTAGAAATAGGATTATCCGGAAAACTTATTACATCTTGATTTTTTGGAATTTCAACATTTTCTAAATTTTCACCAACAGTTTTACCAGTAACAGTCATGCATTCTGGATTTATAAGTTCGTTTTCTAATAAAATTTTTGAAACAACAGGTACTCCACCGATTTTATCTAAGTCAACCATATGAAATTTCCCAAACGGTTTCATATCAGCAAGATGAGGTACATTTCTACTTAGTTCGTCAAATGTCTCCAAACTTAGAGACATTTTTGATTCATGTGCAATAGCAAGCAGATGAAGAACAGCATTTGTGCTTCCTCCTAAAGCTAATACAGTAGTAATTGCATTGATGAAAGCCTCTTTTGTCATAATGTCTCTTGGTTTGATGTCATTTTTTAGTAAATAATTTAGTTGTTTTCCTGATTCTTCAGCTGCAACTCGAAGCCTGCTGTCCTCGGCTGGTATTGAAGCAGTACCAGGTAAGCTCATTCCAATCGCTTCACCAACGGATGCCATTGTGTTAGCGGTGAACATCCCGGCACATGATCCAACACCAGGGCATGCAGCACACTCTATTTCATATAAATCTTCTTTTGTAATCATTCCTTTTTCATATGCCCCAATACCTTCGAAAACATCAACAATTGATATATCTTTTCCTTTGTAGACGCCTGGTAAGCTACTTCCACCATATAGAAATATTGCAGGTCTATTTATTCTGCCAGCTGCCATCAGCATTCCAGGTAAAGACTTATCACAACCAGCTATTGTTACCATTCCATCAAATCGTTCTGCATGCATTACAAGTTCTACAGAGTCCGCAATAACTTCTCTCGATACAAGAGATGCTCTCATGCCCTCGTGCCCCATTGATATTCCATCCGAAACTGCAATAGTTGAAAAAATTAATCCAGCAGAATCGGGACCATTAACACCGACTTTTGCATGTTCAGATAACTCTGGTCCAGTTAAATTACAGGGTGTTACTTCATTACCTGCAGAGACTATTCCTACTTGAAATTTATTAAAATCATCATCCTTTAAACCTACTGCACGAAGCATGGCACGAGCAGCTGATTTACTTACACCTTGTGTTACGTCATCAGATATTTTTGCCATAGAATAAGAATAGATTATTTAGCTAATGAAATCATTTTTTTTAATTTTTCATATTCTTCTTTAATACTGTTTTCTTCTGAGTCAAAAGAATAAATCAAGTTTTGACATACATCATTATTACCAATTTTAAAGAGCGCCCATATGATATATATTTTTAAGTGTGATGAACTTTCTGGATAAATCTTTTCTAAAAAACTTGAAGTATTTTTATCAGGATTGTTACCAAGTGCAATAATGGCGTTTCTTTTAAGATATTCGGCATTTCTTTTTGGGATATAAAACCAATAGAACATTTCATTAAGTTTTTCGTTATCTTCTTTAATAATTGCTTCAAGGTTAACTTGTTGGTTTTTATTGAATATAACTACATTATTATTTTCTTGCCCAGGCGGACAAGAGGTGAGGCAGTCGTCACATCCATAAAACTTATTTCCTATTGCATCACGCATTTCATATGGAATCAATTCTGGTGACTGAAGCCAATAAGATATACACTTGTTTGAATCAAGTTTGTATTCATTATTTAATGCTCCAGTTGGACAAGATATCTGACATAAATTGCACTCACCACAGGTATAGTTTATATTTTCGCTTTCTTCAAATGTATGGTCTACATAAATAGTAGCTAATAATTGCCAAGGTCCTGAGCCTGGTGTTAACATCATTGTGCTTTTGCCTTGCCATCCCAAGCCAGATGATACAAAAAAAGTTCTGTCGTAATGATTAGGGTTATCAATAAATGATTTAAACTTAATATTTAATTTTTCAAAAACTTGTTCAATTTCGTTGATTTTATTTTTTAAAGGTAAGTAATAATCTTTTTCTGCAAACCTAGCAATTTGACCATAGCCGGGAGAGGTTAGCATGGATGGTTGTGTTTTGTTTTTGTAGTTGTAAGTAATCAAAATTGCAGATTTTGCCCAGTCAAATTTATCACCTAATCCAGAATATTCGGGATTTGAAAAAGTAAACTTCATATTTGCATGAAGTTGATTATTTTTTATATTGTTAATTTCTTTTCTAAAATCTAATTTTGAAGGTAAATTAGTGACTCCTAAATTAAAATTTGAAGAAAAATTTATATTATTTTCTTCAAAAAAATTTATAACATTTATATCTTTCATTTTTTTAAGGTTTTACTATAGTTATTCTAAATGAAAAATTTAATTGTAGTCATTTCAGAATTAGTGCTTTTACTAAATTAGCGCTCATTTTGCTTTGATGAGCGCCTCCCAAAAAGGGGGGCTTTTTTTTGGAGATATAAAACAGAAAAATGACAAAAGAACAATTAACTGGTGCAGAGCTTGTAATAAGAGGCCTTGAATACCTCAATGTTTCAACTGTTTTTGGAGTACCAGGTGGTGCAATTTTACCGGCGTATGATCCTTTATACGATAGTCCTATTAGGCATATATTAGCTAGACATGAACAAGGTGCTGGGCACATGGCAGAGGGTTATGCTCAAGCTACTGGAGAGCTTGGTGTTGTAATAGCTACTTCTGGACCAGGAGCAACAAACTTGATAACCCCTTTAGCTAATGCTTTAATGGACTCTACTCCTCTTCTAGCTATTACTGGTCAAGTTGCCTCTACTGCAATAGGTAATGATGCGTTTCAGGAAGCTTATACTGTAGGACTTTCGATGGCAGCTACTAAACACAATTACTTAATCACAGATGCTTCAGAAATTCCTCAAGTTTTGAAGGAAGCAAAATTTATTGCTACTACTGGTAGACCAGGTCCAGTTTTGGTTGATATACCAAAGGATATACTTAACCAAGTGGCTGCTTGGGTTGAGCCAGGCGATCTTGACTTACCAGGATACAAGCCTACAACAGAGCCAAATCCAAAAATGGTTCATCAAGCTTCTTCTTTAATTAAAAAGTCAAAGAAGCCAATTCTTTATGTCGGAGGAGGAATTATTCATTCGAAAGCTAACAATGAACTCTTTGAACTAGCTACTAAATTTAATATTCCAGTTGTTACAACACTTATGGGAAGAGGTGCTTTCCCTGATGGTCATGAATTGTGTCTTGAAATGCCAGGTATGCACGGCAATTATACAGCTACCACTTCAATTCAAAATGCTGACCTGTTAATTGCAATAGGCGTAAGGTTTGATGATAGAGTTACCGCAAATCCGTCATTTTTTGCTCAGAATGCAAAAGTTATTCATGCTGATATTGATCCAGCGGAAATTGGAAAAGTACGTGATGCACAAGTTCCTATTGTAGGTGATGCAAAAAGTGTAATTAAAGGACTTATTGAAGCTTTGGGAGATGAAAAACTAGATACTAAAAATTGGGTTTCAGAACTAAAAGAAATGAAAACTGAATTTCCATTGTCTTATAAGCAAGAAGACAAGGGTCCTCTTAAGGTTCCTTATGTTTTAGAAGAACTTCAAAAGTTAACAAAAGAAGAAGCAATTGTTGTTGCTGGTGTAGGTCAACATCAAATGTGGGTATCCCAGCATTGGAACTTTACTGAACCAAATACCTGGTTAAATTCAGGAGGACTAGGTACTATGGGATACGCATTACCAGCTGCAATCGGAGCAAAAACAGCTTATCCTGACAAACTAGTTTTAGCATTAGACGGAGATGGATGTTTTCAGATGACATGTCAAGAATTAATCACTGCCTCAACAGAAAATATACCTATTAAAATTGTGGTGTTTAACAATGGGAACCACGGTATGGTTCGTCAGTGGCAAAAGATTTTCTACAATAGTAAGTTTTCTGCTTCTGAACTAACTCATGACACACCAGATTATCTTAAACTAGCCGAATCTATGGGTGCAGTTGGCTTAAGAATGATGGAAAAGTCTGATATAGAAAAAGTGTTTAACAAAATGTTAGAAATCAATGATAGACCGGTTTTAGTTGATTGTGTTGTAGATCCAGATGATATGGTATTTCCTATGGTCCCTGCCGGTGGAAGCAATGATCAAATAATTATGAATGAAGAGGATCTTAAAAACCTATGAGTGAGAGAATTCTGTCAGTATTAGTAGAAGATAAACCCGGTGTTTTAGCTAGAGTATCATCCACCATATCGAGAAGAGGCTTCAATATAAATTCTCTATCTGTCGGACCAACAAATATTGAAGGTAGATCAAAAATGACAATAGTTACTGAATTAGATGCTGTTGAACAGGTAAAAAAGCAATTAAACAAATTAGTAAATGTTATAAAAATAGTTGAACTTGATCCAAACATGACAATAGAAACTGAAGTTCTATTATTAAAGGTATCGATAAATAAAGACTCTCAAACATCTGTGATTGAGAAAGCGTCGCTATCAAATGCAACTTCAGTAGATGTAGGGCAAGATTTCGCTATCTTTGAATTAACAGGTTCATCAAAAGAATTGGATAAATTTGAAGCACTAATGAAACCATTTGGAATAATTGAAATGGTAAGAGGTGGAAGAATAGCATTACAATCTAATCTATAAGGAGACAAGATATGGAAAATAAAATAATTTATGACTCATCAATAGATCAAGGATTGATAAAGTCTATGAAAGTGGCAGTAATTGGTTTTGGCAGCCAAGGACACGCTCACTCTCTTAATCTACATGAATCTGGTGTTGACATTACTGTTGGCCTTAGAGAAGATTCAGAATCGTTTAAAAGAGCTCAAGATATGGGTCTCCAGGTAGCAAATCTTGAAGATGCAACTAAGAACGCTGATATAGTCATGTTGTTGTTGCCAGACCAAATTATGGCAGATGTTTATAATGATCAAATCGCATCTCATATGAAAGAAGGTGCCACTCTTTTATTTGCTCATGGCTTTAATATCCATTTCAATGAAATTGTACCAAGAGAAGATTTATCTGTTGCAATGGTTGCCCCAAAGGGACCTGGACATCTCTTAAGAAGAACTTACTCTGAAGGAAGTGGTATGCCCTGTCTTGTTGCTGTGCATAAAGATGCTTCAGGAACTACTGAAAGTTTGGCCATGTCTTATGCATCAGCAATTGGCGGCGGAAGGGCTGGAATTCTAAGGACTACTTTTAAAGAAGAAACCGAAACTGATTTATTTGGTGAGCAAGTTGTTTTGTGCGGAGGGTTAACAGAGCTTATTAGAAATGGATTTGAAACTTTAGTAGAAGCTGGTTACCAGCCAGAAAGTGCTTACTTTGAAACACTTCATGAAGTTAAATTGATTGTAGATTTAATGTACGAAGGTGGATTTGAATGGATGAGACATTCTATTTCTGATACTGCAGAGTATGGAGACTTTTCGAGAGGTTCGAGAATAATAACTTCTGAAACAAAAAAAGAGATGAAAAAAGTACTCGAAGAGATTCAATCAGGAGCATTTGCTAAAGAATGGATGTCACAGGCCAGGGAGGGTTCTCCTTTCCTTAATGAAAAAAGAGCAGAAGCTTCCAAACATCAACTTGAAGAAGTTGGTAAAGGCTTAAGAGAGATGATGCCATTTTTAAATGCTAAGGATGTAAAAAAAGATAAATGAGTGATGATAAATTAGTCATATTTGATACAACTCTCAGAGATGGAGAACAAAGTCCTGGTATTGCTCTTACCCCATCAGAAAAGTTATTAATTGCTCAACAGCTTGAAAAATTGAAAGTAGATGTAATTGAAGCAGGTTTTGCTGCTTCATCTCCTGGTGATTGGGAAGGTGTTAATTTAATTGCAAAAAATATTAAGAATTCAACAATAGCATCTCTTGCAAGGTGTCATCCAGATGATATTGAACAAGCATGGGAAGCAATAAAAGTGGCAAAAGATTCACGTATACATGTTTTTACATCAACTTCACAAATACATATGGAACATATGCTCAGAAAATCTAAAGAAGAAGTATTAAAAGACGCCAAAGAATCAGTTAGGTATGCAAAAAAACTATGTGACAATATAGAATTCTCCGCACAAGATGCAACCAGAACTGACAAAGATTTTTTAATAGAAGTGTTGAAAGTTGCTGTAGAAGAGGGTGCAACAACAATAAATGTTCCTGATACTGTAGGTTATGCAACACCTCAAGATTATTTAGACCTTCTTAAGGCAGTTTATGACGAAGTTAAAGGGGGTAATGAAGATGTCATTGTTTCAACACATTGTCACAATGACCTTGGATTAGCTGTAGCTAACTCACTTACAGCAATAACAGCTGGGGCTAGACAAATTGAAGGTGCAATTAACGGAATTGGGGAACGTGCAGGAAATACATCAACAGAAGAAATAATAATGGCTGTAAAAACTCGTCAAGATCAGTTCGGAGTTGAAATCCAAGCTGA
>CACJIM010000002.1 GCA_902593475.1 uncultured Candidatus Actinomarina sp.
TTTTTATTTAAAGCTTCTGCATCTTCAATAATATTCAAATTTGGATATTTGTTCTGAAAATATTCAAGAGAATAATAAAATTCAGTTGGATATTGAGTGTCTTTCTCTAATCTTTTTAATCGGCCGGTTTTAAAAACATAACTAATTCGTTTCATTAGAAAAATGTTACATGCAAATAGATTATTTACGTTATTAAAATTAATTTTATGAGAAAAATATTACTTATTGGTTCTTCAGGCTTCTTAGGTAAAAATGTTTTTGATAAAATTAACCCTGATAATGATGTACATGTAATAAAAGGAAAAGCAGATTGCGATGTATCTAATATTCATGAATTAAGAGATTATGTTGCTAATTTAGATTTCGATTACATTATTAATTGTGCTGCATTCGTTGGTGGTATTGCGTACGGATATAAATACCCTGCTGAGATGCTTTCAGTAAATTTAAAAATTGCTAACAATATATATGAAATAGCGAAAGAAAATTCTGTAAAATTATTGATTAACCCCATTCCTAATTGTGTCTATCCAGGACACTTAAATACTTATAAAGAAGAAAACCTTTGGGATGGACCGCCACACGAATCAGTATTTAATTATGCACTTTCAAAAAGAATGTATATAGCTTTGGGTTCTAGTTATTACACACAATACAATCTTTCCTCAAGTTCTGTAATAATGTCAAATATGTATGGGCCTCATGATCACTTCGAAGAAAATAGATCACACGCTATGGGGGCACTTATAGACAAGATTTACAGTGCAAAAATTAACGATAAAAAAACTGTTGATATTTGGGGTACTGGAAAGCAAGTAAGAGAATGGTTATATGTTAAGGATGGTGCCAATGCACTGATTAAATGCTTAAATTTATCCAGTGGAAATTATTTGTTTAATATTGGCGAAAGTAAAGGAATATCTATTCTTGATTTAGCAAATTTAATTAAAGACACTGTTGGTTGGGATGGAGAGTTTAATTTTGACACTACAAAGCCGGAGGGTGTTCTTGAGAAGAAAGTTGATGGTAGTATTGGCATGAAAATTATTAATTGGGAACCAAACTATAGTTTAAAAGAAGGAGTGAAAGAAACTATAGATTGGTATATAAAAAATCATGAGTAAATTAATTTCTGAAAAAATAATTCACGAAAATATTCATTTTGCAACCATAATGAGACCGCTATTAGCAGATGAAGGTTTAACATTTTTAACTGATGACAAAAATTTTATCCAAGTTGGTCTTTGGAAATATCAAAAAGGAAAGGTTCTTCAAGCACACTACCACCATACATTTGATCGTATCGCAACAAAAACCAATGAGACAGTTTATGTAGTAAAGGGGAAAATTACCTGTAATCTTTACTTTGAAGATGGGAGAAAAGCTTCATCTCATGTTGTAGAGGAAGGTGAGATGATAGCGATGTTTAATCAAGCTCATGAATATATTATTGAAGAAGACAGCCTGGTTATAGAAAATAAAAATGGTCCATATTTTGGTCCTGAGAAAGACAGAACAAGGATTGATCTTGGATAGAATTTTTCAAGTTGAACCATCAATATCTAGTGATGATATAGAAGCCGTTAATAATTATATTTCTTCTGGTTCGTGGATAACTGAGAATAACTTAACTTTGGAATTAGAAAACAATATTAGAAATTATTTAGGAAGAGAATACGCAGTCGCTGTTCCCAATGGAACAATAGCAATATATCTATCTCTTCTATCAGCTGGAATTAAGGACGGTATGAAAGTAGCAGTGCCTAACTTAACAATGATTGCAACAATTAACGCCGTTCTATGGGCAAATGCTGATCCAATATTAGTTGATGTTGACGAATCTCTTTGTATGTCTTATGAAAAATTGTTAGAACTTGAGGGAAAAATTGATTGTGTAATCTTTGTTCCCTTAAACGGTCGTACTGGTGAAGGAGAAAAAATCCAGAAATGGTGTAAAGAAAATGAAATAATTTTTATTGAGGATTCAGCGCATGCTTTGGGATCAAACTATGAATTAAGTAAATGCGGGGCGTTAGGTGATTTAAGTATACTTTCATTTACACCTCACAAAATAATTACTATGGGTCAAGGAGGGATGATTTTAACAGATGATGAAAGCCTCTATGATTATTTAATTTCAATTAAAACATTTAATAGATCTAAAGAGAAATCCGATTGGCATGAGGGGTTTGGATTAAATTTTAAAATTACCGATTTACAGGCCGCTTTAGGAATCTCACAATTTGAAAAATTAAATTTTTTTGTTGAAAAAAAACTTAATACGCTCAAATATTATGAAGAAAATATTCATTCCAATGTTCTTACTATCAAACCATTTAAGGAAACTGAAGTTCCTTGGTTTTTTGATGTCGAGTTCGATTCAAAACGAATTAAAGATGGATTTAAAGAATATTTAGATAAAAATGGGATAGAAACAAGAGATGTTTATCCAGCTTTATCTTCTCAAAAATACTTAGATGAATATAAGTCTGATAATTTAGAATATTCAGAAAATATTTACAATAAATTACTATGGCTTCCATCTGGAAATAACATAAGCGAAGAGCAGCTATCATTTATTTGTGAAACTATTTCAAAGTTTAAATGAATATAAACATTTATTTTTATATCAATCTAATATGAAGTGATGTATGTAAACATTGTATGGTATTTAAAAAGAATATATAGAAAAATTACAGGTTCAGGTTCCGTAGACACTTGGCAATTTAGAGACTACCTATACAAAGAATTAATAGATTTATATGGCAAAGAATATTTCAACAACAAAAGAATATTAGAAATAGGACCTCGTGATGGAGAGGATTCTAAAAGATTAGAAGAACTTAATCCCTCAGAGTTTATTTTAATTGACCTTCCTGACAAAGAGGCTATTAATAATGAATGGTTGGGTGATTTGAAATCAAATCATAAATTTATTCAAGCAAATTTTTTATATATGTCACAAGAAGAATATGAAAGCATAGGTAAATTTGATTTAATTTACTTTACAGGGGTTTTGTATCATAATCCGGAACAATTAAGATTTATTCAAAAAATTTATGAAAAACTTAATTTTGGTGGTGTAGTCGTTTTAGAGAGTGCTACAACTAGAAAAAGAAAGTTTATTAATGAAAATGTTGTTGAAATACATCATCCAAAAACATATAGAGACACAACTACCATAAGCCATCTTCCTTCTAAACAAGCAATACTGAGTTGGCTTGACATGGTTGGATTTAAAGAAATATTTATTTCAAAAAGCCATGAAAAAGAAAATTACAACACAAAAAATGTTCGCCTTGCTTGTATAGCTAAAAAAAATAAAGAGGACATGCCGAGTAGCTATTATGAAAAAGATTTAAAAGAAAATGCCTTTATTATCGGAGGGTCAAATTAATGAAAAAATTATATCCTTCTAGCAACCAAGCAAAATAGTAAACAAATCTATTAATAGGTATTTTATTTTCTATTGAGTTAGTAATTACTTTTTTTATTCTGCATTATTTATATGATTTCAATGTTTTTATATATCTCTAATTGTTCTTGCTGGATTACCATATGCTAATTTACCCACAGAGACATCCTTAGTTACAACACTGCCAGCACCAATGAGACAATTTTTCATTAATTTGACGCCACATATTATTGTGCTGTTTGCACCTATTGACACATAATCCTCGACTGAAGTTTTAACTATTCTGGCCTCATCCCAACCATCTACTTTTGGAAACAAGTCATTTGTAAATACTACCGAAGGACCTATGAAAACATTTCTACCAATATCAACACCTTTATAGATTGATACATTGTTCTGTATTTTGGAATTATCACCAATTACAACACCCTCGTCGATATACACATTTTGTCCAATTGTTACATTTGAACCAATAATTACATTTTCTCTAATATGTGTGAAGTGCCAAATTTTTGTATTGTCCCCAATTGTTGAATTACTGTCTACCAATGCAGTATCGTGCTTAAAATAATTCATATTCAAATAATATCATCGAAGATTAGAATTGTGAGAATGTTTTTGTAGTAGTTTTTATTAATTTAGAAAAGGTATACATGGCTATAGGCGAATTCTAATTTATAACCCCTTGTTTTAATATTATTGGTTATCTGAGGCAGGTTCGAACTACTATAACCATAATTTTATAAAATACTAGTAAATTAAAATATCTCCATGAGCATTGCTGTAAGAAATTTCATTACATATATCATTTAAAAACCCCGATCTAACCTTATAATTGTTATTACTTCTATCAAGCAAAATAGCATTGCTGTAAGAATTATTAATAAATAAATCCTCAAAGTTTTTAATAAATAAATTTGGCGATTCTTGAGTAGAAGAAATTAAAGCAGGATTTATTTCAAATACTATTACCGGTTTAGAGGTAAGTTCTTGTACACCCTTTAACACAGAGTATTCATAACCCTCAATGTCGAGCCAAATCAATGTTCTTCTACTTATAGTTGGTATTTCATCCAATTCTGACAATGTACTTATTTTTCTTTTTTCGATATTTTTAATATTTAAATTCATTTTTTTAGTATATTTCTCGATAAAACTTTTATTTAAAGTATCAAAAACCATTGAGTTTCCAGATTCGCCTTGAAAAGTTACAAAAAACACATCTTTTTTAGAGGTTCCAATTAAAGACATAACTGTCTTACATCGTTGAGATAAATTATTTATATATATATTTGCATCTAAATAATTTTTAGAATAAGTATTCCCCTCAATTGCAGTTGCAGTTAATTTTTTATCAAGAAGAAGAAATGTGGTTGTAACTGAACCAATGTTTGCACCAACTTCTACAAGATTTGAAATGGTTAATTTATTTTCTTTCAACAACCTTAAAACTTCCAAAACTTTTTTACTTTCATAGGGTTCTTGGTTTATGAATATTTTCTTACTTATTATTCTGTCATTTGTATTTATAAAATATTTGCCATAACTTGTAGAAACTAATATCTCTTTATCTAAAGGTAAAAGTATAAAGAATATAATTCTAAATATTTTAAGATTTGAGACTTTGTTAAATATTATTTGAAAAGGAATAAATATTACATCTATATATTTTAAAAAATATGAAAATATCAATTGAACACTTTTTTTCTTTTTTAAGCTATCAAATATTTTTTTAGATATATTCGTTTTTTGAGTCATAATTGTTAATGATATATTGTCTTTGAAAGAAAGCTAGTAAGAAAAATTCTTATAGGTATTGGTGGCCAGAGGCAGAATCGAACTGCCGACCCCTTGTTTTTCAGACAAGTGCTCTACCGACTGAGCTATCTGGCCAATTAGCGGGGACGACGGGATTCGAACCCGCGACCTCCTGCGTGACAGGCAGGCGTGAACTCCAGACTTCACCACGCCCCCGTAATACATAGATTATAATGCAAAAAAAAATAACTTCGTAATATATTTTGAAGCAATACAATATAATATGATGAAATTTAGTAGTTTAATAAAATATCTATTTAGGTTTATATTTTTACAAGGCATTATCACTTCTTTTATTATTTTTTATTTTGATAATTTTTTAATTTCGAATGAAGAATTTAAACAAGTCATTTATTTAAATTTAGTTGAAGACTCAAGTAGGTTCTTACCATTTATAAATATTGAATTGATAACTGTTGATGGGTTCTTTGCTGTTATAGTTTTTTTGTTTTTGATAATTCTTTATTCAACAAAATTTTATACATATGTAAATGAGCTTTCATATTCTGTAAACAAAAACTTACTTGATGAATATTTTCAGCTTTACCTTCTGTGGACAAGCTACTTGTTTGCTATGTTTTACATTTTTAGATTCGAAAATGTATCTAGAGGTTATTTATTTATCCTTTCATTTTTAATTCCACTTCTCCTCTTATTGTTGAGAAATACAGAATTTTTATCCGGTTTATTAGGAAGGTCTGTAACAAACGAAACTTTTTTAACAGTTAATCTAGAAAAAAATTCAAACTTTAGAAATCTCAGAATTATTACTTTTAGAAAGTCACTTGGAGACCTCTTAAAAAATGATATAAATAATACTGATGATCTTATAAGTGAAATTGATAAGATAAACAAAGTCAAAAAAATTAATCTGATAGTCATAAATCTAGAGGATAAGAAACAACTAAAACTTAATTTAGAAAAATATTTAATCAACACTAATAAAAAAATACTCTTAATATCTGAAAAAAAACCTATTTTTAAAACTAGCTTTATTTACAGACAAGAAAATATTGATGGTATGTTTTTTACTTACTTTAACAATGATATACAGTACGGTTCCAAATATATTCTTAAAAGAATCTTAGATATTTTCATATCTCTACTTGGATTAGTAATATTTTCACCTATCATGCTTTTACTCTCTTTATATATTTTGGTAATTGACGGATATCCATTTCATGTAGTTCAAAAACGTGTTGGCCTACATGGAGAAATATTCAATATGTATAAATTTAGATCAATGAAAAAAAATTCTCATGAGTTACGTGATGACCTTAATGCTTTGAATCAATCAGATGGTCCGTTATTTAAGATAGAAAATGATCCAAGAATACTAAAAGGGTTAAATTTTGCAAGGAAATATAGCTTAGATGAGCTTCTACAGTTCATAAATGTTTTAAAAGGAGACATGTCTATTGTTGGACCAAGGCCTTTGTTTGATGATGATACTCAACAATTTGATACTAATTATATGCGTAGGTTGAATGTATTGCCCGGTATAACTGGTTTACTTCAAATTAATGAAAGAAATACCTCAGAGTTTGAAATTTGGTATAAATACGATATGGAGTACATAGAAAATTGGAGCTTATATCTAGATTTGAAAATAATTTTACTAACTCCCTTTTCAATATTTTCAAAAAAAATAAAAGGTATCTAGTAGTGGGTCGGGTGGGAATCGAACCCACGACCTTGAGCTTAAAAGGCTCCTGCTCTGCCGATTGAGCTACCGACCCAGTTAATTAATAACAAAGAATAGTATAAACATTTCTTTTTGTTATAAGGAATACAAACTTTACTCTTCCTCTAGAAGAGAGTCTGATTCAAAAACTTCTGAAAATTTACTCTTTGTTTGATGAAGTAAGTTTTTGAGCTCAACATTTATATTACTTACTACCTCTTTTGTTTCTTTTTTTATTTCTTCATCTGTTACGGTAGATTCGACTGTTTGGATTATATTGTTAATAAGTTCAGAAGTATTTTCAATTGTATTTTTAAAAGTATCTTTTAAGTCTTCTACGAGATCTTCCTCATCAATACGTGATTTGATTTTCTTGGCAACCTTTGCAATATCATTTGAAATATCAGACCATTTTTGCTCTTCATCCATATTATTTATTATATTGCCTAGTAATTAGCTTTGTCACTAAATCGTAAGTTGGGTGATTTAGTAATCCTTTGTCTTGCCCACCTTGCAGGAGCAATAAGACGGAAAAATGGAGGAAGAAAAGGCCTTGTAAACTTTAATAAAAATAAATTAAAATTTACCAAAAATGTTTTTACTTTAGAACTGCTAATTCCATATATATCTTTAAACTCTTTAGGTAGTGTATTAAACGCAGTAAATGCAATAAAAGGCCAGATTGGTTTTATATGTTTCGGAACTGGACCACCTCCAATTATGTCATATACATCCATAGCCACATCGGTCTTGACTAAGTAATTTTTCTCTCTTGATTTCTCAATAACCCATTCTTTTAGTTCATTATGTGTTTTTGGTATTTGTTCTCTGTCTACTAAAACCATTTCTGCTGCTAGAGAGTTTTCTTTATGATATTTGTCTTTTTCCTCTTCGGTTAAGTTTCCTACAGTTTTTTCATAGAAGTAAATTGATGAAATCTGTAAACACGCATGTACCCATAAAAGTTGCTCATGATCTAAAGCATCATAATAACCACCTGTTACCGAATCTTCCCCTTTAATAACCTCATGTAATTTATTTATTCTGTGTGCACTTTCGTCAGCTTCAGCCTTAGTGCCAAATGTTACAGAGTTTTGGAGTGAAAGGGTCCTAATCAATCTCTTCCACGGATCTCTCTGGTAAAAGGATGTCTGCCTTGCGCCTGCAGCAATAAGAGGATGCGCAGCATGCATTAATAATGCCCTTGCTCCACCAAATAAAACTGTGATTTCTTTATTTACCTTCCACATCATTGATTCAGGTCCAAAATATCCAGGATCACCATTCATATAAGTAAATATTATCAATTTATATAAAATATAATTAATCAAGGTATAACAAAAAATTATTTTTATGTCTTTTTTAAACATATACTTACAAATAGAATGACCAAAAACTTAAACTACGTAACATACCAAACATTTCCTGCGCAAACAGCAAATAGTTTACAAACAATATCAAACATTAAATATCTTATTAAAAATGGAGTGACAGTAAATCTTTATTTTCCATTAAGAGAAAAACAGAGCAGTGCAGATATAAAATCTTTACAGGATTTTTACAAATTTACGGAAACTTTCAATTCATTTGGAGTAAAACATCCTTATCCTCACGGAAAAATTAAATTCATCCAAAAATTGTGGTTTCATATAAGTCATATTTTATGGTCTAAAAAATTAATAAAAACAAGTTTTAAAAATGATAGGGATAGTTATTTTTTTACAAGATCTGACTGGATAGCCTATTTTTTAGCAAATCAAGGCAGTAAAGTCATTTTCGAATGCCATCAAACATCTAAAGTAAGAAATTTTGTAATTAAAAAGATTGGAATGTTAGAAAATGTAAAATTTATTTTCTTAAATGAGAACTTGTACAAAAATTATAAAGAAGTGAATCAATCTATTGTTTTACACAACGCTGCAGATTCAGATTTATTATCTATAAATTCGAACAAAAAAGAAAATTCCATTGTTTTTCTCGGAAATACACATAGGTTTAATCAATCTCGAGGTATAGGACAAATAATTTCCTGGTGGTCGGATACTGAGTTAAGAGAAAATTATACATTAGAAATTATTGGCGGTTCAACAAAGGATTGTGTTAACTTAAAAAATGAAATCCATGAATTAAAGTTATCAAACATTATTAAAGCCTCTCCATGGGTTGACAGGAAAATTGCAGCAAAAAAGCTGTCAGAAGCTACATTTGGATTATTAATTAACACTCCAGATAACGATCACTCTTATTTATACACTTCACCGCTGAAGTATTTTGAGTACTTATATTGTGGCCTGTCTGTGATTGCAGTAGACTTTCCATCTCATAGAACATTACCAATTAATGAAAAAGTTAGTTTTTTTGAAAATGGTAATAAAGAATCATTTATTAATAGTTTAAATAATGCTAAAAAAAACATACCTCTGTCTAAAGATCAACTCTATATTACTTCACTAGATTACAGGGCAAAAAAGTTAATAGAGTTTATATTTAGCACGCCTGGAGGGATTTGAACCCCCAACCCTCTGATCCGAAGTCAGATGCTCTATCCAGTTGAGCTACAGGCGCATATTTTTTTTCTTTTAATAATATAAATACTAATGAGAAAATTAAAAATTTTAAAAACTAATATATCTGAATTAACATTGGATCAGCTTTCAAAAACTCTACTTAATGAATCAAAGAAAACTGTAGCAGTCTGTAATGCTAACTCATTAGTAAGGTCATATAAAGACACTAATTTACAAAATATTATCAACAGTTTTGATATTTGTACTCCCGATGGATTTCCTGTCGCAATGGCTTCACGACTTTTATATAAAAATAAACAACAGAGAGTTGATGGGTTTAAAATTTTTAATAACACATTAGTTAATAGTGAACATACTGGAATAACTCACTACTTTTTTGGTAATACTGAAGAGGTTGTGGTGAAAATTATAAATAAATATAAAAAAAATTTTCCTGGTGTTAATATTGTAGGTTTTTGTTGTCCACCATTTTTAAATGTTGATGAATTAGCAAGTGACCAATATTTTAAAGAGATTATAGAACTCAATCCGGATATAATTTGGTTCTCCCTTGGATTTCCAAAACAAGAAAGATTAATAGACCTAGTAAAACAAAAATACTCGTTATCTTCAAATCTTGTTGGAGTAGGTTTCACATTTGATTGGACTGCAGGAACTAAGTATAAAGCCCCAGAGTTAATAGCGAATATTGGGTTAGAGTGGTTTTTTAGATTGATTCAAGAGCCCAGGAGACTTTACAAAAGATATTTAATTGATAATTCATTATTTATACTTTACTTTTTGAGGCAACTACTCTTTCGCAGATAATCATTAAAATAAAGATTAGAAAATTGTATTAAATGAATAACCTTTTTAACAAATTAATAAATTTACTGAATAATGAATTTAAAAAATTTGATTTAGATGAAGCTATAAAGTTAAATTTATCAAAAATGCCAGAGTTTGATATGCAGATAAATAATTTAGTTAAGTACAATAAATCAGACTTTTTTAGTAGTCTTCAAAAAAATATTATTGAAATTATTGATTCAACAAACTACTTTCTACCAGTTGAAAAAAATGAGATTGGTTTTTTAAACTTAGTTTTTAACCACGATAATTTAATTAAAGATATAACAAATAAGAAAAGTGATTTTGAAATCAATAATCGTGAGAAGATAATCTTTGATTATGGTGGCCCAAACATAGGTAAACCTTTGCACGTTGGGCACATGCGTACGCTTAATATTGGAAGAAGTTTATATAACATTCACTCTTTTATTGGAAATAATGTTGTTAGCGACATTCATTTAGGTGATTGGGGTATGCCTATTGCACAAATTATTACATATTTAGAGAATCAATCAGTTGATATAAATGCTCTAGATTCCGATCAATTAGAAATAATATATCCAAAAGCTAGCGAGCAATACAAAATTAGCGAAAATTTTAAAATTCGAGCTCAAGAAATCAATAAACTTCTTAATGACAATGACGCAGAACTTCTAAAAATATGGGAGTCGATTAAAAATATATCTAAAAAAAGTCTGGAAGAAAATTTTTCACTTCTTAATCACAGTTTTGATTATTGGTTAGGTGAAAGTGATGTAAATGAGTTGATTCCAGAAATGATCGAGTCACTGTACAAAAACAAAAAAATTATTGATGACTCAGGAGCTTTAATAAGTGCTGAAGACACAGATCCAAAAATATTAATTACAAAATCTGATGGCTCATATCTATATATAACCACTGATCTTGCAACTATCTTGTATAGACAAAATAATATTGGATACGACAAAACACTTTATATTGTTGATAATCGTCAATCTTTACACTTTCAACAGTTATTTGATTCAATAAAGTTTTTTGAATTCAATAATCTACACCATGAGCATATTTCTTATGGAACTCTTAACGACAGTGATGGTAACCCTTTTAAAACTAGAGATGGTGGAACAAAACCTCTAAGTGAATTATTTGAAGAAACACAAAATTACATAAAAAATATAAATAGTGACCTGGAGAAATCAACAATCAAACAATTGACAAATTCTGTTTTAACTTTTAGTGATTTGATTACAAATAGAAAAACTGACTATAAGTTTGATTTAGAAAAATTCACCAACGTAAATGGTAAAACAGGAATCTATGTTCAATATGCTCAAGTAAGGGCAAAAAAATTACAACAAAGCATCCCTCAGCAAAAAAATGAAATCGAAAATTTAGTTCTGTCTGATATTGATAAACAATTGCTATCGCAATTATTTATGTTTGGATATTTTCTTGAGCAGTCTTTTTTGCTTAATGAACCTCACCATCTTGCAAATTATCTATATGATATCTCAAATTCATTTAATCAATTTTATGAACATGAAAAACTTTCAGAAATAGAAAACTCTATTCATTTGAGCTCCAAACTTTATTTGGTAAATTTATTTTTAACTACTAGTCAAAACGTCATGTTTTGTTTAGGTATAAAGCCTGTTGAAAAAATGTAACTATAAGAAAATCTGGGTTGAGATAATCCAAATAATCAGTACCAAGCTGTAGGAATATTTATCTATAATATATAAGTTTTTTCCAAAGTTATGAAATAGGAAAAGAACTAAAGGAATTGCTATAAATCCTGAGAACGATACTGCTCTAGCAATAACTAAGTATTCAGTTACAAATACATTTTGATTTCTAAGTAGTACTTGAAAAACAACTAAGCAAAGCAAAGACACAAAAATTACAGATACTATATTTGTTAACAAATTTTTAAATGATCTATTTTCAATGAAATACTCGTTAAAAAATTCTACTGGTATAAATAAAACAAATATCGAAATAAATAATGTAATAAAGGACCAGAAGAGACCTTGTCCACTCCAACTAATAAAAGCTTGTTCGACAAAACCAGATGACTCTAAGAATAAATAAATTGAAAAACCTAGTAATGAAGTACCTAGAACAAAACAATAAAGACCCATAACTGAAAAGACTTGACTTTTATTTAAAGATAAATTACTTTTACCAAGTTTTTTTACTTCGTATTGCATACAGACATATTAACTGTTTTTATATTAAAATATTATTTAAATATGGAATTAATAGACACTCCTAATCCAAATGCTAGAAAAATTATAGTTGACCATGACTATGAAATTTCTATATACATTAATCAAGACTCTAGTGGTGTTAGTGGACTAGCTAAAAATCTTTTAGAAATTAACGGAGTTGCTTCCGTCTTTACTGGTCCCGGCTTTTTAACTCTTACCAAAGAGGATTCAGCTGATTGGGTAACTATTAATACAGATATATTAAATAAGTTTGATACAATATAGCTATGGAAACCTTTAATCCAGATCCGAAACCCGGAAGAGTTGTTCTTCCGTTAGTCCTTATTGGAATGATTGCAACAACTTATACTTTTATAAATAGAGTTACAACAAATAATGATTTGGATTTGATAGCTGAAGAAACCCCAGTTGAAACCTTAGCAGATGAAGTAGTTGTCGAAGATACTTCTACAACAAGTACAACCACCACTCTTCCAGATAATTATGTGCAATACCTCGAAGAAATAAGTGCTGAAAAAATTCAAGCAACTGAATTAGGTAAAGATGTTTTAGAAGCTAATGAAAACTGGGATGCACAATCAGTTACTTACCAAGAGGCAAAGGATGAATTTAGAGCTTTTATCGCAACTGCTGAAGAGTTTGTTATAACAGTAACTGACCCCGGACCTCCAAATGAATATGCAAATTTAGTTACAAGCCATGAAGAGCTAAAGACTTTAGTTAACTTAATCTATGAAGATACCGTGGAGTTACTTGCTGGGCTTGAATCATCTGATACAGGTGAACAAAGAGCAGCGGCTCTTGATTCGTTTAACAACAACTTGGATCAGTTTATTAAAAAGATTGAAGAAGTTGTTGCATCAGCAACTTCTAGCTAGAAGCTGCTGAACAAACAGTATCAATCATTAACATAGCAATCACGTAAGGATCACCATTAGCATTGGGTCTTCTGTCTTCTAAATAGCCTTTTTTGTCGACTTCGACTTGCCAAGGGATTCTTATTGATGCACCTCTGTCACTAACTCCATAAGAAAAAGTATCAAAACTTTGAGTTTCATGATCACCTGTCAGCCTGTCTTCAATGTTTGCACCGTAATTTTTTACATGCAAATCAGCATTTTTACCAAGAGCTTCACATCCTGCAACGATAGCATCGTATCCGCCATCTTCTCTCATTTGTTTTGTGGAGAAATTAGTATGCATACCAGCGCCATTCCAATCACCTTTCACAGGTTTTGGATCTAGTGTTGCAGAGATATTCCAATCTTCAGCAATTCTATAAAGCAACCATCTTGCAACCCATATTTGATCACCAATATCTGGTGCACCTACAGGCCCAATTTGAAACTCCCACTGACCAGGCATAACTTCGGCATTTGTACCTGAAATACCTAATCCAGCTTCAATACATGCAGTTGCATGAGCTTCAGAAATCTCTCTTCCATAAACTTCGTCAGCACCAACACCACAATAATAACCACCTTGAGGTGCTGGATATCCTGATGGGGGAAATCCTAAAGGTTGTCCGTATTTAAGTGAGTCATAAGACTGTTCGTAAAATGTATACTCTTGTTCCATTCCAAACCAAGGCTCAAATTCACCAAAATTTTCAGCCGACTCTACTAATGCAGCTCTAGTATTAGATGCATGTGGTGTCATGTCTACATTCATTACTTCACACATAACTAAAATATTGTCGCCACCTCTCACTGGATCAGAAAATTGGGCAACTGGCTTTAACACACAATCAGATTGGTCACCTGTTGCTTGTTGAGTACTAGAACCGTCAAAACCCCAAATAGGAGGCTCTGTTCCTTGATCGATTATTTTTGTTTTACTCCTTAATTTTGCGGTCGGAGTTAGACCGTCAATCCATATATATTCTGCTTTTATCTTCATGAAAATAATGTAATATATATTTCAAGCAATGTTGTTACAGAATTATTAAATAATTGTTTCGAGATGATAGATACATATATAAACATAGATAAAGAGCATAAAAACTTCGAAGACTTATTAAAGTCTTCTGGTGTTAAAAAACTCGCCGTTAAGAATATACAGACCCCAAAGCAAATACATTTAGTTGTAACATCATTTTCGAAATACGGCGAAACTAAGAAAAATTTGTCAGATTTAGAATCCTCCACTAAACCTTTTCCTACTTTAATTATTGTTAATGAAGTAGATTTTGAACAAACAGTTGACCTAATTCAAAATCCTCAAATTGAATTAATTTCGAGTAATAGCAAATTAGAAGAAGTGGGTGCAAGAGTTCATGCACTAGTAGGTGATAGTGATTCAGAAATACTTGAATTCAAGGACCTCAGTATTAATTTGAAAACTTATGAAGCAAAAGCGGGTGATGTGCTACTCGACCTAACATTCATGGAGTATGAGTTATTAAAGTTTTTTGTTGTGAACCAGGAAAATGTTTGGTCAAGAGAGCAGCTTCTAGAAAAGGTTTGGGGTTACGATTATTTCGGAGGCGCAAGAACAGTTGATGTTCATGTTAGAAGACTAAGAGCAAAGCTTGGTGACCAAAGAAATGATTGGATTAAAACAGTACACTCAGTCGGTTACAAATTTAACTAAAGCTGTTACCACAACCACAGGTTCTGGATACATTTGGATTATCAATGGAGAAACCGGTTTCCATTAATCCTTCCTTGTAATCAAGAGTTGCACCTTTAATGTGCTCTAAGCTTTGTCCATCGACAACAATATTTACTCCGTCGTACTCTTCTATTACGTCACCATCAAATTTATCTGTATCAAAGAACATTTCGTAAGAGTATCCAGAACAACCTCCTGGTTTTACTCCCATTCTGAGAAAGCTATCTTCTGCTGTCTCTTCTGATTTTAGTTCTACAAGCTTTTTTACAGCACTGTCAGTAGCAAGAACTGCTCTTGATGATTTAATTTGTATATCCATAGTCAAATTATAACAAGAAAACAGATATTCAATAAATTAATAATTACATCTTTCATAAATGTACTTAGAATATTCGTATGACACAAAGTGATATATTACTAAAACACTTATCTACAGTGTTTGATCCTGAGTTAGGAGCTAATATTGTTGAGCTTGGGATGGTTAAAAATGTAGATCATGAAGAACCTACTGTCAAAATAGACCTTGCTTTAACGATTGCAGATTGTCCCATGAGAAATCAAATTGAAAAAGAAATCACTAGAAAACTGACATTACTTGAAAATGTTGAAACAGTTGAAATTAATGTTGTTGCTATGGATCAAAAAGATAGAACTGCTGTTATGGAAAAAGCAAGAAAAAAAGCAAGGGAAAACGCCCAACCAACAAAGATTGATCCAAGAACTAGAGTAATTGCAATAGGTAGCGGTAAAGGCGGTGTCGGCAAATCTACTTTATCAACAAATATTGCACTTGGGTTGTCAAAAAAAGGATTTAAAACAGGGCTTCTAGATGCTGATATTTGGGGATTTTCTATTCCTAGACTTCTAGGAATTAAAGGAAGAATTGAAGCAAACGAAGAAAAACTGATGGTTCCATTTGTCTATGACAACTTAAAAGTTATTTCAACCGGACTTATTACTAGTGATGAAGACACTGCACTCATGTGGCGCGGATTAATGTTGAGCAAGGCATTGGAACAATTTCTAACAAATGTGGAGTGGGGAGATCTTGATTACTTAATAATTGACCTTCCACCGGGTACAGGCGATATTCAAATGGCCTTAAGTAGATTACTTCCACAAGCCGAGCTTATTGTTGTTACAACTCCACAACTTATGGCACAAAAAGTAGCAACTAGAGTTGCCGATATGGCAAAAAGAAGTTTTATACCGCTTTTAGGTGTAATCGAAAACATGTCATACTTTGAAACAAATGCTGGTGACAAATTTAATATATTTGGCCAAGGTGGAGGAGATGCACTAGCAGAACAGTTTGCCCTTCCTATGCTGGGTAAAATACCTATCAGCGAAGACACAAATGATATTGCAGATGATGGGACACCTTTAATACTTCAAGAAAAAAATACCCCTACGCAAACAGAAATTGAAAAACTCATTTCTGTAATAGCTGAAAAGCTTCCTCCAATAGTTGATGAAACCTGTACTGGTCGTTTAGCAAAGGTTTTTGAAGAGCTTTCAAAGTAATGGAAAATATTTCAGTAAATAACTTAGTTGAATCAACAAACTCAAATCTTCCTCGAGATTTAAAGATTGAATTCGCAAAAAATATTCTCTCTTCAATTAAAAATCCTGATGATGCAAAAAAAGAGTTCGAGTTGTTAATCAACAAACTAAGTTTGAAAAAACAAAGAGAAATTATAAATGCAACCGGTACTGTGCTTCATACAAATTTAGGCAGATCTCCAGTAAATGTATCTTTTTCAGGAATGTACACAAATATAGAATACGACTTAACAACTGCTTCAAGGGGTGATCGTAATGATTATTTAACAGAGTCTATGAAGGTTTTATTAGGTGTTGAAAATGTAGCTTTTGTTAACAACAATGCTTCCTCTTTATACCTATCTTTACTGTGTATAGCAAAAAAACATAGCAAAGATACAGTCATAGTGTCCCGAGGTGAAATCATTGAAATTGGAGGTTCTTACAGGCTTCCAGATATAATATCTGAAACTGGTATGAATTTAATAGAGGTTGGTACAACAAATAAAACTCGTTTAAGTGATTATGAGGATGCCTTGAAGGAATATCCTAACTCTGTTGTGTTAAAAGTTCATAGAAGCAATTTTTCAATTAGTGGATTTACTGAAGAAGTTGGAATTGCTGAACTTGCTCAATTAAAAAATAAACATGATACATTATTAATCCATGATCTGGGTAGTGGCCTAGTAATTGAAAGCTCTTTTTTAACAAAACACAGTTTATCAATTTTTGAAAAAGAGCCTAGAGTTCAACAATCCATAAAAGATGGTGTTGATATTGTGATGTTCTCTGGAGATAAGTTATTTGGCTCAGTGCAATCTGGGATTATTGCAGGAAAAAACGAATTGATTAATTCAATAAAAAACTTCAGCATCTTCAGAACTTACAGATGCTCAGATATAGTTTTATATGAACTTCAAAAAACTACAGAATTATATATTCAAAAAAATGAAGAGAATATTCCATTTTGGAATCTTTTAAAAAAGACTTATTCAGAGCTAGAAAGTAGATTTGAAAAAATTACTGAAAAAAGCAATATTAAATACAAAATAATTAACGGTGAAAGCCTGGTTGGAGGCGGAACACTGCCGAATATAACTCTAAGTTCTCCTGTAATGGTTCTAGATGTTGATAAATCAGAAAATGTTTTAATGAAACTAATTAGCAATGAATATCCAATCATTCCAAGAGTAGTTGATGGAAAAATAAATATTGATTTGAGGAGTGTATTCGAAAATCAAGATGATGAAATTGCTAAATTTCTACATTCTTTATGACCGTATTAGCGACAGCTGGTCATGTTGATCATGGCAAGTCCACATTAGTTAATTTCTTAACAGGACAAGAAACTGACCGCTTAAAAGAAGAGAAGCAAAGAGGCCTGACCATTAGTCTTGGCTATACATACTTTAACTATGATGACAAAAAATTTTCAATTGTCGATGTGCCTGGTCACTCCGATTACTTTAAAAATACAATTAGTGGTTTCTCCAACGTTGATGGAGTTTTGTTTTGTGTTGACTCAACCCAGGGTTGGTCTCAACAGTCTGAAGAGCATTTTTTGTCACTCATAAATCTAGGAATTAATAATCTACTCTTTTTCCTGACTAAAACAGATAAAAAAGATACCGTGTTTGGCAAAAATGAATTGATAAATAAATTAATTGACTTCAAAGAGATTAATTACTCGTTGGTTGAGTTTAGTTCAATAAATAGTGATAAAAAATCAGTACAAAAAATTATTTATGAATTTTTTAACAAATCTGAATCAAATATAAATCCTCCTTCTTTGTGGGTTGATAGAGTGTTTTCTATTGAGGGGATAGGGAAAGTAATTACTGGAACAGCAAGTAAAAATATGAGTTTTGACAAGGTGTTTGTAGATGATCAACAAACTCAATTAGATATAAGAGAAGTCGAGTCCGTGGGTCAAAAATTGAATACTTTAATTACCTCATCTTCAAGAATTGCAATATCTTTAAAAAATAATAAAAGTGATCCAGGAAAAGGAAGTTTGTTGGCTAATCAATTAATTGAAAAAACTACTTATATGCTTATAAGACCAAATACAGATTCGTCTTTATTTTTGGAAAGAGGAACTTTAAGAATTTATGTTGGCACACACACTCAGATTATTAAGAAATGTAGAACCATTAAAATCGACAACAAAATGTTCTTGCTAGTGCAATTAGAAAAAAGCATTCCTGTCCTGAGTTTACAAAAAGTTTTAGTACATAACTTGTCTAAAAAAATGTTCATCGGAGGAAGTGTTGTTCACTCAACGAACAATAGTTATTTAATAAAAAAATTAAACAGAGATTTTCGGATGAAAGATAACATAAATTCAGAAGAGATATTTACTTTGATTCCTGAAAACCTATTAACCAGTAACAGCGATGGGTTTAAAAGATTTGGAAAATTCTTCATTAAAAACAATCATTTAAAAACTTTAGAAGAAAATATTAAATCAAATATTAACGAAATTAATAAGTCTGGTGTTGGTAGTTATTTTTATAAAAATTTTTACATAGAGGAAAAAGAATTAAAAAAACTTATTGTTGACTTCAATTCCATAAAAATTCAGAAGGATCAAATTGTTGAAAATAAGATATTAGATATAGATAGCCAACTTCTTGCGGAAGTTAAATCCCAATTGGGTAATACACTAAATGTTAATGAAGTGGACTTAAGGAAATACGATACAGAAGCAATTAAATCTTTATTTATGAATGGTTGTCTATTTAGAGTTACAAAAAACATAGTTATTTCGGAAGACCATAAAAATCAACTAACCGAAATTATCGATTCTTTACCAGATAAATTTTCGGTTACTGATTTTAAAGAACAGTCATCTCTTACTAGAAAATATGCCATTCCATATTTAGAATTTTTAGATAAAGAGTTTGTAACACAAAAAATAGACTCTAGTGGTTTAAGAGCAAAAATAAACTAGGTGTAGATTGCTTCTCTTTTTCTTTCCACCTCATTAAGGCCTCCCCAAACCCCAAAAGGTTCGGAAATTTCATTTGCTTCTTCTAGACACTCAAATTTTACCGGGCACCCACTACAAACAGCTTTTGCTTTGGCCTCTCTTTTTTCACGATCTTCTTTTTTTTCAAAAGTTGCAGGTGGGAAGAATAAGTTGCTACTGTGTTGTCTGCAAAGAGCATCATATTGCCAAGTTGAAACTTTTATTTGAAGCATATGTAAACAGTAAACGCTGAAATCTATCTGTAAAAAGATTTTTTTCGCGAAGTAAACCTTTAAATTATGAGTTTTCCATCCTCTTCGACAAGTTTGTACTCATTTTTTAAAGTATAAGAATTGCCTTCAGCCCTATCTACAACAATTTTTTTTCCGTTCAATCTAACTAGTGCTTGATTGTTGTTAATTAATTCCAGTAAGGTAACTTGGGAATTTACCAAAGATGACATAGCACTTGTATCAGTAGTTAGTCGGGATCTAATTACGGTAGGTATTGCAACAAAGTAGAAGAAAGCAATTATTGCCGAGGAGCCAAATAATAGAAAGTGATGAATTCGGAGTAAATAATCTGAAAACATAATTAATGACGATCCGTGCATAACAATCAAAGCAGCAACTCCTAGTGGTCCAAAAAAACCTCTAGATAGGACTTTTATAAACATCAAGAATGAGGCTAAGAAAATTAGTAAACCAATGTAATTTAAGTTGTACTCATGAAATGTCATTGAAGAAAAAGCTATTAACAATGCGCCATTAAATGCCATTAAGCCAGGGCCTATTGCAAAGAGTTCTAGGCCTATTAATGCAAAACCAAGTGCAAAAAATAAATAGGTAAATACAGGATTTGATATAGCAATATAAAACCTTTCAAAAAGCGAAGGTTTAATAAATCTAATTTGATTGATTTCCTCAGAGCTTAAATCAAAACTCAAAGATATTTGCCTAATTCTTGACGGTATCTCTTGACTGCCTAAGTTTTCCACAAATGCTCCTATAGAGCCAACGATTAAATAATCCTTATAAATACCTTCCTCAGCTGTAACTAAAACATCATTGTTGGTACAAGCATTTGTTTCACATATGGTTTCAAATAAACCTGGTCCTTTATTATTTGTAATAATTGTTCCAGGAGATAAGCCTACAAAATCAAAATTGCGTAAGACACTCAAATCAACTTCTCTTTTGTTTGGTCCAACCCAAATTGCTTTTGGAGCATCGATGTTGTTTAAAATTACTTGTAGTTCATCTATTGAATTTACATTTACATCTGAGGCATTGTACTGAACAACAAAAAGGTTCTTTTCTTTCTCAATATTCTCATCAACATATCTTTCGAGAGCATTGATATGGCCACTAGAAAAAATACCTTCAATTTCAAATATATTGACATTCGCAGTATTTATCACTGCCAAAAATAATATGGGTAATAGTTTTAACATTTTATATACTTAAATATATAGGATAGTAGTCTTTTAAAACTGTGAAAATTTGCTTAATAACCGACAATACATGGGTAAAAGATTCACTCATTAAATTAATTGATTTTGAGTGTAATTTTACTCACTTAGAAGATGCAAACGATATAAATATTTCATATGATTACATTTTTGTAGACATGCAAGTAAACAATAACGGCGGGCCTTCTATTGTAAGAGAGCTAAAAAGAAGTGAAAAAGTTATTGATTCGACTATTGTGCTATTAATTGACCGTGAAGCAGATAGTTTTCAAGCAAAACGAGTTGGAGCAGATAGCTATTTACTTAAACCTCTTGAAAAAACTAAATTAAAAAACCTTTTTACTTAAACAAATAATATTCTAAAATCAATAATACATATTGAGTACTAACCTAATAATCGCACTTATAGCAATTTGCTTGTTTTTCTCTGCTTTACTTTCAGGCTCAGAAACTGCAATAACCTATGTTCCTAGGGAAAAAATTCATCAACTGTCTGATTCAAAAAGAAATAATAAAATTAAAAAGGCTAAAGATGACTTAGAGCAAACAATTGGTGGAATTCTTGTTGCTAATAACTTTGTTAACATATTGATGGCTTCTTTATCTACAATTTTATTTGTTAATTTTCTAGATGGCGATGAAACTGCTGGGTCTGCATTATCAACTATAGTTATTACTCTTCTCGTATTAGTTGCAGGAGAGATTACTCCAAAAACTATTGCCTCTAGAAACCCAATTAAGTTTTTGTCAAGAACTGCTTTTATAATAGATTTTTTATCAAGAGTCTTTGCTCCTTTTACAAGCTTGATAACAAAATCTATTGACAGAACATCTAGAGATGGAGATATGGATGGTGACGGTGAAATAACTGAAGCTGATATACAGGCACTAACTGCATTGGGTGAAATGGAGGGTCAGATATTACCTGCAGAAAGAGAGATAATTGATTCATTGCTAGATTTTTCAGATCGTCCAATTAAAGAGATTATGACGCCGAGAGTTGATGTGTTGTTTTTATCACTTCCTATTGAAATAAAAGATATAAAACAAATAGTAGATGAAAAAAGAATATCTAGAATGCCAGTGTCTAAGTCTGAATCATTAGATGACACATTTGGAATCGTATATGTAAAAGACCTGTTTAACTTGAAAGCAAGTTCTGACTCAGTAGAGGTAGAGAATTTAGTAAAAGATGTTATATATCTACCTGAGTACACAACAGTTTTATCCGCACTAAATATCTTAAGAGAAAACAAAGCAAGCTTTGCTTGTGTTATTGATGAAAACGGTGGTATTGAGGGTGTCATAACAATTAAAGATGTCCTTTCAGAATTTGTCGGTGACCTACCTGATGAGCATGACCAAAGGTTCTTAGGGATTAGAAGAATAGGCCCTGGTCAATGGAGAGTAGATGGCAAAACAGACATTGATGATTTTGAAGAATTTTTTGGTTTAGAAGAAAGTGATAAAGATATCGCTACAGTTGGTGGATTGTTTTTAAGTCATTCCGAACAGCTTCCTGCAGAAGGTGAAAAAATAACTATTGATGGTTTAGAAGTAACGGTAACTGAGCTAGACAACAGAAGAATAGAATCTTTTATTGTAAAAAAAATAGCAAAGAAATAATTTAGGCAAATCAACTAACATTATTCCATGGAAGTAATTTACGCATTAGTCCCCTTACTTGGTGGTTGGCTTGTATACGGTTTAATTGCTTCATTATTTCTTAAAAGAGCAAGTAGTCGTGATTACTTACTCCTCATATCTTCGGGTTTAGTTGGTGGACTAATTGGTGGTTCTATTGGAAACAATATGGATATTCCACAAAATCTCTGGTGGATGAGAGAAATTATCAAAATAGGCGTGACGATTGTTGCCATGTATACAATTCAAATTATTAGATTACAAATTTATAATTTTAGGAATAATACTTAATTTTTAGGCACTCTTGCGGCTTTTAACAAATTGCCATTTTCATCTATTAGACCGCATCGTTTTGATAGTAATTTAGTATTAAAGGCAAACAAATTTTTTCTCCATGTAGCAATATAGCCATACCCACCAACTTCATCTAGTTTGGATAATGCGCCATCTAATGTTGTAGTAGATTCTGCAATTACAACAGGAAGAGAGTCATACTCTGCATCCCACTTTTCTGAATCTGAAATTTTGTTTGATTGCAAGAGTACGTTTTTAAGCTCATCACTCACTTTCGATCAAATCCTCAAACTTTGACATGTAAACCTCTTCATCGTTTCCGTCCAAAACAAGAGTAAATGGTTTATCTTTAGCAATACCCAAACTCAAAATACCAATCATACTCTTTCCGTCTTTTTCAACTAACTCTTCTTCACCAGTTTCTTTATTTACTTTATTAAATTTAACTAAAACTGTTCCATCAAATTCTTGTGCTAATTTTACAAACAAACTTGCAGGCCTAGCATGTAATCCCACTTCATCTTTAACAGACAATATTTTTTCTATCATTTAATTTCCTAATGTTTGAATGTATTTATCACTATAATTATCAACTTTCCAAAATTCATTATAAAAATGACTTTTATCAATTGATAGTTGACTCTTTTTAAATTCAGTAAATCCATCTACATCTTCAAAACTATTTTTAAAAACAATATCTAATACTTCTTTAAATGTCTCTACCTGTTCATTTGCTGAGATTAAAAGTCGCAGTGGTCTTTCAAATCTTTCATCTTTTGAAAATTTAATCTCTGGGTTTCTAGCAATTCTTATCACCTCATCTTGAATTTCAGGTAATGAAAACCTATTTAATATAGTTTGTTTAAAATCATCTAAATCTTCAGTACTGTCCGAAAATAATCTATAGGCTTTTGAAAGCGAATCTATAGATTTCTTCGCAAACTCCAGTCCTTCCTGGTTATTCAAAATTTCATGAATGTATTTAATTTCTCTTGATAGACCAAAATATGCTAATTTTAAATGCAAGCCATTGAGCAACCATAGCTTTTTATAAAACTCGTGCTCATAATTTCTGTAAGATACAATTTTTGATTCATTTAAGGGTTGTATATCTTTGTTATCATCTAATACTATTGAGCCGTATTCTTCAACTATTACATCTAATGAAGTTGTGTTTTGTGGTGGGACAATTTTATCAACCACAGCATCAATTAATACAAGTTTACTTGGACTCTTTTCATTTGAATTACTAGTTGATGCCCTGTACATATTTTCAAAAGCAATAAATGATTGTGTTTTTTCAGTTTTTACATCAGATACCAAATCAAAAATATCTTTTACAAACTTCGGTCCAACTGATGTAGTGATCAAATCAGCTTGTGCTATTTTCTCATAAAGAGGGGCTTTATCTTCTAAATGTAAACCACTAATATTTTCTATTAATAAATCTGTAGATGAATTTAAACTAATAGAGCTAACTTTATATTCTTTTAGTAAATTTATTTGTTCAATCAGTTGTTTGTTTACATCGACAAATATAACTTCATAATTATTGTCTTGAAGAACAGGAGCAATAAAACCTCTCCCTATATTTCCAGCACCAAAATGAATGGCTAATTTCATAGATTTTCAGATAAAAGATCGAATATCTTGTCTACTGAGGTCTCACTCCAAAGTTTTTTTGCTTCTCCTGGGTCTTCTATTGCATCTGCTAATGAAGCCAAAACATTCATATGATCATCTGAATTAGCAGCAATTCCAACCACAATATAAGCCCTTTCTTCATTCCACTCAACACCATCTGGAACCTGAATTATTGAAATTCCCGTATTCTTAACATATTTAGAGCCCTCAGCCATACCATGTGGTATTGCGACACCGTTTCCTATGTATGTTGCAAATGATTGAGTCTCAAGTTTTTCAAGCATTGAGTCTATATACTCTTGCTCAACATAGCCATTTTCAAATAGTATGTTTCCAGCAGCTACCGTTGCCTGTTTATTATCTGTAAATGACTTTTTTGTTTGTATTGATTCTTTTATCAATACGTTTTTTTGACTCATGAAGAGGTTATCTCATTATCCTCAGACAGATCTGTAATTAGTTTTTTTAAGTTTGGATCATTCATAAACATAGTAAATTGAATTAAAACTGAACCTTCCGGGGCTGCATTCCTAGCTGCACCAGCTAGTCCAGTATGACAAACTACTACGTCTGCATCATCAGGTATTTGAGTTGCAGGTGCGTGAACAATTTCAACATCCAGTCCAGCTTTTTTTGCTTTTTTAATTAGGCCATTTTTAACCATAAGACTTGATCCTGCTCCAGCTTCACATGCAAGACAAATCTTTTTTACTTCTGATCCTCGTATTGAGCTCATATATTCCTCCAAAAAAAATTGACTTGGGAGTATTACCTCCCAAGTCAATTATAACTTAATAGTTTTAGTTAGACAGTTGGTATATTACTCTCAATGACAGTATCTACACCTGCGTCTGTTTCCTTAATTGGACGTGCTTTAAGCAAGAGAACACCAACTACTGCCGATGCTGCTGTTGCTATAGCTACCCCACCTAATACTGGGAACGCCCCACCTCTTGGAAGCATAGCAATGTATGCAAAAATACTTCCTGGCGAAGGAGGTCCAACTAGACCAGCTCCAGTTGCTACGAACCAGAGGTCAGCTGAAATTCCACCTGCCCACATAGCGATGATCATAATTGGATGACCAAGGACATATGGGAAATAGATTTCGTGGATTCCTCCAAAGAAATGAATAATGATTGAGCCAGGTGCGGATTCTTTCCACATACCAGTTCCAGCAAACCAATAAGCAAGAAGCAATCCAAGTCCAGGACCTGGGTTTGTTTCAAGCAAGAAATAAATTGATTGGCCAGCTTCTGCTGACTCTGCTGCACCTAGAGGTGTAAGTACACCCTGGTTAACAGCATTATTCAAGAACAATACTTTCGCAACCTCGATAGGAATGTCTGCAAGTGGAACTAAACCACTGTCAACAAGTGCTGCTGCACCATTTCCTAATGCTTCTGTGATTGCATCAAGTACTGGACTGATAACATTATAAGCTAGAACAGATAGACCCCAACCTAAAATACCAAGAGAGAAGTTATCATATAACATCTCAAAGCCTTCAGGAATGCTGTCTTGTAATCTGTCGTCAACTTGTTTCATTACCCAAGCTGCTGCTGGTCCCATGACCATAGCGCCTAGGAACTGAGGTGAAGATGTAGCAACAATAATCGCTGTTGTTACAATCGCACCAATTACACCACCTCTATGACCGTGTACCATCTTTCCACCTGTGTAACCTAACAAAAGTGGAAGGAGGGTTAGAATCATAGGTCCAACCATGGATGACAAATCTTCATTTGGCGTCCAACCAGTTGGAATATAGAGTGCTGTAATCAAACCCCAAGCGATGAATGCGCCGATGTTAGGAATAACCATTCCTGACATAGCACCGCCAACGCGTTGTATGGATTCTTTCATATTTACAATCCCCCTAACGATTGATTTTTATATTGATTAATTTATAAAATAATCACTTATAATTATATGAAAATTTATCGTAGGATTCAGCAAAAAAACCGAAAATTTTACATTTCGTGTAACTCTAAATCAGGACTTAGGTCTCATTATCCCTAATACTTTGTATAATTGTGAAATATTTAACAAAAAGTGAGGAAAAATGGACGTAGAATCAACAATGTTGCCATTAGGTACTAAATTGCCTGAGTTCAACCTAAAGGGAATAGATGAAAAATATTATAAAAATAGCGATTTTTCTGAAAATAATGGTCTTTTGGTAATGTTTATCTGTAATCATTGTCCTTTTGTAAAGCACATCAACACAGGATTAGTTAAATTTACTAATGATCTAATGTCTAAAAATATTGGTGTTATTGGTGTGAATTCAAACGATAGCTCGCAGGAAAAATATGCTGAAGATAGCATTGAAAAGATGAAAGAATATGCAGCTGATTTAGGATATCAGTTTCCTTATGTGGTTGATGAAGACCAAACAGTTGCTAAAAATTTTACTGCTCAATGCACACCAGATTTTTTCTTCTTTAATAGTGATTCAGAACTTATTTACAGAGGACAGTTCGATTTCTCTAGGCCTGGCAATGATAAACCAGTAACTGGGGAAAGTTTGGCTCAAGCAATTGATGTTTACCTAAACTCTAATGAAACTATTTCTCCGCAATACCCAAGTATGGGATGTAATATCAAGTGGAAAATAGATGAGGAGCCTGATTACTTCTTAGAAGTTAAGGGTTAATTTAAATCCTGAGTCTGAACAAAAAGTCTTCTGGAGCGAGCGCAGTCTAACTCTACAAAGAAAAGTCTCTGCCATCTTCCAATAATTAATTCAGAATTAATAATTGGTAAAGTGACACCAGTAGATCCAATTATTGTACCTCTAACATGTGACCTACCATTTACGTTTTCATCCTCTTGCATATTTTCTGTTCTTAAATCCCAATCATCATGTTCATAATAAGAATCAGATGGTACAAGTTCTTCAATCTTTTTCTTAAAGTCATTGATGTATCCTGTTTCGGATTCATTAATTACAACTGCAGTAGTTGTATGAGGTGTGAAAAGTGTTACAGAACCATGCTTAATATTACTTTTAGCAACAATTTCTAAAACAGCTTCAGTGAAATCACAAAATTGATTAGTTTCTTCAGTATCAAAATGTAGTGCTAAAGTAGATGACTTGTTGCTTTCTGATTTATAGAGATTGACTAACTCAAAATCGAGTTCTTGAGCTCCAATTCTTTGTTTGTTATTTTTCATCAGTATCAAACTTCATAATAACTCTTTGTGAAATTAATCACTATCTAATATTTGATTTTGATAGTTCCAATATTCACATAGTTCATTATCTTGTGCATCCACTTCATCAATTGCTATTGGGTTTCCTTTTGCTATAGCTTTAGTGACAACATTGTCTTCTGCAATTCCGATTGGGAGAAGGCCAATTGATGATGATATCTTCTGCGCCTTTCCATATATATAATCTCCCCCAATTGAACCAAGGTTTGTGCCTGGTTCAATGTCTTGTTTAGCATAGGCAACAACTTCAACGTTCCAACTTTGTGCACTCAACTTGGAATACTTTTCCAACATAATGTGTCTTATTGTTCTTGGTATTTCAAGGCTTGTTAAATGATAGGGTCTGGCTAAAGTCCAATAGGGACCTTTGCCCATTTTTAGATACTCCATTTCATAATTTACATAATCATCCTCGGAATAGATTACTGCAAAAACACCTGGAGCAATTCCAAAAGCAAAATCAACGACTTGTGATTCGTCAAGTAAGCCTCCGTCTTTTTTGGGGATGTAGTACTGATTTATATTTTCATATGTCGCCTCTATACCATGCATGCCATCAATATCTATATTGAAATCCAGAAAATTAGCGAGTGCAGTCATCTCAACCATCGTTTTAGTTCCATCAACAAAACTGGTTAACATTTTTGGATTCATTTTTTTTAAAGATGCTTCTTTTGTTAACGAACTCGGAGTAGCGAATGTATCAAATGGGTTATTTTTGCCTTTTCCAATTGATATAACGTCAAAAGACAGCTCTCTAGCAAAGTTATATAGATCGAGAGCAGCTACAGGTTCATCGCCATCAGCAACTGTCACTATTGCATTATTTTTTTCTGCTTCTTTTCTTAAAGCTAAGCCGATAGTTGCCTCCGTTTCCACATTTAATAAAATTAAATTAATACCTCGATTTAAGACATTTTTAGCAACAATAGCCCCTGCAGCAGGTGTGCCTGTTGCTTCAATTACAATGTCAAGTTCAACATTATCCAGAGCTGTAATACTGTCAGAACAAAGAAGCTCATTTTCTTTGTGTTTTTTATACCTATTCGAAGCTATATCGAGTTGTTTTTGATTTCTGTCAATAATGCATACAAGATCTACCCCATGCATTTTTGATACTTGAGCTACAATTCCCTGTCCCATTTGGCCTGCTCCAACAAGCCCTACTTTTACGTTTTCATTTCGATCTTTTACAAAATTTTTAAATTTATCCAGTTGGTTCATATTTAAATTATGGCTTTCTCGAAATTTTCTAAATCACTTTTATAAGTAATTTTTAAGTTACTCTCTTCGCCTCTAATTACTTGAGTTTCATACTTGTTAAAGTTGAACATGCTTTCTGTTGTGTCAACCATACCAGTAATATTATTTTTTGAAAGATATGAATAACACTCGAACAATTCTTTATATTTATAAACTTGGGGTGTCTGGATGTCTACAATTTTTTTATTAGTAACAATTTCATCATTTTCTATATCATAAAATTTGTTGTTGTCTAAATAAGGCGCTGCAGATCCCTGTTCTTTGGCTGTATTAACCAAGCTTGTTAAAAGCTCTGAAGACATAAAAGAACGAGCGGCATCATGTATTACAATTAAACAATTTTCTGTAGCTTTATCTTGTAAATACTGGAGTGCACAATACTCACTTTCCTGTCTAGAATTTCCACCGAGTATGATAGAAACACTTTGATGTTCAGTTAAAAGTTTTTCTAATGCTGACTTATTTGACTTTGAAGAAACTATCAATACTTCATCAATCACATTATTGTCTAAAAAAGTTTCAACAGGATATAAGACAAGCTCTTTGTCATTTACTTTATAAAAAAGCTTGTTTACATTCGCATCAAAGCGAGTGCTGTCTCCTGCTGCAAGTATTACGCCATAAGTTTTCAATATAAAACTATATTATGAACTTTCGTACACTTTGTGAATTTTTTTGAGATAGTATTTCTTCTATATTTATATTTTTCAAATCTTCTTTAGCTTTGAGCAAGGATAAAACTATTGCTGGAGCTTGTGATGGAGCTAGGCTAAATATTCTTAATCCCAAAAGATAAAGCAGGTAAGCCCCTTCTGTATCAGAGGCCATATCACCACAGACTGATACTTCAATATCATTTTGGTTAGCAGTATTGATTATGTTGTGTAATAGCTTTAAAAAAGAAGGGTTTAGTGCATCATGATATTTGTTTAAAGATGTGATACCTCTATCAGCAGCGAATGAATACTGGAGTAAATCATTAGTTCCAATTGAGAAAAAATCCACCTCATCGATATATATTTCCGGGGATATAGCAACTGATGGTGTTTCTACCATAATCCCTATTTTGGGAATTTCAGCTCCTAATTTGTCTGCTACAGAAACTACCACTTCTTTTGCTTCTTGAAAATCTTCGAGAGTTGCAACCATTGGAAACATTATTTTTACTTTTCCACTAATATTCGAATTCAGAATTGAACTGATTTGAGTTTCAAAAAGTTGTCTGTTTTCTAAAGTAAGCCTAACCCCTCTTACTCCTAAAAATGGATTCTCTTCTTGGGGAAGATTTAAGTAATCAACTTGTTTGTCTCCACCTATATCTAATGTTCTATAAACAATAGTTTCCTCAAACTTATCATTAAGTAGGTTATTTGAATTGATTAAGCTATCTAATTCAGGTTCTTTTGAATTTTCTATATAAAGAAATTCGGAACGAAACAAACCTACTGATTTAATTATTGAATCGTTAAAACTTTTAATCTCGTCCGTTGAGCCAATGTTTGCCCTAAGTTCAACGCCTAATTTGTTCAAGTTTTCTTCTGTGTAGTTTTCAAGCTGTTTAGTTGTGGTTGCTTTATACTCTTCAACAATTTTTAATGAGCTTTCATCAGGATTAATTGTTAATTCCCCAGTTGAACCATTGATAATAACTTCTTTAGTATTATCTATATCAAAGTCAGCGATACTAATCCCTAAAATACATGGAATGCCGTAATTTTTTGCCACAATTACAGCGTGAGAAGTTGGACCACCTTCTTTTACAACAAACCCTTTAACAAGATTTAAATTCATCGATGATGTTTCATTTGGTGTTAGCTCGTTTGCAAAGATAACTTGAGGAACATCTGCATCAAACTTAATAGATATATCTTGGAGGGTAAATATTAATTCTTTCCCAATTGCTTCAATATCCTCAGATCTTTGCTGAAAATACTCATCATCCATTTGTTTAAATACTTCAGATTGTTCCAAAAATACTTCATAAATTTCCTCTAAGTTTGTTTCATTTAATTCGGATAAACTATTTATTAATTCGGGATCATTAAGAATTAAAATATATGCTTCTAAAACTTCCGCTTCTATTTCTCGAGATGATGAATTATATTTCTCAATAATACTTTTATATTTTTCAGTTAATTCTTTTATTCCTTCATCAAGTGAGATAGTTGCTGCAATAGAAAAATCCAGCGTTCGTTCTATATTTATTGGCTTTCCAGCATTAACTCCAGGCGACACTCCAGTACCTTGTAAAACTCTCATAGAATAAAGTTAGTTAATTAATTAATTATTGCAATAGTTGTAATTTTAATAATTAATTAATGTTCAAAATATGGAATATAATTTTTTATTACTTAAAGACAACAATTTGTCTATTCAAAAAAATAAAACCTTTTTGCAATTAACCCAAGAAAATATAGATGACCTCAAAGCAGCTTACTCACTAATATCAATCAATGAAATTAAAGGCAATAACCATCTTTCCCCAAAAGTGATAGAACTTCTCAAAGATAATGAAGTTGTAATAAATTTTGAAAAAGTATCTAGCGCATTGAAAGAATTGGAGAGCAATAAAATCATAGCTCATTTAAGTCGTGAAAATTTTAGAAAAATTTCTTTTCCAATTTTTGTTCAGTCTGAATATTTAAAAAGTTATTTAATAAATTCTGGTCTACAATTTGAACTCAGTTTATTTTTAGAGAATTCTAATTTTCTAAAGGTTGAACTTGATTCTTAGTATCGAAAATAACTTGGGCAATTCCAATAAGTAACACAATAGCAAATCCTACATACTGAGATATTCTTAATGATTCATTCAAGATCATTGCTCCAATAATTACTCCTGTTACGGGTTCAAGGTAAGTTATTGTTCCTATAGATACAGGTGGTATAAATTTAATTACATACCAATAAGTCGTTAATCCAACCCCTGTTAGAAAAAATCCAAGGAACACGCTAACCAATAAATTTTCTAGCATCCAAGAAAATCCTTCATATGTGAATGGAGATAGAATTATTGCTGCAAAAAAGACTTGGATAAATGCAACATTAAGTCCTCCAAATTGGACTGACTTTGAAGATCCATAAATTATTAAGATCGCCAAAGAAATTGCACTAACTAGTCCGTAAACTACACCTAAAGCTGATGATATTGTAGAAAAATCTAGAAGAAGATATAAGCCAAAAAAACCAATAAAGATTAGTGCTACTTGAAGGAGTTTGATATTTTTTCCACGAAACAATTCAATTATCAAAATAAATATTGGATATGAAAAAACTAGTCCAATTCCTACAGCTACTGTATTCAACTCTATAGATTTGAACATTGTTGACCAATGTATAGCTAGTAAGGGGCCTAGAAAAATTCCAGAATAAAGTAAATCTTTTGTAATCTGCCTTTTCTTAAGAACAAAAATTAAAAGGAACATAGCCCCAAGAAAAGTTCTTATACCTACCAATGACATAGAGCTAACATCAGATGTTCTAATGATTAAGGGAATAGATCCCCAGCAAATTGCTAATAAGCTAATAAGGAGATAGGCCCTAAGTTTTTTATTCAAACTTATTGTTGGTCTTGTTTGGAGTAATTACTAAATTGTGTAAATTCTTTACTGAAGAAAAGATCGACTTTTCCAGTTTGTCCAGATCTGTTTTTGACAATATTTACTTCTGCAACACCCGGTGTTTCAGTGCCTGGGTTGTAATAATCGTCTCTATAAAGCATCATAACTATATCTGCATCCTGCTCAATTGCTCCAGACTCCCTTAAGTCACCTAAACGAGGTCTTTTATCTTCTCTAGCCTCGGCTGCTCTGTTTAACTGCGAAAGTGCAAATATTGGAACTTTGAGTTCTCTTGCTAAGTTTTTTAAGTTTCTACTTATTTCAGCAATTTCTTGCTGTCTGTTATCGCCAGATGAACTTTGCATTAGTTGCAGATAGTCAACAAGTATGAGATCTAGGCCCTTGGAAGACTTTAGTCTTCTTGATTTTGCTCGTATATCTGTAACAGTAATGATAGGAGCATCATCAAAATACAGTGGAAGGCTATTAACTTTTGATGCAGCCTCTACAACTCTTGACCATTTTTCAGGTCCTAGTTGACCTTTTCTTGCATCTCCGGAAGTAACTTTTGCTTCAGAAAATAAAACTCTTTGAACCAATTCTTCTTTTGTCATTTCAAGGGAGAAAAATGCTGCTATCTTTCCATCTTTTGCTACATTGGTTGCAATATTTAAAGCTAAAGAGGATTTACCCATGCTTGGTCTTGAAGCTAGTACTGCTAAGTTTCCTTCTTGTAATCCAGAAAGATAATAATCTAAATCTGAAAAATAAGTTGGAAGTCCTGATAGCCCGGTTCCTCTATTTTCAATTTCTTCAATTCTTTCTATCGCAGATTCAAGTACATCATTTACACCAACTAATCCGTCACCAATTGCATCATCAGAAGCTGTAAATATTGTTTGTTCTGCTTCATCCAAAACACTATGAATTTCTTTATCCATAGCCATGGCTAATAGCTCAATTCTTCCGCTAGCTTTTAAAAGTTTTCTTCTGTGTGAATGCTCTAAAACAATCTCTATATATCTTTCAAAATTTGCAGAACTAGGAACATTCTCAACAAGTCTTGCAATATAAGAAGCATTTACAGATGAGTTTTTTGTATCTTTAAAAATTAGTTCCGAAACAGTTACGGTATCTATGGGATTACCTGTATCAAAAAGTCCTTTCATTGCTTCAAAAACACTTTGATTAGAAGGGCTATAAAAATCTGCTGGCTTTACTTCTTCCATGAGTCTTGTTACAGCGTCTCTTGATAGTAATGCACTACCTAAAAGAGCTTCTTCTGCTTCTAAACTATGTGGAGGAACTTTACCTAAAGATTGGTTATCTCTAGATGAAAGTGCCTCTGGACCAACCATTATTTTGTATCTGGGACTATCTCTAAAGTAATATCGAAACTTGTATCAGGTCCTAAAACTACCTTTACAGTATGTAAGCCAATTTCTTTTACCTGGTTTTCAACATTAATTTGGTCTTCTTCAAGTTTAAATCCTGAAAATGTTTCAACTGCTTCAGTTATTTGCTCATTATTGATAGCAGCATATAAAGTTCCTTCATCAGTAGATGTTTGAGAAATTACGATATGTGCATCAGCAAGTGCTGTCTTGATAGACTCCGCAAGTTCAGAGTTTATTTGTGCTTGTTCTTGTCTTTTCTCTTGAAGCTTTTGAGCAAACTCCAAATTATTTGCTGTTGCAACTATTGCTAATTTTTTAGGTAAGAGATAGTTTCTTGCATAGCCTTTGGCGACATCAACAACATCTCCTTTTCTCCCTAATGACTGAACATCTGAGTTTAGAATTAATTTCATCTTCTGTTGTAACTTTGCTTGTACGAACTTGTTGTTACATAAGGTAAAAGTGCTAGCTCTCTTGCAACTTTTATTAACCTGGCTACCTTTGCTTGTTCTTGTTTTGTAATACCAGTTATTAAGCTTGACCTGATTTTTCCTCGATCAGAAATAAACTTTTCTAAAAGTTTTACATCCTTGTATGTTGCATTTTCAATCTGTTTTTTTGTAATTCTTCTTGGTTTTGGAGCTTCATATTTTGAAGACCTTCTACCAGTGTTTCTTTTTGTATTTGCCATTTTCAAATCTCCTTAAAACGGTGCTTCGTCTTCTTCATAATTTTCTCTGGCTACAGGCTCTTGGCTAGAAGGCATTCCACCAGATGCTCTTTCGACACTTGCTTTAGCCCATCTTAAGCTTGGTGCAATTTCATCAATTGAAATATCTACTACTGACCTATTTTGTCCATCTTGAGTTTCCCAAGATCTGTAGTTCAACTTTCCTACAACAATGACTCTCATGCCTTTTTGAAGAGAAGCTGCAGCGTTTTCTGCCATATCATTCCAAACAGTTCCTTGAAAAAACATCGGATCTCCTGGTTCCCATGAACCATCCGCAGTTCTTTTATTTTTATTTTGTGCAATTCTTATTTCTGCTAATGTTGCACCACCATCAGTCACTCTGATCTCTGGATCAGCAGTTAAATTTCCAACTATTGTTACTGTATTGTCTACCATTTTTATCTACCTCTAGCTTTCCATCTTTAAGACTTTGTGTCTAATGACATCATCAGATATTTTTAGCACTCTATCGAGTTCCGCAGGAACTTCCGAGGGGCTTTCAAAAGTCGTAATGGTGTAGATTCCTTCTTTGAAAGTATCTATCTCATAGGCAAGTTTTCTCTTTTGCCATACACCTTGTTCTGAAACACTTCCTCCACCACTAGAAATTACATCTGTAATGGATTTGTGTATTGATTCGACGACTGTATCGTCTGCTGTTGGTCTCACTATTGAGACTAAGTCATATTTATTCATTTTTCTCCTATGGACACTTATACGTGGCTTCTTTCGAAGCAGGTACCTATTAATTTAATACTAGAAATGGACTATGACAGAATTTTTTTAATTTCTTTTTTCCACTCTTTAAGAGAGTCATTAATGTCGTTACCCATATCGTATGAATAATCATCAGTTGGAAATTCTCTTTTTTCTATTTCATCTTTGTATGTTTTTAATGCTTTTAAGGAAGCTTCGTACTGCTGATCGTATCTCTTAACAAATTTAGCATCAATATATTCTTTTGACTTCATTCCTAGTAAATCATGTAAAACAAGGACTTGACCATCTGTTAAATTCCCAGCACCTATGCCAATAGTAGGAATATTGATATTCTCAGAAATTGACTGCGCAACAACTGTTGGAACACCTTCTAAAACCATTGAAAAACAACCAAGCTCTTGAAGGAGTAAAGCATCTTCAAATAATTGTCTAGCTAAATCTAAGGTTTTACCCTGAACTTTATACCCACCCATAAGATTCTTTGATTGAGGAGTTAAACCAAGATGGCCCATTACGGGTATTTCTGCCTCTAACAAAGCTTGAATGGTTTCTTCTCTTTTTCTACCACCTTCAATTTTTACAGCATCAGCTTTTCCTTCTTGAATAAATCTTCCGGCATTTTTTATCGTATCTTCTTTACTGACGTGATAAGACATATAAGGCATGTCAGCAACAACGAGGCTTGAAGGTTTTGCGTTAGTTACAGCTTTAACATGATGTAACATTTCATCTACGGTAACGGACAGTGTGTCGTCATGGCCAAGAACTACTTGTGCTAGGGAATCGCCAACCAAGATTATATCTATTTCTGCTTCCGAAACTGCCTTTGCTGATGGATAATCATACGCCGTCATCATAGAAATAACACGGCTATTTTTTAAATTAGTTATATAAGGTACTGTTTTTTTCATTTCCTCTCTCCGCTTTAAAAGTCGAAGGATTAATTTAATTATAAATCTCAAAAAATTTTTTATATAAGCTTTTTTAATTTTTTCAAATTTCAAATGAAGTGTAATATATGTTTACTTAAATTAAACCAATTGTTATAAGGAGAAGTAGTGAATCAAGACAACAGTATCTCAGGCAAAGCTTCAAGTGGATGGTTAGGTGTGCTTGTTTTTGTTGTTGGTTTATATCTAGCGTGCACTTTGATAGCAAATATTGCATCACTTCGAATCGTGATTTTTGCAGGTTTTTCTATAGATGCTGGTACATTAATTTATCCCCTTACGTTTACTTTGAGAGACCTTATTCATAAAGTAGGTGGAACAAAAACAGCTCGAGCGACTATTTTTACTGGAGCAGGAGTAAATGTTTTAATGGTTGTATATTTTTGGTGGGTATCAACAGCTCCTGCTGATTTAGAGGTTGGTCCGCAAACAGAATGGTCAACCGTCCTTGGGCCACAATGGAGAATTGTGACTGCATCAATTATTGCTATGTTAATTGCAGAGTTAATAGATACATATGTGTACCAAAAATGGGTCAGTAGATTTAAATATAAATACCAATGGGGAAGAGTTCTTTCTTCAAATGCTATTTCATCTCCTATTGATTCGTTGGTGTTCTCTTTTATAGCCTTTTATGGGTTAATACCAATAAGTGTTGTTTGGTCGATATTTGCATCTATGGTTGGTATAAAACTAATAAGCTCATTAGTTAGTTTGCCAGCAATTTATTTAATTAGGCCAAAACTTGAATGGACTTTAGAAGGTCAATCCTGATAGATAATATAATTTGTTATAAAATTTATTAATCTTTTTATCGTCGTTTAATATTTAAAATATGAAAACAGTAAAAGTTTTATTATTACTATTATTTGTTTCATGTACAGCAATAGAAAGCGTAGAAATAGTGGACAGTAAATATCAAAAAGCTTATTTTGCAGGCGGTTGTTTTTGGTGTATGGAACCTCCGTTTGAAGCTCTTGAAGGAGTTGTTGAAGCAACCTCTGGATATATGGGTGGTAGTGTAGAAAATCCTACTTATGAAGAAGTGACAACTGGGGAGACAGGCCATGCGGAAGTTGTAGAAATCTTGTTTGATCCAGAAGTAGTCACATATGGGGAATTGCTAGAAGTATTTTGGAGAAACATAGATCCTACTGCATTAAATTATCAATTTGCAGATGTTGGTTCACAATACAGAACTGAAATTTTTACTGTTGGTGAAGAACAAAAAAGCTTAGCTGAAAAATCAAAAGTTGAATTAGATGAATCAGGAAAATTTAACAAACCAATCGTAACTGCAATCTCAGTTGCTCCGGAGTTCTACATTGCTGAAGATTACCATCAAGATTTTTACAAAAAACAAAGCATGCGTTATAAAATGTACGCTCAAGCTAGTGGTAGAAAAGGATTTTTAGAAAAAACTTGGCAAGAAGACTAGTTTTTTAAAGTCTTGTAGAGCGTCTCTTTCCACTCTTTATTATCAATCTCCCAAATAACATTGATATTTTTTGTTGTATGTGACCAGTACTCATCAATATGAGGTTCGCTTTCGCCAACATTTAGCTCATCTACAATTGTCATTCCCCTGGCTGGTCCATCCAGGACAATTTTAACATGATGGCGATCTTGCTTTAATACAACATCATTGTTTAAAGCGACTGCCATAGCTACTGGGTCCGGCAGTCCTAATCCTGGATCTCCCAACCAATTCTGGCTTGAATCAAGAGCATGTTTGTTGCAATCTATTGTGAAATCGCCTTTTTTTGTCTTAAAGCTGTAAACAAAGTCCATTTCTTCTTCTGTTAAATTCGCACCTCCACGACAAAGCTCCCATCCAACTATTGTTATATCGGGATGTCCAGACTCAAATACAATGTCCGCAGCTTCAGGGTCGCACCAAATATTGTATTCAGCCGCAGGTGTTACATTTCCAACTGTTGTAGCTGCTCCCCCCATTATGACTATGTTTTTAATCTTTTTAAAAGATTCTGGATGTTTTTGTATGAAATAGCCAACATTGGTTAATGGCCCCAGAGTTACCAGTGTTATCTCATTTGGATATTGTTCAACTAATGATTGTAAAACTTCTATGTAGTCAGAGTTATCCTCATTAAGTTGAGGGTCTGGATAATTCATATTTCCCATACCGTCTGGCCCATGAAACCAGTCTGCATGTTCTCTTTTTTTCACCATTGGTTTATCACTTCCCACATATACGGGTACATTTTTTTCACAAAGCTCAATCGTGTACCTAGCGTTAATACTTCCTTGTTCAACCGGCATGTTCCCAGAAACTATGCTTACACCTAATACCTCTACATCTGGATATTCAAGAGCCATCAATAATGCAACGGCATCATCTGATGCAGTATCTGTATCAATAAAAAATTTTCGTTTTGTCATAAAACTAGACTATCAAATATTTTATAAACTATCACAGTGCTTTCGTAATACGTTTTTTGGATAACTATCGCTAATCACAAAATCCGGATCGGGGTTTAAAGTGTTTTGTGACTTTTCTGACATTAATTGCAGGTACTCCTCTGAATCTCTCCAGTTTTTAATACTGTATTGTTGATTTTCTTCCCACCAGTCAACTTCATCTTGAATTGTCCACTGGTTGTCTATAGATATCAAATGCTTTTCTAATGCTTGATTTGCTTCTCTTGAGTCTTCAAAGTTATTATAAAATCCTTCAATTAATCCAGCTAGGTAGTCATTATTGATTTCATATTCTGAAATAATTTTTTCTAAACCTTCAATTCCTATTTTATTAATTCTTAATGCCTCATACACATAGTCAAGCTTTGTAGCATCTAAGCCTGAATATGTTCTATATATTTCACTTTCATATGCTTCAATTTGTATTGTGTCAAACACTCCTTCAATAGCATCTGCTAATTCAGTGCAGTTATCTATTTTCTCAGATGCTGTTTCTTTGAATTCCTTTTGGGTTTCTTGTTGTGCTTCAGACATAGCATCTTTTGCGATAAGCATTTCCTCAGCGAATGGATCCAGATCAGTTTCTGCAGTTCCACCACAGAAAGATATAAGCAAAAGGAGTGTCACTAGTTTTTTCATCTTAATACATGGTTGTGTATGTCAAGTGGTGTGGATAATGTGTAGAATGATAATTTTTCCATAATCGATAATCTAGTTGAGGTATTATAATTGCTTTGTCCTCAGGTCTTCTTTTGTTTATGCTTTCTGTCAAAAGGGCTGTTGTGTAAATTGATGCTATCCTTATCTCAATCTCTTCATCAGTATCTCGCTCTATTAATACTCCTCTTTTAATTTTTTTATCTAGTTGAGGACTATAAGTAGTAATATTTTTCAAATTTAAAGCAACTGGGATTATGTAGTCAGCAAAAGCTGTCATGGAGTTCATATCCTCTATTTTGAAGTAATTGGATCTAGAGAGTTCAGCGTGAATTACCCAAAATGCTAATTGAGCTAATTTGTAAAATTTAATTTTGCTCCCTTTAAACTGTGATGAATCATCAAATCTTGGAAATTCTTCGATTAATCTTTCTATCAGTCCACTTCCTTCTGAATAGAGTTTTTTTGGCCCATTGTTGATAAAATTTATCCAATCACCTTCATAGCTATCTACAAGTTTTTGTCCTACTTCATTTAATATTTCAACTCGTTCATTCAACATAGGCATTTCAATATTTCCAACAAAAATATTTTTTAGCTGCTGCAGAGAAATACTGGCCATTTCATTACCATCTGTTAATTTAATTCCTGAACTTATTGCATTGTTTACTTGAAAATACATTGCTTCGCTGTCAGAAAGAATTTTTCCATCTTCGTTAATTTCATATTTAATAGATTTATCAAAATCTGTAAAAGCAAAATTTAAAGTGTTCATAAACATCGTTGCTCTAATAAAATCATCCGCATCGTCTCTTACAGCAGCGCTATTTGGAATAGGAAACTCCTCATAAGCTAGCCAATCAGCAACAGATTCTATGGAATCTTTATTTATTGAGAGGTGTTTAAGCTGGTCTACAACTTTTGATACAGAACTTAAGACTTCGGAGTCCCAATTTATTTTCACATAAAGAATCTTAGTAGAAAATAGTAAAAAAAATTTTATACTAGTTTTATGAGTTCAAAAATTTGTGTAATCGGAAGTTCAAATATTGATCAAATAGCATATACAAAAAATATTCCTGCAGATGGAGAAACGCTATTTGGAGATTCCTTTCAAATGGGTTTTGGAGGAAAGGGAGCTAATCAAGCTGTTATGGCTGGTCTGCTTGGAGCTGATGTATATATGATTACTTGTTTAGGCGATGATGTTTATAAAGAAATGACAATAAACAACTACGAAGCAAATAATGTAAATACTGATCATATACAATTAGTCAAAGGTGCAAGTGGTGTAGCTCCTATATGGGTTGATGCGACAGGCCAGAATAGAATAATTGTTATTCCTGGTGCAAATAATGAAATAGATGCGCAAAAAGCAATTTCATCTATAGAAGAAATTGGAGATATTTCGGTTTTAGTTGGGCAGTGTGAAATCCCAATGGAAGTCAACCATGAAGTCTTCCAATATGCAAAAAGTAACTCTGTCACAACAATATTTAACCCAGCTCCTGCAAAAAAACTAGAAAGAGAATTCTTGGAGCATATCAGTTGGCTAATCCCAAACGAAAATGAATTTGAGTTAATAAGTGGCATGGAGCCTAATGATGATAACTTTTTAAAATTTAATGAAGAGATACCTTGTAATTTGATTGTTACTTTAGGTGAAAAAGGTGCTGTTTTGGTTGATGAAAATAAAACATATTATTTTGATGCTCCATCTGTAAATGCAATAGACACCACTGGGGCTGGTGATTCGTTTATCGGAACCTTTGCATATGAATTGTCAGAATCAAACTCACCAGAATCTTGTATAAAAAAGGCAGTAGAAAAAGCTAGTCAGTCAGTTACAAAAAAGGGTACTCAGTCTTCTTACAGTTAATCTTATTGAAGATACTTCTACTGATCGATAGTTAAGCTTGATTCTAAAATAATATTTGTCGCATTACTTACAGCGTCTAAATATGTGTCTTTATCTAAAGCTTCTTTTCTAGATTGGTCACCATAAATTACAAGTAAGGCTCCCGTTCTTACTCTTCTATAGCTTCCCACTACAAATAAAGCAGAGACTTCCATTTCAGAACATAATACGCCACCTCGAACCCAAGCCTCCCATTTTTGATTTAAGTCGTATGAAACGGGCATTGAATCTGGGTCGTGTTGCCCGTAAAAAGAATCTTTTGTTTGTACAACACCGATGTGATAAGTGCTTCCCTTATCTTTCGCAGCTTGTTCAAGCGCAAAGACCATGTCAGCAGATCCAACAGCAGGGTATTCAATTGGCATATACTCTGTAGATGTGCCTTCTTGTCTTACGGCACCATTGGCTATTACTAAATCTCCAACTCTTGTGTGCTCCTGCATAGCTCCAGAAGTTCCAAGTCGAACCATTGTTTTTACCCCAATGTTTGCTAACTCTTCTACACCTATTGCCGTTGAAGGACATCCCATTCCTGTTGACATTACACTTACTGGTCTACCTTTATATGTACCTGTAAATGTTTTATATTCTCTGTTAAAGGCAATTTCTTTTGCATCATCAAAATGTCCAGCGATAAACTCTACTCTTCCTGGGTCTCCAGGCAAAATTACAAAATCGGCAACATCCCCTGGCGCAAGTCCAATATGGTACTGTTTTTCTCCATCAAGCATTGATTTTTTTTCTGTCATGGTTGAGATGATATCAAATCATCTTTAAAAGGTCACTAAAATTTTTTATAAATTTGTAGAAATTGCTATTAAAAGTGATAGTTTAATGATATGAATATTCCTGAACTGCATCTTCCTACAGAAAACAAAGAGTTTATAAAAAATCCATATGAAAAAATGGGAGAGTTCAGGGAAAGTACACCTGTATTCTGGGATGAAATTAATGATCTTTTCTTCTTTACTAGATATCATGATGTTAGAAGCATCCAATCAACAAAATCATTTGGTACAACTTTTAATCATATAGATGGGTTTGAAGAATCAATTGGAAATCAACAAATACCAATCACTTCAACTGCTTATAAAAGATCTGATCAATTTGGATCGTATGAAAATTTTTGGAAATCTGAAGAGTTTTCACTATTAAATTTAGAAGGTCAGTTGCATAAAGAGCTTAGAGGCTTGGTTGCTAAAGCTTTTCTACCAAGGTCCGTACAACAATTAGTTCCTTTTATGGAACAAAAATCTGAAGAGTTATTTAATGGTCTCCAAGGTTCAGAATTTGATATGTTAAAAGATTATGCACAACCTTATTCTGTAAGTATTATTGGAAAACTTTTAGGGGTACCTGAAAGTGATCATTTAGAGTTTCTTGATTGGTCACACAAAATTGTAAAAATGTACGATTTTGAAGTGACTGAAGAAAATGCTAATAAAGCCGAGGAAGCAGCAAAACAATTTATTGAATACACTCAAGACCTACTTAATAAAAGAAGGCAGAACCCTGAAGACGATATGATTACAAGATTGTCACAAGTCTCTGAAGATAATAATTATTTAACAGACGATCAAATTATTTGTACAGTTATCTTACTTCTTAATGCTGGACATGAAGCTACTGTTAACACTTTAGGCAATGGGCTTCACGCGCTATTAACTTTAGGAAAGTCATTTGAAGAAATAAAAAATGAAGCGGATGAAATTAATGATGTAGTAGAGGAGTTGATAAGGTTCGATAGTCCCTTACAATTTTTTCAACGATATGCCCTAGAAGATATTGAAATAGGCGGACATGATATTAAAAAAGGCTCAAAAGTAGCAATTCTATTGGGCTCAGCCAATAGAGATCCCAGGGCTTTTGAAGAACCTGATACTATCAATTTTAAACGTGAAATGAAGGACCACAGTAGTTGGGGTGGTGGTATACACTTTTGTATTGGTACCCATTTAGCAAAATTAGAACTCGGAGTATCTTTTAACCATATACTTGAAAAAGAATTTAAATTAATAGAAGAGCCTTCAAGAACGGGTGCTTTCGGTATCAGAGGATTTAAAAATCTTTTGGTTTCAGTTTAATTTTTCGATTTCAGGAATTAATTGATCAATATTATTAACAGTTACCGTCAGCATTCCTTCAACAAATAAGTTTCTATATCTTCTTTCATTAGCATTTATAGCTATAACTGGTTTCTCCTTTGCGTAGGTGTGGCCTATCTCTGCTGAAGTTCCTGAATCAATATCTTGACCAGTCAGAAGAGCAACCGTAAGGTCTGCAGCATCTAGTGCATCCAGATCATTTTTAAATATACGATCCTTGGTCTCCTGTGACATATCTGTACCCTTAAGTTCAGACTCATCAATACCTGTTTGGTCTCTGTGTGGAAGAAAGCAGTCGTAGCCATTTCCCTCAAGTTCTTTTGCAATATCTTCTAAATACATTTGCTCATGTTTATTAAAAAGTGGACCTGCGATATAAATTTTTTTAATCATAAAACCAAATTAGCAAAATTATTTAACCAATGTATTGCCAAATGATTTAAACTCCATGTATGGGGAAATCTAAAAAGTATGGTATGAATACTAAAGCCCTTCATGCTAACAAACGTTTTGAACCAATAAGTGGAGACGTGATGCCTCCTCTTCACCTCTCTACAACTTATAAAAATGATGTGCCTGGTGAATCAGATTATTTTTATGGAAGAATTAACAATCCAACAAGAGAGTTGTTTGAAAGAACCTTGGCGTCACTTGAAGGTATTGAAAATTATGAGGAGCAGCATGCTTTTGCGATGGCATCAGGAATGTCAGCTGTAAGCATAATTGCCGAACTAGCTAAACCTGGTGATAATGTTGTGATAACAAAAGATGTATACGGTGGAACTACAAATTACTTTTCACGAATAATTAGAGATCGTGGAGTGGAAGTAAATTTCTGTGACTTTGCAGATCATGATGCTTTAGATAGCTTATTAAATGAAAAAACTAAACTCGTTTGGATAGAGTCACCATCCAATCCCTCAATGAAATTATATGATTTGCAAAAAATCTCTGACATAGTTCATCTATACGATGCTTTATTAGTTGCGGATAGTACTTTCTCAACGCCATTTATAACAAGGCCTTTTGAACATGGTGTAGATATTATTATGCATTCTACCACGAAATATATTGGTGGACATAGCGATACGCTAGGTGGAGCTGTTTTATGTAAAGATCCTGATTTGCATGAGACCTTGATGCTTTATCAAAGACAAGGTGGTGCAATTATGTCTCCTTTTGATGCTTACTTGGTGCAAAGAGGTCTATATACACTCGGACCAAGAATAAAACTTCATTCTGAAAATGCTCATAAATTAGCAGAATACTTAGATAGTTCTGAACACATAAAAGAAATTAGATATCCCGGATTAAGTAACTTCAAAAATCATGAAATTGCAGTTAAACAAATGGATTACTTCGGTGGAATGATGAGTTTTTATTTAGAAGAACATATAATTCAAGAAAAATTCTGGCAATCGCTAGATTTATATAAACTTGCTGTCAGTCTAGGCGGTGTTGAAACACTGATTGAGCTTCCTTATTTAATGACTCATGATAAGGCTCAAGATACAGAAGCAAGCGCACCTGTTGACTTAATTAGAATCTCAGTCGGATTAGAAAACATCGAAGATTTGATTGAGGATATGGAATCTGCACTTAATGCAGCAAAAAAATAATCTAACTCCTAACTACTTCTCTTACGCAATATATTCTGTCATCGTTACTGCACTATTGTTCATTTTGTTTGGATCTAATGGGTGGGGACCTGCAGCTGAAAACGAACAAGCTATTGGTCAAATTTCAAGATGGTGTGAAAGGGTTAGTGGTGGTTTTTTTAGAGAACCAGCTAATACTTTGGGTAATTTGGGATTTGTTATTACTGGCCTCTATATGTTTTACAAACTATCAGATGACGCTACTAATAACAAAACTCCAATGTTTGGTTCATTTAAAATTGCACTTATATATGCATCCGCATCAACTTTTCTTGGTCCAGGGTCTATGGCAATGCATGGAACCCACACCAAGTTTGGTGCATGGTTAGATAATGTTTCAATGATAAGTTACATACTTGTCTTGTGGATTTATAACTTAAAGAGGTTAACGAAGTTTTCCAACAAAATTTATTTTTCAACGTATTCAATACTTTTAATTTATTACGCATATAGTTACTGGTTTCTTGATTCAGGACTTGGAATAGGTGTAAATTTGTTTGAGTTGAGTATTGGTCTATGGATTGCTACTGAAGTTATAATCAAGTTTCCAAATATGTATGGAAGGGTTCTGTCGGGAATCACGGTCCTTGTTATTCAACAATTATTTGGAAGTTCAGTAATTGATTCTTTGTCAAACATTCAAGATAACTGGGAAATGGCTTTTTACTTTGCTCCTGCTTTAATTCCAAATTTAAGCAAAGACACCAATAGAAAGTATACACCTTGGTTCTTTATCGGGTTTGCGTCTTTCTTTGGAGCATTATTAATTTGGGGAACTGGTGTACCAGATCACCCATGGTGTAACCCTGACTCTTGGCTACAAGCTCATATGATTTGGCATTTGTTATGTGCAGTAGCAACTCTTAGTTTTTTTAATTTTTACAGAAATGAAACTACTCGGTAAAACTTAAGCTGTCTATCCAGGATGAAATTTCTTTAACAGTATTTCTGTAAACTTCTAAAGCGTGTTCATCAGAATCATAAGAAGACCTGCTGGGGTCTACAAAAGAATTGTGAATTCTGTTTTTTCCATTTGGAAACACTGGACACAGCTCATTAGCTGAATCACAAACTGTTAGTACATACTCAAACGGCTCATCAATAAACTTGTTTACTAATTTTGGATATTGAGTGCTTATATCAAACCCTTCTTCAGCCATTGCTTTTACAGCAAAAGGATTTACCACCTCTTCAGGTTTAGTTCCAGCAGAATAAATTTCATAGTCAGGATACTTGGTTCTTAAGAGACCTTCAGCAATTTGGGATCGACAGGTGTTGCCGGTACAGATAACAATTATTTTCATGACCCTAGTTTAAATGAAAAATTAGAATAATAATGTGGATACACAGGCCAACAAAGAACGTAAATTTACCCAGGCAATGGAAAAGTGGATAATGTACTTTATGTATGCATTGTTTGGGGGGTTGTTTTTCTTAATCTCTCTTCAAGGCTCTTGGAGTGAAGGTTTAATTTTATTTCCTATAGCAATCATTTCCTTACCTCTAACAAAATGGGGTATACGTTGGCAAAATGAGAGATATGTAAGAAGCGCACAAAATCAAGATGACTTAAAAATAGTTATGAATAAATTAGATGAAATTGATAAGAGATTATCAAAATTGGAGGAAAATTGATAAGTATTAAATTGATGCTGGAGCATATGGCATGGGCAAATCAAGAAATATATAAAGAGATTAAAAAGCTAGAAACAAAAGTTCTTGATTATTTTGTAATTGATCCAGAGTGGACTGTTCGAACAATAATGATACACATTGCTGGTGCATCACATTTATATGGTTCGCGATTAAATGGTGAACCCTTCTCACGTTTCGAACTTAAAAGTACTGACGATTCGGAAATTATCGATGAATTGTTACTTGAGCTAAACAGGATTGATCAAAGTTTAATGAAGAATGTTGATAGAGAAGACGAAGAAGTAACCTATAAAACCTCTAAAGGTGAGGGTAAAAGTACAGTTTCTGAAATACTTTCCCAATTAATTTTTCATGCAGGAGAACATCGAGCTCAAATTGTTGCTGCCTTAGATAAGCACAACGAAAGATCTATCAACTTAGATAATTATTCTGTTTGGAGTTATGTTAATTCAACTAAGTAGTTGAGTCTGATACCCATTTTTCATACTCAGGCAAAGTAAATACAGGTTCCAGTACTGTAATTTTTGGAAGTTCATAAGGATGTCTTTGCTTAACAACATCAACGACTTCTCTCATCAAACTTTCTTTTGTATATAACGAAATTTCAATTTCTGAATCCTCGACCAATTCACCTTTCCACTTATAAGATGATTGGATTTCATGAAAAGTTCCACATGCAATCTTATTTGTTTCAAGTAATAAATTGATTAAGTTTTTGGCTATCTTTTGCTCATCTACTGTAGTTTGAATTATTATCATATGTCTAAATTAAGTTCATTTGCTGTATATGACCAAAGTTTATCTCGGAGCTCGTGATTGTAAACTAATTTGTTGTGACGCATAAGTGCTGGTTCACCATAAATGCCAATTAGTTTTGGTGCATAAACTTGATCTGCTGTGATGTTTTCATCTTCAATTGCTCGAATAATTGGTGCGATTCCTGTGTTTATATTTGTAGAGAAATAGGTATAAAAAGACTTTTTAATTTTCTTAACTTCGTATGGTCTTGACTGTCTTGACTTTGTAACACCTGGATGAGCGGCGGAAACTGATATTGATGTTTTTTTTAGTTTATTCTCTAGCTCAATTGCAAACATTGATCTAAGTAGATTTGTGAAATTGTACCTAGTACTTGGAGAGAATGAATCTTTTGAATGTAGGTCACTTATATTGAATGTTCTTGCTAAATACATAGATAGGCTTGTGACTTGAACAATCCTTCCAGACCTTCTGTGTAGATTCTTCAATAACATCAGAGCTAATCTAAAAGAACCAAAGTAATTTACAGCAACCATCGATTCGTAACCTTCTTCAGTTAGTTCAAAATCTCTGTAAATTAATCCTGCATTGTTATATAAAACATCAATCTCTGAATATTCTGAATTAATTTGATTCACAAACTGATTGATACTTGAAGGTTTTGATAAATCTAATTCCAAAAAAATTGCATTGCTGCCAAGAAACTCTTCTGCCATTTTTCCTTTTGTCGTATCTCTGCAAGCTAATATAACTCGATAATTTTTAGCAACTAAATCCTTTGCAACAGCTAAGCCAATACCTTTATTTGCACCAGTGATTATTGCTGTTTTTGACATTATTTTATTTAGTTTATTAATACGTATAATTAAAGAAATGTATTATTTATTAACTGGAATTATCGCTGTTTCAATTCTTCGATATTTTAATCTAGTTCCAAAAATGACCAGTAAATTTTGGACATATGTCGATTATATATTAGCTCTTGCTGCATTTGTACTGTTGCTTTCAAGAATACCTCCATTTTTTTCAGGTGTTTTGCTGACAGTTGTCGTGGGATATGCTTGGCGAAAAGGGTACTTCGATAAATTTCGTTAAGGAATTATCTCCAGTAAAAGATTAACTGGCTGCGCTACCCATAAGTCAAACTCATTAATCATATCATCAGCTGATTTACCAAAATTAGTTTCAAAAGCTTTTTCAAAACCTAGGTTTTCAATTTGTGTCCAAAAGTCAACCCTGAATGTCTCTTCACTTGTGTTGTGAATTAAGTAGGCAACAAACCATGTAAGAATATCGTAGGAATTAAATTCTTCATCGTAACCTAATTCTCTAAGGCTTTTGCCACTGTTAAGGTACGGGTTAATTGCTTCAGCTTTGTATTCCATTACTCGTTTTAGGTAACCTAAGTCCACATCAGGCTCCATAGAGTACCAATACTGTGCCATATATTCTGCTCCACCCTCCATTAAAAAAGGTACTTGGACCTCTCCTCCATTAAAATAAACATTTCTATTACTTGTTCTCCAGTCACCATCAGTATCTGGTGATTCCGGGATCGATAAATTTGTTTGTTGATAAACATGAAAGTATTCGTGAAGAACTACTGGTTTATAATCTTCTTCTTCAGGTCCTGGATATTTAGATGACATAATCAGAGCATTAAAGTAGTATCCAATGTCCTCTCTTATATAATTACTTACCGCAGCACCTCCGTCAGTTATGTATCTATAAAAAGGTGACCAGCCATTTCCACTTTCATAAGGATCTCCATTAGCACAGTCCCACTGTTCATTCCAAGTTGGATCTTTTTCGGTTCGAACTTCACACCATTTGTCGTCTAAAGCTATAGTCTCTTCTTTTCCGGAGCCAACAATCCATATTTCAAGTGGTCCATAATTTCCCCAATAGCTAATTGCTTTATTTACCCATTCAACAGTTAAATCAATAGTTGCTTGTGAGACATCCTCTGCCGCATAAACTTCTGGCTTCGCATCAGTGGCACCCCAAAATATACTCTTTTCTAAAACAGTTGTAGCTGTTTCTTCAGCAAAAGGTTCAAAATCTGACTCAGCAGTGCCACCGCACATTGACAAGATGAGTAAAAGAATAGGATATTTTTTCATTCGTAATATTTATTGTTGTACACAAGCCACCTCACAGCAAACACAAATATAACTATAGAAAATAACATTGTCATATTGGGAAATAGATAGAGCAAAGTTATTGATCCAATTATTGTTGCAAGTATCACTAACATCTTATTTTGAATCTGGTTTGAGAAAAGTTTTGTTTCTTCCTTGAACTAAATGATATCTCTCCATTAATGCATCCTTGTCTGTCTCAACTGAGTCTGTTAGTTCTAACTCATCCATTAGTTCAAATCTTCTATTTTTATAATCAATCTTAGTTGGGACTACCGTAGCATCGAGAGCCTTCCCTATGTAGTGAAAACCAGTTTTAATAGTATGGTTCGTTTTCATTTCACCCTCAACTGTTAAATATAAAATGAATTTTTCTTTTGATTTAAGCTGTTCGATAACTTGTAGTGTCACTCCTGTCGATTTTGCTCTCCAAACAGGAATTCCACCAAATTCTAAAAGTATTTTGTTTTGTATCTTTCCAAATGGATGTGGTATTCCAAGTTTGTCAGGATTTTTTTTGAAAGGAAGAGGTACGACTATTCGAGTGAACATGGAAACAGAACCAAGAAAATAAAATTTTAAATCAGTAGCTAAACATACTATGTATGCATAAATTGCATCAAACGTAGAAGAGTGTGGCGCAGAGGCAATAATAATTCTTTTTTTGTCAGGTAAAGCACCTACGATATTCCAATTAACAAGTTTTAAAAGAAATCTTCCTATAGGCCCAAGTATCTTTCTTTTTTTGTTTGGGTGATTCTCGGTTTTAACGATTTGACTCATAACTTAATGCTAATGATTTGTTATTTCTTTAACCTGTCTTGAGAGATTTCTTAAGTTTTGATTATTTAGATTAAAAATCCATACGCCAACATAAACCGCACCAACCAAAAAGAATAAAAATGCATACCCTCTGCCAGGCCCTGTACCAACAAGCGGAGAAAGAAGATCTACGTTATCAGGAAAAAAAGTGAACTCTAAATAATCTCCAAGTGGACCAGCAATTAAAACACCGAGTGGCCTCAGCATTTGAGCAATCGTCCCTCTGAGTGCTAATGCCCTACCACGAATGTCTTCAGTAGTTATTGCTAACCATGCACCAGAAGAAACTGTGTATTGCACTGTTCCACTAACACCACCGATTACTCCATGTATGCATAAAAGAAAAATGCTTGGTCTTATAGATCCTATAATCAGACTTAATCCGCCAATAAGACCACAATAAATTGCCACTTTTAAGTTTCCTTGAAGCCAGTCTGATAAGCGTAAAGAAATAATTGAACCAAAAAGAAAGGCTAATCCGATACTGGACTCTACAATTCCAAGACCAGTTGCATCTGTAAAGCTTAGAATCATTGGAGGAAGTAAAACTTGTGTAAACCCCCAAAGAAAATTACAAATTGACAAAATAAGAACTAAGGTAAGAAGCCCTTTTTGTTTTTTAAGCCAGTTATAAGCTTCTATTAAATCAAAATAAACATTCTTAAAACTCATCTTGCTTTTTGTCTCTACTTTTTTACTTTTGAACAAAGTAATTGTTGCTATACCAAACAAACATGTAATTACGTCAACAAGGATTACTCCCGTCAAACCAAAAAAAGAATAGATGAATGCACCTCCAATAGGTCCAATAAGAACAGAGATTGCTTCCGCGCTTTCAAATAAAGCTGATACTTTTGTTACTTCATTCTTTTTCACAACATCTCCCAAGAAAGCACTCCAGGTTGTCCAATGAGCAATTTCAAAAATACCAAAAGCTAATGCAAAAGGAATCAGGAGAGGCAGTGTCAATGTATCGTTTAGGGCAAAGTAACCAATAACGCACATCAATACTGCAATTATCAAATCGAAAATAATTATTAGTGTTTTTCTTGGAAATCTGTCTGCTAGCACTCCACCAAATGGTCCAGTTACTACGCCTACAATTGCAACGATAAATAAAATAGTAGAAAGTGCACTTGCCTTACCAGTTGTTTCATAAATCCAAACCCCAATTGCAAAAAAAGACATGGCTGAACCTGTCCAAGATACCGTTTGGCCGAACCAGAGAAGATAAACTTTTTTACTCATTAAGAATATAATGATATCCAGTAGAAATATTTAATAACTAGTTTTGCTCTTATAGAAGACTTTTATCAACAAGCTCTTCTAAAGTTCATTAATCTAATGGCTCCATGGGGTCTTTACAGTGCTTTGGGGGTTCATTTGCCACAACAGATTGTCTATTTATAGTTAATTCTGTACCACATTTGTTGCATATAAAAGATTGTGATATTTCAACAACATCATCTGTATCTAATTCAGGGGGTATGCTGGCTAAAGATGAAATAGAGTTTCTTAAAAATCTAAAAATTACTACTCCGATAAATAAAGCAATTAAATATTCCATTATGAACTAAAGTACCTAAACGCAGCAATTGCAATTGCTACTGCTATCCAAACTAGAGACAGTCCTTTCCTATTAGCACTAGAAAGTGTCTGTTGAGTGCGTTTTTTTTCAATTTCATCATTAATGGATTCTTTAAGTTTTAATAACTCACTTACAGACAAGTTTTCTAAATCTTTTTTATCCATATATTTAGGTTACCTTATTGTGGAGATGATGGGACTTGAACCCACGACCCCCTGCTTGCAAAGCAGGTGCTCTTCCAGCTGAGCTACATCCCCTCGCATTTATATTATGCACTGAATACTACAGTAAATGAAAAAAAAATTTAAATATTTCCATTGATAGACTATTGTTAATTAGACGTATGGGCCTATAGCTCAGCCTGGTTAGAGCGCATCCCTGATAAGGATGAGGTCGTTAGTTCAAATCTAACTAGGCCCACAAGTACCTTTATTTAAACCAATCCTCTTATATACTGTTGCCATGAGTTTTCAAATAATGGGTTATCTTGCAATTTTTTTCACCACTGTTTCATTTTTGCCTCAAGCGATAAAAACACTAAAAACGAGAAGAGTTGAAGACTTGTCGTTAATTACTTATCTATTTTTATTTCTAGGGTCCCTATCTTGGTTTCTATATGGCAATTATTTAAACGACATTCCATTAATGGCTACAAACTCAATGACAACGATTCTGACTGGGCTAATTCTTTTTCTTATTGTGAAAGAGAAAAGATCAACTATTTAAAAATTTTTTAATTTCAGATAAATTCTTATAATTTAAAACATCTTCACTCATTGAATTTATACTCTCTAGAATTACTTCATCCCATACATTTTTTAGGGGGAACACATCTACCTTTACTAAAAATAAACTTGAAGATTCATCTAATGGTGTCGAAATTTGTGTTTCTAATCTGAAATATAAATTTTCAAAATCATTTAATAGTGGTCTTTCTTCACTAGGGTGATTACTTAACCCAGGAACAGTAGTTACATTCCATACCCATCTTCGTATAGTTTGCTTGTTCATGTGTTGTGATAATTTCTCGCTTGATTTAAGTAAAAGGTCATTGTCAGCAACTGGTTGATGTAATTTAGAAAGATCTGCTTTTAACTCTCTTCCTGGTGTCCAGCCACTTGGAAAACAGAAACATATAGCTTCAAGCTTTCCATTATGCATGACAGCTAAATCCTCTTCTATTTGCACTGCAGTTTCAAATAAAGACTCTGTTGCTTCTAGTCCCAAGGTTTGACTGACTTTTTGGTTTAAATCAGAATTTTCAAACTGTTCTGTTTGTCCATATAAATCTTCTCCATATTTTTCAAGCTGAAATTGTTTCTCAGACAGATATTTCTCATTTGGATTTGTGTTAAAAAGTGGACCATCATATTTTTGCATAGACGGATTGTTTGAAAATGGTACTTTTATGAAGTCAATATTCATTAATATAAATTTAATAAAAAAAAGGGGAGCTTGTGTCTAATTTAGGAGCATTAGTAGTTCATGGATTATTTGAACATGAAGGACGTCACAAAGACAATGTTGAGTGGTTAAAAAACTTAGGTATTGAAACGTATTCATTAAATCTTCCTGGTCATGGTGATATCGATGAAAAAGGCCATATAGAAACTTGGAATGAAAATATTGAAGAGATAGTTAATGCTTACAATAAAATTGCAAACAAAGATATAAAAATTATTTTTGCTCATTCCTATGGGTCTCTTGTGTCAGTATCTGCAATTCTTAGAAAAAAAATTGACCCCGATTACTTAATTCTGTCAGCGCCTCACTTTGATGATAATTATCCAAAATTTGTAAAGAATATGTCTGGTGCTATGGCAAAGGTTTTTCCAAAATTGCGTGCACCTTCACCAGTAAATAAGAGAAATTTATCTACCGATAAAGAAACTGTAGATAACTACTTTAATGATCCACTAGTTTTTAGAAGTTTGACTTTTAAATTCGGTAATGAAATTACTGTTGAGCAAAAATTTGTTAATGAAAATATAAATAAACTAAAGATACCTACATTAGTTCTACACGGAGATAAAGATAAAATTGTTCCATTAAAAGCTAGTGAAAATATTTCTAAACTTGAAAATGTGAAATTTATAATTGTCGAAAACTCAAAACATGAAATTTTGAATCAAGACACAAGAACTTTTGTATTGAGTGAAATTCATTATTGGTTTAAAGAAAATAATCTAATTTAAGTTCCTTATTGCAAAACACTTGCAATAAGAATTTAAAGGGCTTATACTTTTTCTATGCACGTACCTGACGGATTTATGAATGTAACTATGTCTGCCGCTACTGGAGTAATCAGTTTTGGCACATTGTGGGCATACATTAGATCAGCAAAAGATTTAATTGCAGATAAGTTTATTGCCTTAACGGGAATGATGTCTGCATTAATATTTGTTCTTCAAATGATAAACTTCCCTATAGCTGCTGGTACAAGTGGCCATTTACTTGGTGGTGCGCTTGCAGTTATAGTTTTAGGACCAAGATTAGGCTTAATTTGTCTATCAGTAGTAGTTATTATTCAATCTCTACTTTTTGCTGATGGGGGTCTTAGTGCTTTAGGAGTGAACGTTTTAAATATGGCAATAGTAACTAGTGCAACTAGTTGGTTTATTGTCAAATACTGGATAAAGTTCATTGGAAAAAATAAAACCTCTATTGTCTCTGTTAGTGTACTTGCAGGAATTTTGAGCGTCGTATTTTCATCAATAGCTTTTACAATCCAATATGCAATTGGTGGAACAATATCAATACCTGTAGGAACAGTTTTGTTGGCCATGGTCACAACACATTTCATAATTGGTTTCGGTGAGGGAATAATTACAGCTCTTATTATCACTCTTTTGATTCGAGTAAGACCTGATTTAATTTACGCGTATGAGAGAAGTGATGAAAATACAACCAAAGTATCTTTCTATGGTCTATTTATTATTCTTATTTTACTTTTTAGCCTTGTCACACCTTTTGCATCTTCATCTCCAGATGGCTTAGAATCCGTCGCGGAAGAGTTTGGCTTTACACAAACAGATGGAATAGTTCTGCTTCTTGACGACTATGGAATTAGTGCTGTAAATAATGATTTTATATCAACTGTTCTTAGTGCTTTACTTGGTGTTACTGTTTTGGCAATCATGTTTAATTTGATTATTTCCAGAAGAAAGAGTGGGAAAAATTCCTAAAATTTTTTTTGATTTTTTAATCTTTTTTAGATAGATTTATATTACTTTTTATGAAGAAAATCTTTATAGATGATCATTATAAGAAGTATAACGAGATAACCCTTGAGACAGGAAATCTGGAAACAGATTGCGGAGTTTTCAAGGGTTTTCTCATTTACAGACCTTTAAGCAATGATTAATCAAAAAAAATTTAACATTTTAGAAAACGAATGTTCTAAATGTTCAAAGTGTTCTTTATCCTCTACTCGAAATAATGTTGTCTTTGGTAGAGGTAATCCGAACTCAAATCTCTTTGTGATAGGTGAAGGACCTGGCCAACAAGAAGACGAGCAGGGATTAGCATTTGTAGGAAGGGCTGGAAAAATGCTTGACAGTGCTTTTCTGTCTGTTGGAATTGACACGAATGAGGACTGTTATATATCAAATATTGTAAAGTGTCGACCTCCAAATAATAGAAAGCCATTAGCAAATGAAGTCAAAGAGTGCATCCCGTGGTTAAATGAACAAATTGAGTTGATTAAACCAAAAGTTATAGTCTTAGCTGGATCTACAGCAGTTCAATCGTACCTAGATATTGATGAGCCAATTTCTAAATTAAGAGGAGAATGGATAGTTAGGAATGATATCAAGTATATGCCAATTTTTCACCCATCATATCTTTTGCGAAATCCTTCAAAAGAAAAAGGTAAACCAAAATGGTTAACTTGGCAGGATCTAAAAAAAGTCAAGAAAGAAATTGGCTCAGTTTGAAAATTCTTCTTTAGTATTCATTAACAAAGATATAAATATAAACACTGCAGCCACAATTACATTTGAATTAAAAGATTCATTTAAAAAAACAACTCCTGCTGTGACTCCAACAATAGGTACTAAATAATCTACAGATGCAACTTGTAGTGCACTGACTCGTCTAATGAGCCAGGTGAAAGCAGTAAATGCACTTAGATTTGATACAACTAATGCTGCAACTCTAATAATTTGAGAAGTTGATAATTGTTGTGGTGAAATGTCAAATATTAGATAGGCGGTGATGCTCAAGATTATTACTAAAGGATATTGATATGTAAGCCAAGTCGCAACTTTATATTTAGGGGCGTATTTTCTATTAAGCACTGTCGCTAGAGCAATGCACTGTACCCCACAGAAGGCCAAACTTCCTCCAAGTAAAATATTTCCATCATTTAATAATCCTGTTTCTCCTGTTACAAATAAATAAAAAATCCCAACAAACCCAGTTGCAATAGCAAGGTATCTAAGTTTTGAAATTTTTTCTTCTTTTAAAAGTACTTTCAACCATAGGGCAGTGAATATTGGAGCAGAACTAATAAGTAGAGTTACAAGTCCAGAAGAAATATATTGTAATGCATAAATAAAAAACCAACTTACAGAAAAAACAGAAAAAGTTCCAGTTATAGTTGCTTCTTTAAATATTGTTACCTGAAATTTTTCTCGTATGAATAAAAAGTAGTTTAAAAATAATATTGAACCAATTAGCGTAACTCTCAATGTCACTAAGAATATTTCATTAACTCCTTCAATTAATAAGCTTCTTGAGAGAACGTTACCTGAACCCCACATAATAGCGGCAACCAATATTGCACCTATAGCCTGCAGCAAAGTTGGTTGTTTCAAGTCAGTTGTTTTGGTTGAGTTCATTATTGAAATAGTAATGTCTCTAAAAAGATAACTTTTACTACCAATTGCTAGTAGTATTTGGGTAACGGGAGCAAAAGCTGAGAGGGTTTAAAAAACCGACCGTAAGAACCTGTTAGGTAATGCTAACGAAGGGAACTCGGACTCAAATCCCATTACTTTTATAGGAATGAGGTATGCATGAACGCAAATATAGTTTATTTAATAGTTGTATTGATTTTGACTTGGATCTACTTTCAAACAAGAAGTTTGAAATCTAATGAAAACGAGTATTTTGTTTTAAATAAGTCAGAGGGTGTACTCGGCTTAAGCTTAAGTTTTTACGCAAGTGGAATGGGTCTTTGGATTCTAACCTCTCCAGCTGAAGTTGCATGGTATGGATTAGGATATGACATTTATGGTTATGCTCTTTCAGCAGCCACACCCTTTATATTGATTTATATCTTTGGTCCTAAAATTGCAGATTTGTTGCCGAAAGGAGCCACACTTGCACAATTTGTGGAAACTAAATATGGCAATATTGCTCAAAAAATTGTTTCAATAGTAGCAGTTATATATATGGGGGCTTTTTTAATAGCTGAGTTTGCATCAATTAGTTTTGTTTTTGAATCTATATCGTCTGTGCGTGGAATTCTAATAAGCTTGCTTATTGCAATAACTACACTTGCATATCTGTTCAGACATGGTTTTAAAGCTTCTTACTTTACAGATAGGCTTCAAAGTTATGGAATAATTTTACTACTAGCAATTGTTCTTACCATTTGGTTAAGTCAGAATAGTCTTTCTGAATTAGTAACTTATGCAAATGCAGGGGGACTTAGCTCTTTCGAAACTTTTAGTCTCAAATCTGCATTAGCTGTAATAATTGCTGTAACTGCAGCTGAGGTTTTTTCCATGGGTTATTGGCAGAGAACTTTTTCAGCAGAAAACTCAAAAGCAATTAAGCAAGCAAGTATTTTTTCTGGAATCGGTGCATTCTTAACCATTTTAATTTTAGGAATTGGTGGTGCAGTTGGGGCAGGGAAAGGGATAGAATCACCTGCATTAAGCTTCATTGAACAGCTTGATTTGAATAATTTTACAATTATATTGCTCGTTTCTTTAGCAACTCTGCTTGTAACATCGAGTATTGATACTTTGGAAAATGCAATTGCATCAACTATTTCATTGGATATTCTTAAGAAAAAATCTGAAGAAGCTAAATTAATAACTTTATTAGTTGTTTGTGTTTCATTAGTGATTTCAATTGAAGTAACGAGTATATTTAATGTATTTTTAGTAGCCGATTTGTTTGCAGCTTGCCTTGTGTTTCCAGCTTTCTATAGAATAAAAAAATCTAGCAAGGATATTTTACTTATAATTCCATTTGTCGGATCTCTGATTTCTGTTTACGTCTATAGGTATTTATTTATAGATCTCCAAGTAAACCCGGGTGGAGTATTTATTCCTACAGACCTTTACGGCCTAGCCGACCTAAACACTTTTGCTATTGGTTTGCTTTCCTCAATGGTTATTACACTTGTGGCAGATAAAGCAATCAAATAGAATTAGATATACATGAAGCCTACAGACTTAAACTCTTTTAATACGTTGTCTAACCTAGTTGGGAAAGGTACCACTTTAGTGGTGCAAAGCACTCGAATGGACTTTGAAACAAACACCTATATAAGTGAACTATGGAAAAGAAGTAATGGACAGTGGAAAAGTTTTAAGACAGGTAACAATAACTTTAGTAATCCAAAATTTGGGGATAAAGAAAATACAGTTTTCTATATAAAAACAAATAGATCTGTTCAAGATAAAAGTAGGTCAAAAAAAACCTTATCAACAATCCATATGCAAGAAGGCAGGTCTATAGATACCGTCTTTGAAGTTGAGGGAGGTATAAGTAATTATTCGCTAAGTAAAGATGGAAAGTCAATATATGTTATTACAAGTGAATGGAGTAAAGAGTTTAAAAATATTGAAGATAAAAATTCCGAACCAATGTACTATGAAAATCTTCCTTTTCGATTTGATACTAGAGGCATAATTTACAATAAAAGAGCCCATGTCTACAAGGTAAATATTCGAACCAAAAAATTCACCAAAATTATTGATGGCGATACAAAAGATATTATTTCTATTGAATCATTGGTGGAGGGTGGCAAGGGTCTTGTGCTTTCTTTTGACCAATACAACTCTAAAGGAACCATGTTAGAAGAGAAAATTGGAGCAATAGAAAGTTCGAAAATTAAAGAAATTTACTCAAAAGGCAGCATGGGAAATCTTTTTTATTACGAAGATGGACTTCATGCAGTAGGAATGAGAAAAAGATTTGACTGGCCTACAAATACAACTGTTTTAAAAATTTCAAATACTGGAAAAGTATCTTACAAGTACCATTCATTTGATAGAAATATAGTTAAAGCAGAAGTGAATGAAGGTATTCTCTATTTCTTGTACGAAGACTCTGGAAAAACTTTATTACGAGATGGAACAAACAATATAGATCTAATAAATTCAGAAGTTACAATTAAAGATTTTGCATTTAACAATGAAAAAACGTATGTAATAGCAAATTCATTTTCAAACCCTGATGAAATATACGAGTTAAGTAATGGTCAACTTACAGAAATTTCTAAAGCTAATGAATCTTTTACAAAAAATGTCAAAACTTGGGATTGTCAATATGAAAGAATTGATACCGGTAAATCTGAGATAGATGCTTGGGGAATTTTTGTAGGCAAAGATAAGCCAACAATCTTAAATATACATGGTGGACCTGCAAGCCAGTATGCTTTTACGTTTTTTGATGAGTTTCAAACATATGCTTCGGCTGGTTTTAATGTTATTGCTTGTAACCCAAGAGGGTCGAGCGGTAGAGGTCATGATTTCTTAAGAGATGTGTGCGGCAATAAGTGGGGTGTTACAGATATGCATGATGTTCTTACTTCATTTAAAAGTATGAAAAAAATAATGGGTATTACAAATAAAAATGACGGAATTATGGGCGGCTCGTATGGTGGTTTTATGACATCTTGGATCATCAGTCATCATCCGAATATGTTTAAATCTGCAATTGTTGAAAGAGCACTTCTAAATTGGGAAACAATGGTCGGAACATCTGATATAGGAATAGGTTTTCCTGAGATGTATTTGCTTGATGATATGGATAAAAATATAAATTTATACAGAAAGAAAAGTCCTATCACTTATGCATCAAATATTAAAACTCCTACCCTCATTCTTCACTCACAAGAAGACTACAGGTGCCCAATAGAACAAGCGGAGCAGTTATTTTCTAACCTTAAAAGAAGGGGTATAAAAACAGCAATGCTAAGGTTCCCAGGTGAAAGTCACGAACTTTCTAGATCTGGAACGCCAAATCATAGGAAACAAAGATTTGATCACGTCATAAAATGGCACAAAGATAATTTAACTTAACTTTCGTCTTCACATCCACATTCAGGACACATCATTTTTCACCTCCCTTTTCTTCTAATCTGATAATTGCCCTATTTTCATCGGGCCCTTTCATAATCATTTTTGCCATCATTCCATATTTTTTTCTAATTACATCTGCAGCCTGCTTTTTTAGATCTACATCCTCTATGAGTGATGCTTTTAAGTCTATGCTTTCTGATAGCTTTTTAGAACCACTTTGGTTGGTAATATAAATTGTTGCTTGGCCATTGTTTCTAACCCTCTTCACTTTTCCTGCATTTAGACTTGTTGTTATAACTAGTGAATTAGAAAAGTCTGCAACCCATACTGGAGTTGTGATAGGTGTTTTATCTCTTTTATAAGTTATAAGATTTATATATTCAACACCAGTGAAGTCTTTAAGATTCATAACTTTATTTTAAAAATAATTTAACAATAGTTCAGGAAGTTGTTTAAATCTTCTTGCTGTGTCATCTTCAGAAAAAAGTATGTACAAAAGCAACAAAATTAGAATCACCCTTGTTGGAGTTATTTTTCTAAACATAGAAATATGCTAAATATGTTCAATATAAAAAAAAGGGATTTTTTTAAAAATCCCTTTTTTTCTATGCGTTATCTATTCACAAAGATTTATGTTGGAGTATCTCCTTCATTAAAATCAATAAACAACTTACCTGCATATACAGGTCCCATATAAGCTATTGTGCTTCCATCAAACATTTCGGACTCTGATTCGCTGTCCAACGCTGCTTGTAGTTTTTCAACAGCTGCATTCATGTCTTCTTCGGAATCCCAGAAGTTCCAGCTAATTGCGCTACTTCCATCAAAAATAGCCCCAGTTACCTGTAGTCCTTCGGACTCCTCATAAATTGGTTCTACTTTTTCTTTAAGGAAGCTTAAGACTGCATCTGTGTCTTTTGCAACACCAACAACCAGCCTTAAATAGCTCGGTCTTGTACTCTCTTTGGCCATAGTCTGATAAACCTTGCCATATACTGCATCTCCCTGATAAATCACCGGAGGTGCAGAGAACATGCTTGCTGCTTCAGATAATACGCCTTGTATTTTTTCTTCTACAGCTTCTGCAGCTGCTTTACTTTCGTAAGCAGACAAGTTTATGCCGGAAGTCTCCCCTGTAATGGCTGCCATCATTGTTAGTAATCCTGGTGTGTCATCAAACCCTGGCATCACTTTTTCTTTAACAAACGATATAGCCTCATCTTTTTTACCATCCTGTAAGGCTGGCAAAGTTATTCTAAAATACATAACTACCTTTCTACTTTATTACTCACTTGGTGAATGTGACTGAAATGCAACACTTATTCCAAAAACAAATATTGGAAACAAGACTACTCCACCAATTATGAATACTGGAACAAAAGCTGCGGCAGGCACTAATCCAAATAACGATCCAAGCTGTACAGCAATTACTAAGTATGCGGCTCCTTGACCAGACATTCTTGCCCAAGAAGGGACAAGATTATTTTCATCAGCACTAATGAGACATAGTGCCCATATACCATAAAGTATAAATGTCACAGTCTGCCCAATATTCGAAACTGCTCCTGCTTGATCAGTTGAAAGAACTGTTTCAAAAACTGCATTATTATTTGCAGTAGCTGACAGTGTTCCCGTTAACTGTATAACAGCTGCAGCAAATAAAATTCTTCCTACAATTCTAAAATAAGGATTGTTTTCACCAAATAACTGACGAGTCAGTTGTATAGTAAATAAAAATCCAAATATTTGAACAAACGATACAACATCTACAATCGCACCATATTGTGAACTGTACCCAACTTGGTCTGGACCAATCAGTAGAGCCTGAATTCCAAATATTATGATAGTTCCAATAGCGGCAATTCTTGCCATGGTTACACCAAGTTGGGATTCTTTCTTACTCAACATAATTATTTCCTTTCTACATTTTTCCTACAGGAAAATCAACATAGTTTTTCCAAACCGTGCAATCCCCTGTTAGCTCTTGTGGAGCTTCTTTTATCAAACTTGCAACAGCATCTTGTACGACATTTGCAATTACATCCGATGCTGCGTGTGCAGCGTCATGGCTAGTCCAAAAATTGAAACTAAAACCACTATTGTCGTCAACTTTGCATGCAGCAGTAGCAAATATACCATCAACATTTTCATATGCTGGATAGACAGTGTTTGTCATAAACTCTGCAACATCATCATAGGTTTTACCTTCTTGAGTTCCGCCGCCTAATACAAATCTTGCAAAAAATGGGTCTTTACCATCTTTTGGAACCATAATGTATTGTTGTCCTGCAACCATTGGCCCTTCAAGTATTGTTGGAGGTTCTGTAATGAAATCGGCTAATCCTGAAAGGTTTTGTTGAAACTCTGACATTGCAGCTTCTTTTGCTTCATTATTCACCCAAGTAGTCCATGCCATAAGTTGTCCAGCATTGTTAATACAAGCTGCAGCACCAAGAAGTCCACTTACTTGATCATATACAGGTATTGCTACATCTCTAAAGTAATTTAGAGCGTCTTCTGTCATTCCTTCTTTAGGGTTCGCTAATCCTAGTCTTACATACATAAGTTACTCTTTTTTATTCCAAGCAAGTAGTGGTCCTACTCCGACACCTGCAATAAATGTTAACCAACCAACAAACTGCAGTGGAGAGTCGTCTGCAATGATACTAGTTCCAGTAATAAATTCACTACCAGCTCCAACAATCCCAAATAATCCAGCAATAATTGCGGCGTATCTCCAAATATTGCCGATCACACCTTCAGAAGTCACACCTAGACCTAGTATTACAAATCCAAAAAATGTCCAAACCCCAGAAGTATTTAGATCTTCGTTAACACCAAGAAGTGATGCAACAAGCACTGCTGCAGCAATCATTGCGTATCCTTGTCTCCAATCTTCAGGAACTGTATCTCCTTGAAGGTCTTTCAATCCTAAAAGTATTCCTACAAGTGAAAAGGACCAGAATATTTGAAGTACATTATCAAAATTTCCATAATCTATTTCGGCTATACCTCCAACAAACCAAACCACATTTATAGCTATAAACATATAAGCTGCTTGTTGTGCTCCTTCTTTAGGTTCTTGTATAAAGAACTTTTTCATTTTTTCTCCTATTCTTTTATTTTTCTTACTTTAAACTTTTTACTCATTTGTACTTGAGGCCAACTTATCCCCCCAAGCAACATAGCTTCCGTATCCAAAACCTATAATCATAGAGATCCATGCGATTCCAAAGAGTGGCTGGATGGATTCTGGTGGTGTATAGTCAAAAAATAAACCTGCACCCGAACCAACAAGGATACCGGTAAAAGCAAAAATACTTAAGTATTCGTATACTGGTCTAAAAACTCCAGTTCCTCTTATTGTCAAAATATAGGTTAATGAGTTAAATGCCCATATAAAATACATTCCACTAAATCCAGTTTCACGGAATTCTGGTACTGATATCTCAATAAGTGTTCCGAGTATTAACACTGCTCCTAAAATGACAGTAGCCATTTTCCAGTAATTGGGGACTTGACCTTCTATTAAATAATAGCTACCGATAACTATCGACGTTAATGTAAATGCCCAAGCAAAGTTGAATATTCTATTTACTCCATCAACAGACTCAAATAGTTCAAATCCTGTCCCAATTAAATAAATATTACAAGCGATAAATCCAAGAGCGTTTTGCCTTACAAGACTGCCTATCGGCTGTGTAAAGAATTTTTTCATAAGTTAACCTACCTTCCATAAGCTCCCTCATATGTAATTGTTGATGTAATTTAACTTCCTTAAATTACAAGGCAAGTCTAATGAAATTTATATAAGGATGTATAAAATTTTGTAAATTTTTAACTTATTTCAATAAAATCAGGGTAATTAAATATTTTTTAAAGTTTTTAGAAGACTTTCTATAAGCATTTCAATGTGATCAATTTGGACACTTTCATTTGGTGCATGAGCATTTCCTAGTTCTTCATCAGCAGCACCTACTAATACAAGTTCCGCATTAGGAAACTCTCTAACAAAATCATTAGCAAAAGGTATTGAGCCACCAACTCCAATATAAGCAGTCTCGTTTTCCCAAATTGAATTAAAGCTACTAACCAACTCTTTTGTAAATGGTTTACTAGGGTCTGCAACTACACCAGAGCCTTTGGAGTTTGGAATAAATTTAACAGAAGCATTCCATGGAATGTTCTTCATTACATGTTCTTCAAGCATTTTCATAGCGTGCTCTGGGTCTTCTGTTGGGGGAAGTCTAAGGCTAATTTTTGCACTAGCTTTGGGAATGACTAAATTTACTGCGTCTTTAACTGGGGGTGCGTCAATTGCTAAGACATCTAATGCTGGTTCTAACCAGAGTCTTTTTGAAATACTCTCTGTATCAAAGAGATTGATTTCATCTGATCCGAGCATTTTTTTTGTATAAGATTCATCAAGCTCCGCAACATTCATATCAGTTGGTGTTAATCCTTCAATTTGTAAATTACCTTTGTCATCGTGAAAAGAAGCAATTATCTTACTTAAAACCATAAAAGCATCAGGAACAACTCCACCTCCCATGCCGGAATGTACAGGCCTCATTGGTTGGTCAACTTCAATAAATCCGTCAACTAAACCTCGAAGTGTTGTTGTGATAGTTGGTACACCTATCTTCACATTTGCCGAATCAGCAATGACGATTACATCAGCTTCTAATGCTTCTCTGTTTTGTTCAATAAAATCTGACATAGTGGGAGAACCAATCTCTTCTTCACCCTCTATAAAAATACGGATATTTACTGGTAAATCATTTAAGAGTTGTTTTACAACATTATAATGAACAACTACTCCTGCTTTATTATCACCAGAACCTCTGCCGTAAAGTCTTCCATCTTTCAAAACGGGGTTAAATGGTTCTGTATCCCACAAACTTAAATCACCAACTGGCTGAACATCATGGTGGGCATATAGTAAAACCGTTTTTTTTGAAGGGTCAATTTCTGTATGGGCTATAACAGCTGGCATTCCACCTGCAACTTTTATTACTTGAGTGTTTAATCCCAGGTCAGCAAACAAGTTTTCTACAAAATGTGCTGAAGCATCAACATCGTCCCTATGGTTTTTGTCAGAACTGATAGATTTTATCTCAACCATCTCAGATAATAAATTAATAATTTCTTCTTGGGCCATAGGAATATTTTAAGGCTAAAAAATATTTACTCGTAGGAGATAGCTTCGAGTATATTCTGCCTCGCTGCTCTAATTGCGGGAAGAATTGCTGCAATAACGCCCGCAATTATGGCGATGCCAATCCATAAGAATGTCTGTGGAATAGAAACAGCAAATACAGTAAAGCCTTCATCAGCTAATGTCTGAATCAAGCTCCATGCAAAGAATATTCCTAACCCTGTACCAAGAGCGGCACCAAATATTGAAATAATAGAAGACTCTATAAAAATCATTCTTCTTATTTGTTTTCTATAAGTTCCTATTGCCCTCATTAATCCTATTTCCCTTGTTCTTTCATAAACCGATAAAGAGAGTGTGTTTGTAATACCAAATAGAGCTACAAAAATAGATATGGAAAGAAATCCATAAATTACATTTAAAAGTAATTGTATTTGATTATTGGCTTCTTCAACTAAACCATCTTCATCTCTTACTTCAACACCAGGATATTCATCAACAATTGCGTTTATTTTCTCTTCTAATTCAGGAGTTTTTTTGCTTACATTGAAATACAATTCTGTATCAAGTGATTCGTCAGCAAAAAAAGTATTGTTTTCAAGAAGTACAAAAAATTCAGCCGGTGGTTGAGTGGTCCAGTCAAAAATGTAGGTGACAGTAAAAGTTTTTTCTCCTTCTTCAGGAATTGTTAGTACAACCTCATCTCCTACAAAGAGTTCTTCTCTTTCGGCAGTCTGTTTTAATATTCCTATTGCATCTTTTTTAAGGAAGTCTTTTCTGTTTCCAGATATATCGTCTGTTTTTACAAGATCAAAGACAGTTTCATCTACGGCACCAAGAATAAGTGGTCGCTGGTTGTAGCCGACAACAGTAGCTCTTGTTCTAGAAAGTTTTGTTACTTCATCTAGCTCTAAAAGTTCTTCCGATAAACCTGTTGGAATTCCTGGAGAAACAAATACATTAGATGCGCTTACTTGATAGTCAGCAAGTATTACCTCACTTATTAGAGACTCTGCCTGTGCCTTGAATGAGGTCGTTATAACGTTTGCCAAAGATATTAAAGTTAATCCAATCATTAAAGCTGATGCTGTTGAAGCAGTTCTTCTTGGTGTTCTTTTCGAGTTTTCTGTAGCCAATTTACCAAGAATTCCAAATACTAAGTTATAAGCTTTATCAAAAAGAAAAACAAAAGGCTTTGTAATTGATGGGGTAATTACAGAGATCCCAATAAAAATTACACCTGCACCAAAACCTACTTGTTGCAGAGAAGACAAAGTTGGAAGGTCTAGAAAATCGTACAAAACACCAAATAACATTCCAAAACCAGCTATAGAAATGAGCGAACCAAAAACTAAACGGATAAATAAAGATTTTCTCTTAGGTGTTGAGACACTGTCTCTAATCGCTTCCATTGGGCTTACTTGGGAGGCTTTTCTAGCTGGAAGTAAAGAAGATAAGATAGTAACAGTTATTCCAATCATTAATCCTGTTATTGCAGCTTCTGTTGTTAAAACTAATGGTCCGTCTGGTAGTCCAAACTCAAAATATTGCAATCCTTCTTTCACTGCAACAGCTAAGCCAATACCAAGAGCAATACCTAGACCAGAGCCAATTACAGACATGAATAGAGATTCAGAAATTACTAATCTGTAAATTTGTCTTTTTGATGTGCCTAGAGCTCTAAGTAGCGAGAGCTCTTTTGTTCTTTGAAGTAAAAGAATTCTAAATGTATTTTGAATGATAAAAGCTCCAACAAATATTGCGATACCAGCAAATACATTAAGTATTGTATTGAAAAAATCTAGACCTTGCTTGATAGAATCAGCTTGTTCTGCTGCAGCTTCTTGAGCGTTTATTACATTTAAATTTTCTGAATCTAAGTTTGTTATCTCAGTTTTAACATCATTAATATCAAAATTATTTTCTATAACTACATTTATTAAATCTACTTCGCCTCTTGAATCTAATAATTTTTGAGCAGTCCTAAATTCAAACAGTGCAAAGGTTGCTCCGCCTGGAGCACCTACATTAGCAAACTCTGCAATTCCCACAATTGTAAATGATGCAGGAGTTGCACCAGCCAAAACTGTCACTCTATCTCCAACAGAAAAATCATGATTTTCTGCGGTTACAACATCCATGACCACTTCTTTTGTATTAGTTGGAGGCTCTCCTTCAACTAATGACCATTGCGCTGCATATGGATTGCTATCCCAAGCAGCCCCAAATGTTGGAGCAAATCCATTAGAAATTAATACTGTTTCACCATCTACAATTTTTATGAACTGGGCAAAACCCAATACTTCACCCCAAGCTGCTTTCACACTTGGTAAATTTGAAATCTCTTCAATTCTTTCATCAGGTATTTTCTTAACTTCAAACGAAATTGGCCCTTGACCACCATCACCACTAAATCCCTCAGCAAAATCCTCTTGTATTGGCTGTACTACTAAGTCAACTCCCTCGTAAATGCCTGAAAATAGGTTATCAAATGCGGATTTATTGCTTTCCGAAAAAATATTTGAAGCAATAATAACTGCTACTCCAAGGATGATGGATGATGTTGTCAAAAATATCCTGACAGGATAGGTTTTTAAATTTTTCCAGGCTATCAGGAAAAGCGGGCGCTTTGTAAATCCAAACATTAGATGTTAGTTAAAGCCGTAACCTCCGCAACAATTTCTTCTTGTGTTGGTTGGTCTAAGTCACTAGCAATTCTTCCATCTTTAAGCATTATTACTCTATTGGCATAGGAAGCAGCGTAGGGATCGTGTGTAACCATAATGATTGTCTGGTTAAGCTCTTCAACTACGGACTTCATGAAACTTAAAAGTTCTTTGCTTGATTTTGAATCTAAATTTCCTGATGGCTCGTCTGCAAAAATTACTTCAGGCTTTGTAGCCATGGCTCTAGCAGCTGCTACTCTCTGTTGCTGTCCACCGGATAATTCATTTGGCCTGTGTGTTAACCTGTCTCCTATATCTACTGTTTCAACTACTTGTTTTACCCAGTCCATATCTGGTTTTCTTCCAGCAATAGATGCTGGTAATGTAATATTTTCTTCAGCAGTTAAAGTTGGGATTAGGTTAAAAGCCTGAAATACAAAGCCAAAGCTGTCTCGTCTAATTTTTGTTAATTGTTTATCATTTAAAGTTGATATGTCATCTTCTTTTAGAAATATCTGACCAGATGTTGGTCTGTCTAATCCTGCTAAACAATGAAGTAATGTTGACTTTCCAGAACCAGATGGACCCATGATTGCTGTAAATTCGTTTTCTTTAAACTCAACATTAATTTTGTCTAACGCTGTGACACTTGTTTCTTTTTCACCATAAATTTTTGTTAAATTAATAGAGTGAATTATTTTATTCATGAACCCAATACTAGGTTATGAATGGATATATTGATATTTCGACATTTCTGTTAACAAAAAATTTACAATTATAATTTTGAAATTTTAAAAAAAACATCTACATTAATAACAATGTATAAAGTAACAAACTGGAACTGGTGGACGCTACATATGTAGGTGCCTAGTTCTATGTTGTATTTTAAAGCCGGGCACAGCCCGGTTTTTTTATTTTAGGAGGAACAATGAGCGAACAATATAAATTTTTATTATCAGAATCTGAGATGCCAACACAGTGGTATAACATCATTCCGGACTTACCAAATCCACTACCACCACCATTGAATCCGCAAACAATGGAGCCAATTGGTCCAGAGGATTTAGCTCCCTTATTTCCAATGGGTTTGATTTTACAAGAAGTGTCCCAAGATTCTTTTATAGATATACCAAAGCCTGTTTTAGATTTATATAAGCTTTATAGACCTTCCCCCTTATTTAGAGCAGTTCGACTTGAGAAAGCTCTAGGTACAAAATCAAGAATATATTACAAATACGAAGGTGGATCCCCGTCTGGCTCGCATAAACCTAACACTGCAATCCCCCAAGCGTTTTATAACGCGGAAGAAGGTGTTACGAAAATGGTTACTGAAACAGGTGCTGGTCAGTGGGGTTCTGCTCTGGCTTTTGCATGTCAGGCTTTTGGAATTGAGTTAGAGGTATTTCAAGTAGCTGCGTCATATTTAGCAAAACCTTACAGAAAAACCATGATGGAGATATACGGGGCAAAAGTTTACTCAAGCCCCTCTGAGAGAACAGATATTGGTAAAAAGTTTCTTTCAGAAGACCCTGAAACTCCTGGAAGTCTTGGTATTGCCATTTCAGAAGCTATTGAAGTTGCTGCTAAAGACAAGAAAACAAGATACGCACTTGGAAGTGTTTTGAATCATGTCCTAATGCATCAAACCATTATTGGAGAAGAGGCACTAAAACAATTGGAGCAGGCAGACGACTATCCAGATGTGATTGTTGGGTGTACTGGTGGTGGGTCAAACTTTGCCGGTCTCTTTACACCTTTTGCTAGAGAAAATATACAAAATAAAAAATCTACGGTTATTAGAGCTGTTGAGCCACAGGCTTGTCCATCTTTGACTAAGGGAACGTATGCATATGATTTTGGGGATTCAGTAGGAATGGCCCCCGTAGTCAAAATGCATACCCTTGGTCATTCTTTTGTGCCTGATCCAATTCATGCTGGTGGCTTGAGATACCACGGAATGGCACCACTGGTCAGCGCAATGTATGAAGAGAAGTTAATCGAAGCAGAAGCAATAGGACAAAAAGAGTGTTTTGAAGCTGGTCAGTTATTTGCAAAAACTGAAGGAATTGTTCCTGCTCCAGAAGCTACTCACGCAATAGCATCAGCAATAAGAGCAGCAAAAAATGCAGATACAAACTCTGAGTCCATTGCGGTTTTAACTGCTATGTGTGGTCACGGACACTTTGACATGCAGGCTTATAGTAATTTCCTGTCAGGAGAAATGGTAGATTACGAATTTCCTGCCGAAAAAGTAAAAATAGCAAAGGAGTCAATTAAGTCTTAGAGTGGTTATCTCCTTCCGCTCTGAAACCTTTGGTTCTGTCTTGTATAAAAAGAGAGTATCAAATGAAAAGTTATAGGGATGGGTTCATTAAGCTCCCCTAGGTCGAAAGATTTAGGTAACTCATCCCCGTAGCTTTAATTAATTAGGAAACTGTAACTGTTGCTAGAGAACCTTTTTTTCTAATTTTATTTGATATAAAAGCTACAACAAAAATTGCAGTTGCAACAAGTGACATTGATGGGCCTGAAGGTAGGTTTAAAAAATATGAGAGATATAGTCCTGTAATTGATGAGATTACACCAAAAACAATGCTCACTTTTATAGAAGTAACAAAAGTGTTTGTTACTAGCTTTGCTGCCGCAGCTGGAATAATAAGCATACTGAGCACCAAGATAATTCCAACTGTTTGTAATGAACCAACAATTGCAATAGACAAGAGGATTAAAAATAGATAATTTAAAAAGGTGGTATTCAGACCTTTTACCTCAGCCCCTACAGGGTCGAATGAATAAAATAATAGTTGTTTGAAAAAGACTAAAACTAATGTGACCACAAGTATTAGTAGAAATACAACTATATAAACATCCGTCGTATTAACAGCAAGGATTTGGCCAAACAGTAGATCTTCTAAATTTATTGTTACATTTAACAAAGAAATTAAGACAAAACCTAAAGCGAAAAATGAAGAAAAAATTATGCCGATAGCTGTGTCTTCACCAACATTTGTATTTTTGATTATTACACCAAGAAATATAGCAATTAATATTGCTGCTGGAACACCTAACTCGGAAATACTGAATCCTAGAAACACCCCGACTGCAATAATTGGAAGGGTCGCATGGGCCATAGCGTCGGCCATAAAGCCCATATTTCTATTAATTGTAAATGGGCCAAGTGTTGAAAGCATTGCTCCAGACGCAAATGCTGTAATTAAAGACCTTATCATAAAGTCATACTTAAATGGTTCTAATAAAATTTCAATCATTTTTATTACTGTTTGGTAAATGTAAATTATTTAATAAATTGCTGTGAGAACCATACATCTCCTCAACAACTTCTGGTGTTAAAACCTCAGAAGGATCACCATAGGCACAACAATGCTTATTGAGACAAAGGACTTCATCAAACTTATCTTCTAGATTATTTACATCATGTGTTGCAATTAAGATAGTTTTTCCATCTAGATTTATATTATTTATCAACTGCATGATATCTTCTTGTGCTCCAACATCAACTGCGCTGAAAGCTTCATCTAGAAGTAATATATCTGAGTCTTGAGCTAAAGCTCTTGCAATTAAAACTCTTTGAAGCTGACCCCCTGACAAACTTTTAATATTTTCATTTATTTTTTGAAGTAGACCAACACTCTCAAGAGCTTCTTCAATTTTTTTGTTTATTTTTTTTCTTTTGAAAATACTTATTGTATTTCTATTTGTTAATCCCATTTCAACTACTTGTTTTACAGAGAGAGGGAAATTCCAGTTCATTAAATCTTTTTGCGGCACGTAACTGACTGTTCCTTTTGCATCTTCTGGACTTTTGCCTTTAATAGTTAATGAGCCTTCAGTAAGGGGAATTAGTCCTGCTATTGCATTAAATAGTGTGGATTTTCCACCGCCATTAGGACCGACAACCGCAACTTTTTTTCCTTTATTTATAGAAAAATTTACACTCTCTAAAGCTGGAGCATTCCCAAAGTGTACACAGCACCCATCTGAAATTATCAGAGGGGTGCTTGCACTATTCACTTCTTTAGTATCCATCGTGATACCTTTCTTAAAGCCATTGAAAGCTATCTACAACTAACTTAGTCTGCGTTTGCTAGGTTCTCCACAATTAATTTGACAGCACTAATTAAAAAGTCGGGATATGATTGGCCTTCCTTTAAGGTCTCAACCCATAAACCTTCTACAGCTTTAATACCTGTTTCCGCAACAATTGTCTCGGCGTACACTGAAGGTGCTTCAGATTCAATAAAGATAACTTTTACATTGTTGTCTTCAATGACATCTATAACATCAACTAGCTGTGCAGGTGATATTTCATTTGCTGAATCAAGACTAGGAATAATTGTAGAAAGTACCTCTAATCCAAATTTAGCTTCTAAATATCCCAACGATTCGTGAGTTGTTATAAGCTTTCTATTTTGAGATGGAACTGTCGATATTAAGTCAGATACCTGACCTATTAATCCTTTTAACTCGTCTGTATAAGCACTTCCAGCTGATTCATAGCTCGCAGCATTGCTTTGATCAAATTCTACTAATTTACCTTCAATGTATTCAGCTGCATATGCAACTCTATTTGGGTCAAACCAAAAGTGTGGATCGTATGCTCCGTGGCCGTGCCCTTCATGTCCATCATGATCATCGTGACCTTCTTCGTCATCATGATCATCGTGACCTTCTTCACCATGATCTCCATGGTCGTCATGTCCACCTTCTTTAAATTCAATAGGATATACGTTTTCACCAACTTCAGCTAAAACATCTGTACTACATGCTGAACTTTCGAGCAATTTAACAACTGCTGCCGGTTCATATTTTAACCCTGTATAAAAAACTAAATCAGCATCCGCAATAGTTCCAGCATCCTGCGGTGCTGGTTCGTATGTATGTGGATCTGCCTCAGGTGGCATAATGACAGTAAGGTTTATATTGTCACCGCCTACTTGGCTAACAAATTCACCAATCATAGGAGTCGTTGCTACAACATTAATTTTTCTATCTTCTATTACCGGACAGCCAGCTTCATCTGAACTGCCTCCGGCACAAGCAACAAGCACTATTGAAAGTGCAATCACTCCAAATTTAAATAACTTATTGTTTTTCAATTAAGTCTCCTTCTAATTACAATAAATGAGAATAAGTCCCATTTATTAGATTGTCAAGCATAAATGAGAATTTATCTCATTTTTTTAAAAATTTAAAAGTATAATTAAAAACATGTCACAGAACTCAAGGAAAATATTATCAGAACACAGTGTCTCTATAACCAACCCAAGAATTCTTGTTCTGGAGGCCCTTTTAGATTTTGGTAATCCTATTACTATTGATGAACTTCAATTAAAGCTCGGAGATAGTGTTGCAAAGTCAACTTTATATAGGGTGTTGAATGATCTTAAAAAAATTAATATCTTAAACGAATTTACTTCACCTGATAATTCAACTGTTGTTGAACTTATCCTTGAGGACCATTCACACCATCATCATCTTTTTTGTAGCGATTGTGGAGAAGTTATTGATGTTGAACTGAGCGAAGAGTTTGAAATAATGCTCACAAAAGAAATTCAAAAAGTTCAGAAAAAATTTAACTTTGAAATTACAGACCATAGGGTTGAAATGTTTGGGTTATGTACTGAGGAATGCGCTAACTGTAAAAAAAATTAAAAAATTAGTGCAATTAAATTAGCGTTGAGCAACAAGGACTGTATTGCTTCAAATGTATGTAGTTGTTCAATGGGAGTTACTAATGGGATTGTCATGTGGTCGCCATCAATAGTATTTTGAACTGCAAGAGCAGTTTCTACAATATCGTTTTGAAATGTATTACATAAAACGCACATATTTTCCCTGTTTATATCTCCTTGAATTTTACAATATAAACTGACTTTTAAAAAGGCTAATTAATTGAAATATCAAAACGTCTTATATCACGGAATCATAAATGTTGGTGATTTACCTATACCTTTCGATATGGTGCTAAATGCAGCAGTATTAACAATTGTTCTTACTTTTGTCTTTTTAAAGGTTTCCTGGAAGGAATCGATTTTAACCTCAAAAGAAACACTTTTTTCGACCAAACAATCAACAAGTGGAAAGTTGTTTGGATTACTAATTTTAGCCTTACTGACAGTGCCAGGTTTAATAAATAACGAGACTGCAACAGTCTCAATAACTCCACTAATTTTGTGGGTTTTTTTGTGGATTGGGGTGCCGGTTCTAGGACTTCTTTTCGGTGATTTATATGCAAAATTTAATCCACTTTCAATTTTAATAAATAGAGATGGTGAGCCCAAGAACGTTTACCCTGCCGCGTTCTTATTTGTTTGTTTGACTTGGTTTGAGCTTGTTTGGAGCAAGCCAGGAAATCCAAGGCATATAGGTATCGTTTTCTTAATTTTGTTTTTAATTGTGTCAGCGCTTCAGAGATACTATAAAAAAACTATTATTGAAGTCGACCCTTTACTTCTTTTGCATCACCTTTATAGCAAAATGAGAGTGACTAACAGGGCTCCTGTATTTAAAACACTCCTAAACAACTTGGCAAACCTCGCACAATTAAAAGGTATGGAGTATTTCATACTTCTTATGATTGGTACTGTTACTTACGACGGATTGAGGGAGACAACTTTTTGGTTCAATATTTTTGGATCAAGAACTTTCGACACATTTTTCTCAACTGTTGCGTTTCTCTCAATGAATTTAATTGTTATATTTTTTTATAGGTTTGCTTGTTATTTCGCTATAAAAGTAAGCGGAGAAGATATTGAGTTAAATGAAATATCACTCAAGTTTGGACACACAATGCTTCCAATTGCCTTTGCATATCATGTAACTCATTACCTGGGGCTACTTTTATTTGAATCACAAACAGTTTTGTTTAGGCTTAATGATCCATTTGGTTTTGGATGGAATCTTTTTAATATACAAAATGCTACAGTTGACTACTTTTTAGAACCTGTTGTGCTTTGGACAATTATGGTAATTGTGACACTTGCTGGACATATGATAAGTGTGGTATTGGCTCATGATTTAGCGGTAAAAATCTTTGGCCACCAACAAAGTGATAAAACTCAATATATCTTCTTATTTATAACAGTTGCATTGACGCTTCAAGCTTTGTTTGTATTAAGTGTTCCGTAAAATATTCAGACAACGTATACTTTACAAGACTAACATCGTAATTAATGATAAAAAATAGTAACAAATTAATCTTATTAATTTTGTTTTTTTTAATTGTTTCCGCCTGTTCAAGCAATGATTCTTCTGGTCCTGCATTAGTGGAGATATCCTCTGATGAGGAAGACTTGGACAGCGAGAAAGGTCAGGAAGAAAATGATGATGAGGAAGATAGTGGTGAAGGTGAAAATACTGATGAGGAGACTGCAAATTTTATACCTCTAAAATTGCCAGATTTACCAGACCCAGTATTAAGTTCTTCTAGATGGAATCAAGTAAATGGACCTTTTGGTGGAACAATTACAAGTATTTTTAAAAGTTTGGATGGGTACTGGGTGACTACAACAGACAATTCTGGACTCACAGATAGCAATCTTTATTTAGTAGACGGTAAAAAATTCACATGGGAGTTAAAAAAAACTATAAGTGGAAACATGGGTGGGGTTGTTGTTGATGCTTCAAACCCTAACCAGATAGCTTTTTACACCGAAGCAACAAGTAACTCCGATTCAAGTGTTTTTATTTCAAAAGATGGTGGAGAAACTTGGGATGAAACAGAAGTAGGTGGTGGACAGTATTCGGCAATAGCCATAGGCTCACAAAATACTTCTACTCTGTACATAGCAGGAAGATATTTTCCAAATGGAGAAGACTGTGAAGATGAAGAAGGCGAAGACGACTGTACCCCTGAAAAAAATTCGGCAATATTTATATCTAATGATTTTGGAACCTCCTGGAAAAAATCTTCCTCCATACCAAAAGGAGTTTTTGAAGAAATTGAATTGGAAGAAGGGCAAGAACTAGAGGAAGAAGATATTGATAAAGTAAGAGTTCTCTATGTTAGCCCATCTGATGATAACCACATATTTGTAGGTACAAGTAATTTACTAGTAAAGAGTAATAATCGAGGCTCGTCTTGGGAGTCTTTAAGTGACACTTTCCATAGATCAGATATTAAAGGTTTGGCAATTCATCCAAATAATCCAAACATAATTTATGTAAGAATTGGACTTTATACTTTTTCAGACTGTTCAGATGTAGATAATGATGACCCTGATTATGAAGAAAGTGTATCCAAGTATTGTCCAGGTATTTATAAAAGTACTGATGGAGGTGAGAACTGGAAATTACTCGATGACGCTACTGGAGACCCATCAGAAGGTGGTGTGTATATAAATGAATATGATGATTCAGAAATTTATTCGGTTTTCGGAAGAGAAACATTTGTGAGTAAAGATGCTGGAATGTCATCTGATGTTTTCTTAGATACAAAAGAGCACCCTATTATTCCAGATGTTGGTGTGGAAATAATAACGTTTGGTGAAAGTGAAGCTGAGGTATTTATGGCAGGTCTTCAAGGTATTTACAGAACTTACGACAATGGTAAAACTTGGATTGAAACAAATACAGGTTTTGTAGGTTCTGAAGTTGTAGATCTAATTACTGCTTTGGATGGAACTATGTATGCAACAACTTATAATCTAGGAATTTTTAAGAGTATAGATGGTGGTAAAAACTGGGGTTTTGCTTCATTTGGTATAAAAAATTGGTATGGGATGCAGCTAGCAACTCACCCTGAAGATCCAGACACAATATTTACAACAACTAATGGAGGGGTTTATAAATCAACAAATGCTGGGGAATCTTGGAGGATTATTGGAGGGTCGGATCTTTGTGATGATGAAGAAGCAGGTGGAAACTGTCACTATCACGGAATAATTATAGAAAAAGAAGCACCATTCAAAGTCCTTGTGGGTAGTGGTGGAGATCAATACGCAAAAAAAGGTGTGGGGTTAACTGGATCAGAAGACAGCGGAGAATCTTGGAGAAATTCTGATGACGGTTTTGTGAGAGATGTTCATGTAAGTAAATTAATAATTGATCCAAACAACAATAATGTCTTTTATGCAACTACTCAGGGAGCTACAGAATATACAGATAAAGTTGGTGACGGAGCAGGAGTGTTTAAGAGTACTGATCGTGGTAATAACTGGACTCAGATTAACAATGGACTTGATAGCCTCGAAACCAATATATTAACCGTGGATCCTAATGATTCTGAGACACTCTATCTTGGAACAGATGACGACGGAGTTTACAAAAGTACAGATGGCGGAGAAATTTGGAAAAAATTAACTGTCTCATCTATTCCAAAATCTTTTGGTGTAGGAGATATTATTGTTGATCCACAAAATAGTAACAATATCTATATAGGGACTGTAGATTATTTTAGACTCTCCGAAAGTAGAGGCGTCTTGGGAGATTTTGGAGTTTACAAAAGTACCGATGGTGGAACAACATGGGAAGAATTCAATTCAGGCTTAAATCACCTTGGTGTTTTCTCTCTTGAGTTATCAGAAGAAAATAGAATCTTATATGCTGGGACAAGAGCCGGTGGTGTTTACTGGATCAGTTTAGACAGTTAGGTTCTTGGGATTTTTTGACCGTCTTTATTAGTAAATTGCCCCGTCACAACAAGTAATAAATCTACCAAGTACCATACTCCTAATCCTCCGAGGGTAATAAGCATAAGTACTCCTGTACCTATTTTTCCGACATAAAATCTATGGACACCTAGAACACCAACAAAAAAAGTTAGTAAAAATAAAGCTAGCCAATCTGTTGAGTTTGTTGTTGTGGAAGAATCTAGTAACTTCTCTTTTTGTGAATCAAACTCTTCTTGGGTAATAACCCTGTCTCTAAGCAGGTCATTTAACTTTTTTATTTCGTCAGCTGTACTCATATGCTTATTTTAACTTATTTTCTATGCTGGCAACTCTTTCTGCAATTGGAGGATGGGAGTAGTAGTAAGAACTATATAAAGGGTCTGGAGTTAAATTAGAAGCATTGTCTTTACTAAGTTTCAACAAACCAGAGATCATGTACTCTCCGTCAGTAAATTGAAATGAAAAATCATCAGCTTCGAATTCTCTTTTTCTAGATAGTGCTGATGTGAAAGGTTTAGTAAAAAATGTATATGAACCAGCAACCAAATAAAATAGTAAAAACTTAGAATAGACAGTTAAAGATTCCAACCCATGATCAAGAAAGAAGCTGTTACTTTTAAGTACTTCACTTAGTATATAGAAACCAATAAAACCAAATACTAAGGAGCTAATTAGTGTCTTCCTTATGTGCCCCAATTTATAGTGTCCTAATTCATGACCAAGAATTGCTTCCATTTCATCTGGAGTAATTGTTTTTAACAGTGTGTCAAAAAATACAATTCTTTTATTCTTTCCAAATCCAGTAAAAAAAGCATTGCCATGCGTACTTCGTAAACTTGCATCCATGACAAATAATCCTTTTGATTTAAAATCAACTTTTTTCAATAATTTTTCTATTGGCTTTTTAAATTCTTCATTATCTAGTGGTTCAAATTTATTAAACAGTGGCATTATTAATACTGGATAGAGAAAGAAAATAATTGCTTGGAGGGTAAAGACAGCTCCAAATGCGTATATCCACCAGTTATCTCCTAAATTTACAACTATGTAAATTACAGTTGCATAAATAACTGATGAGATAATTGCGGATATCAACAAACTTTTAAAAATATCTATCACAAATGTTTTTGTTGTTGTTTTGTTAAAGCCATGTTTTTCCTCTATTACAAATGTTGAATATATAGATATTGGAATTGAAATTACCTGCTCAACTACCAAGAGTAAAAGTCCTAATAAAACTGCTCCGAGAACATCTGATGATGTAGTAGAGACAACTATTTCAGCTAGAAAATTAAATAATCCTCCCAAAGTAAAAATTATCAATACTACAGCACCAAATAAAGCTGTGAAGATTTGAAATCTAATTCGGTCAACATTGTAGTCTATTGATTTCTTGTACTCTTCCTTAGTAACAACACTTTCAAACCTTTCAGGAATAGCATTTTTGTTAAGTTCGATCGATTTAAGGTTTCTAACTTTTAAATATGTTTCTAAAAGGAATTTTAAAACAACCAATCCAATAAAGATGGTTGTGAAGTTTGTAGATTCTAGAAAGTTTTGCATATATGGAAACTTATTATAGTTAAAGAAGGCTTACAACAACAAGCTAATTTGTTTTACGGTTTTTTCGATTTCCTCTTCCGTGTTGTAATAGTGTGGGGCCATACGTAATAATGTGGGTAGGTTTCTTTTCTCTGAGTCTATAAGTGTACTTTCTGGCTCTACTAAACCTATAGCAAAGCCTGCTTCAGACATTTGATCAACAATTTTTTTAGGATCTTTTTTTCCTTCAATAGAGAAACTAATAATTCCACACTGCTCAGTACCAATATCACGCAACTGAATATTTTTAACTTCTGAAAGAAGTTTTCTGTTTAGCCTTGCTAGTAGCTGTACTCGTTCATGAATTAAGTCTATGCCTATCTTTTCAGCATAAATTACTGCTTCTCCTAGACCGGCTCGAAGGGCATATGAGTTTTCCCATGTCTCAAATCTTCTTGCATCTTCGCGTAATTCGTACACATTTTTACTAACCCAAGGAGCGCCAAAGTGATCAATCATGGCTGGTTCAATTGTGCTAAGCCATTTATCTTTAATATATAAAAAACCAGTTCCTCTGGGACCACGAAGAAATTTTCTTCCAGTTGCTGTCAAAAAATCACATCCAATTTTTTTTACATCTATGGACATTTGACCTGCTGCCTGACAAGCATCTAAAAGATAAGGTATGTTATATTTCTCGGCGACTTGACCCACCTTCTCTGCTGGGTTTACTAAACCTCCATTTGTTGGAATCCAAGAAATAGCAATCAAGCCAACTTCTTTGTCGACCATTGATTCCAAAGCATTTACGTCTAAAGTTCCACTTTCATCAGAGGGAACTGTCTCTATTGTTAAATTATCTTTTTTTGCACGTTGTAAAAAAGCTACGTAATTTGCGGCATATTCTGCTTCTGATGTAAGTATTCTTGAACCCGGGTTAAGAGGTAGGGCATAAAAGGCATGGCTCCATGCTACAGTTGAATTTTCCATTAGCGCAATTTCGTGAGAGTTTGCACCTATGTGTTTTGCAACTATGTCATATATTTTGTTCAGCTCTTGAGCTTTTCTAGCCTCTGCTTCATACCCTCCCATTTGAGCCTCTAGTTGAGTGTGTTCAATAATTGCATCAACAACTTTTTTGGGCATAAGAGCAGATCCACAGGCAAGAAGGTGTGTAGAAAAATTTATACCTGGGGTCTCAGCACGTATTTTTTCAATATCAATCATTTGTAAAAATATTATTTTCCAAATCTTCTCTCTCTTTGTGAGTACTCTCTGAGACATCGAAGAAAATCAATTTTTCTAAATTCAGGCCAATAAACATCTTGAAAAATTACCTCTGAATAAGCACTCTGCCATAATAAAAAACCTGACAACCTTGATTCTCCACTTGTCCTAATAATTAAATCTATATCTGGTGTTTCAGGAGAATATAAGTGCTTTCGTAGCTGCTCATCTGTTACGTTCTTGATTAGTTCATCAAAATCATTTTCATCATTTCTATTTTTATCAATTAATCCTTTAATAGCGTCTAAAATTTCTTGACGTCCTCCATAACCTAAAGCAATTGTTAAGGTTTTTTGTCCTCCGCCCCTAACTTCTTTAAGTTGTTTTATAGTGTCCTGCAAAAATTCCGGTAAAAGGTCTGTGGATCCAATAAATTCAATTTTAAAGTTATCAACTACATCATCAATTAACAACTCTTCAAAAAGCTCATTTAAAACTTGGAAGTATGGTTCTAGTTCTTCCTTCGGTCTTGATAAATTTTCTCTTGATAAAAGCCAACTTGTAATGAAGTCAATCCCCACCTCATCACACCATCCGATACACTCCTTAAGTCTTGTCATGCCGATTTTATATGAAACTTCAAAACTGAGTAATCCTTCTTTCCTTGCATACCTTCTGTGACCATCATGAATTAATCCGATGTGTTTAGGTAAGCTTTCGTTAAATAATTTATTACGTAAACGATTTTCATAAATTGAGTAAATTAATCTTGGAGAGGACATTTTTTATGCTGTAACTGCTTCTATTTCTTCAATTGTTTTTGGAGCGTTCTCTGTGAGGTTAACTGGTCCATTGTTTGTACAAACTATATCATCTTCAATTCTTACACCGATACCTAAGAGATCTTTAGGGATCTCATGTTTTACTGTTTTGGCGTTCGTCATTTCTTCTTTTTCTAATTTGGTAGCTTTCTCCATCCCCAAAATTTTTCTACGTTCTCTAATTTCATTTGGATCTCGTTCAAGTAAAGGAAATTCTATGACAGGCTTTGTTGGCCTTACATAGATTCCTGGCTCTATGGTTGTTACCATTCCATGGTCAAATGCTCTTGGTTGTCCATTTACTTCATTACTTCCAGCATCATGAACATCGAGGCCTAGCCAATGCCCAGTACCGTGCATAAAGAATTCGAAAAAATGCATCATTGAGATTGTCTCTTCTACACCAAGTGGAACTAGTTTTAAGTTAACCAATGATTCAGATAGGGTTTTTATAGTTTGTTGGTGTACTTCTTTCATGGAGTTGCCCACAACTACTCCTTCTACACCCTCATTTTGTATCTTTAATACTTCTTCATATACATCTTTTTGGGGTGATGTAAATTTTCCAGATACGGGAAAAGTACGAGTTACATCAGAAGAGTACATTCCATACTCTGCTGCTGCATCAATTAAAAGTAGGCTTCCATCATCAAGCTGATCTCTATTTGTTGAGTAATGAAGTATGCAAGCATTGTGACCACCTGCAACTATTGAGGGATAACCTAATCTTTGTGCACCTCTATCATGAAATATCCTTTCCATTTCTGCACCAACTTGGTACTCGTACATTCCAGCATTTGTAGTTTTCATTGCATAAATATGACCCTCGACGGTTATATCACAAGCTTTTGTTAGTAGCTCAATCTCTCCATCACTTTTAATTAATCTAAGTTCTGAAACTATTGGTTGCAGTGAATATAGTGTTGCATTGCTGAAGTCAGCACCTCGTTGATCATACGGAACTGCGTGGGTAAGAATTTTCTTATCATATTTATCGAAATTATTGGTGGAGTAGTCACAATAAATATCATTAAAACCTCTAAGGAGGTTCGGAAGTATTTTTTCGTAGTCTTGAAATGAATAAGCTTTTGAAGCTTCATATTCATCAACTGCTCCAGACTGACCTAAACGTTTCCCTTCCCATGTCTCCATTTCCTCGTTTCTATCTTGAACAAACAAGTGCAACTCGGGTTTTGAGTCTTTAATGAGGATTACAGCATGAGCATCCGGTTCAGGCCATTCTGTTAAATAATAAAAATTTGAATCTTGTCGAAATGGATACCAAGTGTCATTGTTTCTGTAAACAATACTTCCACCATGCAGAATGACAGCGCCATTTTTTATTTGTTTTGCCAAGTTTTCTCTGGCAATTTTTGAATTACCCATCACTGAATAAGAATAATCTACCAAGCAATAAAAAAGCTAGTGGTTTTTATATTGACACTAGAAATTCACGAAGAATAGGATTCCAGTGTGTTTCATTGTGCTGGCCTTTTTCTTTGAAAACGAAATTAGTTTTAATGTTGTTCAACTTAAGTTCCTCTTCAATTTTTTTAACACCAGAAACATAGAAATCATTATTATTTGTAAAATCTAAATCCCATTCTTTAGGAAATATGTTTTTTACTTGGTCACCAAAAATATCTCCCTCTTTTGTTCCAACTGATAAATTGCATATAGATTCTTTACTTAAGTTATTTAGATCGTTAACTATCCCTGGAAATCCAAACCAAAATGCTGGAGAAAGAGAGATTATGTTTTCAAAAGATGGATTTAGAATACCGGTCTTTATTGACATTAACCCTCCCATCGATGCTCCCATGACAATTTTTTTTAAATTAGCTACATCTATGTCGTAATCACCATAAATCTGAGGTAGGTGATTTTCTAATATGGACTCTATGTGCATAGTTGCAAAATTTTCTTGTTCACCTCTTGGATAGGGGTTGTATTGTTTTTGTCTGCTAGAGTTTGAGGTCACAGCAACAACAAAATAACCTCTATTTTCTCTTTCCTCTAGATCAGTCAATAGTGATTCTAAATTAAAAAAATAACCGTATGAACTCTTTGATTTTAAGAATAAATTTTCCGCATCAAATGCAAGAATCATGTGAGTAACACTCTTGAACTTTGGAAACCTGACCAAATAGCTATTTGTGTCTCCAAGATTTATATCAACAACCGGTTGGCTTATATAGATGTTTTCTAAACTTTTATCGTATTCTGAAAATAGCAGCATTAAGTTATTTTATATTATCCTCAATTGTCTTTGCTACTTCTCTTGCTTTTGATTCATCAGTAGAAATTATTAATACAACATTATCGCCTGCAATTGAAGCAACAATATTGTCGATATATAAATTATCAATGGACTCTGCAATAACTTGTGCTGCAGCTGTTGTGGTTTTAACGACAACTTGGTTTGAAACTGGCTCTACATCAAGTACAAAATCTTCTAATGCTTTTTTAGCAATTTTAATCTGGGCATTGTTATCTTGATTTTTTGGTAGCACGTAAATAAGTCTTCCATTTTTTAATCTTTTCTTGATCGCACCAAGTTCATTTAGGTCTCTAGATAGTGTTGCTTGAGTAATTTGAATATTATTTTTCTTAAGAAGTCCTTTGAGTTGATTTTGTGAAGAGACGTTTTCTGAATCTATAAAATCTGCAATTAATCTTTGTCTTTGAATAGTTGATTTCTTCATTGTATAAATATACATATAAATGAATATTTATACAATTATAAATTATCAAAAATTTCCTTCGCTAGTTTTATTGCTTCCTCTTTAGAAACTTCACCTTCGTTTATTCTTTGCTCGTATAAGGCCTTCATGATCACGCCGACTTTAGGTCCTGGTTCTAAATCAAAAAGACTCATGATTTCATCTCCGCTAATTGGTGGTCTAAGTTTTGACATTTCTTCTTTTTCTAAAACTTCTTTTATTCTTGTCTCCATCTCATCGAGTTTTTCAAAAATTTCTTGTGCTTTTTGTTTATTTTTAGTCGTTACATCAGCTCTAACTAAGTTATTGAGATCTTCCAAAACTTCACCAGCATCAACAATATATCTTCTGACTGCAGAATCTGTCCAGCCCATTTTAAATGTATGCGGTCTCAGGTGCAGCTCAACTAAGCTAGCTACATTCTTAATAGTTTTTTTGTCGTACTTTAATTTTTGTAAAATCTTCTTTGTCATTTTTGCACCAACGACTTCATGATGTCGAAAATGAACTTTCCCATTTTCAATACCTTTTGTATTTGGTTTAGCAATGTCATGAAACAAAGCTCCCAGCCTTCGAATTAGTACGGGTGATACATTGTCAACTACCTTGAGAGTATGTTCATAAACATCTTTATGGTGATGATTAGGATCGACCTCAATTTTAAGTTCATTTAATTCAGGAAGGACATAAGAACTTAAACCACTTTCTACAAAGGTTCTTAGACCAAGTGAGGGATTTTTACCCACAAGTAGTTTAGATATTTCATCTCTTATTCTTTCAATAGATACTATTTTGATTCTTTCAACGTTATCTCTCATTGCTACATAAGTATCGTTATCAGGTGAAAATCCGTGAGTACTTATAAACCGACAAACTCTTAACATTCTTAAAGGGTCATCTGAAAAAGAAATAATTGGATCATCTGGGGTCCTAATTGTTCCTGAAGCTAAGTCTTTTAGGCCTAAAAATGGGTCAACAAGTTCATTTTCTTTAATCGAATAGGCTATTGAATTAATTGTAAAGTCTCTTCTGGAGAGATCTGTATTTAAGTCTGCTGCTGATTCAATAGATGGGTTTCGTGAAGAGTTTTCATATGTGTCTTTCCTGTATGTGGTTATGTGAACAGAATTATCATCAATCTGCAGTTCAATAGTTCCAAACTCTCTACCAATTTCTGTTGTTTTATAACTATTACTGTTTAACAAACTTATGGACTCTTCGGGAGTTGCGTTAGTTGTAAAATCAAAATCTTTAGTATCAATATCTAATATGCCATCTCGAACAGCTCCCCCAACAAGATAGAGCTCAAAACCATTTGATATATAAAGATCAGAAACGATTTTTAAATATTCGTTTTTGTCAATTAGATTTAACAACGTTCTTGGTACCATATGGATAGCTTAGAAGAAGAATGGAAACAATAGAAGTATGAATTCAGGAGTAGATTTTGCAGCGGGTGGGATTGTTCTTTTGAAGCAGAAAATTCTAATTGTAAAAAACAAAAGAGGCGATTCACCAGAAGACGGTATGTCTTGGTGGGGTTATCCTAAAGGGCATATGGAAGAAGGGGAAAAGCCTGCAGATGCAGCTGTAAGAGAAGTGTTTGAGGAAACAGGATTCGAAGTAAAATTAAAAAGCAATAAACCAATCGCTGAGTCAAGATACAAAATAAGTCGTGATGGAGAAAAGGTTCAAAAAACTGTTTGGTTCTATGAAATGGAAGTTGTTGAATCTTTCAAAAATGAACCTGATGATGAAATTGAGGAAATTGCACTAGTTGATTTTGATAGCGCTCTTGATTTACTAACTCACGAAGAAGATAAGAAAATTTTAAAGTATGTTTTTAACAAATGAAAAAAAGAAACATAGCACTTGGCAGGGAACTTTTTATACTCGAAAATGGAATGATAAAACACCTATTGTTTATTTTGAAAAACTATATGGTGGAAGGCCTTTATTAAAGAAGATTAATCAGCTTGCATTACAAGAAAATCTCATCTTCAACTCTTCTATGGTTGATGAGAGTAATTCAGCAGTTTGGCAATCAGCTGGTTGGGAAGTTTTGGAAAAATTAAACGTACTGTCTTTAAATCTAAAAAACATTAAGCAGTCTGATAAAAACATAGAGAATGTTGACGTGTTTACGGATAAAAAAATTCCTGAAGTTCTTCATCTAGATCACAATATTTTTGACCCATACTGGCAAAATTCAAGCGCTGCGTTTAAAGAGACAATTGAAAGTTGTATTCATAATTATTTATTCATCCAAAAATCTGATGGTGATACGGCTGGTTATGCCATATTGGGTATAACTAGAAATTATGGATTTTTGCAGAGATTTGGAATTGTAAAAAAGTATCAAAATAGCGGTTTGGGTAAAAAGTTACTCGAAGACGTCGTTGCATTCTCAAAACGAAAAAAACTAGTTAATGTTCGTCTAAACACACAAACTCAAAATAAACATGCTCAGAGTTTGTATTTAAATAATGGATTTGTTTATACAAAGACCAATTTTTTAATTTTGGCAACTAGCAACCATAAATAGAACTACATTAATAATCCTCATTAGCTTAATATAAGTTCTATGGAACAAGAAGATAGCTTTTTAGAATCCTTTGAAAATTTGGTAGACACTATTAAAAGATTGGTTGTTAAACCAGTAAAAAGAGTGACTGGCTTTGCTTCATTAGGTTTCCTTTTAATTGTTTTGTTGTTCTTGTCGTTAATATTTATATTTATAGGAATAATAAAAATTATGCAGGGTTTGGGGTTGCTCCTTGGAGTTAACCCAACTGGTTTCGCATTTGCTTCTCTAGGTATTCTGTTTTTATTTTTATCAATTAAAAGTTATTGGAGAAAAAAAGTATGAAAAATGTAGCAATAATTGGTTCTGGACCAGCTGGATATACAGCTGGAATTTATGCAGGTAGGGCAAATCTTGAACCAGTGCTTTTTGAAGGACTTGAATCTGGCGGTCAGCTAATGCTTACTACCGATGTTGAGAATTATCCTGGTTTTGTTGATGGAATAATGGGCCCTGAGCTAATGCAGGTTTTCAAAGGACAGGCTGAAAGATTTGGCACAGAAATTAAGACTGAAATTATTGACTCAATTGAAAATATTGATGGAGGTTTCAAACTAACAAGCAGTAAAGGTGAGTACGAATTTAAATCTGTAATTATTGCATCGGGTGCGTCAGCTAGATGGCTTGGCGTTGAGGGTGAAAAAGAACTTCAAGGATATGGTGTTTCTGCTTGTGCAACCTGCGATGGATTCTTTTTTAAAGAAAAGGAAGTAGCAGTAGTTGGTGGTGGAGATTCAGCAATGGAAGAGGCTTTGTTTCTAACCAAGTTTGCAACAAAAGTGTATGTGATACATAGAAGAGATCAGTTTAGAGCTAGTCAAATAATGCAAGATAGGGTTTTAAATCATGAAAAAATAGAAGTGATTTGGAACAGTACTGTTGAAAAGATTATAGGTGATGGTTCTGTGTCTTCTGTAGTTCTAAAAAATACTGAAGACGGTTCAGAGTCTGAACTTAACTTAGACGGCGTATTTGTAGCAATTGGTCATGATCCAAACGTAGAGTTTCTTAACAATTTTGTTGAACTAGATGAAAAGGGATATATAAAAACTGGGTTTACAACAGACACTAGTACTTCTGTTCCTGGAATCTTTGCAGCAGGAGATGTTGCAGATTCGATATATAGACAAGCAATTACTGCAGCGGGAACCGGGTGTCAGGCAGCTATAGATTCTGAAAGATGGTTAGATCATTAATCAAGAAAACTTGAGTTATATTGATGAATTGTCATCTGATGAACTTTTAGATTTAAGTAACAAAATTCAAGCAGCAGGATATCAGTTTCCTGCTGATTCAGTTGAGTGTAAGTCCTTAGTAGAGCTTTTTTTAAATGATTACAATATAGAGAAAACTATTTCTAAAGAAAATCTCTGGTTAGAGCTTTTAAATCATGGATACGATTTAGGTGATAGAATTCTCAATTTTTCGAATCCTGTTTTAAGAGGGTCTGATGTAGAAGAGCTTCAAGAAATGTTGTCTCGACTTGGGTTTTACTCTGAGCCAATCAACTCCGAATACACGAAAGAACTAATGAAAGCCGTGGAAGCATTTCAAGAAAATCGGGGACTTAGTGTAGATGGTGTTGTTGGGTTGAATACAGCCATTGAAATTAAAAAATTGATCAGACCAACTTTAGACAAGTCCCTTAATGAAGCAATTAAAGGCTTTAAGCCAGCTGGTTCAGCTTTGAATATTTGCATAAACATTGAAAACAATGGTGAGTACAGAGAACAAGTGGTGTTTTATGAATCAATTAAGGAATCTGGAACAGAAAATGGAATGAACATTACTTTTGCTTCAGAAGCTGGGGAAGAGATGAGTAAGGAAAATATTATTTCTTTTGTAAACAAAATAAACCCTTCACTTTTCTTAACTTTTGAAAACAGTGAAAAACAATCAGTAGATTATTTCAAAGGAAAGCACTCTGTAAGTAATATTGGTAAAAAATTGGCTGAAGACATTGGCAAAAAGTTAAATTTTGATGCAGTTGGTAAAAACAATATGCTTCTTAAAAATACTAAAGCGGTGTCCTTAGTAATAAATGGTAATTTTTACCAAATTAATCCAAATACGGTTTTTGATATAGTTTCTGGAGTTTATTCAGAAATTTTTTAAAACTAATTTAACTTCTCTATAAATTTTTTAAGCGCTTCGATGTTTTGAAAGTTTAGATTTACTTTAAATGATTTTCCTGATTTTTTGACTTGAACTTTTGAACCTAGAGTATTTTCAAGATCACTCTTAAGGTGTAGAACTTCTTCGCTCACAGAAGACTTTCCATTTAACTCACTAACCTTTTCTTCAACCTTCCGACTATTTAGAGATAAGCTAATAATTTCAGAAAGTAATTTGTCTTGTAAGCTTTCATCTAAAACTATTAGAGGTCTTGCTTGACCAAAAGAAATTTTCTCTTCTTTTAAAGCTTCTTGAACTTTTTTACTCAAGTTAGAAATGCGTAATAGGTTAGCAATAAATGGTCTGCTTTTTCCAACCAAAAGACCTATCTCTTTTGCGTTTAAGCCATGTGTTTCTTTTAAACTTTTGTAACCAAGTGCTTCTTCAATAGTGTTAAGTTGTGATCTTTGTACGTTTTCCACAAGACCAAGAACCGCAGCATCTTTGTCTGTTACGTCTTTAACTAAACAAGGAATGGTTTTCAGGCCAGCTGCTTTACTTGCTCGGAGCCTTCTTTCACCAGCAATTAATTGATATCTGTCATTACCCAAGAGTTGAACGATTATGGGTTGGATTACACCGCTTTTTTTAATTGATTCTGAAAGTTCACCTAGTTTTTTTTCATCAAAATATGTTCTTGCTTGCGTTTTGCTTTCAGAGATTTTTTCAATTTCGATATCGACTACTTTAAATTCTCTAACATCTGTGTTTTCTATAAGCGAACTTAGGGATCTTTTCATAAGCCAACCTTTTCTAGTAATTCATTGCTTAATTCTTCAAATTCAATTCTAGCTTTACTATATTCACTAAAATCTAATACAGTTTTAGCATAGAACGGACTATCTGCAATTTCAGTTAATTGTGATATATGTGTTGCAAACAACTTATCGGACAGTATTTGTTTTAACTCTGAAACAAAGTCGTGGTAGCTTGCTCTTCTTGTATCAACTTGATTCAAAACTACCCCCAGAAAATGAGGATCTGTGTGGGGTACTTCAGAAATTGTTTGTTTAGCAAATGACATTGCCTGGCCAACTCCCTCCACCGCTAAGAACTCTGGTTTACTTGGTATAAAGTAATAATCAGATGTTGAAAGTGCTTCTTGCACCAAAGAACTCATGGTTGGTGGTGTGTCGATAAATATTATATCAAATGTCTTTATGGTCTCATTTTGTCGAATTTTTCTCAGCTTTGAACCACCTACAATTTTTTCTGAATTATGTTTTTTAATGTCTACATCAGAAGGTATTAGATATAAATTTTCGAATACTTTTATAGGTTCTATAATGTTTTCACCTTCTAAGATTTGAGTTGTTGAAGTGTTTAATTCAGAAGTTTTGTTTTGATTAAGGTATGTAGATACATTTCCTTGAGGATCTGTATCAATAATTAATGTTTTTAAGCCTTTTCTTGAAAGCATGCTAGCAAGATTGATTACTGTTGTTGTCTTACCAACCCCACCCTTTTGACAAACTACAGCAATTGTTTTCACTTAACATTTATAACATCAATGTGTCTTATATCATCTTTATTAATTTTAAAATTCTCGTGTTTCACGTGAAACAAGTTTGAATCGTAATCTAAGTCTTCTCCGTTTGATGAGACCAAATATGTGGTGTTTTTATTAGTTTTTAGAGAATTTATTACTTTTTTGCTTGAGATAAAGCATCTAGACACAAGAAAACCTCCTTTTTTTATGTGGTTATACGCATCGTCCTGAATGGCAAAAATATTGTTATTATTGAGTATTTTAATTAATCTTGAAAGTTCAAAAATTCTTTTTTCTTTTACATCAATTAAATTAACTGTAAGGTTTGTAGTGATTCCTATTGGAATTCCAGGTATTCCTCCTCCAGTTCCAAGATCTGAAATTACATCAATCTCGCCAGGAAGTTCAGATAATATTTTTCCAAAATAAACAGAGTGGACAATAAACTCATCCCATACAAATTGTTTGCTTTTTGGACTAATAAGTCCTGTTTTTATACCTGTATTACAAAGCCAGTCATGATAAATGATTAGTTGGTTTAAATTATCACCAATAAGTTTTTTACCCCAGTCAGGAACTTGGGGTTCAAAAGTCATTCTTCTTCTTCTACAGGTGCAAAGACTACTGACCTGTAAGGTTCTCTTCCTTCTGAATATGACTTTATTCCATCAAAGTTCGTAGCTGCATCATGTAGAGTTTTACGATCTACAGAGTTCATTGGTTCTAACATGACTTCTTGCTTATCTTCTAATATTTGTTTACTTAGTCTTTCAGCGTAAATAGTAAGTGCTTCTTTACGTTTTAGCGCATAGTCTGCGACATCAAGTCTAAGTCTGGTTCCTGCACCTGTTTTTCTTTGCACCACCGTTCTGGTAAGTTCGTGTAAAGATCTGATAATAAAACCTTTGTCACCAACAAGAGCTTCTGTTTGCTCTCCAGTAACTTTGACCACTAAATTATCTTCTTCTAAGCTTCCTTCAACATCTCCTTTAAGTCCAAAAGACTTAACTAGTCCTTTCAAAAAATCTATTGAAACTTTGAGTTGTTCGTCTTTATCCGCTTCAACCCTTGGTTTTTTTGAATCATATTGCTTTTTATACCCACTTTTATTGGAGTTTTTGGAATTGTTATTTCGATTATTGTTGCGCCTTTTGTTTGTGTAATTTCTAGACCCACCGTTTCTGACAGAGACCCTTACAAGTGCTTTTGTTCCACCAACACCAAATACACCGCCTTCGGGTTCTCGAAGTATGTTTATGTTTGCTTGAGTTGCGTCTTCTAAATTTAATTCGTTAAGGCCTGCTTTTATTGCATCATCAATCGATCTGGCTTCAACCTCAACCCATTTGTTATTTGCCACTATTTTCTCCTTCTTTTTTTGCGGTTTTTGCGAGGATTTTCTTGAATAGGATTTGACTGTGAATCTTCATTATTTTCCTCATTTTTATCTTCTTTTTTAACCTCTTCACGGTCGTCTAGCTTAACAATTAAAGCTTGTTGACCAATTCGAAATATATTTCCAGTTAAAAAGTAGACAACAAGCCCAGTTGGTAATGTCCAAGATATAAATCCAAAAAATATTGGCATTACTTTACCCACCATTTGCATTTGTTGGGCCTGAGGATTGTCACTTTTACCTGTTTTTTTTGTAATTTGTTGTTGCTGATATAAAGCTGTCAAAATAACAAACAATATCAGTATTAAATATGGAACTCTATCAACCCAACCCGCTACTTCTGAGGGTGGAATTTGAAGGTCCATATTAAAAAATGTAAGACTTGTGCTTATTTCAAGATCTTTAAAAAGAACAGAAGTTGAAGGAATAAAGCTTAGGGGCTCTCTTAAAACTCTGAACAAAGCAAACCATATGGGCATCTGAATGATTAGAGGAAGTATACACCCTAGAGGGTTGATTCCTTTTTCTTTATACATTGCAGCCATGGCTTTGTTGAGCTCTTCTTTGTTATCCTTGTACTGTTTCTGAAGTTTTTTAATATCTGATTGTGCGTCTTGCATTCTTTTAGTAGATCTGGTTTGTCGAAGTGTAAGAGGGAAAATTATGACATTAATAATTACAGTTAAAATAGCAATTGCAAACCCATATGAAAGCGTAAAATCATATACATATGAGAGTAAAAACCCAATTGCGAGTGCGAATGGTTCTAATATTGCCAATTTTTACCAAATTTCTTATACAAAGGGTTACAAATTGCTATTCTTTTTAAAACAACAGGAGTGGTTTTGAACAATCCGTTTGTCTCAAGACTTTCAGTTATAGCCTGGGAACAGGTTGGGTAGTATAAACAATTACCACTGCCTAATCCGAGGTAGGAAAGCAAAGATCTACAAACCTGGTACAGAACCGTTACAATTTTCATTTTTATGTCTTAAAGCAGTGGGTGTCTAGTTAATATATTTATGATTTCAATTAATTTAAGCTTCGCTGCTTTTGAGCTTCCTTCAACCAAAATGTCTAAATTTAACTCTGTTTCTAAACCCCTGACTGCTTCTTTAATCCTTCTTTTAAATCTATTCCTGTTTACAGCGTTGGCGTGTTTGCTTGAAATGCTGATACCGAGTCTGTTTGTACCAACAGTATTCTCTTTTACAAAAACTTTTACGCCTTTATCTGCAAAGCAGAACTCTTCTTTTCTTAGGTTTTCAAAATGACTTTTTTTATTTAGTGCAGTAAATTTCACTAAAAACCTAGGCAGATATAATTTTACGACCTTTTTTTCTTCTTCTTTTAAGAATTTCGCGACCAGCTCTGGTTCGCATTCTTGATCTAAAACCGTGTTTTCTGCTTCTTTTTCTATTACTAGGTTGATAAGTTCTTTTCATTTTTTACCTTTAACTAACAATAAATGAATAGAGTATTTAAACAAACCAAAATTATTTTTTAATTTTGCATGTTCGCGAAAACATTTTTTAACTCGCGAAAAACAAACTAACTAGGTTTCTATAACCACAGGGAGTTGTTGGTTATTTGATAGTTTTGAACATATAATCCTCAATAAACATTGGGTTTCTTGAATTATTGATAAGCCTTGTGAAAAATTAATATGTTTTTCACACTCTATGAAATTTTCACACTGTCGTTTAAGTTTAATGAAGTTGTAAGCGGAGTTATGAATAGTAAGGTTGATGAATTTCTATCTTGTTTAGAAAATGAGATAGAAAACAAGACAGATAAATATTGGTTGGAACAAGTTGTCTTCGAAATTGGGGATGATCAAAACCTAAACATCATTGTAAATTCTGAGTTTATTAAGAACTCAATTGAAAAAAAGGTTTTGGATACCATAAAAAGGGTTTATAAAAGCATAAATGAGTTTGGTGATTGTGTTTTTGTTCTTGATAAAACCCTATCTATTACTACTAACGAATTTGAGATTGTAGAAGAAGCTGAGGTGGTAGAAGATAAGCCTGTTAAGGACCAACCCACCTATGAACTAGAAGTTTTTGATGAATTGTTTATTGGAAGTTGTAACAACCTTGCAATAACTGCTGCTAAAAATGTTGTAACAAGTCCCGGAAAAAGGTTCAACCCCTTGTTTGTTTACGGAAAGCCTGGGGTTGGTAAAACTCACTTACTAAAAACAATTGAAAGATCTTCTGTTTCTTCTTTTTATATTGATTCTGAATCTTTTCTTGAATCGTATATAAGTGGAATTAAAAATAAAGATATAGATATTTTTAAAAACAAAATAAGGTCAGTAGATATTTTATTGATTGACGATATTCAGTTTTTTCTAGGAAAAAAAGGAGTTTCCGAAGAACTGTTTCATACAATTAATTACTTTCTAAACAACTCAAAAGCGGTGGTTTTAGCATCAGACCAAAAACCCCAAGAACTCATTAGTTTTCCTGAAAGGTTAGTTTCGAGAATTCTAAACGGACTGGTTACAGACATAGAAAAACCTGATCAAAAAATGTTTTCCGAAGTTTTAAATAAAAACAACAATGAATATGGTGGAAACCTTATAACCAAGAAAGAGTTCGGTTTACTAACCTCTTTAGAGTTTCAAAGCTTCAGAGAAATTAATGGTGTTGTGAACAACTTAATAATCAACAAGCAAACAGGGGCTGGAAACGCTAACTATGTCGCAGAGATTGTTTCTATGTACTCCAACAACAAGGTGTTGGAACTTACCCCAGAGTTTATTCTTGATTATTGCTCTGATCTATATCAAGTAGATAAAAGGTTAGTGTTGTCAAAAAATAGAAGTGAGCAGGTTAGTAATGCTAGACATCTTTTTATTTACTTAATGAGAAAACACACCGAGTACTCGTTAAATCAAATTGGTTTATACGTGGGTAATAGGTCTCACTCTACAGTTTTATCTTCAATTAAAAAAGTTGAAGACTCTCCTGGTTTGAAGAAAGAAATAAACATTTTCAACAATAAAGTTTCTTCTAAAGAAAATCTGTTAACAAAGGTCTAAAATGTTTAAAACTTACAACATAAATTTGTCCTTGTTTAAGCCTTTAATGGGTTTATTAAACAATTTAAACAGTTTTATTGTTGTTATATATAAAGGAATAATTTGAAATTTAAAACAAAAACAAAAGATCTAAAAGAAGTAGTTTTATCTGTATCTAGAGCTGTTGATGTTAAGCCATCCACCCCCTCTCTTCAGGGTTTGTATATAAAAGTTGAAGACGGTTCATGTGTGGTTATAGGTTCTGATTTGGATTTAGTTATTAAGGCGAAACTTAATGTTGACTCAATGGTTGATGGAGAGTGTTTAGTTAATGCAAGGATTTTATCCGAAGTGGTGAGGAAAATGTCATCAGGTGAAATTGTATTCTCTGATCTTGGTAATGAAGTAATGATTGAAGCTGATAAATCAGAATATAAACTAAGAAAACTAGATCACCTAACATACCCCAAAGCTTTATTAGAGAACTCTTTTGAACAAGAAAACAGCCAAAAACTGGCTCCTTTTGAACTTTTTACAGCACTTAGAAAGGTAGGTATAGCAGCATCTCCAGAAGGTGGAAAACCAATACTTACAGGTGTTTTCTTTGATAACGATGGGGAAAAAACAACACTTGTCTCAACAGACAGCTACAGGTTGGCAACAAACATAATATCCAGCCTACCTATAGACGATGCAGGAATCGTTTCTTATAGGTCTTTAAATGAAACCATAAAACTTTTTGAAGACAGTGAACAAGACATTTATATAAACTCAACAGAAAGAGAACTTCATTTTTATAACGAAAAATACTACACGTCTGTTAGAAAACTTGAGGGAAGCTACCCCGAATACCAGGCTCTTTTTCCAAAAGAGAATGTCTTTTCAATAGAGGTTGATAAAAAAAAGATATTGGAATCCCTAGACAGATCAACTGTGGTTGCTGAAGGGTTTATACCTGTGACATTAAAAGTGGTTGACGAAAACAACCTCAACATATCTTCCACAAACAAAGATATTGGAGGTGGAGTAGAAGAAATAGACATAAACATTCTTGGACTTGAAGTGGGAGACGTGACAGACTTTCAAATTTCCTTCAACCCAAATTATTTAATCCAAGGCATAGAAGTCTTGGATGGAAACAAAGCTTATTTACGATTTTCTGGAAACGACAAACCAGCTGTGATTCAGGGTGAAGAAGAAACATATCAATATTTACTTATGCCTGTTAGAACTAACGAATAGTGCTGAATAAAGAACCAGAAAAAATTAATCCAAATAATAATTCTTTAGGTATAAATTTTAAAAACTCAAAAAAAATAGAAAACTACATTACAAACAGTCACTACAAATGGGTCGACGATATCGTGACAGGACCCGTTTTAGGAGACACGCTGGTGGTTTATGTTGATAACTCCAGAGTGAAAAAAATCGTACAATTAGACGAACAAAACTTAATCATAAATATTGAGAAAAATACCAAAATAAGCCTTAAAAACATAGATATTCAAATATCTAATCTCAAGCAATAATCTAGAAATCTAGTAAAATAGGAGTTCAGCAGGGGCTGTAACAAATAAATAGAAGCGTATCTTGGAGATAATTCGTGTCTAAAAAAGTTTCAAATAGTTATGATTCAAAAGATATAAAAATTCTTGAGGGTCTAGAAGCAGTAAGAAAAAGACCAGCAATGTATATTGGTTCGACCGGACCAAACGGTTTACACCACCTTATCTGGGAAGTATTAGACAACTCTGTTGACGAAGCTATGGCCGGAAGGTGTTCAACAATCAAAGTAGCTCTGGAGAAAAATGGATCTGTTACAGTGGAAGACGATGGAAGTGGAATACCAGTAAAACCTCATCCGAAAACAAAAGTTTCAGCACTTACTACAGTTTTAACCACACTTCATGCTGGTGGAAAGTTTGAATCCGGAGCATATACAGTAAGCGGTGGCTTACACGGGGTTGGAATTTCAGTGGTTAATGCTCTATCAACCTTTGTAAAAGTCGAAGTTCAAAGAGACGGGTATTTTTGGAATCAAGGTTTTGATTTAGGTAAGCCACAAACGAAAATTAAACGAGGAAAGGTTTCAAAAAAGACCGGAACAAAAGTCAACTTTTTAGCTGACCCTGAAATATTTGATGAAACACAAACCTACGACTACAACATTGTTTCTGAAAGACTGAGACAAACTGCTTTTCTAAATAAAGGCTTGAAAATAACTCTTGTTGACAACAGGGTAAAACCAGCAACAAAGGAACTGTTTCACTTTAAAGGTGGATTGGTTGATTTTGTTGAGTATCTAAATGAGGGATTCGAACCACTACACGATAAAATCATATCTTTTTCAGACCAAACAAAGGACTCAGAGATAGAAGTAGCTCTACAGTGGAAAAACGAAGACGATGTTACGGTAAAAAGTTTTGCAAACAACATTCACACACTTGAAGGTGGTACTCACGAAGAGGGACTTAGAACTGCAGTAACAAAAGCTATTAATGATTTCGCAAAAAAAAGAAACCTACACTCCGATATTTCACTAACAGGAGACGATATTAGAGAAGGTATGACAGGTGTCGTTTCAGTCAGGGTTAAAGAACCACAGTTTGAAGGTCAAACAAAAACAAAACTAGGTAATACTGAGATGAAATCCAAAGTTCAGGTATTAATCAATGAAGAGTTTCCAAAATGGCTTTCAAAAAACACAAAAGAAGGTAGAGCAATTGTAGAGAGATGTGCTGTAGCTGCAAAAGCCCGCATGAGTGCAAAAAAAGCAAGAGAACTAACAAAAAGGAAAAGCATTTTAGAGACCTCTGGGTTGCCCGGAAAACTTGCAGACTGTTCATCAACAGATCCAACCGAAAGTGAACTCTTTATAGTTGAAGGAGACTCTGCTGCTGGTCCGGCAAAACAAGCTAGAGACTCTAGGGTTCAGGCCATACTTCCAATCAGGGGAAAAATTATTAATGTTCAAAAAGTTACTGAGAACAGAGCGCTTCAAAATGAAGAAATTAGTGCGCTAATAAAAGCAATTGGTACTGGAATAAAGACACAGTTTAATGAAGAAGAGTCAAGATATGACAAGATTATATTTTTAACAGACGCCGATGTGGACGGAGCCCACATTAGAACACTTTTGTTAACCTTTTTCTTTAAATTTATGCCAGGCCTCATTACAAGTGGAAAAGTATGGATTTCAGAACCACCACTTTACAGGTTAAAAGCTGCTTCTGGAATCACTTACTTAAAAGACGATGAAGCACTAAATGCATTTAAAAAAGAAAACAAGAACAAAAAATTTGATATAAGCAGATTCAAAGGTCTGGGTGAAATGAATGCCGGAGAGTTGTGGGATACCGCAATGAACCCAGAAACAAGAACACTCATTAAAGTAACTCTTGCTGATGCAAAAGGTGCAATGGCAAAAGCCTCAGACATGTTTGAGGTTCTTATGGGCAACGATGTTTCAAAGAGAAAACTGTTTATT
>CACJIM010000003.1 GCA_902593475.1 uncultured Candidatus Actinomarina sp.
TTAAATGTACTAAGAGGTGAAAAAGTATTATTTGTTGAAGAAGGTTCAACATCTGGATACTTATACCCTTCTTTACAGCTAAAAAATATGGGAATTGATTATCAAAATGATATTACTCAAGTTTTTGCTGGTTCACATGATGGAGTTATTTCAGGTCTGTATAACGGTGATGCTAAGTTTGGTGTTACTTATGACGATGCAAGAAGAACTTTAAGAAAAACCAATCCTGATGTTGGTGAAAAAGTTATAGCTATTGGTATTTCAGCTGAAATTCCAAATGACGTTGTTGCTGTAAGAAGCGATCTTCCAGAGGATATAAAATCTCAGATATATCAAATTTTGTCTGATTACATGGCTACCGAAGAAGGTGCTGCTGTAATGGATGAAATTTATGGCTGGACAGATGTTGTTCCTGCAGACAATTCTGAATTTGATGTAGTTAAACAAGCTGCTGAAGAATTCGGTCTTTACGACGAATAAAACATTATTTTTAACCGGGTTGTTTTTACAGCCCGGTTAAAATTTATCTAAAATGATTAAATTTGAAAATGTAAGTGTCACCTATCCAGGTGGTGTTGAAGCCCTAAAAGATTTAGATCTTGAAATTAATCAGGGTGATTTTATTATTATAGTTGGACTCTCTGGAGCTGGTAAATCTACATTACTTAGAACAATTAATAATCTTGTTAAACCTACAAATGGGACTGTCTACTTGGAAGGTAAAGATGTTACAAATGCAAAGAAAAGAGATTTGAAGAATATTCGTTCACAAATTGGTATGATCTTTCAAACGTTTAATCTAGTCAACAGATCAACAGTTTTAAAAAATGTATTAACTGGTAGATTAAGTACTATATCTACCTTCAGATCTATATTTGGATTATGGCCAAAAGATCAAAAACAACTTGCTTTTGAAGCACTTGATCAAGTTGAGATATTAGAAAAAGCCTATGTAAGAGCATCAAACCTATCTGGTGGTCAACAACAAAGGGTTGGTATTGCAAGAGCATTATCACAAAAACCTAAAGTAATGCTCGCTGACGAACCTGTAGCCTCACTTGATCCTATTACGTCAAGAGTTGTTATGAATTATTTAAAAAAGATAAATACAGAATTGGGTATAACTACAATTGTTAATTTACACTTTCTAGATTTAGCAAAAGAGTTTGGAGATAGACTAATTGGCCTTAGAGATGGAAAATTAGTTTTTGATGGAAATGTTGATGGTGTATCTGATGAAGATTTTGAAAATATCTATGGACGTTCTATTAAATCTTCAGATTTAATTGGTAATGATTAATATACCTAAAAAACCACCTCCTTCGTATTTAGTTACAATTGGTATTCCATTTTCAATTCTTTTTACAGTATTTTCTTTTCAACGAGTAGGTTTTAACCTTCAAGACTTTAGAGAAAATTTAGCTAACAGAGCTATAGTGACGGATCCTTTATTCAACCCTAAATGGAGTTGGGCTTGGGAAAATACTGCTGATGCTATGGTAGAAACTGTTCAAATTGCAATACTTGCAAGTATCGTTGGTTGTGCATTGGCTTTACCTTTATCTTTTTATGCATCACGAGCAACAAATTTAAATAAGTATTCTTATTTTTTATACAAATCATTTTTAAATTTAGTTAGGACAATTCCAGATTTGTTCTGGGCAATGCTTTTTACTGTTGCGGTTGGTATTGGACCTTTTGCTGGAGTTTTAGCACTTATCATGTTTTCTTTAGCAATCATGGGTAAGTTACTTTCAGAGACTATTGATAGTATTGATCCAGGACCAATGGAAGCAGCAAAAGCTACTGGTTCCACTCATAATCAAACTGTGTTTACTTCTGCTTTGCCTCAAGTTCTTCCAAACTTCACAGCATATTTTCTCTATATCTTCGAATTATGCATAAGGGCAAGTGTAATTCTTGGTTTAGTTGGTGCTGGTGGTGTTGGTAGGATTATCGAGACACAAAGAATATTTTTAAGGTTCGATAGGATCTCGCCAATCATTGTCATCATTCTTGTTGTAGTTATATTAATCGAACAGTTCAGTGTATGGATAAGAAGAAAGATATTATGAACATACCTAAGCAACCAATTAGCCAAAGAATCTTAAAATATACTTTAACTACTGCTATTGTTTTTGCTTCATTATGGTCAGCAGCTGGACTTGAAATAACAATTGAAAGAATTTTAGACGCACCTAGACAAATCGGAATACTAGTAGGAGCAATGTTTCCATTAGACACTAGTCAAGAAGCTATAGATAGAATCATACCAAAAGTGTTTGAATCTCTATTTATTGCGTGGGCTGGCACAGTTATTGGAGCAATTTTTAGCTTCCCTGTTTCATTCTTAGCAGCACAAAATGTAGCAGTTGGAGCTGTGAGCAGAATAACTAAACAAATATTAAACGCTATTCGTGCTTTTCCAGAATTAATACTAGCTTTTGTATTTCTCCCAATAACTGGCCTTGGAGCATTTACAGGAACATTAGCTTTAGGAATTCACTCTATTGGAACACTTGGAAAACTATCATCAGAAGTAATAGAAGGAATTGACGAAGGACCTCTTGAAGCTATAAAGTCTTCTGGTGGTTCAAAAATAAATGAACTTATTTTTGGTGTAATTCCGCAAGTCATGCCAACAATTACTTCATATTGGCTTTACAGATTTGAAATAAACTTAAGAGCATCAGCAGTTCTTGGTGTTATTGGTGCTGGAGGTGTAGGGCAAGAATTAATAAATCAATTAAGATTTAGAGATTTTCCTAGAGCAGGAACAGTATTAATTTGTACAATTGCTTTAGTCTTAATTGCAGATGCTATTTCTGCTTCAATTAGGAATAGAATTATTCAAGGTAAAGTAGTTAAGAGTTAATTACTCTTCGAACCAATTTTCCTCTGAAGAATCTTGAGTCTCTTCTATAGAAGTTTCCTCTTCAGAAGTATCCACTTCTTGATGATCGTCTACAGAAGTTAAAAGACTAGTTTCGAATTCTTCAACAGTTATTAATACTTCTCTAGCTTTGGAACCTTCAGAGGGACCAACAATGCCTTGTGCTTCAAGTATGTCCATCAATCTACCTGCCCTTGCAAAACCGACTCTTAATTTACGTTGAAGCATTGATGTTGAACCAAGTTGAGAGCGTATTACTAGTTCTTTAGCAGTTGCTAATAGCTCTTCATCTTCACCAAAATCTTCAGATGAAGATGTAGTACTAGTTTTTTGTTCCTCTGTTACTGCTGGATTGTAAACTGCTTCTTTTTGATCTTTCACCCATGAAACAACATCTTTTATTTCACCTTCAGTTACCCATGCACCTTGGATTCGTTCTAATCTAGGGTTTGAAGCAGTAACAACTAACATATCACCTAATCCGATTAATTTCTCCGCACCGGATTGATCGAGAATAACTCTAGAGTCTGTTGTGGATGCTACTGAAAATGCAAGTCGTGAAGGTATGTTTGCTTTCATAACACCAGTGATAACATCTACTGATGGTCTCTGTGTAGCAACTACTAAGTGTATACCTATTGCTCTTGCCATTTGAGCAAGTCTTACAATTGCGGATTCAACTTCCCTACCAGCAACCATCATCAAATCATTTAACTCATCTATAAATACAACTATGTATGGGAATCTATCAAACTTTTCTTCATCAAGTAGACCAGCATCATATTTTTCGTGATAACCATTAATATCTCTAACTTGACCATCAGCTAATAAATCATATCTTCTGTCCATCTCTGAGACAGCCCAACCAAGTGCATCAACAGCTTTTTTAGGATTTGTAATGACCTTAGTGAGTAAGTGTGGAACATTGTTGTACTGACCTAGCTCAACTCTTTTCGGATCAACCATAACCATTTTTACTTCATCAGGATTAGTTCTTACTAATAGAGATGTAACTATTGAGTTAATGCATGAAGATTTACCAGCTCCAGTTTGACCAGCAATTAGTACGTGTGGAAGTTCAGATAGATTTAGTAATCTTGGTTTACCTGATATATCTAAGCCAAGACCAACGTTTAATGGATGTTCAGAATTAGCAGCTTCTTTTGAAGAAAGAACATCACCAAGAGAAACGAGCTTTCTTTGCCTATTTGGTATCTCGATACCGATAGCACTTCTTCCCGGAATTGGAGCAAGTAAACGTACATCTGGAGTAGCTAATGCATAAGCAATGTCATGAGAAAGAGAAGTTACTTTTGAAACTTTGACACCAGGTGCTAATTCGATTTCATAGCGAGTTACTGTTGGACCCGGTACAACATTTGTGAGTTCTGCTTCTACACCATGTTCTTTTAATAGCTGGGTTAAATCGTTTGCAGTTTCTTGTAATAGTTTTTTAGAAGTTGATACAGAAGATCCATTTTTTAATAACTTGACTGGAGGTAATGTGTAAGTGGATGATTTACTTTGTTTCTTGGCTTTTGGTTTAGTGGTTTGAGTCTTCTTATCTTTAAAATCTTTTATATCTGATACATTTGAAACTTTTTCTTTAATTTTTGTAGCTGATTTTGAAACTGTATTAGGTTCCTCATCATTAATAACTGGGTCTTTGTAAATGTCATCTAGATATATATTTCTGGCTTCTTTTCTAGCTAATACAAATGCATAAATGAATTTATAAATGTATTTCAATATTGCTTGGATGCCGCCAATTAAATCTTTAAGCTCTATATCAGTCATATAAAGAACTGACATGATTAATCCTAATAAAAGGATTGTATGTGTCATTTGTAGACCAACACTGTTGGTAAGTGGATAAACAATAAAGGCTGAAATATGACCACCAGACTTTAATAGAGGTCCTGATCCAGCACTTAATGATAAAGGTTGTGCATGGATTAAAGAATGAAACATAGAAGCTGAAAATATTTGAACCCAAAATGTTCCGACCAATACTCTTTGTGCTTTTACTGTTTCACGATCCCTTATGAGTATTGCGGAACCGTAAAAAAAGAATACTGGTAAAGCAAAGACTCCATAACCGAATGCCCACTGAAGAACATTGAAAACAACTTCACCAACAGGTCCTCCTTGAGAAAATATTGATAATACAGTAAGCATTCCAAATGAAAACATAAAAACTGCTACAGCTTGATAAGATTGGACGAATTTAGACAACGTAATAGAAGTTGTAGATTTAAGTGTAGTTACTGCCCTGTCTACATTTATTAACTTGTTTTGTTTAGACACCCGCTTACGCCCATTTACCCTTTTGCGAGTGGATGTCTTCACAGCCACGGATATATTATACCATAAATAAGGGTAGAAAAAGCTTAATTATTCTTAATTTTTTGGAAATTATCCAATAATTTATTGGCTAATTCACTAGAAATGTCAGTAATAGGCATTAATGGTGATCCAACATCTTCCCAAGTTTGGGTAAGTAAGTACTTAACTGGACCAGGACTTGGTTCTTCAAATAATAAATCAAAAATAGGTAAAAGTTGATTTTGTAAATGTTCAGCTGATTCAATCTCATCATTAAGTACATGGTTTATTAAATCGTAAATTTCATTTCCGACAATATGCGAAGCAACTGAGACAACACCTTTTCCACCCATCTTCATGAACTCTATAGTCTCACCATCATTACCTGAATAAATATCAACTTTGCCCTTAAGTGTTTCTAATTCATTTTTAGAGAATTCCAAATCTCCTACCGCATCTTTGATGGAATGTATCCCAATATCATCAACAAGTTTTTCTAAAGTATCAATTTCAATTAACGTTGCTGTTCGACCAGGAATGTTATATGCCATAATTGGTAAGTCAGTATTTTTAGAAATCTCTTCAAAATGCTTCAATATTCCAAATTGAGATGGTTTTGAATAATATGGTGTAACAATCATTATGCCGTCGACACCTATGTCATTAGCCATTTTGGTATACTCTATAGATTCTTTAGTAGAGTATGTACCAGTTCCAGCAATAATCTTTGCCTTATCTCCTACAGAGTCTTTAGCAGTTGAATAGACAATTTTTCTATCTTCTTTTGTTAAATTAGGTGATTCACCAGTTGTTCCTGATAAAACTAAGCCGTCAGATTTTTCGTGAACTAATTTTTTACATAGTCTCCACAAAGTATCAGTATTTAGCACCCCATTTTTATCAAAGGGAGTTATGACCGCTGTTAATAGCTTACCGAAATCGCTCATACTTAGATATTAATCTTCTTAGCTATTAAATTTTCTAAACCTAGATTAAAACCCTCTAAATCATGATAAAGATCAAGAACAACTTTTACTCCATAGAGGTATGCTTTCCTATCATTTACTTTATGATCTAAATTAAAAGATTCATACTCATTTAAGAAATCTACCTCTTGCTCTGCTAGAAATTTATCGTCTCTTAAAGAATATATATTTTTGTTATTCATATTATTAATTTGATAAAAGTCACCATCTTGTTCGTGAGAGTTTATTTCTGGTGGCAAAGAATTTGCTAAATCTATTGCAGTACCAGATGGAGCATCTTGTTTCTTTCCATGATGTTTTTCAGTAATATTTACAGAATTAAAATTATCAGAAAGAGCTAGTGAGAAAAGCTTTTGATATGCTGCGCCGATAGAAAAGTTTGGTATCACTATAACTTTTCTATCTGTGATTGTTTTTAATTTTGATAACATTTCTGAGCTCACACCAGATGAACCAATAATTAAATCTGCATCTGAATTAAGTAGTGAGTCTATATTTTCGTTAATTACCGAGGCAGGCGAAAACTCTAAGACAACATCTTCTTCTATATTTGTTAAATCTTCATAGCTTTTATATTCTTGCCCTTTGTAATTAGGATCATGAATTGCTGTTAAAGTAAAATCGTCTCTTGAGTTTATGTAATCTGAAACAAGTAGACCCATTGAGCCCGCGCCACCAGATATCAAAACAGTATTTTGTGCGATTTCATTCATCTTTGATAATTCCTTATACTTATAGTTGTTAATGATAATGATAATTAGATGAATTCAAAGAAAAAAAACATCGAAGCCCAAATAGTAGAAGATTTTGAAAAAATCAGACCTGCAATTACTAGGCTATTGCAGACTCAAATGAAAAATGATGATTTATCTCTTCGATATGGAAGGTCAAAATCAAACAGTAAGAATGATATTGTAATAAATCCATCAATACTTGTTAATACAATTTCAAAAACAAATCTTGATAGAGATGAGGTTATGATTGGTACAGTTGTGCACGAAGCTATACATGCAACAAATAACTATAGCTTAGACTCTGAATCCTTAAACAAACTATTTCCTGACGAACTCGATGATGTAGAAGATATTGATGATGTTCTCGAAATACTAACAGGTCCCTTTGGAAAATATGTTTTTGATATCTTAATTCACTCAATCGAAGAAAAAATCTTTGTGAAACAATATGAAGGTTTAAATTCAATTCTTGAAGATATTTACACTGAGTCATTTTCAGAAATAAAAAAGCTTGGTAATTTTAGTCAGTATCTTTCATTATTATTTCACTCAATAACCTCTTATATAGATCCTGAATTTGAAAACTACAAAAAGCCTGTCGTAAATTCCTTGAATGAATCTTTACACATTTTAAAAACGTTGAACTATGAAAATGTAAATGTGTCTGAATTAATAGAAGCTACAGTTCAGATGGTTGATATATGTAGACGTTACAATATTCTTCCAGACTTAGACAACTACACACTTGGAGAACAAAAAGAGATTGAAGAATCGCTTGATGAAAGTGTAGTAAATGATTTAAGTAAAGTTCTTATCCCCTCCTCCAACAATGTGACAACAGGCAATACTTTGCAGAAATTTCTTGGACAGACAGAGTCTAAATCAACTGATGATAAATTAAATCTAATGGATGATCATATATCCAAAGTTGGTGCCTCAACTACAATCTATTTTCCTTCAGGAAATACTGCAAAAGTCGTTGAAAATAAAATTCCAAACAATTATAAAAATTTATACAAAAATGGTTTAGAAACATATGAATCCTTGTTGCAACAATGGAATTTACCTATTTATAAAGTTACAAACAAAATAAAACCCTACTTTATACACAACCAAAAAAGACAAAGAATTAGTGGATTCGATCAAGGAGATTTATCTCCACACGTTCCAATCATGCTTGCGTCAGGCAGATACGAAAGAATGTTTGAACAAAAACAAAGACTGTCTAATAAATCATATGCCATATCGCTTTTAATTGATGGAAGTGGTTCTATGATTGAGAAAAATAAAGATGAAATTCATCCTTGGTCTTTAGCCTCAGCATTAATTGGTGCTAGTTATCTGTCCCAAATATGTTTTGAACTTGATATCGATTTTGAAGTTTCTATTTTTAACAGAGCCTTTGCATCTGAGCATACTGAAAATGAAGATACATACAATAAAAGAAAATTTGCAGTTTCATCAATGTTAAATAGAACCTACGGATCTTCAGCACAAGAGCTTTATAGTACGGCAAATCATTATTTTATAAAAGAGTTTAAAGACTCTTGGAGAGAGAACTATCAGCAATTTATAGGACTAATTGAATTTTCAAGAAACTTAAGAGACTCGATTGACATAGGAATAAGTGAAGATTCAATTCCACCAGTAAGTATGTTTGAAAAAGGAACTAACATCGATGAAATAAATATCATGCATGCTACAAAAAGATTACTAAACCATCCTTCGAATACAAAGATGTTGGTTGTGCTGTCTGATGGTATGACTAGAGGGTCGTTGAGTGAACTTCAAAATAGTATAAACTTTGCGACCAAAAATGGTGTTGATGTAATAGGCATAGGAATAGGTAATAGAGGTTCTTGGAGAGAATATATTAATAATGTACAAATTGAAAAACCTGAACAGCTAATTCATTCCATAGTAAACATCACAAAGGATATACTTATTAAAAACATTAAATTAACATCTGGAGTTGCCTAATGGGTTCACAAAAATTTATAAATCCTGATAATGAAAAACAATCTGTTGAAATAGAAGAATGTAAATTAGATAAAAAATTAGAAGATTTTGACTCACGTAATAATCGAATTCCTGAAGTTGATGAATTTTATGTAGACCTAGGTATGCAGTATAGACTTGCACAGGTTATGAATTCAAAAAGTAAATCTTTTAAAAATGAGATTCCTATACACATAGCATTGATGGGTCATATGGGCACCGGTAAAGATCATGATATAGAACAATTTGCAGCAAAATTACGATTTCCGTATTACAGAATTCCTTTATCAGGAGAAGTTAGAGACGTAACTCTTTTAGGATCTGTTCAGTTGTATGGAGATGGTAAGGGTGGAACTGAAAGCAGATGGCAAGATGGTGAGCTAACAAGAGCTTTAAGAGGGCCAGCAATTGTTAACCTTTCGGAGCTTAATGCAGCAGGTCCTGAAGTTTTATTTGCACTTCATTCGTTACTTGATAGGCATAGAAAACTAGAATTACCAAACGGAGAAGTTCTTTCTTTAAGAGAAGATACATATATGTTTGGAACCATGAACCCAACAAGTTTGAGAGATTATGCGGGTACCCAGTCGTTAAATAAGGCATTCGCCGATAGGTGGGTCATATGGGACAAACCCTTTCCGAATAAAGAACAATTAGATGCTATTTTTGAAAAAAGATATCCCAAACTTCAAAAAGAATATAGAGACCTAATCATTAAATTAGCAACAGAAATTAACAACTCCTTTATGTCGGATGATATAAGTATCAATATAGAAACCCCCATGAGTTTGCGAACAATAGTAGAAAGAATACCTATTGGCTTAGATGTTTATGCAGACTCAGCAGATCCATTAAAAGATACTTGGGAAAATTTTGTATTGCCCCATGTTAATAAAGAAGACTTAGATCATTACAAAACTTTATGGAACACGATAGTTAGAAAAGGGCCTTCTATAAAACCTAAGCTTTAGAAAATTTTATTAAAGGGATATCTCTGTTTGTTCTTTTTCTGTACATTTGAAACGTTGGATACACTTCGTCTAATAAACCCCAGTAATATTCTTTTTCAGAAGACTTGATTAATTCGTAAGTAGCTTCAAAGCGTTCATTGTTTATTGTGATAAATGGTTTGTCAGTTGAAAGGTTATAAAACCAATCTGGTGTTTTATCATTTCCACTATATGAAGCTGCAACTATAAAATCATTTTCAAAATTTGCATAAGTCAAAGGTGTTTTTCTAAGTTGATTAGTTTTACTCCCAATAGTTTCAAGTAAGAGAATTTGGTCCCCTATTATTTTTTCACCGAGGAAAGAGTGATTGAATCTTATAATTTTTGAGTGAATTTTTGAGATTAACTTATAAAACCATTCCGGCCAGAGATGCGCCGACTTACCTAGTAATCTCCACATTGATTACTTAATTTAAAAATCTTCCTGATTTTCTTCTTGATCTTTAAATTTTGGATCGTACTTTTTGAAAAATTCTTTTAATTTATTTTCTAAATCATCAGTTTCTAAATTAGCTAATTCATTTCTAAGCTTTTTAATTTGGATCTTAATATCGACGTTTTCATCCATAAGCCTTAAAACATACCTCAATCCAAGTGCTAAAAGAACAAATTTAAAGATTTTCTTCATAAATGCATCATAAATAGAAACTTAATTTAAAAAAAGTTTTTTTTGATGAAATTGCCACTGGAGTTAATTGTTTACCTCAAGTAAACTTAATAAAGTGCAAGAAATATTAAGTAATCTCGTTGCAGAACAGCAATTATTAGATCAATACCTTCAAAGTATTCCTGTTAGAAATTGGAATACTAAAACTACATACAAAAATTGGGATATCACAGCTCATGTTAGTTACCTTGCAGCTCTTGAAGATCTTGCTCACAATGCACTAAAGAAAAAAGGTACTGACTTTAATAAATATAAAGGGCCTAAGGGTTTAGAAAAATTTGAAAAAGAAGCAATCAAAAAAGGAAATGACATGAGACCACAAGATGTTATTGAATGGTGGAGAATGTCTAGAGCATCCGTCATTGAAACATTAGCTAAATCATCTCCAGGAAAAAAATTAATTTGGTGGAAAAATGAAATTGATTGTAGAACATTCGCAGTCACAAAGTTAGCGGAAACATGGGCGCACAGCTTAGATGTTTACGATGCCATGAAAAAAGATTACGAAGACACTGTTCGCGTTGAGCACGTTGCACTTTTTGGATGGCTAAATGCAGAACAAGCAAGTAAGGTTAATAAAACTAAATATCAAGATTTAAGAATAGAGCTAATCGGACCAGAATATAAGGCTTGGCAATTTGGTGACGAGGAAAGTGATAATAGTATAAAAGGAAATGCTAGTGACTGGTGTAGAGTAGTTACTGGTAGAGTCCCCAAAGGTCATAAACTTACACTTTCTACTGAAGGTGATTTTGCCAAAAAATTCGTTAAATTTAATCACGTAAAAATATAATGCAAGTCTACGGCGTAGTTCACTTAAAAAGCCTCCCTGGCTCCCCTTCTAACAGGTTATCTATTGATGAAATTATAGATTCAGCACAAGAAGATGTTAATAGCTTAATTTATGGTGGTGTTGATGGAATCATAATTGAAAATTTTGGAGACACTCCTTTTGTGAAAGATGATATTTCGAAACGTACTCTTGCTAGCTTTACTACAGTTGTAGAAAATTTATCAATTGAAAGAGATATTAAAGTTGGAATAAATGTTCTAAGAAATGATGGTATTGCAGCTCTTGCAATTGCCGAGGCTACTAAATCACAGTTTGTAAGAATCAATGTTTTAAATAACACTATGTTTACCGATCAGGGTGCTATAGAAGGTGATGCTCATGGAGTTAATCAGTTTAAATCAAGCCTCAATAGTTATGTAGAAATCTATGCTGATGTATTTGTTAAACATGCTGTACCACCTCCCGGTTCAAAAATTGAAAACCATGCAGAAGAATTGATTCATAGAGCTGGTGCAGATGTGGTGATTGTTACAGGAGATGGTACTGGACATGAAATAAATATTGAAGATTTACAAAAAGTAAGAAACATTGTTCCAAATGGTAAACTCGCTATTGGATCGGGAGTAACTTCAACAAATGTCGATGCATATCAAGATTTGGCAGACATACTAATTGTAGGAACTAGTTTTAAATTTGATAATGATGTTGCTAAAAGGGTTGACATCAATAGAGTTGAAGAGTTAGTAAGAAAAATAAAATAATTTTTATTACTACAATACAAATCTGTTACTTAACTATCATTTTTATTTGAATGGAAGCCATACTTAATCCAGCACTACTATTGTTCCTTTCAGGAATTCTGATTGGAACTCTGTTTAAATTAATCCTTCACAACTCTATTTCTAAATACTTGGGATATTATTTGTTGCTTTCACTGGGGCTTAAAGGTGGTGCGAGCCTTCAAGAAAATGGATTTATAAATGAAGTTATAAGTGCATTAACACTTGGAGTAGTGTTTGCTCTTTTAATTCCAATTATTGCATATCTTTATCTTAAAAATTTACTTAATAGCGACGATGCAGCCGCACTCTCTGGAACTTACGGATCAGTAAGTGCTGTTACATTTGTTACAGCTATTGCATATCTTACAACTACTAATCAAAACTTTGATAACTATATGTCTGCTGTTTTAGTTGTAATGGAGTTCCCAGCAATATTTATGGCACTCTATTTAGTTACGCATAATAAGCAAAATAAAGGCAATAATTTAGAAACTATTAAGACTGCATTTTTAGAAGTTCCCAATATTATTTTGATCTCATCGTTGTTTATAGGATATTTTGTCAATCAAACACTTTTATCTAATTTAGATTTCATAATTGTTGAAATATTTGATTACGTTTTATATGTGTTTTTATTTGTTATGGGAACTAGGGTCGCTAAGAGAATTGGAGAACTAAAAGGCAAAGGAGCTAGCCTAATTGCTTTTGCTTTATGTACTCCATTGATTGGTTCTATTATTGCTTTACTGGCATCTCTAAACTTTAATTTTTCTGTCGGCAACACAACTTTACTTATGGTGTTAACAGCAAGTGCAAGCTATATTGCAGTACCAGCAGTTGTAAAAGACGCTATACCAAATGCAAATCCTGCTATCTACCTTGGACTTAGTTTGGGTGTCACATTTCCATTCAATATCATTGTTGGAATACCTTTATATAACGAACTAGCTAAATACTTTATTGGCTAATTAGAGAAGAAATCCTCCATCAATGGTTACAACTTCGCCTGTAATCCATGATGCATCATCACTTGAAAGAAAGTAAATCAAACTAGCTATATCTTCTGGTTCTCCTAGTTTTTTAAGTGCATGAAGGTCCGCACTTCCCTGCTCATCATCTGCCCAAAGCATTTCTGAAAGCTTAGTTTTAACCACCGCTGGAGCAATACCATTCACTCTAATATCAGGGGCAAGTTCCATTGCTAATTGTTTTGTCATATAAATTAATCCGGCTTTTGAAATATTGTAAGCCCCCATGTAATGTGATGGCTTAATTCCACCAACAGAACAAACATTCAGAACAGATTCTTTTAAACCAGCTTTTACAGCTTCTCTTGTCCACATTAAAGGACCCATTAAATTTACATCCCATGTTTTCTGTACTGCAGATAAATCAACATCCAACAAGCTTCCACCAGAAGGGTTTGTGCCAGCATTGTTAATTAAAACATCTAAAGAACCTGTTTCATCGACAATTTTTTTACAGGTCTCAGTTGCAGCAGCAAGATCATCCGCTCTTGCAACGAAACCCTTTAACTGCGAATTTTCAGAAAGTACCGCTTTTAGATTCTCCTCTTTTCTAGAAGTGATGTATACATTCCAACCTTGATCAATAAATTTTTGAGCACTGGAAAGACCTATACCTCTTGTTCCACCGGTTACAAGTGCAGTTTTCATTATTGTTAAAGTATAGTAGTTATTTCCCAATTCAGTTACAGTTGAAATGCAAATGGAAAATTTTCAAAAATATAGAGTATTACTTACGCAAAACCAAAACTTTCGAAAACTATTTGCTGCTCGTTTAATCACACTAGGTGGAGATTGGCTATTAACTGTGCCTCTCTTAGGTATAATTTACGAGTTAACTGAAAATCCATTTATCACCTCTCTTGTGTTAGTGGTTCAGAGTGCGCCATTATTTATGCTTGGAAGCTTTGGTGGTTACTTGGCAGATAGATTCGATAGAAAAAAAATAATCGCAATTTCAGAGTTCTTATCAGGAATGACGGTGTTGTTAATTCTTTACGCAGTAACAACTGAAAATGTAGTATTTATTTTGTTTTCATTTGGATTGCTGTCCGTTGTTGGTTCTCCATACATGCCTACTTCTGATGCAGCTTTGCCAAACGTTGTAAAAAAGGAAAATTTAGCTGAAGCAAATGTTATATTTTTTTCAAGCTGGGGTGTGATGGCCGGTCTAGGAGCTGGTCTAGGAGGATATTTAACAACAGTAATCAGTAGAAATATGTTATTTGCAATCGATAGTTTAACCTTTGTGCTTTCAGCTTTTATAGTCTTCTCGATAAAGAAAAATTTAAGTGAGAAATCTCAAGATAAAGATGAAGAAGAGGATATAAGTTATAAAGAAGGTCTTAAATATGCTGCATCAAAGAAAGAAATTTTTTCTTTAATTATTACAAAAGCAACATTTAGTATCTCAGCTAGCGGTTTACTCTCTTTATTTACTGTTCTTTCATATGATATATATAAAACTGGTGACTTTGGCACAGGCCTTATGTTTGGTGCAAGAGGCGTTGGTGCGCTGATTGGTCCTATTGCGATTAGATATTATTTTGGAAGCACTGATGGAAAATTACTCAACACAATCGGCATAACCATCATGGCCTGGGGTTTATTTTATTTCTTTATACCGTTTTCGATATCACTGTACCTAACAGTGTTGTTATTAATCCTTGGACATTCTGGTGGTGGTTCACAGTGGGCGTTTTCTACATATGGATTACAAGTACTGACACCAGATAGGCTTAGGGGAAGAATTGCTGGAATTGATTATTCACTTTATTTTTTTATGAATACAATTTCAACCCTTATGATTGGATACCTTGCAACTGTATATGGTGTGCTTTTTGTCTTTAAGCTATTTCCTGTACTGGGATTTATATTCGGATTTGTCTGGTATTTATCTACTAGAAATATCTGGAAGAGTTTAGATAAATCCTAAAAAAGTGCATCACATTGAAAAAAGATTTTTTCCTTCAAATTTTTTTGTACCATTAACATAGCTAAAGTACTTTCTGCATTCACAAGATTGATACTCTATGTCAATAGGGTAAAACTCTCTTTTAGCTTCAGGCCAATACTCTTTTTGAAGTTCTATCATTTTAAGGCCTACATCTTGGTGGCTATTTAAATTAAGAAAATTTTGTAGCCTGTCTAAATATGGTTCTGCACCAATACCAGTTGGAACATTAGTGGTGATTGGTATAACATCTTCCCTAAACCAGGCAATATCTATCAATGCCATAAATATTGGGAAGTCATTATTCATTCTAAATTGCCTATTTACATTGTTTGTTGCAGTAATAACATCTTTATTAGAATTTAAAACTATTTCAGCTAACTCTTCTTTTATTTCATAAAATTTGTATGTAGCTGCATCTATTCGACTATATAAATTTTCACTCCAATAAGAATCTTCTACCGGGTATGCTGTGTAGTTCTCCCATTGCTCTAAACCAAGAAGTTTCTCTTTTAAAGTTTCTGGATTACCTAAATCATTTATTGTTAAGTGATCAATTGTTAAATCTCTGTTGCACCACCTACTAAAAAATAAAGCTTGGATCAACAAAGGTAAGTCCTTTTTTACTGGTTCAGCAAATTTAATAATGGATTTACTTACTTTGTCATCTTCTCTAAAAACATTTAAAAAACGCCCTTTTTGTAAAATCGGGTCATCACTCCAAGGATATGCTTCTCCAGACTCTCTTTTTACACGCACGGCTTCACGTTTCTTGCAGTAATCAAAAAAGCTTTGTACTGGGTCCTCTATTGCAAGGCCATCTAGTGAGTGTGTATATGGATTCTCTAAAACCATAACTTTAATTTAAACAGATTACTTCACACTTTTCTTACTTCACAACTGGTATTTGAAGCATATTTGTTGTGTAAGCAGCAGACTTTCTTTCCGACTTCATTCTCCAGTCTTTTTTTATACCCTGTGCTCCCAGTGTCAATGTGCTTGATCCATACCTGCTATTAACACCATCTAGTACCTCCATAACACGGTCTGATTGATCGTAGTTCTCATATTCATAAAAACTATACTGTTCGTTCTCTGCGTCAGTAATATCTAACAGCATTACACCAATTTTCTGGTATTCATATCCGTAGACAAAGAGTTTTTGTGTTAGATGTTTTGCTTCTTTGACAATCTTTGACGTATTGCTTGTTGGTATTGAAAAAAATGTACTCATACCGTTGCTGTATCTTTTCTCTGGATCAACAAATGGACTGGTTCTTAAGAATACATACAAGCCTTGGGTTCTAGAACCCTGTGCTCTAAGCTTCTCACATGCTCTAGCAACATAGTTAGAAACAGCTTCCTCTAACTCACTTACTAGCATTACTTTTCTACCAAATGACTTAGAGGATATGATGTTTTTCTTATTCTTCACCTCTTCTATACCAATACAGGAAATCCCATTTAGCTCATGATGTATCCTCTCCCCTACAATGCTGATCGTTTTTCTAACATGACGAGCATTTGCCTGCGTTAAATCATAAGCAGTGTCTACTCCAATTTTTCGAAGCCTTCTTCCCCATCTTGTCGAGATTCCCCATATCTCTTCAAGTGGTAGATCTTTTAAAATCTCATCTCTTACGCTCTGATCTCGTATGTCGAAGACATTAGATGTTGTGTATTTTTTAGCTTGTCTGTTTGCTACTTTTGCCAATGTCTTTGTTGGGCCTATACCTATAGAAACTGGAATCCCTGTCCACTGTTTGATTAATCTTCGTATCTCTTGAGCCGTCTCTTCTAAATCACAGTAGTAAAAGCTACTGATATCGAGAAACGCTTCATCAATAGAGTAAATCTCTATATCGCTGACAAGAGATTTCAGTGAGGTCATCACTCTGGCCGACATATCACCATAAAAGGTATAATTTGATGAAAATACATGAACTTTGTTTCTATTGATAAGTTGTTTGTATTTAAAGTACGGGGCTCCCATCGGTATGCCTAAAGCTTTTGCTTCGTTTGATCTAGCAACCACGCATCCATCATTGTTAGACAAAACAACAATAGGCTTTCCTTCTAGCTTTGGATTGAATACTCTCTCACAAGACGCATAGAAGTTATTACAGTCCACTAGGGCAAAAATTTTATTATTCACTTACTTACTCCTTTGAATACTGTACACTATTCTAAGAAAAAAGAAAGACATTTTTATGCCACGAGGTGGAGCAAGAAAAGGAGCCGGTAGACCAAAAGGTCAAGGCAAGTATGGAGAGCAGACAAAAGCTGTCCGTATTCCTGTAAGTAAGGTTAAGTATATCTCTGAGGTCATCAACAAAGGGCTGTATGAAGTACCAATGTATAGTAATAAAGTTGCAGCTGGATTCCCATCCCCTGCAGACGACTATTTAGAAGACAAAATAGATTTAAATCAATATTTAGTAAAGCATCCTGCATCAACATTTTTAGTAAGAGCTTCTGGAGAATCAATGATCAATGCTGGAATATTTCCAGACGATATCTTAGTTGTAGATAGAAGCTTAAAAGCTGAAGATGGAAAAGTAGTTATTGCTGTTGTAGATAATGAACTGACTGTAAAAAGATATCGTAAAAAAGGCAAGAACATAATTTTAGAGCCAGAAAATGAAGCGTTTGATCCAATTGTCATTCCCCATGAGAGCGAAGCTTTCGTTTGGGGAGTCGTTACAAATGTTATCCATAACTTATAAACTTCAAAATAAAGCTGAATGGACCAACGATAAATTGTAAAATAATGGTAGATGGAAATATTAAAAACAAATTTAGAAAATTTTAAAGATATTGAAAACTGGGAGTATAAAGAGAACTTTCATACTATTAACTCACGTCACGGTGACATAAATATTCACTATGTAGATGAAAATTCAGATAAGGGTGAAACGATACTTTTAATGCACGGTAATCCTACCTGGGGTTATTTGTATAGAAATATGATTGACCCACTCAAAGATGAGGGATATAGGGTTGTTGTACCAGACTTACCAGGATTTGGGAAATCGGATAAATTTACTTCAAGGTATCACTATACGTATGAAGAATTTGTTGATTGGATGTCCCAATGGATTGAGGGAGTTAATCTAGAAAACATCACATTATTTTGTCAAGACTGGGGCGGTTTGATTGGGTTAAGGCTGGCAGCAAAATACGATGATAGATTTAATCGTATAGTTGTAGCCAATACAGGTTTACCGACTGGTAAAGCACCATTAAATACTGGATTTTTAGTCTTCAAAGAATTTATGAATATTAAAGAAGACCTTCACGTTGCAGGTCAAGTTAGAAATGGCACTAATGGACTGGATCAGTCTGCTCTGGATGCATATAACGCACCATTTCCAGATGAAACTTACAAACAAGGCGTTAGACAATTTCCAAATATTGTTCCCTCATCCCCCATGTCTCCTAGTAGAAAATTTAATGAGGAAGCATGGGAAAAATTAAAGAAATGGCAAAAACCTTTTTTATGTGCTTTTAGCGATAACGATCCAATATTTGCAGGTGTAGAAAATTCATTTCTTAAACATATTCCAGGATGTGAAAATATGCCTCATGTAACAATAGAGAATGCAGGACATTTTTTACAGGAAGATAATCCTGATGCATGTGTAAAAGCAATTTTGTCAATAATGGAGTATTAGACTGTAGCTTTTCCCCAATAATTGTAACCTAGAAATTTTTGTGTACCTGGCAAATAAATATTGTTCATTTCTAATAAGTTAAATCCATTATTAATCAGTAGTTCTCTAATGTTTCTATTTGTATGGCATCCACCAGCAATTTTAGGATAGAAGAAATCAGTAGAATTTTGTATAAATGAAACAGATTTATCCGGTGACAAACCATGTTCACTAAAAATAAAAACACCATTCTTTTTTAAAACTCTTTTTATTTCCTGTAAAGTTTTGTTGGGTTCAGGAATTGAGCATAAAGCATACGTACTAACGACAGTATCAATTGATTCAGAATCTACTGATAAATTACTTGCAGATTCTATTAAAAATTCAATATCTAAATCTTTTGAATCAGCTCTTTTCTTTGCAATAGTGTTAAGTTCCTTTGATGGATCAACTCCAATAATTTTTGAAACTTTTTCATTGTCATAATGTTTTAAATTCGAACCAGGTCCAATACCTATCTCAAGAACTTTACCTGAAGCGTCAGGAATTACTTTTTTTCTTTGGTAATCGATTGGCCTTGAATTGCATGTAAAGTTTATTAATTTAGGAAGAATATTTTTTTCGTAAAATGATTTATTGAAAAGTCGAATTATTGGAAAAATAAAAAAAAGAAGTAAATTAGAAACAAATAGGTAAATATATTTCTTCAATTTATTAATCCTTTGAGAATGAAATTACCTCGGTCATTGAAATATGGTCAATGGTAGTTTTTCCATATTTTACATCTTGCACTACACCATTTTCATCTATTAGTACATCAACTGGTAAACCTGTAAATGCACCACTCATGCTTGTTAACGGGTTGAAACCTTTTATGAATATTGCTTTCATGAATCTAAAAAAACCAATTATCGAGCCGAGAAAAACACCGAAAGCACTTTTTTCAACATTATATTTATCAAAATAAAACCTGTTTTCATCAGCAAGTATAAAAATAGAGGAATCATGTTTACTAGATGCTTTTTGCAAACTTTCTATTGAGCAATTAAATATAGCAATAGTCTCAAAATTATCACCAAAATTATCCTTATTGTTGATAGTCTCATTTATTCTTAGATGACAAAATGGACAAGACGAATATCTATAAAAAGATATGAGTGCTTTCTTACCTTTTATATTTTCTAAGTCGAATACAGAGCCATCAATAGAAGGTAAGGAAAGTTCGTTAATTAGGTCACCTTTTTTAATTCTCATTTTTTTAATTTTAAAGAGTAGAAATCAAAAGTACTACCTCTAATTATTAAATATTTGTAAATTAGTGTCCTCCTCTTGGAACACCACCATATTTCATACGAGTATCACCCATATAGGCAACTCTATCTTCAGGATTCAATGTTTTGCAATCAATTATTTCTCCCAAAAAAAATGTATGAGTGCCAAAGTCAATTTTTTGTGTTGTTTTTAACTCAAACCATACTGTTGCATTTTGAAAGATAGGTACATTATTTTTAGTTAAAAAAATAGGTTCTTTATTAAGAAAGCCTTCCGTGTATTCAGCAGGTTTAGAAAATTTTACAAATACTTTTGTGTAATCAGGCGAAAACATATTTAAAGTAAAATATTCGCTTTGATTCATAAGCTTGAAAGTTACGCTCTTATTATCAATACCTACACCGATTAAAGCTGGCTCCATACTAACTTGAGTTATCCAACTTGCTGTCATACCATTAAATTCACCATCAGCATGACTTCCAATTATTCCAAGAGGACTTGGTATTTTCCATGTAGAAACATTTATATCTTCAGGGTTTAAATCACTCATTTACAAACAACTTTTTATAAATTTTATAGTTTCAATATCTAGTGGTATTGCTACAGAAAGTTCAGTAACATTACATTTTTTCCAGTCTTCAAGCTTTTCTTTTATTCGTTCTTTAGAGCCAACAAGTGTTAGATCATCTATCAATTCATTAGGAAAAATTGATTCTGCTTCTGCTTTTTCTCCTTTTAGATATAATTCCTGAATCTGAGTAGCAATTTCTTCATAGCCGTATTCACACATCAAGTTAAAATAAAAGTTTTTATCTTTAGCTCCCATACCACCTACATATAGAGTGTAATTATTTCTTGCAGGAGCTAGATATGCATCTCTTTCAGATTCGTCGCACACCTTCGCAAAAACAGGGGCAGATATATTAAATTTTTCTTTTTTGTTTGGGTCACCAGATTTTTCAAAACCTTTTTCTAAAAATTGATTGAAAAATTTGTCTCCAAGAGTTGGTGAATACATAAAAGGAAGCCATCCATCTGCAATTTCAGCAGTTAATTCAATATTTTTTGGTCCAATAGCTGCAAGATATATTGGTATATCAGTTCTAAGAGGTTGTTCAATTAGTTTTAATGGCTTTCCTAGACCAGATGCATCATCACCATTGTATGGTAAGTTGTAATACTCCCCTTCAAAAGAAGTTTTTCCTTCTCTTCGTAATATATCTTTAACGATCTGAACATACTCTCTCGTCTTTCTTAATGGCTTTCCATAAGCAACCCCATGCCAACCCTCAACAACTTGAGGTCCAGAAACACCAATCCCTAACCTAAACCTACCACCTGAAAGTTTATCAATAGTAACAGCTGTCATTGCAGTCATAGCAGGAGATCTCCCGGGAATTTGCATGATGCCAGAGCCTAAATTTATATTATCTGTCAATGCAGCGAAATATGAAAGTGGAGTAACCGCATCATATCCATATGCTTCCGCTGTCCAAATACAAGATATCCCTATTTCGTCTAATTCTTTAATTAGGTTTTTTTCACTTGAAATATGTGGACCAAAATAACCGACATTTACACTTACATCCATATGTAAAGGATACTATAAATTTATATCAATAAAATCATCATGTATTAACAAACCATGCATTTGAATATCATGATTTTCAAAAGGAATATGATCTACTATATGATTTTTATCTGTTACACCGATAAATGTTGAGTTTAAATAGTTAGAAAGTAGCTTATCGTAAATACCACTACCCTTGCCAAGCCTAGTACCTTTTTTATCAAATCCAACACCAGGTACTAAAAATATATCAACATGATCAATAATTTTTAAATTAACTGGTTGAAAAACATTAAAACTATTTTTTTCAAATGGTTCTTCATAAATGCAAATTTTTATTTCTTTATCTTGAAGACAAGTAGTAGACAATAATGCATGTCCCTTTAAATACATATTGATGTTTATTTCACTTTCTAGTGGTACATATGTGCAAACAATTTTACCTCTGATAATATTTTGTAATTTTTCAATAACAGTCTGAGTGTGTTCAACATCGACCAATGAAATATTTTTTAGTTTCTTCCTTAATTCTATTTTTTCTAACATAATTTATTATCTAGATAGTTCTACATTACACTGACAACATGCTGAAGAACAAATTACTTACATGGTTCAACCTATTGATCATGGGTATATACACAATCCCAGTTACATACTCTATTTGGTTTGTTGGTTTGTTTAATAGATTCACGAAATTAAAGTACTACATTGCTCAAAGCTGGACAATTCCCTGGATGTGGGCTGCTAGATCAAAAGTAACTTTGATTAAAAACTTTGATTATAAAAAAAATCAGCCTTATGTTGTTATTTCAAATCACTTATCAAATTTAGATCCCATGATGCAATTTAGATATCTTAAAATTAAATGGGTATTTATGGCTAAAAAAGAAGTGTATAAACTTCCTGTCTTTAGAACAGCAGCAAGGTCATTTAATTTTATAAAAGTTGATAGATCAGATAAAAACGATCGAAAAAGTATTAATGAACAGGCAAAAACCCTTTTTAGAAACGGATGGTCACTTATGGTTTACCCTCAGGGAACAAGAGCAAAAAAAGATAATTTTCTGCCTTTTAAAAGCGGAGCATTTCATATTGCATTAGAAAATAATATTCCAATTCTTCCGGTTGTGATAGCAGGCACTGGAGACATATGGCCTAGAGGTAAAAAATTTATGACCAGTGGTAAGGCAATCATTAATACATTAGAACCAATTGACATGTCAAATTATACAAAAGAAACAATTGATCAACTTGTTGATGAAACATATGAGAAAATGTCAAAAGTGTATAAAGAATTAACTGCTTCCATAAAATAAAATAAATCTTACAATACGAATATGAATATCTTATTGGCAGCGCTTTCTATTTTTGTATTGAGATTACTTGACCAAACACTTGGAACCTTAAGGATACTTTATGTGAACAAAGGAAAACCAGTATTTGGTGCTGTTTTAGGATTTATAGAGTCAGCAATCTGGGTTGTTGCTATATCTCAAGTTATTCAGGATTTAAATGATCCATTTCTAATATTTGGATACGCGCTTGGATTTGCTGCAGGAACAATAATGGGATCCTATATTGAAAATACAATCGCTATTGGTGATATTGTTGTGAGAATCTTTGCACCAAAAGATAGCGATAGTACGCAAGTGGCTGAAGCATTAAGAAATAATGGATTTGGTGTAACAATCATTAATGGAGAAGGCATGCAGGGAGAAGTTAGCATTGCTTGGTGCGTAACACCAAGGAAAAGGGTTAAACAAGTTTTGAGGATTGTATCAGAAATTAATCCTGATGCTTACGTTACTACTGAACCTACAAATCCAACAAAGCTAACTGGAAACCGAAAATAGACTAAAGACCTTTTTCAAAATCGTCTTCAAAAGAAACTCTTTTTCTGTTTGAAGATTTTCCACGATTGTCGGACTTTTTGTCACTTCTATTTCTGTTACCATTTCTAGATCTTGAAGGTTTTCTATCACGAGAATTATTTGATTCCCCACCTTCTGCTTCTTCTGGTATTTCTAAATCTTCAACTGGAGAAAGACTTACCTTTCCATTTTCAATTGAATCTACATTGACTTTAATTTTGTCTCCAACTGATACAACTGCTTCAGTATTGTTTACTCTTTTAGATGAGTGAAATTTTGATACATGTAATAAACCATCTCTACCTGGAAGAATATTTATGAAAGCTCCATACGTAGCAACACTTACAACTTCTCCATCATATTGTGCCCCAACTTCAGCTTCAGGTGGATCGATTATTAACATAACCATTTCTTTACCAGCTGCTATTGCTTCTTCTTCAGTTGATCCAAGTGTTAAAATGCCATCATCATCAATTTCGACAGAACATCCAGTTTCTTCCTCGATTTTCTTGATATTTTTACCTTTTGGACCAATGACTTCACCAATTTTATCTTTAGGTAATTCGATAGTTTCAAGTCTAGGTGCATTGCCAGAAAGACTTTCCGCTGGTTCAGCAATAGTGTCTTCCATAATATCTAATATGTGATGTCTTGCATCCATAGCTTGATTTAATGCTTTTCTTAATACATCAGCTGGCAGACCTTCTATTTTCATATCTAGTTGTAATGCAGTAATCACATTTCTTGTTCCAGCAACTTTAAAATCCATATCGCCAAGAGCATCTTCAGCACCCAAGATATCTGTGAGAGTAACATAGGTATCGTCTTTAGAAATTAGCCCCATAGCGATACCTGCAACATGTTCTCTAATAGGAACACCCGCAGCCATCAATGACAAACTAGATGCACATACTGAAGCCTGAGAAGTAGATCCGTTTGAAGAAATTGCTTCACTTACGACTCTGATAGTGTATGGAAAGTCAACTTTTGGAGGAATAACAGGTACCAATGCCTTTTCAGCCAAAGCACCGTGACCAATTTCTCTTCTCTTTGGGCCTCTCATTGGATAGGCTTCTCCTGTTGAATATGGAGGGAAATTATAATGATGCATATATCTTTTTGATGTGACTGTATCAATAGTATCTAACATCTGTTCAAGCCTTGACATACCTAAGGTTGTAACATTTAAAACCTGTGTTTCTCCTCTTAAAAATAATGAAGAACCATGAACAGTTGGAAGTAAGTTTATCTCAGCAGATATATTTCTAATATCAGTTGGTGTTCGTCCATCTAATCTAGCACCACCACTTAAAACTCTATCTCTGACTGTGTTCTTAACAATAGACTTGAAAGCTAATTTAATTGCTTTAGTATTGTCATCTTCTTCATCTAAGAATTTCTCAACAGCTTGCTCTTCAAGCTCACTTTGCTTTTCACTTCTTTCAGATCTGTCTGTTATAGCCATTGCTGTTTCAATATCTGAACCAAATACTTCACTAATTTGTGACTTTAGCTCTTCTGAGTAGTCTTCAATAATAGGCCAGTCAATCTCAGGAACATCTCTTTTAGCAACTAATTCTTTTTGAGCTTCTATTAATTTTGAAATAAATTCTTTGGACATATCAATTCCATCAGCAACAATATTTTCAGATGGTGCAGCACTGCCTTCATCAATTTTATTAAAAGCATTGTCTGTCGCTCCAGCCTCAACCATTACAATATCTATTTCACCTTTAGGATTTAGGCTTCCTGCAACAACCATATCAAAAACTGATTCTTCTAATTCAGTATTTGTAGCTTGAACTACCCAGTTGTCATTAATTAAAGACATTCTCACAGCACCTACAGCTGACTCAAGTGGAACCCCTGCTAATTGAAGACCTAATGATGCAGCATTGAGAGCTAAAATATCATATTCATTTTCATTATCAACACTTAAAACCGTTGCAATTATTTGTGTTTCACATCTAAAACCATCTTTAAAAGAAGGTCTCAAAGGTCTATCTATTAATCGACAAGCTAATATAGCTTTTTCCGTTTGCCTACCTTCTCTTCTGAAAAATCCTCCAGGAATTTTTCCAGCGGAATACATTCTTTCTTCTACATCCACTGTTAAAGGGAAAAAATCAATACCATCCCTTACACTTTTGTTAGCAACTGTTGTCACTAAAACTGTGGTATCACCTGACGTAACAACTACAGAACCAGGTGCTTGCAGAGCTAATTTACCTGTTTCAAATCCAATTTCTGCATTACCAATATTTACTTTTACATTATCGATCGACATATAACCTCTTTCGTGACCAAGGTTATTAATTGTCAGCTTTCAACAAAAGCTCTCAATTAACAACGCAAGGTCAAATTTATTATCTTCTTAAGCCAAGCTTATCTATAAGATCACGATATCTTTGTACATCTTGATTCTGAAGGTACTGAAGTAATCTCTTTCTTTTACCAACAAGCATTAATAATCCTCTTCTTGTGTGGTGGTCTTTTTTATGTGTTTTCAAATGATCTGTTAAATGATCGATTCTATTACTCAATAAAGCAACCTGAACTTCAGCAGAACCAGTATCTGTATCGGATTTACCGTATTCTTTTATAATTTCTTGGTTTGTTTTCATTCGTGATAATAATAGTAGCTGCTATATCTAATGTGAGATTATTTAATTTTTATTAATATCTTCAATATCTTTAGATATTTGTTGAATTAATTCATCAATACTTGAGAATTTTATTTCATCTCTTATAAATTTTTTAAAATGTACTGTTAAATCAGCATCGTAAATATCTTCATTAAAATCAAAAATATGTACTTCTAAACTTTGCTTGGTCCCTTCAGATACCGTAGGTTTATATCCGATATTCATAATTCCTTGATAAAGATTTCCATTTAAGAGCACGTCTACTTTGTATACTCCATTTTTGGGTATTTGAATACTCTTATCAATGTTCAAATTTGCAGTTGGAAATCCTATCTGAGAACCTCTTTGATCACCTTTGATAACAGTTCCTGTTAAAGAATACTCATAACCCAAAGCTTCATTAGCCTGTTCAACAAAACCTTCACTCAAAAATGACTTAATTAATGTTGAAGATATTTTTTCATTGTTGTGTTCGTAATCAGGAATAGTATGTACTGAATCTTCACCAAAATATTTAATTAAGTAATCTACGTCACCCTCACGGTTTGCACCAAATTTAAAATCATTACCTACATAAATATTTTTAGCTTTCATATTGTTTTTTAACATCTCACAAAAAGTTTTAGGTGAATACTTCATTACATGTTCAAAATTAATAAATACTAAATTACTAGGTTCAAATTTTTTGAATAATTCAATCTTCTCATTATTAGTTGTTAGTAACATATGTTCATTATTGAAGTATTTTTTTGGAAGTATATCAAAAGTAACTATTTGAAATAAATTACTTGATTCTTTTGTATATTTTAATAGTTCCTGATGGCCTAAATGTACTCCATCAAATCCACCGATACACACAGCTGCAATATCATCATGAATATAATTGTCGGAAGTAAAATTTTCATATATTCTCATAAGAGTACTTTTTCTGGTTTGTAATATTTTTCATTAAAAGGTTTATAAATTGCCACAATATTGCTCTCGATAGATATTATATATTTTTCTTCATTTGAAAACATATTTCTAGGTAGAAGTTGACCATTCTTAATTGTTCCATGCATTTCCACATCTAGTTCAATTTTTGGCAGATTAATAACTTCTGCCCAATCTAATGACATTATTTTTGAGTTGTGATTTATAGCTTCGACATTTGTATTTAGACTTTTATGATCAATATTTAAATTACCAACGGCTGTCCTTGTAAGAGTATCTACTATTGCATAAGTATTCAGATAATCACCTAATTGTTGAACAATGCTTCTTATATAAGTTCCCTTGCTAACAGTTATCTCAAAAGTGACTTTATTATCTAATACTTCTAAAAATTCTGTTCTTTCTACAAATATTTTTCTATCAGGAATCTCTACATCTTGATTTTGACGTGCATATTTATATAATCGTTTTCCTTTTACTTTAATTGCTGAATAAATTGGTGGAGTCTGGATAGACTCGCCAACCAAATTAGTAAGAAATTCTTGTATTTGAGGTTTCAACTGTTCTGCACTTATATCATCATGTTTTGTAATTTCTGAGTCAATATCAAGAGTTGGAGAAGAGTAACCTAATATTGCGATTACTTTATAAGTTTTATTAGTGTTGTATATGTAATCAAATAATTTTGTATAACCATTAGTAGCAAGAAGCATTAAACCATCTGCGTTTGGATCTAAGGTGCCTGAGTGACCTACTTTTTTAAATTTAAAATTTTTTTTTAATTTAGTACATAGATCTTGAGAGGTCCATGTTTTTGGTTTGTCTAATAGATAAAAGTTAGATTTGTGACTTAATTGCATTCTTAACTTTAATTTTTATTTCTTCCATACTTAAATTTGTAGAAAATCCAGAAGCTGCTTTATGCCCACCGCCACCAAATAGCGAAGCAATCTGTTGAACATCTAATTCATTGCGAGACCTTAAGCTTCCTTTAAATGATTTATCTTGCTGCTCTTTTAACAATAAAGCCACACTTGATTCTTTCACCAATCTAATAGAATCAATTAAAAAATCTGTTTCAGAAGATTCAATGTTGTAATTGAGATAATCTTCTTGTAAAACATACGAAACAATTAATTCTTCTTCATCGTGTAATTCAATTCTGTTCAACACTTCACTTTGTAGCTTGATTGCATTCATAGGAATAGACCCATAAATGTTATCACTAATACTTGTAAGTTCAGCACCACTTAACATTAGTTTTGATGCAATTTCAAATACTTCATTATCTGTATTTGAATATTGAAATCTACCTGTATCGGTGATTAATCCTGTCATAAGGCAATTGGCGATATTTTTATCGATGTCAATATTTGCAGAAAGAATTTCTCTGAATAGCACTTGTGTAGTACTAGCCGCTTTTGAATCAATTACCTGAATATCGCCAAAAGAAGGATTAATATGGTGATCTACAACAATGACTCTTTTAGCATTTAATGCTAAATCTTCTAAATCACCAAGTCTTTCTGAGTTTCCACAATCAAAAACATATATATTGTCATAATTTTCTTTTGGCTTATCCATAATTAATTCAATGGGTAAGTGATTTAAATTAGAGGGAACGTTACCTTTAATATCAAAAGAGACATCGGAATCTATGCCTTTGCTGTCCAGTATTAATTTAAATGCTAAGGCAGAACCCAAAGCATCGCCGTCAGGGTTTATATGGCCTGTAATTAAATTAGAAGAATCTTTAATATCTTCAAAAAGTTTACTCATTCTCAATAGTCCTATCTAACAGTTCGTTGATTCTTAGAACATTATTAAATGTACTATCAACTTCAAAAATGATTTTGGGTACATTTTTTGTTGTCATTTCTCTTGCTAATACTTTTTGAATCTTTGTTCTATTTTTCTCAAGTGCAGTTTTTAAAGAGCCTTCATTACCATCAAGTGTTGAAACAAATACCATTGATTTCTTTAGATCTGGTGAAGTAGAAACATGAGTAATAGTTGCTTTGTTTAGGACTGGATCAGAATTTCTTAAAAGTGCGCTTGAAATAATTTTTTGAATGAGGGGGTTTATTCGATTTATTCTTCCACCACGTGTTTGATTACTCATCGTTTTTTTCTAAACTTCTACTTCTCCAAGTATCTCTATTGTGTCGCCTTCTTTAATATCTTTATAATCTGAAAGACCAATACCGCACTCAAGACCTTCGTTAACGACTTCAACATTGTCTTTAAATCTTCTTAGTGAAACAATGGTGCCTTCATAGATTACTACACCGTCTCTTAGCAGTCGTGCCTTTGCGTCGAGTTCTACTTTACCTTCAGAAACTACAGAACCAGCAACTACACCAACTTTTGGTGCACGGAATGTAGTTTTAACTTCAACCATTCCAATAATTGCTTCTTCAGTTTTTATAGTCATTTGTCCAAGTACCGCTTCAGAAATATCGTCTAGCAATTCATAAATAATGTTGTATGTTCTTACGTCAATACCCTTGCTTTGAGCCATGTTTCTTGCCTGGCTATCAGGTCTTACATTAAAACCAATAATAAGTGACTCTGTAGCACTGGCTAAATCAACATCAGATAATACAATTCCCCCTACTGCTGAGTGAACAACTTGGATATTTACATCATCTGTTGCTAGTTTGTTTATACCATCTTTAATTGCTTCAACTGAGCCATTGGTGTCAGCTTTTAAAATTACATTTACTGTATTTAACTCACCTTCTTGTAAAAGTTTCATCATGTCACTAACTCGTGACTCAACTGAAAATGATGAGTTGTCATGCTCTTTTAATTTAGTTTTATTTTCTTCAGCTTTTGCCTTAGCCTCTTTTTGATTTTTAACAGCAACGAATTGATCGCCTGCAGTTGGTGATTCATCCCAGCCTATAATATCTATCGGAGAACCTGGTTCTACAGACTTTACTGTTTTATTATTATGATCAAACATTGACTTCACTCTACAAAATGCCTGACCAGCATAAAGAAAATCACCTTGTTTTAGAGTACCTCTTGTAACTATTACTGTAGCAACATTACCTCTACCAACTTCCATACGTGACTCAACAATATACCCAGAAGCATTTGTATTATAATTTGCTTTTAGTTCTTCTATTTCTGCTACGAGTGCAAGTGTTTCAAGCAAATCATCAACTCCATCACCTTTAAGTGCGGAAACTTCAACTACAGGTGTATCTCCACCTAAGTCTTCAGAAATTACTTCATATTTTGTGAGCTCAGCTTTAATCATAGATGGATTAGCTTCAGGTAGATCACACTTATTTATGGCGACAACTATAGGTACATCTGCAGCTTTTGAGTGGTTGATCGCTTCAATTGTTTGAGGCATTACTCCATCATCAGCAGCTACTACTAAGACAACTATATCAGTGACATTTGCACCTCTTGCTCTCATTTGTGTAAATGCTTCGTGACCAGGGGTATCAATAAAAGTAATTCCTGACTCCCCAGTATCTACTTTATAAGCTCCAACGTGTTGTGTTATACCACCAGCCTCACCATCTGCAACTTTTTCATTTCTTATATAATCCAACAAGCTAGTTTTACCATGGTCCACATGACCCATAACTGTAATTATTGGTGCTCTTAAATTTAATTTATCTGGATCGTCTTCAAAATCTTGAAATTCGATAATATCTTCTCTTGAAATTGTTACTTCATCTATCAAATCAGGAATTAGATTGTACTTTTCAAACAGCTTTTCTATATCACTATCATCTAATGGTGTATCCATAGCTTTCATTATTCCTAGACCCATTAAATCACCAACAATTTGTGTGGCTTCAACTTCTATAAGTGAGCTAATTTTTTCTGGAGATGAATTCCTGGAAACTTCAATAATCTGTACATCATCTTCGACAACTTCTTCAGATTCAGCTTCTGGTTCATCCTGAATAGCTTCTTCTTGCTCAGAGACCTCCTCAGTTTCAACTTCAGGTTGATCTTCTGGCATCAAAGCTAATTTAACTAATTCTTCTTCCTCTTCAGTTAAACCAGATGATGCAGTTTTTACTTCTATACCAAGCTCTTTTGCTTGATGTAAAATGTCAGCTGATGCTAAATCAAGTTCCTTTGCGATTTGATGAATTCGCTTTTTAGCCATTTACTCTTCCTCTTTTGACGCACTCTCTTCTTCGTCAGATTCCTCTATTTGTGGAGAGTCTCCAAGTCCTTCTATATCTATTTTATATCCAGTTAACTTTGCAGCTAATCGAGCATTTTGGCCTTCTTTTCCTATTGCTAAGGAAAGTTGACTATCTTTTACAACTACTCTTGCTGTTTTTAAATCTTCATCAATTTCAACTTCGTCAATATCAGCAGGCCCAAGAGCTTCTTTAATAAACCTTACTTTGTCTTCTCTCCATTCAACAACATCGAGTTTTTCTCCTCGTAGTTCATTGACTATCTGCCTTACACGATTACCTCTAGAACCAACACATGCACCCTTTGGATCAACATTAGGATCATTAGAAAAAACTGCAATCTTTGTTCTACTCCCAGCTTCTCTTGCTATTGCTCTAAGTTCAACAGTACCATCAGTTAGTTCTGGAACCTCTAATTCGAGCATTCTTTGGACAAATTCAGCTTTACTTCTGCTTACGATAATTGGAATACCTTTAGCATCTTCCCTTACTTCAGTAATTAAAGCTTTGACTCTATTTCCTCTTTCGAGACGCTCGAATGGTACTCTTTCACCAGATGGAATAACAGCTTCTGCATCTTGTAGGTCCAAAATTGTTTGATTAAATCTAGGATCAAATTGAGTTACAATTCCAGTAATAAGTTCACCCTCTCTGCCAATATACGCATCTAAAACAGTAGCTCTTTTTGCATCACGAATTTTTGTAGTCATCATTTGCTTGAAGGATTGTGCAGCTATTCTTCCAAATTCATCTTCATCAAGCTCTACTTTCCACTCTTCAATAACGTTTCCTTCATTATCTAATTCTTGGGCGTAAATTAATACTTCACCACTATCTGGATTTAATGTTACTCTTGCTTCTTCTGCCGCCCCAGGAATCCTCATATATGCAGATCTAAAAGCAGACACTAAAGCTTCATACATGCTTTCTACAGCGACACCCTTATCGAGTGCTAAAGATTCAATTGCTTGTTTGCTATCACTTCCTAATTTCATAATTATCCCTTAACTCTTTCTTTAAATTGTTTAAATTCTATTTTTGCGTTCTTAATGTTTGAAAAACTTATTTCAATTTCAGTTATCTCTGTTTTTAAAACTATATTTTCTTCGCCAACTGAAACAAGGTCGCCTTCAAATGTATATACATCATTAATCGGATCAAATAATTTAACTTTTATTAACTCTCCTATTGAAAGTTCAAAATGTCTAAAGGATTTAAGTTTTCTTTCAATTCCTGGACTTGAAACAATCATGTCGAATGAGCCTTTTTCGAACCCCAGATCTTCGACTAATCTATTTAATTGCCTATTTAATCTTGTAGTGATGTTGATATTTACATCTTCAACGGAATATATAAATACTTCAATTTTTGAAATATTTGGAAAATTGACAATGTTTAGATCATAAAGCTCTAAATTTTCATCTTTTAGATATGAGTCAATTTGTTGTTGGATTTCGTTTTCAGAAACCATAAAAACCTCCTCATAAAAAAAAGCGGGTTTGACACCCACTTTACGTAGCTAAATTGTCAATTTTAATTATATCAAATATAGAAAGTTATTAAAAGGGATTTTTAATAAGCTTTTGAGAAAATAGCTAATTTTCCTTGAGTATTTTCATTATTTACAGCTTTTTCTGTTTTTTCTTCATCTAAAACGTAACACCTGAGCGTAGCTTTGGTTTCTGCTTTAACTTTATCTTCGTCATCACTATTTTCATCCCAAAAACATGTAACAAAACCTGGATCTCCATTAAGTGCACTTATAAGGTCTTCATATGAATCAACATGTACTGTATTTTCTTTACGAAAATTTTTCGACGATTCAAGTAAATTATTATGAATATTATCTAAAGTTTCAGAGACTTTAGTACCAACATCATCGAAATTAATATTGAATTTTCCATCAACACCATCTCTTCTTGAGAAAACAACTGTTTTATTTTCAACATCTCTTGGACCAATTTCAATTCTTAATGGTACGCCCTTTAATTCCCATTCATTAAATTTAAATCCTGGAGATATATTATCCCTATCATCTACATAGACTCTGAAACTTTTTCCTAATTCTTCGTTGATTTTCTTCGTTGCGTCTAAAACTGATCCTTTGGAATCCTCGGAAGGTGTAATAGGAATAATTACAACCTGGTGTGGTGCTAACTTAGGTGGCAAATTTAAACCTTTATCATCACCATGAGCCATTATTATCATACCAATCAATCTAGTACTCACTCCCCAGCTAGTTTGATAAGGATATTGTAAATTATTTTCCTCATCTGAAAATTGAATTTCAAAAGCTTTTGAAAAATTTTGGCCTAATTCGTGTGAAGTTCCCGCTTGTAAAGCTTTCATGTCTTTCATCATTGCTTCAATAGAATATGTTCTGGTAGCTCCTGCGAATCTTTCATTTGCTGACTTTATACCTTTTACAACTGATACTGCAGCTGCATTTTCTGCAAATTCAGAATAAATTTCTAACATCCTAAGAGCTTCTTCGGTTGCTTCAGATTCTAATGCATGAGCTGTATGGCCTTCTTGCCATAAAAATTCTGATGTTCTTAAAAATAATCTAGTCCTCATTTCCCAACGAACAACATTTGCCCACTGATTTATCAACATTGGTAAATCTCTATGGCTTTTGATCCATTTTGCAAACATATGATTAATAATTGTTTCTGACGTAGGTCTTACTACTAATGGTTCCTCCAGCTCTTTTCCACCTGCATGGGTTACCATTGCTAGCTCGGGAGAAAAACCTTCTACATGTTCAGCTTCTTTTTGGATAAATGAATTCGGAATAAATAGCGGAAAATAAGCATTTTGGTGCCCTGTTTCTTTAAACTTTTTATCCAGATATGATTGCACACTCTCCCATATAGAATATCCGTATGGTCTAATGACCATGGTTCCTTTTACGGGTGAATAATCTGCCAATTGAGCTTGTTGAATTATATCTGTATACCATTCATTAAAGTCTTCAGACATTGGAGTAAGCTTTTCAACCATGTTTATATATTAAAGGTTTTAATTTTCAATATCTTTATTTGTTGTAATCTCTAGTACGGACTTTGTTTTTTGTTCAAAATTATTAATATCTCCTTGGACATTTAGTAATGCTTGAACATCTTCTTCAGCAATTTGAGCAGCGTTTGTATCAGCAGCAGCAAGTCTTGCATCAACACCTTCCTCTGCAATCAATCTTCCCTCTTTAACTAATGCGTCAACCATGTCTTTCTCATCAACAACCTTTACAACCTGTCCTTTGATAAATAAATGTCCTCTTTTTTTACCTGCAGCAATACCAAGATCTGCTGACCTTGCTTCGCCTGGACCATTAACAACGCACCCCATAACAGCTACTTGAATTGGAAAACCCTCTTTTTCAAGAACTTCTTGAGCTTCTCCTGCAATTTTTATAACATCGACTTCGGCTCTACCGCAACTTGGGCAAGCTATCAAGTCAAGTGACTTTCTTTCCCTTAAATTTAAGTACTCTAGTAATTGTCTGCCGTATTTGGCTTCTTCTACTGGATCTGTTGTAAGTGAGAGTCTTATGGTATCCCCAATACCTTCAGAAAGAAGCGTAGAAATTCCAGCGATAGATTTAATTAAACCACCAGGTAGAGGACCTGCTTCAGTAACACCTAAATGTAATGGGTATTCAACTGATTCCGCAAGAAGTCTGTAAGACTTGATCATTAAAGGGACATTAGAATGTTTTACGGAAATCTTAATATCGTGAAAATCAACATCTTCAAGATATCTTGCTTCTAATAATGCTGATTCAACAAGTGCTTCAGGAACAGCGTCACCATATTTTTCTAAAATATCTTTATCTAATGAACCTGCATTAACTCCTATTCGTATAGGGATATTTGCATTTAAGCATTCTCTAGCTACTTCTTTAATTTGTTTTTCATTTCTAATATTTCCTGGATTTAGCCTCAAACCATGTACACCTGCTTCAACAGCTGCAAGAGCTAATTTATATTGAAAATGAATATCTGCAACAATTGGTACAGGACTTCTTGCACAAATCTTTACAAGAGATTCTGCAGCTTCTATTTCATTGCATGTAACTCTAACAATATCTGCACCATTATTAGCTAGTTCATAAACTTGTCCTAAAGTCTCATCAGTATCTCTAGTTTTTGTAGTTGTCATTGACTGAACAGATACTGGATAGTCAGAACCTACTCCTACTTTTCCAACTTGGATTTGCGATGTTTGTCTTCTTTCAGTCATAATCTAATTGGTTGTGTGATATCTAAGTAAAAAGCTGTAATCCCTAAAAATACAAAAATGACAATTACAACAGCAGCAAGAGGATAAAGTTTCTTATCAGGTATTTTTTTACCAGTAATCCCTTCATAAAGTGCAAGTACGACTCTACCTCCATCTAAGGGTACAAGTGGAATAGAGTTGAAAACTGCAAGAAAAATATTTACAAATGCTAAGAGGGTAAATAAATTTACATATCCACCTTCAGCAATTTGGTTGCCTGCTTGAGCTAATCCTATTGGACTAAGAGGCCTAGCTTCATCTGGAACAACTTCTCCACTGTAAGTTCCTAAAAGTGTTTGTAAATTTTGTGGACTAAATAATGTAAAAATTCCTTCAACTGCTGCTTTAGTCATATCAATTTCAACTAATGTTGTTGCAGATATTGAATCAATAATGCCCATCTTTTGATTTTCAATTGTTGGAGAAACACCAAGATAACCAGATTCATTATTTGCAATTAATCTTGATTCTAAAACAGTAGTTGTAACATAGCTCTGACCATTTCTTGTATATCCAATAGTGACCTGAGAGTTAGGATTTTCCTCTATATAACCAACTAGTTCTCTCCAGGTTGTAACTTGATTGCCGTTAAAACTTGTGATTATATCACCTTCTTTAAGACCAGCTACAGAAGATGGTGCCTCTAAAGATGGATCAGTTGAAGATACTCCAATAGTTTCGATTTGGAGTGTTGGTTGCTCAACGCCATAAAAGGTAAAAATTGAGAAAAGAATTAACCAAGCTAATACAAAATTTACAATTATTCCTGATGAAGCAATATAAAGTTTTTTTGTCCAAGAAGCAGTATGGAATAGTTCATCTGAATCATAACCCTCAACAGACTCATTTTCATCCATACCAGGAATTTTTACATAACCACCAAGTAAAAGGGCTTTAAGTCCGTACTCTGTATTGTTTCTTTTAAACGAAAATAATCTTGGTCCAAAACCAACAAAAAATTCAGAAACTGCTATTTTTGATCGTTTTGCTGATATATAGTGACCTAATTCATGCAAAACTACAAAAAGCGTTAATAAAGCAATTGTTAAAAATGCGTTCATATATTAATTATTACACTTATTAAATTAAATCTAAAAACTGTATAAAAAGAACTAAAACAGGAAAACTTAGTATTTGAGAATCAACCCTGTCTAAGACGCCCCCATGACCTGGCAAGAAATCACTCGAATCTTTTACGTCTAATGACCTTTTAATTCTTGATTCAAATAAGTCACCCAATACACCAAATAAAATAAAGATAAATGAAATCAGTAAAGTTGGGATAGTTTCTATTTCAAAGTTGTTACTTAAAACAATATACATAGCTAATGAACCGGTAATTAAACCTGCAAAGAATCCCTCTACTGTTTTATTTGGTGAAATTTCTTCATATAGTTTTCTTTTACCATATCGTCTACCGAATTCATATGCAGCAATATCAGAAACGGATATAGAAATAAGAGCCAAAAAGGTAAATAAAGCTCCAACGTTTTGAAGCACATAACCTATGCAAGCTAAACCTGTACCAAACCATATCAAAAATAAGAATGAACTTCCAAATTTTTCATATATCCCATAAGTCACAAAAGTTCCTGTATAGACAATCACACCTATCGGGAAAATAAAAAGTGGTACATGAATATTTTCTAGACCATAAAAGTATGCAATTACAAGTGGTGCAAGAGAAGCATAGAGCAGTAATGGATAAGGAATAATTACTCCATAATCAAAAATATCAAACCATTCTTTCGTTGAAATTAAAGCAACAAGTATTAATAAAATAAAAGCTGAAGTTTTATTTAAGAATAGAAGGGAAACAACTAATAGTAATCCTAATCCAGTAAACACCCTTGGATTTGATGTAAACCTATTCCCTTTATCTTCATTGTCTATATCATTTTCACTTGGCAAGCCTTCGTCATCGGGGATTTCAATATAACCAGGCCAAAATGTTCCATCATTGTCAGACTGTAAATACTTATTAAACTTCAAGAAGTTCATTTTGCTTTACCGTAAGCAACTCATCAATTTTATTTACAAAATTGTCAGTGATGTCTTGTACTTGAGTTTCCAAACGTTTTATTTCATCAGCAGAATGATCATCTTTTAATTTAGATATTTCATCAATCCCAAATCTTCTATGAGTTCTAATTGATACTTTTGCATCTTCTGAAGCTTTTGATGCAACCTTTCCTAATTCTTTTCTTCTTTCTTCTGAAAGAGCCGGAATAGGTATACGCACTACTTCGCCGTCATTTGTTGGATTAAGGCCTATGTCAGCATTTAATATTGACTTTTCAATTTCATCTAATGAATTTTTGTCAAAAGGTTGTATAACTAAAAGCTTTGGATCTGGAACTGATATAGTTGCAAGTTGTTGAAGAGGTGTTTTTGTTCCATAATATTCAACTGTAAGCTTGTCTACTAATGCTGGGTTTGCTCTTCCAGTTCTTATTGTTGCAAACTCGTCCACTAGATGATTTATAGTAGTGAGCATTTTGTTCTCAACTTCTTTGATTAATGTTTCAGACATAAATCTATTTTATTAATGTTCCTAAAGATTCACCAGTTAAAGCTTTGTATATATTTCCAGCTGTTGTGCCATCAAATACTCTTATAGGCATTTTGTTTTCTTCGCATAATGTAATAGCCGTAAGATCCATCACTTTAAGTTTGCTAGAAACAACTTCTTTATAAGATATCTCATCGAATTTTTTTGCATCCGTATCTTTTTCAGGATCTTTATCAAACACACCATCCACTCTTGTGGATTTAAGCATTAAGGATGCTTCTATCTCAGCTGCTCTTAAAGATGCTGCTGTATCAGTTGTAAAATAAGGATTACCAGTACCTGCTGCAAAAATCACTACTCTTCCTTTTTCTAAGTGCCTAATAGCTCTTAATCTTATGTACGGTTCAGCAACTGCTGTCATTGTGATTGCAGACTGAACTCTTGTTTGAGTTCCATTTTTGTCTAAAGCATCTTTTAAAGCTACAGCATTGATTACTGTTGCTAACATCCCCATATAATCAGCATTAGCTTGTGCCATATTTTTGGCAGATTCTTGTACTCCTCTGAAGAAGTTTCCTCCACCTACAACAACACCAATTTCAATACCTTTGTTGTTAGCTTCTGTTATTTCAGAAGCGATGCTTTCAATAGTTCCTGGTTGTATACCAAAGTTTGATACCGGATCTGCAAAAGATTCTCCGGAAAGTTTGAGAAGAATCCTGCTCATAATTTAGGCTCCTACTTCTATTCGAGAGAATTTCTTAATATAAATTTTTTCACCTAATCTGCCAGAAAGTTCTTCAATCATGGTACCAACTTGACCTTCGTAAAAATCCGGATTACAGAAAGTTTGTTCATTTAAAACATAATCTTTATAAAAAGATGAAATTTTACCTTCAACAATTTTTTCAATCACTTCTGCAGGTTTACCTTCATTTTCTGATTGTTTTTGAATTATTTCTTTTTCTTCATCTATTCTTGAATCAGGTACTTCGTCAATATTTACAAATTCTGGTTTTAATGCTGCAATATGCATAGCAATTTGTTTTGCGACATCTTTAAACTCTTCCGATTTGGCTACAAAATCAGTTTCACATGCGAGTTCAACTAACACTCCTGATACAGCTCTATCTTGTTGGTAATGTATATAATCACCAATTGTTCCTTGATTAGCTTCCTTATCAGCTCTCTTCTTTGAATCTGCTAATCCTTTTTCTCTTAAAAATTTAACCGCTTTATCAAAATCACCAGAACTTTCTGAAAGAGCCTTTTTAGCATCCATCATTCCTGCACCTGTCATATCACGTAATTTTTTTACGTCTGAAGCTGAGATTGTCATTACTCACTCTCCTTATTTTCGACTTGGTCTCTTTTACCCGAACCTTTTAAGCAAGCATCTGCTATTGCTGAAGCTATAAGTTCAATTGACCTAATTGCATCGTCATTTCCTGGAATTAAGAAATCTATTCCTTCTGGATTTACATTAGAGTCTGCTAATCCAATAACAGGTATGCCTAATTTCTGAGCTTCTGTAATAGCTGTAGTTTCATTTGCAAGATCTACAACAAATAAAGCATCTGGAAGTTTGTTTAGATTGACAATTCCACCGATTGATTTGTTTAATTTTTCAATTTCTCTTTTTATTTTAAGTCTCTCAGATTTTGTATATGCATTAATCTCACCTGAAGACTCTAAAGAAACTAATTCTTTCAAATAAACAACTCTTTTAATAATTGTTTTAAAATTTGTAAGCATTCCACCAAGCCATCGAAAATTTACGTACGGCATTCCTGCTCTATTTGCTTGATCTTCTATAACTTGTTGAGCTTGAGGTTTAGTTCCAACAAAAAGAACTTTTCCACTGTTAGCTACTAATTTTTGAACATAATCTTGAGCTTGTTCTATAGCTTCATATGTAATTCTTAAGTCAAGAATGTGAATGCCGCTTTTCGCGCCATAAATATATTTGTCCATTTTCGGATTCCATCTTTGAGTTTGATGGCCGAAATGCACACCTGCTTCAAGCAGATCTTTCATTGATGTAGACATCTAATTTCTCCTTTGGTTAATTCATCCCACATTCCTTGCCTAAGCGGTTTCCAAACTTTCGTTCACCAAGGAAACTTGTAAATGTGGTGTCTATTTTCTTTAAAAATTCTAATATTAATGCTGTATTAATCAACCCCTTGGGTGAGATTGTTTGTATTTTTTCTTCAATTGCTTTTTTGATACATGTGTATATATTTGAGTAGTATTTGGATCATTGTGACCAAGAAGCTCCTGTACTATACGTAAATCTGCTCCCCCGTCTAAAAGATGTGTTGCAAAAGTGTGTCTTAAGCTGTGTGGAAAAGTTCCAACTCTAAGTTTTACAATTCTTCTTATTTCCCTATCACTTAATTTTCCGCCCCTTATGCCTAAAAATAAAAATTGTCCAGATTTTTCATTGGCAAATATTTCTCTAGCAATCTTTAAATAGTTATTAATACTATTAAATGCACGTTCAGTTATTGGTAAAACTCTCTCCTTACTACCTTTCCCCAAAACTTTAATAGATTTATTACTTCTAATATCTTTAATCACGAGATTGCTAACTTCACTTACTCGAAGGCCAGATGAATACATTAGTTCTAATATGGCTTTATCTCTAATCTCTTTATTGTTACTTATAGGTAAAGAATCAAGAAGTTCATTAATGTAATTTGCGGTTAATACATTTGGAAGTTTTTTATCTGTTTTTAAACTTGTAACTCGTTTAATTTGGTCTTTTTCAAAATAATCATTTTCTGCACTCCAAAACAAAAAAGATCTAATAGATGTAATTTTTCTGTTGATTGTAGATTTTGAGTAATTTTTTTTAGAACAGATTTTTAAAAAATTTGAAAATTCTCCTACATTGTTCTCTTCATTCAAATACTGAGCAATATCATTTTTGTAAGACTTTATAGTATTTGGCGAATAATTATTAATTTTTTCAAGTGTATTTAAATATTGATTTAAAATTTCTTCTTGATTGCTTTTATTATCTAGCTTCAAGTCTTTTCTCAAGTCTTCTTTGTAATCCAGAAAGGATGAGTGTAATAATTAAATACATCACAGTAAGAACGAGATAAGTTTCTGCAAATCTAAATGTACTTCCAGAATATAACCTTCCTCTATACGTTAGATCTTCTACTGCTAATACTGATAACAATGAGGAGTCTTTCATCATAGAAATAAAATCATTTCCTAGTGCAGGAAGCATATTTCGAAAAGCTTGAGGCAAAACTATATGTCTCATTACTTGTCTTTCAGATAGACCTAGCGATGCTCCACCCTCTCTTTGACCTACAGGTACAGATTCAATTCCAGCTCGAAATACTTCAGCAATATATGCTCCGTAGAATACTGAAAGTGCAATTATTGCTCTAACCAACATTGGGACGTTACCATTATTAATGTTGAAAAATTCTGCAGCTCTAACGACTACTACGAAGGCAATTGTAAAAATAAGTATAAGCACGGGAACCCCACGAATAAATTCAATGTATGTTCTTGAGATTGTTCGTGCAAATTTATTCTTGGAAATCCTTCCTATTCCAGAAATCAATCCAAGAAATAATGCAATTATGAATGATATAAAAGTTGAAAAAAAAGTAATTGTAAGTCCGGGAAGTATAAAATTAAAAGCTTTGTTGTATTCAGGCTCTGAATAGATCATAAATAGCATATAAGCTATAACTCCACTTAAAATAAGAATCCACCAATTATCTGGTTTAAGAAGATTTTTTATTTTCATTTGTATCCATAATAAAGCAATAGGCACGGATATCCGTGCCTATTACAAATTTAAATATAAGTAAACTTTTACTTATACTTCGCAGTCCTCTGGAAGATATTCTTCTGGAATGTTTTCATCACATTCTGCGATATCATCATAAGTTACTGAGAAGTCAGGTGAGAAGAACTTAGCATTTATTTCAGCAAGTTTTCCACTATCCTTCATTGCTGCTAACCCTTGATTAACTACATCCACTAATGGACTTCCATTAGGAAATGCAAAACCGAGTTGTTCAGAAGTTAAGTCGCCACCAACCAATTTAACTTGGTCTTTGTTGGCTCCCATGTAACCTAAACCAGCTGTTTCATCAATGATTGATGCATCTGCATCACCAGAAATAACAGCTTGGATTGCAAAGTTAAAATCATCAAAAGCTTGAACTTTATCTTCTCCAAGTTCTGAAACTGCAAACTCATAGTTTGTAGTACCTTTTTGAGTAGCTACTGTGTAATCTCCATTTTTGAGATCATCGATACTTGTAATTTCTGTGTTTCCAACTGCTACAAGTACTCTTTGGGCTAAATTAATATATCCATCTGAAAAGTCGATAATTTCATCTCTTTCAGCTGTAATAGTAATTCCATCACCTGCGACCATGAATTGGCCATCAGCTACTGCTTGTATCATTCCATCCCATGCTGCTGGTATGTAAACTGGTGTAAAGTTCATTAACTCACCCATGTGGTTAAAGACATCATAGTCCCAACCTTTTGCTTCACCATCAGCGGCATCAATGTAGTTAAATGGAAGATACGCATTTTCTACAGCAAATGTAAATTCACATCCACCTAGATCAGGTAATCCATTTTCTCCTGTTGTAATTTCTACCTCATCACAAGGTGTAGCGTCAGCGCCTCCACACGCAGCTGCAACCAATGCGAGAACAAAAATTAAAAGGAGTGATTTCTTAGTTTTCACTTAGTAAACCTCCGTTTTCTTAAGTAATGATTATTGCATAAAAATGCATATACATGAATAATTATACATATTTTTTATTCATCTAATGTATTTTTATATACTGGTGGTCTTTTTTCTAAAAATGCTGACATTCCTTCAGCTGCATCTGAATGAAGAAATCGTTTATTCTGGTTTTCTGTCTCTAAATCTAACGATTCACTGAATGTTTTGTCCAAACCTTCTCTTATTTGTTGTTTAATCATGCATATAGATATGAAACTTTGTTTGTTTAAACTTTCAATTAATGATTCGAATTCTTTATCCATATCTTCCAAAGAACATAACTTATATAAAACACCAAGATTATTTAGTTCAGCACCATTAATTTCATTTGATGTCATCATTAAAGATTTTGCTTTTTGAATTCCAATAATTCGTGGTAGAACCCACGATCCACCAAAATCAACAACTAACCCTCTCCTAATAAAAACTTCAATAAATCTTGTCTCTGGTGTAGCAATTATAAAATCACTTAATAGCATCATGTTTGAACCGGCTCCTGCAGCTATACCGTTAACAAGAGAGATTACTGGTTTTTTACAATTCCATAGAGCTTCTGCAGCATTTGAAACATCTTCCATTAAGGAGTTAATATTTTCACCTAGCTGTGCTCCAGCAGAATAATTACCATTAATATGTTTAATTACTAAGTACTTCTGATCACTTTTTTCAAAAGATTCAATTTCAGATTTTAATGACTTCCAATCTCCTGAACTTATCGCATTAAGAGAAGCTTCATCATTAAAATATAGATACTTAATATCGTTTTCAATTTTTGATTCAAGAACCATATTTCAAGTTTAATATATTTTAATTTAGAATGTAGTTATGGGATTTGATCCAAATAGGCCTTATAAAGCTAATAAGACTGATTATATAAATATTATTTTTGCTTTCATACTTACGGCAATTGTTGTTATATGGGCTTTAAGCTAAAAGATTTTCTGTGAATATTAGATAAACCATATTTTGAGATAGCTTCTCTGTGCTCTTTTGTTCCATAGCCTTTATTCTTTTCAAATGAATATTCAGGATATTTTTCTGAAAATTTAATCATTAAATTGTCTCTGAGAACTTTTGCGACAATACTTGCTAAAGCTATTGCTCTACAATTATCTTCTCCTCGTACAACAGAGATAGATTTGAAGTCATTAATTTTAAAATGATCAACATATACTATTTCATTGTTTGTGTAGATATCAGAGATTGAGTCAGTTAATACTTTTTCATTAGCGTTCTTGATTCCAAATTGATCAATAAAAGTATTTGATGATTCATTAAATGAATACTCAATATTGTTTTCTTCGACCATTGAAAATATTTCTTCCCTTTTTTTTGGACTAAGTTTTTTTGAGTCTTTTACATTAGTTAGTAGTTCTAAATGTGAATAATTAATCTTTACTGCTGCAGCACATATTGGACCAGCAAAAGAGCCTCTGCCTACTTCATCTGCTCCTATTATGTATTTAGTTGGATCTTCTGACCAAATTTTATCTTCAATCATTTATATTTTTAAAATTTTCAAATGGGAAGATTACATAATAAGCTTTCCCAACAATATTATTGTAAGGTATTGTTCCAATGTATCTCGAGTCTTGACTGTTTATTCTGTTATCACCTAAAACAAATATCTCACCATCAGGGACAATGTATGTTTGGTCTTTGAAGTATCTACCTTCTTCAATATTCAGCACTACAAATTTGTTGTTATTTACAAATACTTCTCCTGATTTCTTAATAACTACTTCATCGCCACTAGAACCAACAACTCGTTTAATTAGTGCAGTATTTAAATAAGTCTGATCATTGGTTAGTTTCCAAATCTGTAAAGACTCTATAAATTGGTCATAATAATTTTCATCAAACTGTGTTTGCGGACCATAAAAGACAACAATATCACCTGTAGATATATCTGTCTCTATGAAAGTATTTTTTACTACTAAAACTCTGTCATTAACTTGTAAGGTTGGTTCCATAGAAGATGATGGAATGAAATAAATTTGTATAAAAAAAGTTCTAACTAATGTAGCTGCAACAATAGCTAAAACGATTATTAGTGATGACTTAAATAACTTCTTTATAATAATAAAAGTTTAATTACGATCTTCTTTTATTTTGGCTGATTTACCAACACGATCTCTAAGGTAATATAGTTTAGATCTTCTTACTTTACCTTTTCTAATAACTTCAATAGAGTCAACAATTGGGGCATGAACTGGAAAAATTCTTTCGACACCAACACCAAAAGAAAGTTTTCTAACTGTAATAGTTTTATTCACTCCTACACCATTAATAGCAATAATTACACCTTCGAATGTCTGAATTCTTTCTCTGTTTCCTTCGGATACTTTTACGTTGACTTTTACAGTATCTCCAGAACCAAAGGAAGGTAGTTCTTCCTTTAAGAATTCATTTTCAATGCTTTTTATTAAGTCCATAGTTGCTCCAGATGAGAATTATATAATTAAATTAAGTTTATATGTCTTTTAAATTATTCTTTTTCCATTCATCTATTTTTTGATGATTTCCGGACAGAAGTACCTCTGGAACTTCCTTATTTTTAAAGATTTCAGGTCTTGTATAGACTGGATAATCAATTTTGTTATCTGTGAAAGTTTCACTTATTAATGATTCAGGATTTCCTAACACATCTGGGATTTTCCTAATCAACGCTTCTAACAAATACAAAGCTGGTACTTCTCCCCCAGAAACAACAGATTGACCAATTGAAATTTCGTAATCAGAATGAATTTCCAAGATTCTTTGATCAAATCCCTCGTATCTTCCACACACCATATTAATTGACTTGTATTCAAGTAATTCACTTATAAGATTTTCATTTAAATGTTGTCCTGATGGGGTTAGGAAAACATTAATATCTGCTTTGCAGGAAGTTATAGCTTTGTCTAATGGTTCTGGCATCAAAACCATTCCTGGTCCACCGCCATATGGAGCGTCATCAACCTGTTTATATGTACCTATGCCAAAATCTCTTAGGTTTGTTGAATTTATAGCTACTAAATTATTTTTTAATGCCTGATTAATAATCCCGGTATTTTTCCATTCTTCAATTAGATTAGGAAATAATGTTATTACATTGTAAGAATTCATCTTTTTTCTAAAGTATTTTTTGTTTCAGTGAATTCTGTATATAGCGTATTTCTTAAAATTGGATTTTTATTTTCAGACTCAATTATTTGAATAAATTGATCTACAGTAGTTTCTTGCCCATGATCTGCTCCTGAAGCTCTGCTAATGTTTTCGTTGATCAAAGTACCGCCTAAATCATTAACTCCAGCATGAAGGAGTTTGCCTGCTCCATCATGACCCAATTTCACCCAGCTTGCTTGAATGTTGTCTATTGAATTTAAAAAGAAGATTCGTGCTAGTGAGTGAATAAGAACGACCTCATCCCAAGTAGGTCCTGGCATACTTTTACCTTGCAAGAAAATAGGAGAACCCATATGCACAAAAGGAAGTGGTACAACTTCAGTAAATCCATTTGTTTTTCTTTGAACATTTTTAATCAATGAAAAATGATTGACCCATGAATCTATATCATCAATATGACCAAACATAATTGTTGCAGTAGATTTAATACCTAAGTTATGTGCTACTTCCATTACATATGCCCATTGTGAAGAAGTTATTTTATCAGGGCAAAGATATTTTCTAACTCTATCATCTAGTATTTCAGCCGCAGTACCGGGGAGTGTGTTTAGTCCAGCTTTTTTTAACTGACTTAAGTACTCTTCAACACTCAAACCAATAGTCTCTGCACCCTGCCAAATTTCTAAAGGAGTGAAACCGTGAATATGCATTTCCGGAACAGAAGCTTTTATATCTTCGACCATTTTTAAATAAAACTCTCCTGTATAGTCAGGATGAATGCCTCCTTGTAAACACACTTCTGATGCACCCATTTCATATGCTTCGACTGTTCTTTCAACTACTTCTTGTATATCAATGGTGTATGGTTTTTCTTTTAAATTTAAACTATTAGGACCTTTAGAAAAACCACAGAAACCACATTTGTAATAGCATTGATTCGTATAATTAATATTTCTATTCTTTACATAAGAAACATTATTTCCGTTTTTTAAAAAATTTAACTCGTTAGCAACGTTAGCAATATCATTTATTTTTTCTCCTGCAGTATTAAACAATACTCTCAGATCATCATTATTAATTTGATATCCATCTAATACCCTTTTCAATATTGAGTCAATTTCAGAATGGTTAATTTGACTTTTATTGTTAAAGACAAAATTATTTAAATTTGGAATTTTTTTTCCACTTCCAGGAGACCAATTTGTCTCTTCTCTTCTAAAACCTCTGACATTTCTAGTTTTTAAGAATCTAAAAAATCTTTCTTTATCAAATTCTTCTCTTGCCTCATCAATAGAAAATATAGGAGAAAGTAAAGTTCGTTCATAGAAGTTTAAACCTTCTAGATTTTGTAGTTCTAGTATCTGTTCGGAACTCCAGTCTCTGAGGAGTAAATCTGAAACCCCTGCATTTGCAAATTCAATTGCTTCCTCAATTGTTTCAACATATGTCGATGTTATAAAACTAGTTTTTGAGTTGATAGATTTAAGGAATTTCAGATCTGAATTGGTAGAAATTAATATAGTATGTGGCTTTAGCCTATCGATAACTTCTAATGTGGTTTCAATATTATTTTTAAAAATGTAAATCAATCTTTTTGGATGAACAGATTTAAATTCCTTCCAGTTTTCATCAGTAACCATCCACACGTCTGAGTTTATGGTGATATCTTTTGATACTGTTTGAAATTCCTTATTATGTAAATTATCTGTATTTACTGATACATTACTTTTTATTAAGAATGTAGAAGTCCCCTCTTTTTTTCTTGAATTTAAATATATTTCATTGTCGCTATCACATGGTCTGATTCGAAGAAAAGAAATGTTATTGCTCATTGTGTTCTTTTGGATATCCATCTGTATCAATAATATTATTAACTTTTTCAAAAATTTTACTGTTTAACCATTCTTTTTTTATAAATTCGGGATAAACGGGTAATCTCTTTTTAAGGACTTGACCTGTACTTGAAATATCTAATTTTAATTTATTTATATTTGGCCACAAATGATCTGGATTTACCCAATCAATAGTTAATGGAGATATTCCACCTAAATCATTAATGCCACTTTTTAAAAATATTGTTATATCTGGTGAAAGATTTGGTGGGACTTGAAGAGATATATGTGAAGGGGCATAAATTCTAGTTGTTGCAATGATTCTTAAAAATAAATCATTTGTTATTTCAGAACTATTCTTCATTAATGTATTTTTCTTTGCTCTGAAGTTTTGTAGTATTACTTCCTGAATTGCAGGGTTCTTTTTTACATAATCAATTAAATTAGATATATCATTTACAATTTCTTCTTTTGTTGAGGTTAAACCAAGAAGTAATCCAGTTGTAACTGGATATTTTTCTTCTAATGCATTGTTAAGGGTATCCAACCTTAAATCAATATATTTAGTATCTGTTTTGTAATGAGCTTTTCCCTTATCGTATATATTTTTTGAAAATGACTCAATCATAATCCCACCAGATGGTGAGTGATTTTTTAACTCCTTTATCTCTTGTTTGCTCATTAAACCAGGGTTGGCGTGAGGAAAAAGATTAAATTTCTCATTTACAACTTTCATCGAACTAATTAAATAATCATGAGTTGAGGAATGGCCTAATTCTTTAAGTTGGTTTAAAGCAAAGTCCCATTTAAGCTCTGGCTTATCTCCTAAAGTAAACAAAGCTTCATAGCAACCAGCTTCATCACCAGCTTCTGCTATCGAGAGAACCTCATCTTGATTTAAATAAGTTCCACCCTCTTTGGGAGATTTTACAAATGTACAATATCCACAATTGTCTCTACACATTGTTGTTAGTGGAATAAAAACTTTAGGACTATATGTTATGTTGTTGCCAAAGTAATCTATTTTCTTTTCAAAAGCATTAGCTAACAGTTCTTCAGTTGAAACTGATCCAAAAATGGAATCATTTATTTTTCTTGTTAATTCTGTCATAAATAATGGTTTTAAGGTATATTATTAGTTGATTGTAACAACAATTAATCAATAATCTTGTGAGGGTTAATGGCAAATGTATCTTTAGTTGGCTTTGGAAGAATAGGTAGAGATCTATTTAGGCAAACATTGGGTGATACTGATATAAACATTGTATCTATTTCTGACACCGCTGATAAAGCTAACTTAATTTATTTATTAAAGTACGACTCAATTTACGGAAAGCTAGATGCAGAAATTGAGGAATCTGAAACTGGTATTGTTGTTAATGGTAAAGAAATCATATTTAATTCTTGGAAAAATGGTGACGAAGCAAATTGGGATGAACTAAACACTGACATTGTAGTTCTTGCAACTGGTAGACCAAAGACTAAAGATGAAGTTGATAAACATTTATCAAAAGGTTGCAAAAAAGTAATCGTTGCCTCAACTCCCGAAAATTTTAAAGATATACAAATATATGTTCCTGGTGCAAACGATGAAGATATAGATTTAAACTCTAGTGTATTTTCCTTAGGTTCCAATACAGCAAATGCAGTTGCACCTATTCTTAAAGCTTTAGATAGTAAAGTTGGGGTTGAAAGAGCATTTCTCACGACTGTTCATGGATATTCAAATTCAAACCGTTTAGCAGATGTAGCAGGTGAAGGTTTTAGACTTAACAGAGCAGCTGGTGAAAATATTATCCCAAGTATTACTAAGTCTTCTGAGGTAATATCAAATGTTCTTCCATTCATTGAAGGTAAGATAGCCTCATCATCTATGACAGTACCAATTCCTGACGGAAGTACAGTTGATTTGACAATTGATATTAAAACCGAAACAAGTATTGAAGATATTAATAAAATAATTGAAGATGCTTCCAATTCTAATTTAAAAAACATTATTGGATTAACATATGATCCAATTGTTTCATCTGATGTTGTAAGAAGCACACTCTCTGGTTTAGTAGACGGATTAGCAACAATGGGCATTAATAATAAAAAAATTAAACTAATTATTTGGTTTGATAATGGTTGGGGTTATGCAGCTAGAATTGTCGATACAGTGAAAAAGCTTGGTCAGGTGTTATAAATGGGTAATGTAGCAATAAACGGTTTTGGAAGAATTGGACGTTCTATATTAAGAATAATTGTTGAAAATAATTCTGATTTAAATGTTGTTGCAATTAATGACCTCGGTAATTATGAAAATCTTGCATATCTTTTAAAACATGACTCTGTAATGGGCATTTTGGATAGTGATGTAAAAGTTGATGGAGACAATCTTTTAGTTGGAGATAGAGTTATTAAACTTACCTCAATAAAAGATCCTGCTGAACTTCCATGGAGCGAATTAGATGTAGATGTTGTAATTGAGTCAACTGGAATTTTTAGAGATAATGAATCCCTTAATAAACACATATCTGCTGGTGCTAAAAAAGTATTACTTACTGTACCACCCAAAGATGAAATTGACGCAACAATAGTGTTAGGTGTAAATGATAACGACTTGAAGCCAGATGATAAAATTGTCTCTAATGCATCATGTACTACAAACTGTTTAGCACCGATAGCTAAAGTACTGGATGATAATTTTGGAATCAAATCTGGTCTTATGACCACAGTACATGCATACACTAATGATCAAGCACTAGCTGAAACAACACATAGTGACTTTAGGAGAGGCAGAAGTGCTACCCAAAATATAATTCCTACTTCAACAGGCGCAGCTAAAGCAGTTGGTATGGTTTTACCTGATTTAAACGGTAAATTAGATGGTATGGCAATGAGAGTTCCAGTGCCAGATGGAAGTGTAGTTGATTTAGTAGTGGAGTTAGAAAAAGCTGTTTCTATAGACGATGTAAATAAAGCTGTCAAAGAAGCTGCAGATAACGAACTGAAAGGAATTTTAGAGTACTCTGAAGTGCCTCTTGTCTCTACCGATATATTAAATAATCCACATTCAAGTATTTATGATGCATCTTCTACACAATTAATAGACGAAAATCACGTCAAAGTTGTATGTTGGTACGACAACGAATGGGGTTACTCAAATAGAGTTGTAGATCTTATTGGAAATCTATTAAACAATGGATAACAATCTTCCAATCGCTCCGGAAGCAATTGGAAATTATGTAACATATAAAAAAATTGGAAACTATGTTTACACATCTGGCCATGTACCTATTACAGAACAAAAAAAATATATAGGAAAGGTACCGACAGAAATCTCAATAGATGAAGCCTATAAAGCCGCAAAGTTGTGTGCTGAACTTACTATTGCAACAATTAAAAAACATGGGTCTATTGAAAATTTGCAACCTGTAAATGTTATTGGTTTTGTAAATGCCAATGAAGGTTTTGAAGACCACGCAAAAGTCCTCAATGGATTTACAGATAAACTTTCAGAATACTTTAGTGAAAAGTCGACACGATCAGCTGTAGGTGTTGCTAGTTTACCATTAAATGTATGTGTAGAAGTACAGTGTGTTTTTATCCATGGGTAAATTAATAGGAATATCCACTGGTCTTAAAAATGTAGACATGGCACCTGGTAATATTCCATGCGTTGTTATTAATAGTGATTTTGTTAAAGCATGTAATAACTTCGGAAATACTGCTGTTATTTTTGGGCCACAAGAAAATTTAGAAATGATAGACATATCAAAATTTGATGCAATAGTAATTTCTGGTGGTGGTGATATTAACCCAAATATCTATGGAGAAGAAAAACTCGAAAAAACAATAAGAATTTCGGATAATAGGGATAGCACTGAATTGGCAATGTTTAAATCTGCAGAAGAAAATAATATAAAAACTCTTGCTATATGTAGAGGACATCAATTATTAAATGTTTATAAAGGTGGGACACTTTATCAAGATCTCAAAGATTGTGGATTTAGTCAAATCGACCACGATAAACCATTTGATGACGCACGTTCGCATGTTCATGATGTAAATATAGAAAGTAACTCAAAGTTATATAAAATAATTCAAGAAAATGAGATACAAGTAAATTCAATTCATCATCAGGCAATAAACAAAATTGGTAATGACTTACAAATAACTGCTAAATCATCTGATGGTGTTATTGAGGGTGTAGAGGTCACAAATGGTTGGAATGCTATAGGAGTGCAATGGCATCCTGAAAACATGCTTGAAGACAATGTAAGCATTAAATTGTTTGAATGGTTAAATAGTTAAGCTACTGTCCAATAAAGTTAAGTTATCGTTTTCATAAATAAAGAAATTACTGTTGTAAGGGACACTCATTTCTACACCACTAATTTTGAAAAAATATATATTATTTAACACCTCGTAACTTAACAACTTGTAATCATTACCTTTTAATTCTTGCCCTATAAAAAAACCAGGCCAAGGTAATTTATTTTCATTAAGAAATGTATCAAGTAAGTTTCTATTAATTTTTACATCCATATTTCTTAAATTACTAATTGATTCAATCGTGTCATAAGATTTGAATTTTATTAAATTTCGATTTTTTAAATGTTTTTTAAATTCCTCAACAACAAAATTTACACCTTCAATTTGTAATGTAATTTCTTTTAAATCGAAATTGCGAAAAAAATATTCAATATTTATATATTGAAAACCTTTTAAGGAATGTGGTTTACCTAACTTACCTACAATAAAATAGTTTTGATTAGTCAATAAATTCTACAGAAGATTGTAAGCCTTCTTCATCCGCTGCAGCTTGTGCAACAGTTCTGATTGCTCTTGCGACTCTTCCTCTTTTACCAATGACTCTTCCCATATCATCAGGTGAAGTTCTAACCTCTATAGTTACATTTTCATCATCAGAGTCTGCAACATCAACTTTTACAGATTTAGTATCTTCTACAATCTGATTAACGATGTACTCAACAACATTTTTAACAATTGTACCTGAAGCCATTATTCTTCTTCCTTATCAGAGGATTCATCAGAAGATTCATTATTATTTTCTTCGTCTAAATTTTCTTCTTGTTGTTTTTTATTAGCTTTTGAACTGCTTTTAATTTTTTCTTCAGGAGCTTGTGGTATGGAAACAACCTCTCCTTTAGTCGAACGCCATTGTGCCCATGCACCTGAAATTTCTAATATTTTTTGTGCCCTTTCAGAAGGTTGTGCTCCTTTATCTAACCAAGCAACAGCTTTGTCTACATCAATTTCAACCATAGAAGGGTTGTGATGTGGATCGTAATAACCTAAATCTTCTATAAATTTGCCATCTCTTGGTGAACGAGAGTCAGCAACTATCACACGGAAAGTTCTATTTTTTTTCTTACCTCTTTGAGCAAGTCTTATTCTTACAGGCATTAATTTCCTTTATTTAAATTGCAATACATTATCTTACATGAAGTTAGACATAAAATGTACATTAAATAGATTAACTTCTTAATAAAAATAACTAGAAAAGATTTAATGTTTTGCTAACCTAATTTTGATGCAAGTAATTGAAATTTCACATCCTTTAAAAGATCACTATCTTACAATAATTCGAGACAAGGAAACAGATTTCGAAAATTTTAGAGAATACTCTTCTAAATTGTCATATCTGCTTTTTATTGAAGGTACAAAAAATATATCAACAAAAGTAAAATCTATAGAGACTCCTTTAACCAGTATTGATGGTTTAGAAATTGAAAATGAGAATGTTGCCATAGCAGTTTTAAGAGCAGGTTTAGGTCTTGTTGATGGTGTTAAGAACCTACTACCTAGTACATCATTTGGATACATCGGAGTTCAAAGAAATGAAGAGACCGCTACGCCTGAGTATTATTACGAGAATTTACCAAACTTAGAAAATAAAAATGTTTTTATTCTAGAACCTATGCTTGCTACTGGCGGTTCTCTTTCATTTGCAATAGACAAGGTCAAAGAACACAATCCTAAAAGCATAATTGCTTTAACAGTTATCTCTGCTCCAGAAGGTATTGAAAGATTGAAAAAGGAGCACAGTGATATTACCTTAGTAACTGCAAAAATAGATGAAAAACTTAATGAGAATTGGTACATAGTTCCTGGACTAGGTGATATGGGAGACAGGCTTTTCGGAACAACCTAATGAAAAGGTGTTTTCTTGTTGTAATAGATTCTTTAGGTGTTGGTGAAGCACCGGATGCAAAACAATATGGAGACGAAGGTGTAAATACACTTGGTAATGTCGCAAAGCATGTTCAAGGTGTAGATTTACCCACTTTTGATAAATTAGGATTTGGGAAGATTACTAATGTTTTAGGACTAGGTACTGAGCACAATGCAACTGTTGGTAGGCTTTCTGAAGTATCTATAGGAAACGACTCAACCACGGGGCATTGGGAAATTGCAGGTTTAATTACAACACAGGAGTTTGAAATATTTCCAGATGGATTTCCTCATGAACTTATAAGCAAGATAGAAGATGAAATTGGTTATAAATTTATTGGGAATATTCATGCTTCAGGTACTGAAATTATTAAAGACCTTGGTGAACAACACATTCAAACCAAAGAACTTATTTTATACACATCTGGTGACTCAGTTTTTCAAATAGCTGCCCATGAAGAAATATGCAGTCTTGAAGAGCTTTATAGAATTTGTGAGATCTCTAGAAAGCACTGTAATCAATACAATATAGGAAGAGTCATCGCTAGACCATTTAGAGGTCCTATTAACGCTTTTGAACGAACTTATGATAGGAAAGATTTTGGAATGAATCCTCCTGGAGAAACACTTCTAAGTTATGTATCAAAAAATAATTTAAAAACTTACGGAATAGGAAAGATTACTGATTTGTTTGGTACTGAATTTCTTAGTAGTTATGTCCACACTGAAGGAGATCAAAATGGTATTGACTTTTTGTTAAAAGAAGTTGAATCCGGAGATAATGATTTTACTTTTGTTAATTTAGTTGACCTAGATATGTTGTATGGTCACAGAGAAGATCCTGATGGTTATTACAAAGGTTTACAAATAATCGATAAAGGTATAGAAAAAGTTATTGAATTATTAAACGAAAATGACTTGCTTATTTTAACTGGAGATCATGGTACAGATCCAACAGATGGAAAAACTGACCATTCAAGGGAATATGTTCCATTTGTTGCGTATAAAAATAACGGTAAAGCAAGTTATATTGGGGATGTTGAAAGCTTTGCAAATATAGCCTCTACTGTTTCAGAATTTTTTAATTTAGAAAATATATTCCCTGGTAAAAGCTTTTTAAATCAAATATAGATTATTAATCTGTAAACATATGATTGAAAAAATAAACGAAGCTAAAGACTTTATAAGTACATTTACCAATAATAAAAACATAGATACGATGATTGTTTTAGGTTCAGGGATGGGTGGCTTTGAGGATAACTATGAACCATTAAGCCAAGTAGATTACTCAGATATTCCTAATTTTTTAACTCCATCAATTGAAGGACATGCCGGTAAGTTATCTTTAGTGTCTATTAATAATAAATTAACTGCAATTTTGTCAGGAAGAGCACATTATTATGAAGGATACCCTATTCAAGAACTCGTAATTCCTATTAGAGCTTTTTCATTGCTTGGTGTAAAAAACCTTGTACTAACAAATGCAGCTGGTGGTATATCAGATAATTATGTTCCTGGAGATATAATTTCAATCACGGACCATATAAATTTAACCGGAGATAATCCATTAATTGGCAAGAACCTTGATACATTTGGTCCAAGATTTCCAGATATGTCTGAAGTTTATAGTAGAAATTTCTTAAAACTTGCCGAGAAGGTATCAGAAAATCATTTTCAATTTAAGACAGGAATTTATGCATGGTTCACGGGACCATCGTACGAAACGCCAGCAGAAGTTCAATATGCAAAAAATATTGGAGCTGACTTAGTTGGAATGTCAACTGTTCCTGAAGCAATAGTTGCCAAACATGCTGGTATGGAAATCAGTGCTTTTTCTCTTGTTACAAATCTTGCAGCAGGAATAAGTAAAGATCCACTAAACCATGAAGAAGTTGTTGAAATTGCTGATAAGTCAAAACAAAAACTACAAGGGTTTATGAAGGAATTTTTATCTGAATTAAATTCAGATAATTAAAAACATAAATTAAAATATAGATATGAAAATTGCAGTTTGTGCCAAACAAATCCCTGATCCAGCAAATGAAGTTACCTACAGTAATGGAACAATTGAAAGACCTGAAGAACAAGTCTTAGATGATACCGACAGATATGGAATTGAAGTTGCTCTTCAGTTAAAAGAAAAATTTGATGCAGAAGTCACAATAATCTCAATGGGACCATCTGGAACACAGAAGGGTCTTCAACAAGCACTTCAAATGGGCGCAGACAAAGCTGTATTTGTTGATGACGAATCCTTAAAAGGTGCGAACTCATTAATGACTGCAAATGTTCTTAGTGAATTAGCTAAATCCTTGTCAGCAGATATTGTAATATTTGGCACTGAGTCTACAGATGGTTATTCTGGCACTGTTCCACAGCAAGTTTCAAGATATCTTGACTTAGAATGTATTTCATATGTAAAAGCAGTTGAAATTAATGATAACGTTACATTAACTAGACAAACTGTAGAAGGATCTGAAAAATTAAATATGCCAGAAAAATGCGTTATATCTGTAACTGCAGGTGGGGTTGAACCAAGATACCCAAACTTTAAAGATATTATGGCAGCTAAGTCCAAACCAATAGAACAGGTTTCAATCAGTGACTTAACCATTAACACAACTCAGAATCTTGAATTCATAGATATTGAAACAGTCGAAAATTCTAAATCCGGTGAGAAAATTACTGATGAAGGTGAAGCCTATCAAGAAATTGTAAATAAATTGAAAGAGTTAAAAGTAATATGAAAACTTTAATAATTGGTGAAATTATAAATAACAACCTAAGTTCTGGAACTTTGGAAATATTAGGTAAAGCAAAGTCATTAGATTTAGATGTTCAAGTTGTAACTGTCGGCAGTGATGAAAATCCATCAATCGGTGTTGATCTATGTAAACAAACCTATCTCAAAAGGCAAAACAATTCATTAAATTTATCAAAAGCTGCAACAAAAATTTCTGAAATAATTAAAAATGAGGAAATCAATTTAATTCTAGGATCTTCAACATACATGTGCAGGGATTTAATTTCATTTTTATCTGTAGATTTAAACAGTAGTCCAGTATCAAATGTTGTTGATTTTGATGTTGCATCAGGAAATGTATCTACAGTGAATTCTATAAATGGTGGGGAAAGTTTATACAAAACAAAAATTAATTCAGATCAAGCATTATTACTAATAAGACCAAAAGCATTTGACCCTGTTGAGGTAAATTTTAATGACGATTTTGAAACTATTGATTTAGACGGCAGTGATTTAGAAGTTTTTGATATATTTATTGAAGAAAAATCTGGTCCACAGCTTGAAGATTCTAAAGTTGTTATATCAGCTGGTAGAGGCATGGTTGACAAAGAGAATTTGGAATTAATTGAAACACTAGCTTCAAAATTGAATGCAGCTATTGGTGGTACTAGAGCAATAGTTGATGCTGGTTGGATGCCTTATTCACAACAAGTAGGACAAACAGGAAAAACTGTAAAGCCAGATGTATATATTGCATGTGGGATTTCTGGAGCAACCCAGCATCAAGTTGGTATGAAAGATTCAAAATTTGTGATAGCTATTAATAAGGATGAGGAAGCCCCTATTTTTCAATTAGCAGATTTAGGCATAGTCGGTGACACGCTAAGTGTTATACCTAAATTGAACGACAATATTTAATCTTTAAACTGAATTTTATTATTGTACGGGAGCACATCGTCGAATTTATATTTTTCAAAACTATCCTTGTGAACAACAATTACATCCTCAACACCAAACTCTGACATTCGCTGCCTAGAAACACCGCAAGGAAATATGGCTTCTTCATCTGCATCAATACATGCCACAGCTAATATATCAATTTTTGTTTCACCTTCTGAAATGGCTTTGAGTACAGCTACATCCTCTCCACAAACAGTTGCCGGATAAGATACATTTTCTATATTGCAACCTGTATATACATTTCCTGAATCTGCAATAAGTGCTGCTCCAACTCTAAAATTTGAATATGGTGCATAAGCTTTTTTTGCAGTATCTCTAGCTAATTGTGCTAATTCTTGATCATTCATGATTTGTTTATCAACTCTTCAAAATCTGCTTTAGTTTTTGTAAACACTCTTGATCCAGAACCTGGCTCCATAGTAACCCCATATAAAACATCTCCAGCATGCATAGTCTGCTGTTGGTGTGTAACAATAATATATTGAGCATCTCCCTTTACATGCTTTAATAAGTTAATCATTCTATGTAAATTAGCATCATCGAGTGCAGCTTCAACTTCATCAAGTATATAAAAAGGGCTTGGGAATGACTTAAATATAGAAAATAAGAATGCTATTGCAGCTAAAGATCTTTCTCCTCCAGATAATAAACTTAATTTCTTAACCTTTTTACCTTTAGGTTGTACCGAAATATCAATTCCAGTTTCTAAAATATTTTCTTTATCTGTGAATGACAAAGATCCTTTTCCTCCAGGGAACAAAGTTTCAAATATTTCAGAAAAATGCACTGAAATTGAATTAAATGAAGATTCAATTCTAAATGATATTTCATTTTCAATTTCTTTAATGTGTGAATTCAATTCTTTTTTGGCTAAATTTAAGTCTTCTATGTTTCCTGTTATTTCTTCATGTCTTGAATTTAAGGTTTCAAAATCTTCTTTAGCTAAATAATTTACTGTACCTATATTTTCTAATTGAGTCTCATAATTTATTATTTCATTTTCTAAAGTATGTTGAATCAATCCATCAGTTTGTACATGAACAAGACTTTCGTCATTCAAACCATAAATATTTTTTAATGTAGAAAAATGAGATGAAGTAGAAACTTGATTTTCAGATAGATTAATTACTACTGCGGTTTTTTCCTCTTTTATATCAAAATAATTTTTATTTAACTGTTCAATTTCTGAATCAATTTTCTGAATTTTTTTATTAGTATTTCCATACTTATCATCAAACTCTTCAGATTTTTGAGCTAATAAATTACTCGTTTTATTTGTAAATGTAATAAAGTCTTTTATTTCAGAAACAAGCTTTTCTAAATCTGATTTTGAAATGGTATTTTTAGTAGATGAGATTTTTTCTTTTTCATTAAGAAATTCATTATTTTGTTCCGTAAGATTTTTGATTCTTTCTTGAGAAGTGACTAATTGGTTAGAAATTGAAGTTATTTGATTTTCTAAATTTTCAATCTGTTTTTCTAAATCAATCTTTTGATTATTTATGTCAATTTTGAACTCTTCATTTTGATTAATTCCAGAAAGCAATACTTCTTTTTGACTTAATTCTCTTTCCATAGTTTCATTCTTAGAAGTTATTTGATCTATTTTTTCTTTTGATGAGTTAAATTCCCTATTCAAGATATTTTGATGAAAAGTAACATATTCATCTTTTGAAGAAATATTAAATTCAGTGCTTTTAATATCATTATTAAATTTCTGTAAAAGGTCTTCTGAATTTTTAACATCGCTCTCCCACTTACTAAGTTCAAGATTTAGTACTCCTAAATCTTGTGATGTTTCAGATATGTTCTTTTGTAATGACTTAATTTCATTTTCTAGCAATGCTTCATTTACTTCTTTTGATGCAGAAGACTTCTTAATAACAGACTCGAGTTGTGTTTTTAAATCATCATAAGTTGATTGAAGATTCTTTAAAGAATATTGTTTAGACACCAACTGATTAGAAAGCATATTTATCTGATCTGAATTTTGATCTATTTTTTTTGAAATTTTATTAATTTGCTCTATATTCCTAAAATCTTCACGTTCTAAATTATCTTTTCTTTCATTTGCCACTTGAGCAATTGATCTTAATTGTTCAGTAACATTGTTAATTTTTGAGGAATATTCTTTGAATGTAGAGCCAATCGAAACTCCATCGCCAAGTTCATTATTTATTTTTAGTTTTTCTTTTTTCAAATTTTCAACTTTTAACTCAATAGAATCAATTGAATTTGAAAGTTCATTTTCTTTGATTTTTAAATCTTCATATTCATTTTGAAATTTTCTATAAAGCAAAGTGTGTAGTTTTATATTTCTATCTTTTAGTTGATTTGTTACATCTTCATGAAGCCTTGCCTGCTCAGCTTGTTCCTGTAGAGGCTTCAGTTGTTTTCTAATCTCACGTAAAACATCTTTAGCTCTTTTGATTTCTTTATCACCAGATTCAATTCTCTTTAGCGCTTTTTCTTTTTTCGATCTTAAAGGTAAAATTCCTGAAGCTTCTTCAATTGTTAATCTGTGATCCTCAGGCTTTGAATTCAATATTTCAGCGATTTGACCTTGTGAAATTATGATATGTTGCTGTTTGCCTATACCTACGTCACTTAAAAACTCTTGAATATCTAACAATCTGCAATTTAAGCCATTCATAAAGTATTCAGAAGTACCATCTCTAAACAGTTTTCTTCCTATGGAAATTTCACTATTTCCATTAAATTTTTGTTCATCAACTTCGAAATTTAAATAGACTTCAGCAAATCCTTTTTCTGATAATTTTTCAGTACCGGCAAATATCACATCTTCCATCTTGTTAGTTCTAAGAGTGGCGGGGCTTTGGGTTCCCAATACCCAAGATATTGCATCTACTACATTTGACTTGCCTGAACCATTAGGTCCAACAATAACATTTACTTCGTCTGATAATTGAATATTTGTCTTTTCTGCAAAAGACTTGAACCCATTAATATCTAATGATTTTAAATACATTTATTACCCTGTTGTTACTTATATATTAGTAATAATTGGATTAAATTTCTTATTTTTGAATTTTTTTTAAACTACTTCTATTTCTACAGCACGCGTATTTTGCCTGTTAGAAGTGTACATATTATCAAGATATTCAAAAGGCTTTTTATTTATCCAGCCATTTGAATATAAAAAGTAAGACGCAGCCAAATCTACTCCTCTTTTGCTACCGTCTGTACAGTTAAATATAAAGGATTCGCTATTATCAGTAACAAACAATACTCCTTCTGCACCTGATTTTGCTAAAAGTTTTCGTTCTGAATTTATTATTATATTTGTATCTGTTCTATTTTCGCCACCTATTATTTCTGGATGAGCTAAATAAGCTTGAAATACTTTATTCCAAGATTCAGCACTTCGAGTTTTTTGCATAAATTTTATAGAGTTTAAAAAATTTGTTACATTTAAATTAATTGCTGGCAGACCACATCCATCAATACCAAATCCAATATCTTCATTTTCAAATATTTCGATAAAGTACTGCTTTGTGATTTTTTGGGTTTTATGAATTAAATCATAGTAATTACTGCTATCAACAGATAACAATTTAGAAAATATCAACATTGATAAATGCTTGCCAGAACAATTGTTGTGCAATTTAGTATATTTCTCACCTAAAATTAGCAAATTATCTGCAGTTTCATCATGGAAAGGTCGCTGTGGCCCACAAATTATGTTATCTAAATCAACTTTAAATTTTTTTGCTGTTTCTCTTAATAGTTCTATATGCTCCACTTGACCAGAATGTGATGCTGCAAACAATGCTATCTCTTCAGAAGTAAATTCAATATCTTGATTTGATGCCTCCAGCAATAAAGGAATCACTTGCATTGGTTTGACTGAAGACCTAGGAAAAAAATAATCGTCATATTGTTTTTTGTTTGAGTAAAGATTTACTTCATGAGAAGACTCTATAGAACCATCCCTATATAAATTAACTGTTAGTTTATTATCTTCTGACATTTTTTACACACATAAGTAGCTCTAGAATCTATAAATATCTTATCAATTTTATTTGAACATGAAAAACACTTATCTTTTGAATAAATATACAAATTATTTTGGTTGTTACCATATACACCTTGTGGTAGAACATAAGTCATATCACTTAAGGTTGTTCCATTATTTTTAATAGCCTTTTTTAAAACTTTCTTTGTATATAAAAATATATCATTCCAACTTGTGTCTTTTAATTTAAAAGATACTGTGTGTGGATGAATGCCAGCAAGAAATAAAATTTCATTAACATAAATATTTCCTAGTCCGCTTATATTTTTTTGATTTAGTAAGAATTTTTTAATACTCGTCGAACTTTTTTTTGCTTTATTAATTACAAAGAATTTATCTATTTTTGACAATGAAAGTGCGTCTGGACCTAGAGCGGAAAATTGTTTATTTGCTAGATCATTTTTAAGAATCTTTATATATCCAAACTTTCGAATATCATCATAAAGTAAAATGTCTTTATCAAAAAAAAATATACCGTGTGTATGTTTATTTTTTATACCATTTAGATCTAATCTTCCACTCATTCCTAAATGAAAAAATATTGAATTGTTTTTAAAGTTAAATTGTAAAATCTTTCCTTTTCTATTTATCTCAATTAAAACACCTAAGTTTCTAGGATTAACAATGTTAAATCTATTTATTCGTTGATCAAATATTTTATATTTTTGTAATTTCTGATTTATTAAAGAATTTTTTAAAACCCTTCGTATAGATTCAACTTCGGGTAATTCAGGCATCTAATTTAGCTAAAGCATCTTTTGCAGCAGATTGCTGAGCACTTTTTTTAGATTTTCCATCTCCAGCGCCAATTATCTCATCATTTAATAAAACTTCAGATGAAAAATTTTTATTATGGTCAGGACCATGTGAACTATCTTGATAAATTACTTTTAACCCCTTTTTAGCAAAGTATTCTTGTAATCTTGTTTTGTAATCTTTTTGTCCAGGATTTAGAGATAGATTCTTTATGCTTGGATAAATAAATTTTGAAACAAAATCATTTACAGCTTTTAGACCACCATCAAAATATAATGCAGCAATTAAAGCTTCCAGAGCATCTTCAATAATTGAATCTTTATGTCTTCCTCCGGTTGAATCTTCTGCTGAGCCTAAATAAAGATACTTACCAATGTTTATTTTTTTTCCAAGTTCAACAAGATAAAACTGATTAACAGCACTCGATCTAATTTTTGTTAGACTTCCTTCGTCCAATTCTGGATAATTTTCAAATAAATATTCAGTTAGATCAAAATCTAGTATTGCATCACCAAAAAACTCATACCTTTGATTTGATTGTAAGTCCGGGTACTCATCTAAATATGATTTATGGGTTAAAGCAATCTTTAAAAAAGTTATATTTTTAAATTTGTATCCAATATTCTTTTCTAAATCTTTTAAATTACTCATAACTCTTTAATGGCGTCAGAAAACTTACCAATAAAATCTTTCTTGATGGATTCATTTGTATATTGAATACCATTCATAATTGCCTCCTGCTTAGACGAACCGTGTCCAATTGTTACTAAACCATCGACGCCTAATAAGTAAGAAGCATTTGTTTTATCAGGGTTTAATTGATCCTTCACAGGTTTTAAAGCTTTCTTGACTGATGGTAGTAAAGGTTTAAATAGATTTTGTTTTAGAGAAGCAGATATTAGGTTTTGCTGAAGTTTTGCAGTTCCTTCTAAAGTTTTTAATACTACATTACCTGTAAATCCATCAGTAACAAATACATCAACCTTATTAGTTGCAAAATCTCTACCTTCTACATTTCCAACGAAATTTAAAGAACTTGAATTTAAAAGTTTAAAGGCAGATTTTTCAAGTTCTCTACCCTTAGACTCTTCTTCTCCGTTATTTAAAAGTCCTATTTTCGGAGATTCAATGTCAAAAAGAGCTTCAGCAAGCTTTGATCCCATGACTGCAAATTGATAAAGGACTTTAGGTTTAACATCTAAACTTGCACCTGAGTCAAGTAATATCACACTTCTTTCAATAGTTGGCAAGACTGAAGCAATTGCAGGTCTAATTACACCTCTTTGCTTTCCCAAAATTGTAATTGCACTTATTAGGGTTGCACCGGTAGATCCTGCAGAAAATACTGCCTCAACCTTTTTTTCTTTTAATAATTGCATACATCCATTTATTGATGCTTCTTTTTTGGAACGTACAGCTTTAAGTGGATCTTCGTCCATTGAAATTACCTGAGGAAAATGGTAGACAGGTATTTCTGTTGATCCTAGATAGGGTTTGATTAAATTTTCATCACCACACAATACGACGTTGACACCATTTTCTTTTGCTTTTATTGCACCTTTAACAATTTCTACAGGTGCTGAATCACCACCCATTGCATCTACGGCAATAGTATTCATAATTTTTTTAGCTTACTTCAGGTTCTTTGACTTGTCGACCGTTATAAGTTCCATCTGTAGGATTAACCCTATGTGACTGTTTTGCAACACCAGTCTCTGGGTCAACTACAAAATGCGGTTTTGAAACTTTATGAGTAGCTTTTCTACGTCTAGTTCTAGATTTAGACATTTTTTTCTTTGGCACTGCCATGGTTATATTCCTTTCAAACTACAAATCTAGCTGACTTAGAGAAGAAAATGGACTTTCTTTTGAATTTTTTTCATTGTGATTACAGCTTAAATTATTTTTATTTATACCACAAAATGAGCAAAGTCCCTTACATTTCTGTGAACATACAAAATTTATGTCCATTTTTTCAATAATTATTTCAGAAATAAAAGGTGATAAGTCAAAATATTCATCATCATAATTTACTTCATAGTCGTTATCATCTTTTACATTCAAAGTTGTTGAAAAGGAACTTCTATCTTCATTATGTGAAGCCGTTAAACATCTCCCGCAATTGCTTTGATATCTGAAATTAACTTCAATTGAAAAAGAAAGCCTATCTTCAATTAGTTCAATTTCTGATTGGAATTTAATTTGTTCATTATCATCAATAAAATTATTACCAAAATTTATTGGAAATGTACCTTCATTGTCGAACTGTATTTTATCTTTTGAAGAGATTACGTCAATTGACTTAATTTTGGTATTTAATTTCATTTTATGGTTTTTCTACATCGCGTGGTTGTCTAAGTTTCGTTCTCTCTTGATCTAAAAAATCTTTCAACTGATCAATTTTGCTTTGAATTTCTTCCATTTTTAGGTCTACTGAATCTTCAATATTTGCTCTATAAGATTGAGCTTCAAGTTCAGTTTGTTTAATTATTGCATTGGCTTCAATAACTGCTTCTTGTAAAACATATGATTCTTGAATAAGTTTTTCAGATTCACGCCTAGCTTCTTCAACAATCTCTTTTGATTCATCTTTGGCCTTGGTAATAAACGATTCTTGTTCTCTTACGATCCATCTTGCGGTTCGAAGTTCTACAGGAATTGTATCAATTATTTCATCTATATTGTTTATAATTTCTTTTTTATTGACTCTTCCAGTAAGTGAATTCGATTCGAGACTTGCCCTTAAGTTTTCTAGTTTATCAACTATGTCAATTCTGACATTTCCTTTTGCAATATCTTCAAAATTAATTTCTGCTTCAGGCATTGTTCATTCTCTCTAAAACATAATCAGGAACCAAAGACTTAATGTCTCCACCGTATGAATGAATTTCTTTCACCATGGAGCTTGATAGGTATCCATATTCAGGAGAAGAGGGTATGAATATTGTTTCAAATCCTTTTAAAGTTGAGTTAGCTTGTGCCATTTGAAATTCATAGTCAAAATCTGTCATAGCTCTTAATCCTTTGACAATAGCATCAACTGACTCTGATGAGGCAAAATCAACTAATAAACCTTCAAAACTTTTTACTTTTACATTCACTTTTTCATTACAAACTTTTTCAAGCATTTCTGATCTTTCCTCTGGTGTAAATAAAGATTCCTTTGAGGGGTTAACAACGACTCCAACAATAATCTCACTAAATATTTCAGAACATCTATTTATAACATCAATATGTCCATTAGTAGGTGGGTCAAATGAACCAGGAATTAAAATTTTCATATTCTCCTCAATATAAGAATTTTACTTTGCCCATAGTTTTTTTCCCTATGTAATTCATAATTTTTTGAAAACTTTACAACCTCAGAAGCTTTGTGTCTATGAATAATTAAAAGCCCACTATCATTTAAAATATTCTCTATGATTAAAACTTCTTCATCTACTTGATTTGCATCAAGTTCAAAAGGAGGATCATAAAAAATTACATCATATTTATTAATAGAATTTTGAATAAAAGAATTAACTGGCGAATTTACGATATTTAGGTTACTTGACATTTTTTCTACGTTTTTCTTAAGTATTAAAATGCATTCTTTAGAGAGCTCAACAAATGTAACATAATTTGCTCCCCTACTTAATGCTTCAATGCCTAAACTTCCAGAACCAGAATATAAATCAAGAACATCTTTGTCTTCAACAATGAACTGAATTGAGTTAAAAATTGCTTCCCTAACTTTACTCATCATTGGTCTTGTATCAGCGTTATTAATTGTTTCAATCTTTTTAGACTTGTAAATACCTGCCAAAACTCTCATGTAGTACCATCTGCTTGAAAATAATTCGGAAATAATAATTTTGCTTCTTCAAATACTTTATTCGAAGAATTTAAACTATTGATATCATCATAAATTTCTTTGGATTGAATAAGTAAACCATAATCAAAACGTAAATCAGCAATTTTTAAATCAGACCTACCTGATTGGTTTTTACCAGTTACCTTTCCTTCACCGCGAATTTCTAAATCTATCTCTGATAATTTAAATCCATCACTCATTGTTGATATAGCCTCTAATCTTTTCACACCTTCTTCACTGATAGTGCTGAGAGATTTTTTATTCGTAATGTGAAAAATACACTCTGATTGTTTTTCTCCTCTACCTACTCTTCCTCTGAGCTGGTGCAGTTGATTAAGACCAAATCTTTCTGCGCTTTCAATAATCATTAGAGAGGCATTTGGAATGTCTATACCAACCTCTATAACTACAGTGGAGACAAGTATGTCTATAGAGCCATCCTGCATTGATCGCATTATATTTTCTTTTTCCTCGTAAGACATCTTTCCATGTAGAAGAACAACCTTGTAATCCGAAAATTTTTTAGAATATTCTAAAAAAACTTTTTCTGCTGCCTGTATATCAGAAGACTCACTCTCTTCTATATAGGGACAAACTACAAATATTTGCGAATTATCATCTAAATGTTTATAACACTTTTCAAAAACTTTCTCATTGTCTTTTTTTAAACCACTATATAAATGTGAAACAATTGGCTTTCTGCCCGGAGGTAATTCATTTATTGAAGATATCTCTAAGTCACCATATATAGATAGAGCAGTAGTTCTTGGTATTGGAGTTGCAGTCATAACAAGTTGGTCGGGAGTTATTTCTGAATCTGATATTAATTTTTTTCTTTGATCAACACCAAATCTCTGTTGCTCGTCGATAATTACGAGACCTAAATTACTAAAGAATACTTTGTCTTGAATTAAGGCATGAGTACCTATATATAATCCAGGCTTACCATCAGATATATTATTCATTACTTCGCTTCTATCTTTGACAGAGGAAGTAAGAAAATTAACCTCAACATCTGAATTTTTTAAAAATGCATTTAATGAATTTAAATGTTGTTCAGCCAATACTTCCGTTGGAGCCATTAGTGCCACTTGGTAACCGGAATTTATTACAGCATATATAGAAATTGCAGCCACAACTGTCTTTCCTGAGCCAACATCGCCTTGAAGTAGTCTTTTCATGGGATAATCATTTTTTAAATCTTCTAGAATCTCTTTATAGGCTTTTGTTTGAGATTCTGTGAGTTGAAATGGTAAGTCTGCAACAAAAGTGTCTATTAATGAATTTTTAAAAATATATTTTGGCCCTTTGTTTTTATTTTTAAATTCAGATTTTAAATTTTCAAATATAGAACGTAAATATATAAATTCATCAAGAGCAAGCCTTTCTCTTGCTTTTTGGAATTCTTCAATGGTTTTAGGGAAATGAATTGATTTAAAACTTTCAGTTCTAGAAAAAATTGAATTTTTATCTACAACCTCACTAGTAAGCATGTCTTCAATTCCAGGTTCAAACTCTTCTTTAGGTGTATCAATGATTGACAATGCGTCTTTTATTGCTTTTCTTATTACTCCACTAGATACACCATCAACTTTTGGATATATAGGAATTAAAGATCCCGTCTCGCTCAGTTCATCTATATCAGCAAATTTTTCAATTGTGGGATTTTTAAATTCTATTGATCCAGTTTTTTTAATTTCAGGCTTTCCAGAAAGAGCAACATCTTCACCCTCTTTAAATCTGGATTCTATATATTGAGGTCCAAACCACTTTGCTTTTACCAAGCCTGTGCTGTCTTTTATTGAAAGCGTCGTTATCCTTAATCTTGATTTAGTTGTAAATACTGAAACATTACTGATCGTACCAATCATTGTTACTTCTTTTTCAATATCTGATTGATCAATTTGATTTATTGTTTTTATTTTTGATCTATCAATGTGTTTTCTTGGATAAAATCTAATTAAATCGGTAATGGATGATAAATTACTCTTTTTAAGATTTGAATATCTTTTCTCACCAAATCCTTTTAAAGAATCTAACTTTATATTATCTAAGTAACTTAAACTTCTTTCAACCACAATCAAACATTACCTAAAAAGTTTTAAAATGAAAGTACCTACAAATTAATAAATTAGTTATAGTTATAAATGTAATTTAGAGGAAAATATTATGTCAAATAGATGTCAAGTAACTGGAAGAGAGCCAAGATCAGGTAAGCATGTATCTTTTTCTCATAAAAGAAACAATCGATGGTTCAAACCAAATATTCAAACTAAAAAATACTGGCTTGAAAGTGAAAACCGCTGGGTAAAGCTTAAAGTTAGTACAAAAGGCAATAAAGTTATAGACAAGCGCGGAATTGAGTCTGTTGTTAAAGAAATAAGAAGTAGAGGCGAAAAAGTCTAATGGCTCAGGGTGTTGTAAAATCTTATGACCCAAATACAGGTAATGGAATTATCTTACTAGACACAGACAAATCAGAAGTCTTTCTTGCACCCGGATCCTTAAAGGGATCTATTTTTAGAACTCTAAGGCAGGGACAAAGAGTAAATTTCGATATAGAAAATAGAGAAGAAGTTTTAACTGTTGTGAATATACGAATCGGACAAGATAAATACTAATTGCATTTAATGTCTTTAATAGATTTACAACTTGATAATAAAGAAATAATACAAAAACATTTTAGTGGCCTTTGTTGTGATGATTTCACTTATCCATTTTTGTCTGGTGGGCAGTCAAATGCAGATAATGCATTAAATCAATTAAACATTGATAAATATGCTACAAAAAGAAACAATGTTTACCCAAAAGATTCAAGAGGTTCATCTTATTTATCCCCCTATATACGACATGGTTTACTTAGTCTTTCTGATGTATGGAAAGCAGTTGAAAAATTTGAATACAAAGATAGAACTAAATTCCAAGATGAGTTGCTCTGGCAAGAGTTTTCAAGACATTTATATGCAATAGTTGGTAAAAAATCAAGAAAATATCTAAATTACAAAATAGAAAAACCTCAATCGAATGCAAATATTTATAAAAATATGAATTGTGTATCTACTATTGAAGAAGAACTGGAAAAAACAGGTTATATGGTTAACCAAACAAGAATGTGGTATGCATCTCATAATTCTTTAAGGGTGGGTAACGACTGGAATCAATATGAAGACTATATGTTTCAACATTTATTAGATGGGTCTCGTTTTGCAAACAGGTTAGGATGGCATTGGGTCATGGGATCACAAACAGGAAAGCCATATGGATTTTCCAAATTCCAAGTTGAAAATAGGGCACCAAAGTTATGTAATAATTGTGAATTAAAATATGACTGCCCTATTCAAGAATGGCCACAAACAAATATTTCTAAAAAATTAAGTAATGATTTTAAAGTAGATGAAGAAAAAGTTTTCGGTCCAAAAAACATAAGAGAAAATAATAGTACTAAACCATCCTTTGTATGGATTACAGGTGAATCTATCGGAGACAATGATCCAGCAATGATTCAATATCACGAACTACCAGTAATTTTTATATTTGATATAGAGCTGTTAAGTAAATTGCAATTATCAACAAAGAGAATTAATTTTTTACTTGATTGCCTTAAAGAAATTAATAACAAAAGGGAGCTGCAAGTACATTTAACCAATCCAGATGATTATTTACAAAATAAAAATTTTGCATCAACATTTGCACCAGTACCAAAATACAAAAAAATTACAGAAAGAAATATTCCATCTGTAGAATTCCCTGCATTACGACTTGCAGATCCCATTAATTTTTACCCTACAAGTTTCAGTTCATGGAGAAAAAAGATAAAGTTAAATATATGAGAAGATATTTAATTTTTACATTCTTGTTTTTTCACAATTATATTTATATCTATTCAAATGGCAGAATAGGAAAATTTCTACAAGGAAGACCGTGTTTAATTCTTTTTTCAACTGGTGCCAAGACCAATTTGTTAAGAAAAAATGTACTTGTTTTCATGAAAGAAGGTAATGAAATTTGTTTAGTAGCATCTAAAGGTGGAAGTCCTACTAATCCAGGCTGGTATCATAATTTAAAAGCTAACCCTAAATGTGAAATTCAAATTGGAAGAAAGAAATACAATGCAGTCGCTAAAGAAGTATTTGATGAAGAGCGTGAAGACTGGTGGTCAAAAATGGATTACATGAATAAAGGTGGATATTCCAATTACCAACAAAGAACAAAACGAAAAATACCTGTATTAATTTTAAATTTGTCTTAGTCTATTTTTGCGCCTAAGTCAGTTTTGTAATTTATTTTAAATTTCATCAATGTTTAAAGGCTATTAAAAACTGTTTCTATAATATCTATAGATAAATTATCAACAATTAAGTCAGCTTTATTTAATTCATCTTTTGAAAATATACCTCTATCAATTGCAACTACAAAAGAACCGGATGCCTTCCCAGATGATATTCCAGGAGGACTGTCTTCAATAACTATATTCTTACTAGTTTGAAGTTCACTGATCGCTTTATTGTAAATATCTGGATATGGTTTATTTCTTTCAACTTGATCACCTCCTATAACATATGAGAAATAATCAAAAATATTTGCTTTTATTAATTTATTTTTTAATAACTCATAAGGGCTTGCTGAGGCACATGCTGACGTCCATCCCCTGTTGTTTGTCTCCTCGAGTAATATTTTTGCATCTTGAAACATTAGTTTTTCGTTCAACGTCCCTTCTATAATTTTTCCAAGAGATGCCATGGTTTTCTCAAAATTTTCTAAATCTACATTTTTTGCATAAAAGCTGTGAACCAATCTATCGTCAATACCCACCCATTGTCTAGTTTCCTCTTCAGATATCTCAAGTCCAAAATCACTCAGATGTTCTTTCCATGCTAATCCATATGATGTTTCGGTATCCATTAAAGTGCCATCACAGTCCCAATAAATACCGTTCATAAATTTTTAACCTAATTTGCTTTGTATGTCTTTAGCGCTTTTTAAAGCTATTCCGTCTGATCCCTCTGTACTCCAATGGGTAACACTATTTTTTGCCTCTTCTATCATGTCATTTAAAAGTTCAAACTTACTTTTACCAATATTTTGCCAAAGATATAATGCATGGCTTCCAGGAATTGTATTAACTTCATTTAAATATAAATTTTCACTGTGAAGTAAAAAATCTACTCTTGATATTCCTCTTATTTCAATTTTTTCAACGAATAATGTAAGTATTGTTTTAATTTGAGATTCAATTTCTGTATTAATAGTTGCAGGTAATTCCCTTTTAGATCCTTCTAATCCTCCGTTATCAAGATATTTATCATTGTATGAAAACAATTCAAAACTACTTGTCCTAATTGGTTTTTCAATTTCTGAGAAATCTAAGTTTGGGTATGTCCTAATTCCAATAAGAAGATCGTTAGAGTTTTCAAGAAATTTTTCTACAGTTGCTCCTTGACTGTAAATTTTTGAATTTCTAGAGAGTTTTAAAGCTGTTTCGTAGTCTTCAACAACCTCTACCCCGATAGAGGACCCTCCAAATCTAGGTTTTAAAATATAAGGTCCAGAAAAATTAGGTTTAGTATTTTTGCTAACTAAGTGTTTATCTAAAACAGGTATTCCAATTTCTTTAATTAATGTAAAGAAAACGTACTTATCCATACCTATCTGTGAAGTAGTCAACGAGGGTCCTGTATAATTAATATTTAGTAAACTTAATAAACTTTGAAGTGTTCCATCTTCCCCTGGCCCACCATGACAAGCATTCACTGCTACTTCAAATGATATTTTTTTCTTTTTTAAATAAAATCCTGGCTCTGAATCATATTTTATCGTTAATTCTTTCTTGAAAATATCGTCATTATCAACAAAATCTATTGATTCTAAGGCATTATTTACCAAATACCATTTATTGTCTTTTGACCAATAAATATTATTAACATCATATTTATTAGATAAAATCCTGGAAGACTGCAAACCAGTCAATATAGATATATCATGCTCGTCAGATGGGCCACCAAATATTACGGCAATTGATTCTGTCATATTTTAAGGATGATGATCAGGTAAATCGTTTTCAAATAATACAATATCATTTTCATTCACAACAGAGTTTAGATAAGAAACAGCTAAATCTCTATTTTTAAAATATTTTACTGGAATATTATTTTCTTCAAATGCAAGCATTAACGGTCCCTTGTTGGTGTAACCAACGATAAGGGCTTCATCAATAACTTCACTTGCATAATGAGCAAATTCATAATTATAACTAAATTGTTCAGAACCTAGCTCGACCATTCCAGGAGTTATAAGATACTTTTTACCAGCACCATTAAAATCTTCTAATGTTTCAAGCGAAGAAATAAATGAAATAGGATTCGAATTAAATGAATTATCTATAATTGTTTGACCCATATTTCCCTGAAGAATAGTTTGACGATGATCAGTTTTTTCTAACTCACCAAGACTTTCAAGATAAGATTTAACATTTAGTTCTAATGCAACCATAACTCCAACTGATAAGGATATAGATAATTGTAGGATTTTGGGGCCTTCAACATTACCTATAAATTCTCCTCCAATGTAAACACTATGTAATTTATTTTTGTAGTCTACAAAAACTGCAGCTCTTTCAGAAGTCGTAGAGCAATCTATAACCATCTTCTGGGCGGTCCAAAGTCTTGCTTGATTCAACAAAAGTGGATCATCACCATTGATAACTACAGAACCAGTTAAGTCGACTATTTCAGACTTTGCATCAAGTATATTTTCCAAAGTTTTCATTCTTTCAAGGTGAACTGGTGCTATTCCTGTTATTACTGATATGTGAGGTCTGACCCATGAACACATTTCTCTGATCTCTCCAAAACCATAAGTACCCATTTCAATAATTGAAATTTCGTCATCTTTTTTTAGATTTTCATTGATTGCTTTTGCTATACCTAAACGATTATTAAAACTTTCTGGTGTTACAAAAGTTTTATTTTTTTGAGAAAGAATCTGAGACAATATATTTTTAGTTGTAGTTTTTGAGTATGAACCAGTGATTGCAATTATTGGGCCATCAAACATTTTTAATTCATTTTCTGCATCAATAATAAATTTTTCGGATTTATTTTTTTCATAACCCTTTGTAAACCTTAGAGCTTGGTCATAGACATAAAAAGAAAATAAATTAGCAACTAATGCAATAAAGTAACCTAAATCCATTGTTAAAGATACAATAGAAATCAAAACTATAAGAATGCAATATATTATATTCAGTCTTTTAAGCCTTTCGGTTAGGTTCACTTTGGTTGTTCTGTATTTAAAATCTAATCCAAGCGGTGTTACTAGAGTTAAGACTGATAGTAATAATGCTGGGTATGGTGACCATAAACTCAATAAAGCCAGGATGATAGCAAGAAAAAAATAAAGATTATTAAATGGGACTAACCTAACCCATCTGAAATAAAATTTAGTGACATATCCCGAGATATAATGTTCTCTTTGAGCAATTCTGCCCCACCTTACTGAATTCAAGCATGAACTCAAAGTAAGCAAAATTAAAACAAATATATAAAGTAAATTCATCTTTTTATAATTTCCACAATTTTTTCTGCACTGCTTCTAAGCATATTGTGACCTTCGTCAGGAATTATCGTTAATTCAGAATCACAAATTATACTGCTTGAGTCGATACCAACTTTTACTGGTACCACCAAATCATCTTGTCCATAAATAAGTTCAACTTTTGTAGAGATTTTAGGAAGAATTTCAGTCAAATCATCATTCACTGCCATTACTAATGTATCTTTTAAAACTTTATTAGCATTTCTATAATCATCAGAACCATATTTATTTTTTAATTCATCAAGCCTGCGGTCACTAATAATATTTAATTTATTCATAAATTTATATAATTTAAAAACAGAAAAACCACTGTTCGGTTTTAATTTTCTAATAAGTGGTGATGCAATAATCACTATTTTTCTGTAATTTCGCAGTTGTGAAAGGTGTACTGCTATTCTTCCTCCAAAAGAATGGCCAACAATAACATCAACTGATTCTGGTATTAATTTAATAAGGTACTCAGCATAACTTTTTGGTGAAAAACTTTTTGTAAATGGTACAGACTTCCCAAATCCAGGTATATCAATAGTTATAAAATCAAAATGCGTTTCAATCTTGTTAAAATCTTTACCACTTGTACCCCACCCATGTAAGAAACACACTTTAGGATTCTCTGAATTTACATTGGCAAATGTTAAGTCATCATTCAATATTTTATACGCCATTAGTTAAGTCCTAGCCCTATTGTCTGAATTGCTCTGATTTCCATACCCATCAAAAAGAGTAATGCAAATGACCAATAAAGATGATAATTCACTTTCATTTCGTTTCTGTAAATATATAGAAATGTCAAAATGAAAAGATTAACAATATTATAAAATAGGCTGAATGAGCCTATTTCATTGTTTTGTGTAAAGTAAATAACCACTAAAACTTGTAAGAGTACAGAAGAACAAGACAGCAGGATTAATTTGTTTGAAATATTAAAAGGCAGTTCAAATTTGGAAAAATGAATTGCTAAAAATATTAACCCTACAAAACCACAAATAACAAGGCTTATATAAGAAGGTAATTCTAAAAAATAAAACTCCATATTTTTATTTTAGTAGTTACAAAATTGAGTATTAATAATTATTCAGTTACAGTGAATTAGTAATGGTATACATTCAAAATGATCAAATACAATCAAATGTGCCAAGTGCCTGGTATAGCTCCTTAGAAAATTTTATTGTTAAGGGTAAAAATGCTGAAATCTGGGATTCTGAAGGTAATCGATATTTAGATTATGTTGGAGGGTATGCAGTTTTAAACACTGGCCATCTTCATCCAAGAGTTGTTGATAGAGTCAAAAATCAACTTGATAATTTTTCACATTCTTGTTTTGCTTTTGCACCACATGAAAACGCAGTAAAACTTTCCGAAGAACTAAATAATAGGTATCCCATAGATTCTGAAACTAAAACGTTTATGGTCAATAGTGGTGCTGAGGCTGTGGAAAATGCAGTCAAGATTGCAAGATATTTTACAAATAAAAAAGCAATTTTATCTTTTAAAGGTGGATTCCACGGAAGAACATACCTAGCAATGGGATTAACAGGAAAGGACAAACCCTATAAAGAAGGTTTTGGACCGTTTCCAGAATTTGTAAAACATGCTGTTTATCCATATAGTTACAGAGATATTTCAGATGAAGATGCATTGATGAGTGTCAAAGATGTACTCAACAATGAACTTGATCCTAATGACACAGCAGCAATTGTGATTGAAGTAGAACTTGGAGAAGGTGGATATATTCCAGCCTCAAGTAACTTTTTATCACAACTGAGAGATATTTGTGATAAAAATAATATCTTATTAATTTTTGATGAAGTTCAAACAGGTTACGGACGTACTGGAAATATGTTTGGTGCAGAGACTGTCGGTGTAAAACCAGACATTGTTACGTTAGCTAAGGGAATTGCTGGCGGTTTTCCTCTAGCTGCAGTTTTGGGTAAATCAGAAATAATGGATTCTATTCATGAGGCTGGTATAGGAAGTACATTTGGGGCCTCACCTGTGTCTTGTGCTGCAGCATTAGGTGTGTTAGATGCTTTTGATAATGAGGATATTTTAAAAAATTCAAACAAACAAGCAAAGATAATGAATACAGTTTTAACAAACTTAACGAATGATTTTGATTTTATTGGGGATGTAAGAGGTTACGGACCAATGATTGGTGTTGAAATTGTAAGTGACAAAGAGTCTAAAAATCCTAATAAGGAAAAAACTCAAGAAATTATCTCAAACTGTAAAGAAAAAGGTTTACTACTTGTTTCATGTGGTGAGTTTGGAAATGTAATCAGATTTATGGGTCCTTTAACTACACCGATTGAGCAGGTAGAAGAAGCACTAGGAATATTTAGCGAATCTCTAATTTAGTCAGTTTCAATATGTGTTAGCGCATGAAGCTGATTTAAGACATCCCCGTCTTTTACTGGTTTAAATGGTGCTTTCATTAGCCAAGCAGAAACTAAATCTAGAGAGTCTAAATCATTTTTCTCTTTAAAAAACTTCATATATCTAACAGCGTCAATAGTAACCCCTGCACTGTTTGGTGAATCCCATACTTCTAATTGAACTTCTAAATTAAGTGGAGCACCTCCAAATCCTTTACCTTCAAGTCTAATGAATGCTTTCTTTCGGTCTTCAAGCCACTTTACATAATCAGATGGGCCAATTCTTACATTTTCAGGTGAAATGCCTTTGCCTTTATTAGCTACAGAAGTAACTGAAGAAGTTTTACTTGTTCTTTTAGTTTCTAAACGATCTTCTTCAAGCATATTTAGAAAGTCCATATTTCCACCAACATTTAATTGATAGGTATTTTCAAGATTTACACCTCTATCAGAAAATAACTGAGCTAAAACCCTATGAACTATTGTTGCACCAACTTGACTCTTAATATCATCTCCAATAAGAGGGACGCCAGCATCTTTAAACTTTTGATACCATTCTTTATCTCTTGCTATGAAAACTGGTATACAGTTAATAAACCCTATACCTACGTTAATAGCAGATTGGGCATAAAACTTAACAGCCTCGTCAGATCCTACTGGTAGTAGATTAATAAGTATCTCAGCTCCTGAATCTCTTAATGAATCTTCAAAATTTTCAGAGTCAGGCGACGTTGTAATAATATCTTTCACAAACTTACCTACTCCATCATTCACAACTCCTGGCTGAACTATGACACCAGATTTTGGAACATCAGAGAATTTAATTGTGTTATTTGGTTCAGAAAAAATAGCTTCACTGAGATCTTTACCAACTTTTGTAGTATTAATATCATATGCTGCAACTACTTCAATGTTGGAGACTTTGTATCCCCCTATGACATCAGAAATTAAACCATCTTCATTGTCGGAATTACTATAGTGTACGATTCCTTGAACAAATGAACTAGCACAGTTACCGACGCCCAATATTGCAACTTTTATATTATTTTCCATTTTTTTACTTTAGCAAATGTGAGTTTTATATTTTTTACAGGGTTAATTAAAGAGATAATTAAACCAACTAAATGAGTTGTAAAGTATTCCAATCACAAAATACATTACAAAAGTGATTATTCCTATAATTTGTAATATTTTTATAAACTTAGTCACTATTTCATTTTACAAATATTCAAAATAATATAGATATAATTTATGTATGATTAAAAATTTATCTCCATCTAGAGCATCTCAATTTAAAACATGTCCAAAACAATTTAAATTTGCAAATGTAGATAAATTAAAAGAGCCAACAAATGAAGTGCAAGCTAAAGGTACAACAGTTCATCAAGCTCTCGAAGACTTGTTTGATTTACCAAAAGAAGAAAGAAATATAGAAAAACTCCATAATTTATTTCGTGAAGCTTGGACAAAAGTAAGAGGCACAGATGAACATCATGATCTTTTTTCTTCTGTAGAAGAAGAGAGAGAATGGGGTGTTGATGGTCTAAAGTTGCTCAATAATTATATGACTATTGAGGATCCTACTAGTTTTGATCCACTTGAGAGAGAGCGATGGGTTAGAGGGAGTATAGAAGATTTAAATTTAAGAGGAATTCTCGACAGAATGGATAGAAATCAAAAGGGTGAACTAATAATTGTTGATTACAAAAGTGGTAAAGCTCCAATGGCTAAATATAAAGAACCAAGATTTTTTGCCCTAAAACTATATGCTTTATTGATAAATGAGGAACTTGGAGAAATGCCTGCAGAATTAAAACTAATATATCTCAAAAACTCAACTATTCATACATTAAAAATTAATGAAGAAGATTTAATAGATGCAAAAAAAGAAATTTTAGAAATCTGGGAAAATATCAAAAAAGCTTATGAGAATGATGATTTTCCAGCAATTAAAAATACACTCTGTGACTGGTGTTACTACAAACCAATTTGTCCAGTATTTAACGACAACCCTCCTAATACGGAAGAACTAAGAATGATAAATGAATCCATTTCAGATTTAGAAGAAGAAATTGAGGTATTAGATATGTTTAAAAACGAAAATGAAGTTCCAAAAGAAAGTCCAATTGGAAGCACAGACAAAGAGCAAATTAAAATTCAGATATCAAAATTAGAGGATCAAAAAAATAATATCCAAGCAGAAATAGAAAAACTTCTACGGAAACAAGCCTCTAGTTAGTTTTGCTGCGGCTACTCTCTTTATTCCTTTTATGAGTGCAGCTGTTCTTAAATCACAATTTTGTTTTTGGGAAATAGTCCAAACTTCTTCAAAAGAAGTAATCATTACATCAATTAATTTCTCATATAGCTCAGTTTCTTTCCATAAATAATTTTGTGTATTTTGCACCCATTCAAAGTAGCTTGCAGTTATACCACCGGCATTAGCTAGGATATCTGGAATTATCATTACGCCATTATCCCTTAAGATTTTATCTGCATTTAAAGTTGTCGGAGAGTTAGCACCTTCAATTATTACATTTGCTTTAATTTTTTCAGCGTTACTAGAGGTAATAACTCCTCCTACAGCTGCAGGTATTAAAACATCACAATCAGTTTCAAGGATTTCCCCATCATATTCT
>CACJIM010000004.1 GCA_902593475.1 uncultured Candidatus Actinomarina sp.
TCTTGGTTTGAAGCTCTCCGTCATTCTTACCAAATAATCTACCCATTTCTGGTGCAGCATCATAGTCAAATGAGTCGATGTTAGCTCTTGTAACTCCATACTCGTCTGCAATGATTGTTGCATAAACAGTCCAGTTAACGATGTCAGCCCATTGGCTATCGTTTGATCTGTATGTTGGACCTAATGGTTCTTTTGAAATTGGTGATTGTGGGAAAATTGCCCAGTCATTAAGAGCATCATTAACAGCTCTTCTACCAACTAATCCTGAACCGTCTGTTGTTACAATATCACACTCACCAGCAATGAACTTGTCGATTGCTTCTGAGAATGCTTCAACTGTTACAAGCTCAATTGTGGCTCCTACAAGTCCAGCACCTTCTGTAATATTCTTTTCAGTGGTTGTACCAGCATTTGTACATACTCTTAGTCCATCAATGTCAGCAAGAGTTGAAGATGAAGAAAGTCCATCAGAAACTCTACCCATTAATTGTTGACCGTCAAAGTAAGTTGTTGGTCCAAAATCATTACCAAGCTCAGTGTCTCGGCTTTGAGTCCATGTTGTGTTTCTTATTAACACGTCGATTTCACCAGCGCTAAGTGCTGTGAATCTTTCAGCAGCAGTAAGTTGCTTAAATTCAACTTTACTGTAATCGCCGAAAACAGCAGCAGCAACTGCATAACAGTAGTCAACGTCAAATCCTGAATAAGAACCGTCGTCCCCTACTTCAGTGAATCCAGTTGCACCGGTGCTAACACCGCACTTAAGGAATCCTCTTTCTTGAACTTGTTCAAGAGTTGATTCCCCTTCGTGGTCATGTTCTTCTTCAGTAGCTTCAACAGCAGCTTCTTCGGTTGTGTCTCCACAAGCGACGATTACCATTGCAAATACTAAAAGAAAAACAATTGCTTTTTTATTCAATGTTTATCTCCTTTTAATTAAAAGTAGACAGCTTCATTAGAAGCCGTATGTTATTAATTTAATATAGTTAGATTTTTGTATCAATGAAAAATTATGTAAATAAACAAACTGTTTGCAATTTAATTTAAATTCGCTAAGAAACCCCTACTGTTTATAAGAAAACTGCATTATTATTTTATGTTGTATCTAAGGAGAAAAAATTGTCCACTACCGTAGTTCTCGGCGCCCAGTGGGGAGATGAAGGTAAGGGTAAAGTCACAGATTTTTTTGCTTCTACAGCCGATTTTGTTGTCAGATTTCAAGGTGGAAACAATGCTGGTCATACAATTGTAGTTGGAGAAGACAAAATTGCTTTGTCTTTAACACCTTCTGGAGTTCTATATCCTGACTGTGTTCCAGTAATCGGTTCAGGGTGTGTAATTGACTTGGGCTTTTTAAAACAAGAGCTCAAAATGTTAAAAGAAAAAAATATTAATATTGAGAAGTTAGCTATTTCACCCAACGCTCATTTAATTATGCCCTATCACAAATTACTTGATGAGTTAATCGAAGAAAGTTTAGGAGAAAACAAAATAGGAACGACAAAAAAAGGAATTGGCCCTTGTTATGCTGACAAAATACAGAGGCGTGGCATAAGATTACAAGACTTGTTAGACCAAGAAGTATTTGAAAAAAAAGTAAACTCAAATATTGAAGAAACTAATCTCACGCTTACAAAAATCTACGAACGACCTCCATTGGTAGCTGAGGAAATAATTGAAGAATTTAATGGTTATAGAGATATTGTCACTAACCATATAAAAGACACCTCACTTTTAATTGAAAATGCTATTAAAGAGAGTAAAACAATTTTATTTGAAGGGGCCCAAGGTACACTGCTCGACATAGATCATGGAACTTATCCATTTGTAACTAGCTCAAATACATCTGCAGGAAATGCTGCTATTGGATCCGGAGTTGGTCCAAAAAATATAGACCGAATTGTTGGAGTAACAAAAGCCTATATATCTCGAGTTGGAAGTGGACCATTTATTACAGAACAAAAAAATGAGATTGGTGACTACCTAATCGAAAAAGGTGCAGAGTTTGGTGTAGTTACGGGTCGTAGAAGAAGATGTGGTTGGCTTGATTTAATTTCTTTGAAGTATTCAGTAAGAGTTAATTCATTAACTGAGCTATTTATAACTAAACTTGATGTTCTCTCTGGATTAGAAGAAATAAATTTATGCATTGGATATAAGTATGAAAATAAGCTTTTTACAGATTATCCATATAAAGAAAGTATTCATTATAAAGCTGAGCCTGTTTATAAAGCTTTTGATGGATGGACAGAAGATATTTCCTCTGTAAAGAATTATGAAGACTTACCAAAAAACGCACAAACTTACATAAAAGCAATTGAAGACTTTATTGAAGTACCCATTACGTTCATCTCCGTTGGGCCTGAGAGAACAGAAAATATAATAATTTAAAATGATTGAGAGATATTTAAATCCAGAAATTAATTCTATTTGGGACGATCAAAACAAATTCGATACATGGAAATTGGTTCAAGAAAAATATGTTGAGACACTAGAAGAGTTAAATGTAGCTGAAAATGGAATCGCTAAAAAAATAAATCAATCAGTTGTTCAAAAGAATGAAGTGTATAAACAAGAGAAGATTACAAACCATGATTTAGCTTCATTTGTTGACATATTGCAAAAAAAAGTTGGTGAAGGTTCTAATTGGATACATTACGGATTAACAAGCTCCGACATAGTTGATACTGCAAATAGCGTTTTAATTATGCAGTCACTTGATTATGTTAGAGATTTAATAAACGATTTGCTTTCAACTTTACAGGAGAAAGCTGTGCAAGAAAAAGATACTTCGATCATTGGAAGAACTCATGGTGTTTACGCAGAAGAAACTTTTTTAGGAAATATCTTTGGCAACTGGCACCTAGAAGTTGCCCGAGGATTGAATCGACTTGAGAATTCTAAAAATAATATTTCTTTTGGTAAATTAAGTGGCCCAGTTGGAAACCACTCAGTAGTTACTTCTGAAATGGAGAAGCTTACACTTGAGAAATTAAATTTAAAGCCTGAGCAGTTTGCAAATCAGATTGTAAGTAGAGACCGATATGCAGAGGTTGTTAGCTCACTTGGTATACTCGCATCTACTTATGAGAGGATTGCTACAAACATACGTAGCTATCAGCGTTCTGAGATATCTGAAATATTCGAGTCATTTAAAGATGGGCAAAAAGGTTCTTCGGCAATGCCCCATAAAAAGAATCCTATTGGTAGTGAAAGAATAACCGGATTAGCAAGAATAATGAGATCTTATGTAAGCACTAGCTTAGAGAATATGGTTTTATGGAACGAAAGAGACATTTCTAATTCCTCAGTAGAAAGGATCATGCTCCCAGATGCTTTTCACCTTATTAGTTTTATGAGTATCGAGTTGAATTCAATACTAAAACACTTAGTTATAAATTATGAACAAATAAATGTAAACCTTGAAGATGCAAAAAATAAATCTGTAAGTCAAAAATTTCTTTCATATCTCGTGAACAACGGGGTTGATAGAGATACAGCATATAGAAAAATTCAAGAAGAAATTTTTAACAATTTATCTGCTGAAGAATTAAAAAAAGAGCTTGAAAAAGAATTTAAATTAGAATTTCCAGATTTAGAAAATCAAGTTAATAAAAACGTCGACGAAAAAACGTTTAAAGATAAATTTCAATAAATTGGATAAATTTAAATCAAAATTTCTTGAAATAAGAGAAGAAGTTAAAGATTTACTTCCAAACAATGAAGGTGTAATTGATGCCGTAATTGCTCCAGTGTTTTTTGTTGTGTTGGCTAACTTTGTTGATTTAAATACAGCGATCTTTAGTACAGGTGGATTACTTATTGTTTTTCTAATTTACAGAAGACTAAGAAAACAAGATTTAAAGTTTGTTTTTTACGGATTTGTTGGATCTGCTATTGCACTACTTCTAGCAAGACTTCAAGGAAGTGCTTCTGGGTTTTTCATTCCTGGAATTGTAAGAGATGCAACAATTGCAATCTTTGGATTAATTTCGATACTAATAAGAAAGCCATTTACCATATATAGTTCAAAAGCATTTAGGAATTGGCCTAAAGGATGGTATTTTCACCCCAGAGTACGCCCTGCTTATACAAAAGTTGCTATTATTTGGACCATATATTTGTCTCTAAAGGCTGGGTTACAAATTTACTTCTTTAACAATCCTGAAATACTGGTTGTAATCAAACTTGCAACATCTAATCAAAGCACTTTGATTCTTTTAGTAATTTCATATATTGTTGGTCAAAGAAGTTTACAAAATTTAAATGGTCCAAGTGTTGACGAATTCTTAAATAATTCACCTGAACCTTGGATAAGCCAACAAAAAGGATTTTAAGGTAAAATTTAATTATGAATAATTTATCAACCTCTGAACTCTCGTCTCTTGCAATAATTTTTGGGATTTTAATCATTACATATTTTGTATTGAGAAGCATACTCTTTCCTGCTTTAAAAAAAATAGCAAAAAGAACATCAACGTTTATTGATGATTTATTTCTGGAAAAAAAATTTCTGAATCGACTTTCATATGTTCTAGTAATTATAGTTTTTACCTTTTTGACTTCATCTCCTAGATTTAATCTTGAAATATTTTCAAATCCAATAATTTCTAGACTTCTTGATTCATTACTGACTCTGTTTGTCGGTCTTACCATACTTGAAATGCTCACTGTGTTTAATAAGGTTTCTGAAAATATAGATGTATTAAAAAATAAACCTATCAAAGGATATATTCAAATAATAAAAATAATTATCGCATCATTCATCGCGATAATTATTTTTGCAATAATAACTGGTCAATCAGTGGCTTACTACATAAGTGGTCTTGGAGCTTTGACTGCAGTATTGTTGTTAGTCTTTCAAGATACAATTCTTTCATTTGTAGCATCAGTCCAAATTGGTCAAAATGACATAATTAAAATTGGTGACTGGATAGAGGTTCCCGAGTTTGGTGCAGATGGAGATGTTGTAGATATAGCCCTTCACACTGTAAAAGTACAAAATTGGGACAAAACAATTACAACAATACCTACATCAAAAATTGTTAATACTTCTGTGAAAAACTGGAGGGCAATGTCTGAGTATGGAGGGAGGAGAATAAAAAGATCAATATTAATAGATATTTCTAGTATAAAGTTTTTAACTGCAGAAGAAACAGTCGAACTTCAAAAGCTTTCACCAATTAAGAGCTATATTTCAGAAAAAAACGAGGAGTTAGAAGAGTTTAATAAATTAAACAGTGAGTCTTCTAACCAATTAGAAACTAGGAGATTAACAAATATCGGAACTTATAGAGCGTATGTTGAGAACTATTTGAAACAAAGTCAAAATTTAAACACTGACACCATGACTTTTTTAGTTCGTCAATTACCCTCTTCTCCTGAAGGAGTGCCTATAGAAATATATACATTTACGAATACAACAGAGTGGGTTGCTTATGAAAAAATACAATCAGACATTTTTGATCACTTATTTGCAATTCTTCCAAAATTTGGATTACGAGTTTTCCAAAGTGGTGTAATAGAGGCTGTGGCTATGAAAAACTTACCATTTAACCAACTGGACGAATAAATCTTCTGACAAGCGTAAGAGCTCCAAATATTATAAAAATATAATTTAAATAATTTCCATATTTGCTGTATGGAGTATCTGTTTGTCTTACTTCAAGTTTTTCATTTAATGTTGTTGTTTCAAATAATTCAGTTTTAGAAATAACTTTTCCATTGTGATCTATGAACGCTGATTTACCTGTAATTGCAGCATGTACAATTGGTCTATCATTTGAAATAGCATTTGCCCTGGACATTAATATAAATTGGTCCGACATCCCACTTTCTCCATAGCTTGCTTGGTTAGTAAGGATTACAACTAACTCTGCACCGTCCATGACACTGTTTCTAATGTATCTTTGGAAAGACCCTTCAAATGAGATAACAGTTGATATTTTTGTATCATTAACCATAAATATTTTTTGACCATCTCCCCTAATCATGTCACGAGGAACTAGTGCTAGTGATGGAATCCAATCTAAATATTTTCTAAATGGAATATACTCTCCAAAAGGAACGGGGTGCTGTTTTAAATATTGATCTACAACCTCTCCCTCTCTGTTAATAAAGATTCCATAATTTTCGAAATATTCTTTTTGTACAGGTCTGTCTCCCCCAATTAAAAAATATGAATCTAATCTTAGAGCTTGGGTAGAAACGTCATTTTGAACTCTACTATGTACTCCCGGATCATTGTTAAATCCAGTTGAGCTCTCAGGCCAAACAACTAAATCAAAATTGCCTTCGAGGGATTGGGTTTGAGCTAAATGGCTATCATAAATTTTTTGCCTTTCATTGCTGCATCTGTTTTTTGCACCAGGACAAGGACTGTTTCCTTGAACGATTGTAATGTTGAGTTCTGATGTTTCTAACTGAGTGTACTGATAGTCATTAAAAACATAATTTGAAATGAATATTGTGAAAATTATTAATAAAAATATGCTGTAATCCTTTAAGTAATTTTTTGGTTTGCTTTTTGAAAAAACACCTAGTGCAATTACTAAAGGAAGAGATTGTAGTAAAAGTGAAGATCCCGTTGGTCCAAAGTTTCTGAATGTCCAAGGTACTACAAAAAATAATGGGCTATCTATAGGGCCTGTCAGTAAAACTGTTGATGGAAAACCCCAAGGAAATCCTCCAAAAGGAAAATATGCTCTGATCAAATCGAAGACTGCTAAAGCTGCCAACAATACATAGAAATTATTTCCAGATTTTGTATTTAGATAAGAAAATAATTTTGAGAATACTCCATACATCAACCCCATTAAAAATGTCAACGGTATCCAGGCTTCAAGTCCTATTGATTGAATTCCTAATAGAATCACGCCGTAAGCGACGCACCCAAAGATAAATCCTGACAGAAAAGATTTTTTACTTGAAAGCAATGAATAATACAAAAGATAAAGTGCAGGAAATATTAAATACCAAAAATCATAAGGAGGAAAACTTAAGGAGTAGAGCAAGCCGGCAATAATGGCATTCATAAACATATGCTTATATGTTAATAATCCCCCTAGTTGAAATAAACTAATTTATGTTTCTCAAAATAACATAAAGCCCAGAAATAATGGAAAAATAAGTTACTGACTGGGCAATAAAACTGTCTGAGACTTTTGAGAAAAGCGAGCTAGAAACTCTAATGCCTACCAAAACAACTGGAAGAAATAACATAAATAAAAGTAGGTGGTCAACATAAAGATTGCCACTAAGAATTAAAAGAGACAATGTAATCAAAATTCCTATGCTAAATACACTATTGAGAGATGGCCTAAATTCCTGAGATTTAGTATTCCTATAAAGTAAAGCTACAGGAGGACCACCAATGGCTGCGATCATCCCAAAAATACCTGAAAAAGTACCTGCAAAAAAGGAATTCAAAGTATTTCTGTTAATTTCCCACCCAAAAAAAGAGCCTGCACCTGCTATAAAAACTATAAGCCCTACAGAGATTGATAAATATTTTTCGGATAAGTTTAATAATAACAAGAGTCCAATTGGTCCTCCTATTAATCGGCCTAAAATAAGTGGCTTGACTTTAGATAAATCAACTTCGTCTTTTTCTCGGTAAAAAACTCTTAAAGCTAGTGGCAAACCAAGTAAAGCGAGCAATTGCGGCACCAGACTAGGCTCAATTTGAACAATTATTGGTGAAGCAATAACAGCAAAACCAAAACCCAAAACGCCTTGAACAGCAGAGCCAATAAAAAGTAGTAATGCAATAAAAATTACTTCAAATAGCGTTAAGTCAAACGGTAAATTCAACCAAGATCTTCTTCAATTAATTTAAGAATTTCTCCATCTTCTGAGTGTCTTCCAAGTTCTTTTTTTGAAAATAATAATTTTTCATCTAAATGAAATTCAAATACTCCACCACCGCTTGGAATTAATTGAATGTTTGTAACTTTGTTACCGTAAACTTCTAAGATATCTTCAATCGTGCTAACTGCACGAGGTGTGTAGTTTCAAACTACACAAAATTCAAGTTTGATTTCCATAACTAAATACTATCATATAAAAAGTTAAAGGAGTTGAGTGTACAACTATTCAGACATATCTTTAGGAAAATTAGAAGAAGACTTAAATAATACAATCGAAGAATGTAAAGATTTGGTTAGTAATATTAAATCTTCTGAAAATATCGATTTATCGAATTTTAATGAGCTGGAGAGTGCAATTTATGATCTTTCTGGACGCATTGCGTTTATGGGAGATGTACATCCAGATGAAAAAATAAGAAATTTTGGAAATGAAGCAGATTCAAAAATACAAAATCTTGCACTTGAAATATTTAAAGATCAAGATCTATACAAAAAGTTTAAAGAAATAGAAACCAAAAATTTAGATGAAGAATCGAAAACATTTTATAGAGATTTAGAAATTGACTTCAAAGATGCAGGACATGGTCTATCAGATGAAAAAAAGGGTAGACTCACAGAAATCGAAAAAAAGCTTATAGATCTGAGCATTTCTTTTTCAGAAAATATTGCAAAAGACAAAACTGAAGTTATGTTTTTGGAAGATGAACTAAAAGGTCTGAGTCAAAATGAACTTAAAAACTTGAAGAAAAATAAAGATAGTTTTGTTATAACAATGGCATATCCGGACATCAATGCTGTTATGGAAAACTGCAGTGTGAGAAAGACTAGAGAAATTGTTTGGAAAGCTTTTAACAATCGAGCTGTAAAAGAAAATAGTCCAATTCTTGAAGAAGCTGTTCAGCTTAGAAATGAAAAGGCTTTGTTGTTTGGATTTAAAACTTGGGCTGAATATAGATTGCAGAATAGGATGGCAAAGTCACCAAAAAATGTAGCTTCAATGTATGAGAGCTTGATTCCAAAATTACAAAAAGCAGCTGAAGTAGAAAAAATTGAACTTGCAATAGATAACATCGAAATTTCTGATATAACACCTTGGGATATACGCTATTTTATTTCAAAAGAAAGAAGCAAAGTAAGCAGCATTGAGAATAGTGAATTAAAAAAATTCTTTTACATACATGATGTGAAAACTGAAATGTTTAAAGTTTGTGAAGAAGTGTTTGATTTGCATATAAAACCTGAATCGAATGAAACTGCATGGCATGAAGATGTTGAGCTTTGGTCTTTATGGGAAAAAAATGGTCAACAATTAGCCTACTTTTATTTAGACCTTTATCCAAGAGAAGGAAAATTTACACACGCTGCAGTATTCGATATATCTTCTGGTGGATCTAGCAGACAAGAGTTGCCAATATGCTCAATGGTTGCAAATTTCCCAAACCCGAACACAGGAGATGGTTTAATGACTTTCGATGAAGTTGAAACTCTTTTTCATGAATTTGGCCATGTTCTACACAACGGAGTTGGAAAATCAAAATATACGAGATTTGTTGGTGCAAACTGTGAATGGGACTTCGTCGAAGCACCAAGTCAAATTATGGAGCATTGGGTATGGAAAGTAGAATGTATGAAAAGAATTTCAATGCATATTGAATCTGGTGAATCATTGTCTGAAGAAATATGTGAAAAATTAAATAAATCAAAAAATATTGGAGTTAGTTTACTTACACTCAGGCAGGTTTCATTTGGTCTTGCAGACCAACATTTACATGGTGAAAACTTTAAAGACAGCCTTTTAGAAATAGAACATGCAGCACAAAAAGTTACATCAATAACATATCCGAAAGATATCAATCATCTAGCAGCTTTTGGACATTTACTTGGTGGGTATGATGCAGCTTATTATGGTTATTTGTGGGCTGAAATAATCGGTGATGACTTATTTAGTAGATTTGAAAATGAAGGAGTATTGTCTAATTCTGTTGGTGTTGACTATAAAAATAAAATTCTAAAGCCTGGAGGAACTGTACCTGCTGAAAACATGGTTCAGGACTTTTTAGGTAGAAAATGGAATGATGAGGCCTTTTTATCCCAAAAAAACTTGTCAAAATAAAGTTGCCATCTAAAATAAAAGTGTTAAGCTTGTGAATATATTCACAAAGTATATAAAGGAATAAAATGACAGACGGATTAAAAGCTAGTCAAATTAAGGGCGGAATAAGGCCATCAAAAAGTTTTGACCAGGGCAGAGTATGTAAAGATGATTCTTGCAGTACTCAACTAAGTATATATAACAAAAGAGATCATTGCTTCAATCACGCTCCAGTGAAATATCCTAGAGTTAGAGGCAGAATTCTCCAAGAAACTGCTTAAGTTTTAAACTCCCCCCTAATGAAATCTCCCCCATGAGATTTCCGATAAGCCCCTATGAGAATAGGGGCTTATTTTATAAATACATCATTATTATTATTTAGTTATGGAAACAAAATTTACTGTACCTGAAATTAGTTGTGGACACTGTAAAGAAACAATTGAGTCAACTATAAATAGTCTCGAAAATGTTGAAGCTGTCAATGTTGATATTGATCAAAAATCAGTAGAAGTTAAGTCTTCCTCAGATCTAGATTTGTCTCTGGTTTCTAACATGCTCGATGAACAAGGCTATACAGTTGTCGAATCAAGTTAAATCTGTCAATTTAGATATTGATGGTATGACTTGTGCGGCTTGTGCTGCAAGAGTTGAGCGTGTACTAACAAAAAACGAACACGTATTAGACGCATCAGTGAGCTTTCCCTTAAAATCTGCAATTGTAGATATCGCAGATGATGAAAGTTTTGATTTTGATGAAATTATTAAATCAGTAAATAAGATTGGCTATAAAGCAAAAGAAGCTTCTGAAGATAACACTAAAAAAAATATCAAATTTAAAATCTTTACCCCAATAGCTTCATTATTAATGACTGTTTCTCTTAGGTATTTTTTTGAAGCAGGTCTGGATTTAATATCCTACCTTATAGGTTTTTTTGTTATTTTAGTTCTTGGAAGAAATTTCCATATATCTGCGTTTAAAAAAATTAAAAATCTTGATTTCAATATGGACACTTTAATCTCACTTGGAAGTTTGAGCTCTTTGTTAATTTCTTTATTGCCGGCTGAGCTAGTTTCTTCAATGAGTTCTGCATCGAGTGAAAATAAAATGTTTCTTGATACTGGAGCTTTTATCGTGTCTTTTTTACTTATTGGTAAGGCAGTAGAAGATAGGGTAATAGAAGAGTCTGTGAAAACTTCAGAGTCAATAAAAAGTCGAATGCCAAAAACTTTGTTAGTAAATAGAGATAAAGACAGAATTGAAATACCTACAAAAGATGTTAAAGAAAAAGATCGTTTCAATGTAATGGTCGGTGAAATTATTCCCGTTGATGGTGAGATTGTTGAAGGTGAAACTACTGTTGATGAAAGCCTTCTTACTGGAGAGTCTATACCTTTAACAAAAGAAGAAGGAGATCAGGTTGTTGGAGGAAGTATTAATTTACAAGGAAATATAGAGATTGAAGTAAAAGAATCTTACCAAAAATCAACTTATAACATTATCGAAGACTTAATCAGAAATGCTCAGGGAACTAAGCCAGATATTCAAAAATCACTCGACACAATCACACAGTATTTTGTACCGGTTGTTTTATTTACTAGTTTTAGCACTTTTGTATTCAAGTATCTAATTCAAGATGTTGCCTTGATAGACGCCCTAAAAAATGCAATAGCTGTATTAGTTATTGCATGTCCATGTGCACTGGGGCTAGCAACCCCAATAGTTTTATTTAAAACTGCAACAGTCAGCAAACTAAAAGGCTTTCTTTTTAAGAATTTTGATATTCTTCAAAAGTTTGGAGACATAAATACAATGGTTTTCGACAAAACGGGTACTCTTTCCTCCGGTATCTTTAAAATCAGGGAGATTCAGATGCCTAATGAAACTATTCCAAGAAATACTGTTTTGCAGTTGATTGCAAGTCTTGAAAACTATTCTCAACACCCAATTGCAAAAAGTATTGTTTATCAAGCAGAGTTAGAGGATTTAACACTTCTTCCTGCTTCAAATATAAAAGAAAAACCCGGCGTTGGAATTGAGGGCATTGTTGAAGAGCAACTTATTAAAATTGAAAAAAACAAAGAGAAAAATGACTCTTCACTTAAAGTTTCAATAAATGATCTATATTATTTTTTATACCTAGAAGAAGAAGCATCCGTGTCTAACAATTTTTTAAAAGAGCTTAAAGAAGAGAAGAATATCGTAATTCTCTCTGGTGATAAAAAAGTTAATGTAGAAAAATTTGCTGAAGAACAAAACATAAAAGAATTTTATTCTGATAAAAGTCCTGAGGAAAAACTTGATTTTGTAAAAGATATCCAAAAAGATGAGAGGGTAATTTTTGTTGGTGATGGAGTTAATGATTCACCGTCAATTAAACAAGCTGATGTTGGAGTAACTACCTCTTCTAGTAGCCAGATTGCACAAGTTTCTGGAGATATATTAATCCACAAAGGAGGTTTAGAAACTCTGAGTGAAGTATTTAGTCTTTCAAAAAAATCAAAGTATAGAATATATCAAAATCTTTTTCTCGCCTTTATTTACAACACACTAATGATACCTATTGCAGTTGTTGGCCTAATTACACCGAATTTGGCAGCACTAGCAATGGCCCTTTCTAGTATTTCGGTAGTAATAAACTCTTCAAGAAAACTCTAAAAATTAATCTTAAATAAATCTATCACAACATTATTCTTCAAATATGGAAGATGTAGTTTGGTATAGAAAGCCACTTTTATCAGAACCTGTTGCAATACTTGCATTCGAAGGCTGGAGTGATGCTGGCAACACTGCCACCGGTTGTGTTGAGAACTTAAGCAGTACGTATGATGTTGAACCGTTTGCAGAATTAAATTCGGATTCATATTATAACTACCAAATGAGAAGGCCAATTGTTGAAGTTAAAGACTTTGGAGAAAGAAACTTTCACTGGCCCCAAACATCTTTTTACTCAATTGAAGACTACAAGTTGAAAAGTGATTTAATATTAGTTTTTGGTGAAGAGCCATCAATGAAGTGGAAAGATTACTCAAGAAACATTTCGGATACGCTGCTTGAGCTTGGAGTTAAAAAAGCGGTAACTTTAGGTGCTTTTTTTGGACAAGTTGCGCACACGCTTCCTGTACCAATATTTGGTGTTAGTGGAGATCCAACATTTCATTCAAGATACAATGTCTTAAATCCAAATTATTCTGGACCTACAGGTATCACTAGTGTTGTTGGGCAAACACTCAGAGATAATGGTATCGAGACTGCAGGACTTTGGGCAGCTGTTCCTCATTACCTAAGTAGTGGTGGTTATCCTAAAGGAATGAGTGCACTGTTAAATAAAACTTCCGATATCTTAAAAATTGATATTGATGATTCTGGAATTCAAAGTGAAGGACAACAGTTTGAACTAAAAATTAACAAGGCTATGGAAAACTCTCAAGATTTAGCAGAGTACGTTTCTAAATTAGAAGAAGCTGATGTTAGTATCGAAGATAATTTTTCAGAAGATAATCTTGTTCAACAAATCGAAGATTTCTTAAATGAAGAGAGAGAAATTTAACTAAACGGTTTTCTTCTTATGTCTATTTGATTTACGACGTTTACGGTATTTATGTTTTGACATTTTTTTACGTCTTTTTTTTATCAAAGATCCCATAAATTAAATTTTTATCCTTTTTTCCTAACTGCGAAAGTCTAACGGATTTTCATGATTATTTGAAAATCTTTTTAAAGTTTTTTATCAGTACCGCGATTTATTGCTTTTAATAAAGCATTTTTTCCATCATTGTCCTCTGGAGAACGTTTTAATGCCCATAATCCCCAAGTAATCATTGATAGTATTTCAAAATATTCAAACTTTTCGATTTCATCTTTTTTTTGAATATTAATTTCATTGAGTACCTGTTGACGCATATTCTTATCTAAGTCGAACTCATTTTGCCAAAATAAGTCTGCGTAATCAAAATACTTGTCTCCCATCGATGAATATTCCCAGTCAATTAGGTATGTTTGGTCATCATATACTACAAAATTACCTGAATAAAGATCTTGGTGACAAGGTTCATTATTAATACCAATTTCTTTAATTTTTTTTATAATCTCAAAACCAACTTCTTTTGCATCTCTCTCGATTGAGTTAGAAATATCAGCAATTTCGCTAAATACATTGAGTGGTGAAAAATTATTTTCAAAAACTAAATCTGAATTGTGTAAATCAAACAGCTTTTTGAAAGCTTCCTTTCTCATATTTTCGTTTTTAAAATCAGAAGATTTATATGTGTATATATCAAAATATTTGGAAATTTTAACACCTGTATTTTCATCAAAAATTATATAAGGTAAAGTCAATCCATATTCCTGTGCCTTTAATGTATTTTGTTTTTCAGATTTTCTATTAATTACATCTGGGTTATCACCAGGTATTCTTAAAACGTACTTTTCATTATCCAGATCTACTACATAGCTTGTATTTGTAATGCCATCTAGTTTTGAAATTTCATATTTACTTTCATCTTTTGAATTTGAAATGCCATACTTTAAAAATATTTCAATCACTTCACTAGCTTTGATCATATTCATTATCATAATATAAGTTATGAATGATCCATTTGCACTTGATTTAACAATTATTCTTCTTTTGCTAGGTGTTGGAGCAGCTATGGTTGCAGGAAACCTCGCAGCTTTTTTTAACAAGAATCATAAAAGAGAAAATATGTATTTAAGAAGAACTGTTTTTTTAACTGGTGTTGGTCTTTTAATAACTATCTGGTCTATTGCATCTTTAATAAACAGATAATTTTTAATAAAACGATTATTATATTCAAAGAGTAAGGGGAAAAATGTTATCAGATATAGACATAAAAAACTCAATTAAAAATAATGATATTGAAATATCTCCATTGATTGAGGATTATATCCAACCTTCAAGTGTAGATCTAAGAGTAGGAGATGATTTTAGAGTCTTTGAAAACCACAAATATTCACATATTGACCCAAAAGCTCAACAAGATGATCTAACTTCGCTAGTAACTGCAACGATTGAAGAACCATTTGTACTTCATCCTGGTGAATTTGTACTTGGAACTACGTTTGAAAAAGTTTCTCTTTCAAATAAAGTTGTTGCCAGACTCGAAGGAAAAAGTTCACTTGGAAGAATTGGTTTATTAATTCACTCTACTGCAGGTTTTGTTGATCCAGGATTTTCTGGATACTTAACACTTGAACTTTCAAACGTAGCAAATCTTCCGATAAAAATTTACCCTGAGATGAAGATTGGTCAAATTTCTTTTTATTATCTGAATTCGCCTTCAGAGTCTGAATATGGATCAGAAACTTATGGTAGTAAGTACCAAGGGCAAGAAGGACCCACTCCAAGTAGAAGTCATACTGACTTTAAAAAATAATGATTCCAGGAATAGGTACACTAATAAATTCCTTTGCTGTAATTGGTGTTGGAATTTTAACAAGGTTTTTCGTAAAAAAAGAAATTAAAAATTTCGAAAACAATTTATTACCACTTGGTCTTCTTGTTCTAACACTTGGAATAAGGGAGTCGCTAAAAAGTCCCGAGTTTTTACTGACATTAGTAGCAGTATTAATTGGTGCAATTATAGGTTCTTTCTTAAAAATAGAAGAAAGAATAAAAAGTTTTGGAGAGTATCTACATAATAAATTTGAAAAAGATAGTTCAGAAAAAAGTAAGTTTATTGAAAGCTATTTAACTGCATCTTTAATAGTAGTTACTGGGCCGCTTGCTATCGTTGGCCCCTTTCTCGATGTAGTCGAAGGGAATATAGAGTTACTTTTAATTAAAACAGCACTCGATTGTTTTCTTGTGCTTTTTCTAACTTCAAGTGGTGGAAAAGGAGCCGGATACTCCGGAATTTCTATTCTAATCTATCAAGGATTTTTTACGTTGTGCGCATTAGGTCTTGGGGGTTCTATAGACCAAGTTGTAGCAGATTCAATTGCAGGTATTGGTGGAGTTTTGCTTGTAGGTGTTGGAATTAATCTATTAGGATTAAAGCAAATACCAGTTGGTAACTATATATTGAGTCTATTTGTTCCCTTCTTTATAACATTTTAAAAGTTCTAGTTGCTCCTTCAACTCCACTAAATAAACTTGCTATTTTTTCTGATTCTTGTTCAAACGTTCCAGTTATATATTTAGGCTCTTGTATTGCAAAACACCTATTTTTAAAATCAATTTCAATTGGTACGTAAGGAATATTTAATCCTTTTGCTAAATAGTAAAAGCCACTTCTAAATTGCTTAACAGGTTCAACTCCCCCTTCTGGAGCTATAACTAAAATGTAGTTATTAATAGTTTTAAATTCTTCAACAGCTCCTCTAATTAGCCCTTTGGAGTTAACACGATAAACAGGTATACCACCGAGCTTTAGCATCAAGTACTTTTGTAACCACCAGAATGGCCAGGGAATTCCCTGCCTATCTAAATTTTTAGATATAGTAAATAAACTTGGAAGCCTAGTAAATACCCAAGCTGCTCCAAAAAAATTTACTTTTAAATCTAATGCCCATACAGCGAGTAACGCATACCAGGCATCTCTCATAGCTGTATGGGGAATGCCTATAAGTATCATTTTTTCCAAATCAGGAATTTTTCCTTTAATTTCCCATCTAAAAACTTTTAGTAACAACCTTCCTAGAGGACCTAATATTTTTCTTTGTTTTTTTGCTAGTTTTTCATTCGTAGAAATCATAATTTTTCCACAAACTTAGCTATCTGCACTGCATTTAAAGCAGCACCTTTTAAAAGGTTGTCAGAGACTACCCAAAAGTTTAAAATATTTTTTGATGAAAGACCTTGTCTAAGTCTTGAAACTAAGACCTCGTCTTTGCCTTCTACATCTATTGGTGTTGGTAATGAATCATTCCAGACTTCTACACCTTCAAAATTATTTAGTAAATCGTTGCATTCCTCCAGGTCAACTTCATTTTCAAACACTGCAGAGCAAAAAGTTCCATGACCTGTTCTTACTCCAACCCTTGCATTAGATGGTTCAACAACTAAATCTGGAATCGATAGTATTTTTCTTGATTCGTGGACAAATTTCATTTCTTCATCAGAGTATCCGTTATCAGTTAAGCTTCCTGCAAGAGGAATAACGTTCCTAGCTATTGGATTTGAATAATAAGTCTGTTGATAATTTGCATCTAACTTATCACCTAATAAAGTCTCTTTTTCTAATGATTTTATAGCTTCAGATCCTGATCCAGATACTGCCTGATAAGCAACAGGGGTCATGGAAGATAAAGTGTACTTATCATGTAGGGGCTTTAAAGCCATTACTAATCCCATTGTTGTACAGTTTGGATTAGATATCAACTTTGATTTTTTTGTGATTATGTTTTCATTAATTCCATACACAACAAGAGGAACTTCATCGTTCATTCGAAAAACAGATGAGTTGTCTATTACAAATGAACCATTATCTATGAAAGTAGGTGCGTAATTTTCAGACCTTTCACCACCAGCTGAAAATAGTGAAATGTTGTATTCTCCAATATTTTCTTTATTAAGTTCTTTAACGGTTATATCTTTGTCATTAACTCTAATCTTTTTTCCTTCTGAGGATTTTGAAGCAAATAGCGAGTATTCAACATCTACATCGAAATACTGCTCACATAAATTTATAATATTTGTGCCAACAAGGCCTGTTGCACCAACAATTGCTATCTTCATTCTTTTTCTATGAATTCCTTATGTAAAGCTTCCAAAGCAGCGTTTATATCTTTACTGTCAATTACACAAGAAACTCTGATGGGGGATGTTGAAATCATTGAAATATTTATTGAGTTTTCCCCTAGTATTTTAAACATTTTCGATGCAACCCCTGATTCTGATTTCATCCCAGCACCGATTATTGAAACTCTTCCGACATTTTCATCAACATCATAACCTTTGGCTTTAAGTTCTATAGCAATATTTTTTAACATATCCTCAACAGCATCCTTTTGTTCAGTAGGTGCGGTAAATGAAATATCAGTTATTGAGTCTTTGGACACATTTTGGACAATCATATCTACGTTGATGCCTATCTCGGATAATGAACCAAAAACTGTTCCTGCAATTCCAGGTTGATCTGGTACCTCAAAAAGAGTAAATTTAACTTCTTTAGTATTATGAGTAACTCCGCTAACTAATGCTTCTTCCATAACTTTCTCTTTTACTTCGGTACCTTCATTATTTGTAAACGTTGATTTTACAATTATTGGTACATTATACCTTCTGCCGAATTCTACAGACCTAGCCATTAAAACTCCAGCGCCTGAAGAAGCCATTTCCAACATTTCTTCATAAGTAATTTCTGTAATTAATTCAGCAGAGTTGACTACTCTCGGATCTGCAGTAAATACTCCTTCTACATCAGTAAATATTTCGCACCTCTCTGCTCCAAGAGCAGCAGCAAGTGCAACTGCAGTCGCATCAGAACCTCCTCTGCCTAAAGTTGTTATTTCTTTAGTGTCTCTGTTAAACCCCTGAAACCCAGCAACAATTACAATGTCGCCGTTCTCTAAGCCTTCTTTTACTCTTTCTCCAGTTATTTCCTCTATTTCAGCTTGTCCGTGTCTAGATGTTGTAATTATTCCAGCTTGTGAACCAGTAAGAGAAAAAGAGCTATATCCAAGACTGTTTAGATGCATAGATAATAAAGACATTGTAATTCTCTCACCTGCTGACAGGAGCATATCCAGTTCCCTTGGTGTTGGGTTTTCTGAGAGATCGTTAGCAAGTTTAATTAATTCATCTGTGCTGGAACCCATTGCAGAAGGCACAACTACTACGTCATTACCATTTTTCTTGCAATCGATAATTCTCTCAGCAACAATTCTGAGTGAATCTGTATCTGCAACACTCGTGCCGCCAAATTTTTGTACTATTAAACTCATTGGAAACATTCTAATTAATTTATTAAAGAATTAAAGACCCTAGTACTCTTGTTTTATGAGTATAGATTTACATGTTCACTCAGTAAATTCTGACGGAACCGATTCAACTGAAGCTATTATTGAATCTTCTGTAGAACTTCAATTAGAGGCTATTTGTATTTCAGACCATGAATACCTCACTAAGGTTCCTCAACAAAACAATATAGAGATAATCCAAGGTGTAGAAATAAGTGTAAGTTGGGATCTTCTTGATGATACTAATAAATTTGGTGGTACTCATTTGTTGGTATATTTTCTTAATGAAGAGTCTCCCTTAGATAAAAAACTCCATGAATTGAGGCAAAATAAAATTGAAAGAAATTATTCAATTATTGATAATTTGGAAGAATTTGAAATTTATATCGATAAAAAAGATCTTGATAGTTTAGAGACAAAAGTACCTGGAAGGCCTCATATTGCAGAACTTATGGTTAAAAAAAATTATGTTTCAAACATTTCTGAGGCTTTTTCAAAATATCTTGGTAATGGAAAAATAGACGGGATTGATAATCACCAGTTGAGCATCAAAGAAATTATAAATTTAGCAAAACAATCAAAATCTTTAGTGTTTCTTGCTCATCCTCATACTCTTATGAGTAATAAGTTATATTCCAAGTCAGACAACTGGATAGATAATAAATTTCATAATTACATTCAGACACTAAAAGATATGGATATTGACGGAATTGAAGTTTATTATCCAGGATACTCTCATAACACCATCAATACATTGCTAGAAGTATGTGAAAATCAAAATCTTTTAGTATCAGGTGGTAGTGATTTCCATGGAAGTAGGAAACCAAACAATCTATTAGGTATAGGATACGAAAATTCTCCTATAAAGGTTCCCTATGAATTACTATCTAAAATGAAAGAGTTGCATGCAAAATTATAAAAAATTAATTGGATCTATCTCAGTAATAACTTTTTCTTATGCAGCAAGTAGAGTGCTTGGATTTTTTAGAGAAATACTCCTGGCTAATTGGGCAGGAGTATCTGAAGCTACAGATACATTGGACTTAGCATTTATAATTCCTGACTTTCTTTTCTATCTTTCTGCTGGAGGCTATCTAGCAATCACATTGATACCAATAATGAGTAAGAAAGACAAAGAAGAGTTAGAAAAATATTTCCTTTCAATTCTTTACGGTCTTTCAATAGTTTTTGTACTTTTTTCACTAATTACGTATTCTTTTAGATTTCAATTTGCAGAGTTTTTAGAGATCGAGTCATTAGATTTTTTTACAAAGGTATTTACTCCAATTATTTTTAGCCAAGTATTTTTCTTTATTGGAGCAATACTTATGTCATATCAATATTTTCATGACAGCTTTAAATATGCTGCACTTGCACCAATAATTTATAACTCAACAATTATTTTATTTGGGTGGGTAAATTCATCATCCCCCGAAGAAACTGTTGAAGGTTTTGCTTTTGGAACATTAATTGGTTCAATAATAGGTCATTTTATAATTCAGGTTTATGGTGCAAAAAAATCGGGATTAAACTTCTATTTTCTTATTCCAAAAATAAAACACTTGAAAGAATACATTGTTATTTCATTCCCATTAATTATTGGTCAATCAATTGCAGTAATAGATGAGCAGCTATTTAGAATTTTTGGTACATTTCTTACCGCTGGAAGTGTTGCAACGTTTAGATACGCAAGAAGGATAGCCCTTCTTCCGGTTGGTATTATTGCTCAGGCGGTTGGGGTGGCAAGCTATCCGTTGCTTTCTAGGCTTTATCAAAAAAACGAAATTGATGAATTATCTAAACTAGTAAAAAAACAGCTATCTTATTTGTTTCTAATTGGTGGGTCATTGATGGTTGGTGCAATTGTAAATGCAGATTACTTAATAAAAATAATTTATGAACGAGGAGCTTTTACAAGTTCAGATACAGCTCGAGTTAGCGGAGTATTTGTTATTATTTCTCTTGCAATAATTCCTTGGTCTATCAACCAGATTCTTACAAGATCGTATTATGTCCAGCAAAAATTTTGGTTTCCTGTAATAACGGGTAGCTTTATTACTCTTTTAACATCAATAATACTTTTTAATGCTGCAAGTAATTCTCAAACATATGCATGGATTATAATTTCCTCCTTATACATATACTGCATAGTGTTACTCGCATCGATTAAATTTAATTCAGAAAAAATTTTTAATAAAAATTTAGTAGTTGAGTTTTCTAAAATTACCTTGATTCTTGTTTTAGTTTATTTTGTTTTTGGAATCGCAGTTTCACTTTCTGGAATATTAAACTTAATTTTTAGCTTATTACTTATACCTGTAGTGATTTTTGTCTCATTAAGCTTGCTAAACTTTGAGTATATTAATATAGCTAAAAGAAGATAATGCAAAAATTTCCATTAAAAAAAGGTCTCTCTAGTGCCCAAGATTTGCACAATGAAATCAAAGAGTACATTGATGTTCTTATGGGACACATCAATCCACCAATAGCTGATGGGGTAGATACTTTATTCGAGGTTAGTAGTACTTACCTTGCCAGAGCAAAAGAGATAGAAATAAAACTTTTAGAAAGAGAAAGAAACACAAAAATCGAATCTGGTGATGAGTTAAAGAAATTTCGAACTGGTGAATTAAGAAGCTTTATTGAATTATGTAAAAGTGCTCAAAATCAAGGCTCAAGAAGAATAACAGTTGCATTAAGTGAACTAAATCTTAAAGAAAATTAATCAATACTCTCAACATCAAAAATTTCACTGATGTTACTTTGCACATCTTTACTTGTTTGATTATTATTTTGAAGCCCTTCATGCGGTTGAATCGCAACAGTTACTTCTACTCCCATTTTCTGGGTAACATTTGATTTAATTAACTCAATAATTTCATCCGACTTACGAAGTTCAGATATCAAATATTCGTTTTCACTATCTATATATAGAGTTAAATTATTTGAATCTATAACCTCAGGTTTTACAAGTGTTAAGTAAGAGTATTTTCTTGGTGAAAGAATCGCCTTAGCCTCCTCTAGGATTTTTGGCCAATATACATCGAAGTTCTCAATATCATTTTTAACAATTGGTTTCTTAGTATTCTCTTTTGTTGGTTTATCTTTAGCTACTTTTTCATTACCTAGTTTTTTTTTATCTGAAGATGTTTGTTGCTTTTTAGAAATTTTTTCTGTTACACCATGCTCTTCTAGCATATCAACTCTTCTACTCACAGACTTAATATCCGTCGCTAATTGTGGTTTAATAAGTTTTACTAAAAATAGTTCTAATTTTAATTCTTGTGATGGTGAAGTTTTAATACTTTGATTAATCTCATCAAGCATATCTAAAATTCTTGATAAATCTTTTGCAGAAATAATATCATTACAATTTTTAATTAACTCTTTTTCAGAATCACTTAATGAAGTGAAGTTTTCATCTTCAGGCAGATACTTAAAGTAAAATAAATTTCTAAAAAGATCTGTTATTGAATTTAAGATATCAATTGCCTGTAATCCATTTTTATAATTAGCTCTTAGCACTTTGAGAACAGTTGCAGTGTCCTGAGTTCCCATAGCTTCTAATATTTGAAGTAAATCAGTTATCGTAACCTTTCCTAAAATACTATAAAGTTGTTCCATGGTGGCTTTATTGCCAAAGGTTGAAAAAGTCTGTTCAAAAAGATTAATGGCATCTCTTAGTGAACCATCACTTTGATTGGCAATGTACTCTAAAACATCTTTAGATAACTTAATCTTTTCAGCCTTACTGATCTTTTCAAGTGAAGTTGTAATGTCAGTATTTTTTATTCTTTTAAATGCTATCTGTGTTGTTCTGCTTCTAATTGTCTCAATAACTCTTTCTGGTTCAGTTGTTGCAAGTATAAAAATTACATGCTCAGGTGGCTCTTCAAGAGTTTTTAAAAATGCATTCGAAGCAGCATTGGAAAGCATATGCACTTCATCTAGGATGAATACTCTTTTCTTTCCTGGACTACTTGCAATAAAATTAACACTATCGTTAAGCTCTCGAACATCATCTACTTTATTGTGAGAAGCTGCATCTATTTCAGTAATATCAAATACTGGGTCACATCCAATTGTTGTTGCAATAATGCGTGCTAAAGAAGTTTTGCCAACCCCTCTTGGTCCTGAAAATAAGTACGCATGACTCAAATTACTGTTTTTTATTTGTTCACTAATAAGTTGTACAGCATCAGATTGACCAACTAACTCCTCTAGAGAGCTGGGTCTATATTTTCTGTAAAGTGCTTCTTGCATATAAATAAATGTTACTATCTTTTACTTTCCATAATGCATCATACAATTAGACTAAGTCAAATGAGAATAGGTGTTGATTTAGATGGGGTTGTAGCAGACTTTACTTACGGATGGACATCTCAATACAAAAAAGACTTCGGTAAAGATATTCTAGAAAAAGATATTACCGAATGGGGCTTATCAAAACCTCTCACTCACTTCGAGGAAGAAATTGATTTTTGGAATTGGGCAAAAGATTTTAATGGTTCTTCTATATTTAGAAATTTAAGAACATACGACAATGCAGTTGAGGTATTAGTTGAGTTGTCTATGGCAGGTCATGAAATTGTAATCTTGTCCTCTAAACCATGGTGGTCAATTCACGATACACTTATTTGGCTAGGAGAAAAAAAAGTTCCTTCTAAAGAAATTCATTTTATTGAAGATAAGTGGAATATAAACTGTGATGTATATATTGATGATGCCCCTCACCAGTTAGAAAACTTTGTTAAACATGTGCCTGAAAAATTAATTCTTAGATTTGTTCGCCCTTACAATAGACCAGTTTCTGGAACAAAAGATTTAAATGACTGGATGGAATTAAGCTCTTTACTAGAGAGCTACAACTTGTAAAGTAATTGTATGAACGATTCATTTATCCTTAGAGATAGGATATGGAGAGAGCAGAATGAACGTGTTACTCTATCCAGCAATGCTACTTTTGCTTCCAAGTCTTTAGGAAGATACTTGGATGAAGAACCAGATGCATTCAGAACATGTTTTGAGAGAGATCGAGATAGAATTATTCACTCAAAAACTTTCAGAAGATTAAAACATAAAACACAAGTTTTTATCAATCCTGATGGAGATCATTTTATAACAAGAATGACTCATACACTCAATGTAACCCAAATTGGTAGGTCTATTGCTAAGACATTAGGTTTAAATCCAGATTTGACTGAAGCAATTTGCTTAGGACATGATGTAGGTCACTCACCCTTCGGACATACTGGAGAAGATGTATTAAATGAAATGCTAGACGGTGGCTGGAGCCACTCTGAAAACTCCGTAAGAATGCTGTCTGTAATTGAGCCTCTTAACCTAACAAAAGAAACTATAAATGGTATTGAAAAACATCCTTGGAGATATAAAGAACCACCTTTTTCTCCCGAAGGATTAATCTGTAGATTTGCTGATAGAATTGCATATCTGTCTCACGATGTAGAAGATGCAATTAGAGCTGGTGTTTTAAGAGAATCTGATATACCAAAAAGCATTACTTCTGTTTTAGGTTCACCAGGAAAAACATGGATAAATTCATTAATCTCTGGTGTTTTTAAGGCTTCTTCAGGTGGTAGTTTACAAATGGACGATGAAATATTAAAAGTGATGCATGAATTAAGAGAGTTTATGTTTGACAAAGTCTATTTGAGAGAAGAAACCTTGGCTCAGAGGTCTGAAGCAAAAAATATTGTCGAAGCTTTAGTAATATATTACGAAAAAAATCCTGATAAACTTCCAGGAAATTATGTTCAAAATCAAAGCGACATTGCAAACTCGGTAGACTACGTTGCAGGAATGACCGATAGGTTTGCTATTTCAACCTATAATTCTATTCATTAAATTTAGGATCTCTTTTTTCAAGGAATGCCGTTACGCCTTCTCTAAGATCTTCTGAAACTAAGAATGAAGTACTCCAAAGCTTTGCATATTCAAGTCCTTGGTCAACTGTTAAATTAGCACTTTTTTCTAATGCTTGTTTGGTTGCCTGTACAATTCTTTTGGAGTTGGATGAAATTTCATTGGCAAGCTTCTCTCCTGCTTCAAATAACTCATCTGAGTTTTCATATGCCTTGCTAACAAATCTAATTCTTTCAGCGTGTTCACCATCAAAAATTCTTCCCGTAAGTGCAAGCTCATTCATATCTCCACTTGATACAATTTTTGGCATCCTCTGAATAACTCCTACATCAGCAACTAAACCTAGTTTTGTTTCGCCTATAGAAAACTTTGTGTCTTTGGTGGCTAATCTAATATCGCAAGCGGATACTAAGCTTGTAGCACCACCTATACAAAACCCATGAGCAAGTGCAATTGTTGGTATTTTAGATTTAGCTATAGTTGTAAATGCATCTTGCATCCTTTCGACAAGTTCCATTAATTCACGCCTGTCCTGAGGTGTTGAAGATAAATTTTCATTCAAGCTCATATCAGACATAAACATTGTTATGTCTATACCAGCGGAAAAGCTATCTCCTTTACCAGATATGACAATGCAGCTAGCTTCCTCTTTTTCGTTTATTTCTTCAATAATTTTTGGTAGCCCAAACCAAACATCAGAATCAAGGGCATTTTTTTTATCTGGTCTGTTTATCCAAATATACGCAACATTACCTTTAATTTCTTTAATTAATTTATCATCCATTTAATTAATTTTAGTATGATTGTTTGATGGATGTATTCGAAGCTTTATATACAACACGTGCAATGCGAAGAGTTAGTGAAGATCCAATTCCTGATGATGTTTTAAAACAAATGGTTGATGCTGGTATTCGGGCACCTAGTGGTTCTAATCGTCAAGGTTGGAAATTTATTGTAGTAACTGATCCAGAAATAAAAAATCAACTTGGAGATTCGTACAGAGAGGCTTGGGATTTTTATGTTAAAGAATTTTATGGAGGTACTTCAGACATGGGAGCATCTAATGTCCTTGATGATGAAAAGGCTCAGCAAGTAGTTCGAATTAGTAAATCAGCAGCATGGCTTTCTGAAAATTTTCACAAAGTGCCTGCAATGTTTGTCGTATTATCAAGAAATGATCCAACTGGTTCTTCTATATATCCTGCAATTTGGAGCATAATGCTTGCTGGAAGAGCACATGGTGTAGGTACTTGCTTGACAACCGTTTTAGGAATGTTTAAGCCTGAAAAAGCCTTTGAAATTTTAAGTATTCCAAACGACAAAGGATGGAAGATAGATGCTGTCATAACTGCAGGTTATCCTTTAGGTAAATGGGGTGTCGCAAAAAGAAATCCTGTGGATGAAGTTACTTATTTAAACACATGGGGCAATGAAACTAATTGGAATTTAAAAGAGCCCCTCTGGAATTACTAATTTAATAAAAATAGAGCACGCCCGGAGGGAGTCGAACCCCCAACCTTCTGATCCGTAGTCAGATGCTCTATCCAGTTAAGCTACGGGCGCATTGCGGAGAGGGAGGGATTCGAACCCTCGAGGGAATTTCTTCCCCACTCGCTTAGCAGGCGAGCACTTTAGGCCACTCAGTCACCTCTCCAAGTCAGCGGAGGGAGTGGGATTCGAACCCACGGTATGGAATACATACAATAGTTTTCAAGACTATCGCCTTCGTCCGCTCGGCCATCCCTCCAGATGGTTTCTTTCTTTTTGCGGAGGGAGAGGGATTCGAACCCTCGAAGGGGATAAACCCTTACACGCTTTCCAAGCGTGCGCACTAGGCCAGACTATGCGATCCCTCCGAAAAAAAACCTGAGATTCTATTTTAGTTATCTCTTACTGTCAAAGAAAGAGGATAATATAGCTTCAGATTCATGGGAAAGAATATTATCTTTTATCTCGACATGATGGTTAAGTCGAGGGTCTTGTGGAATATTATATAATGAATATGCTGCTCCCGCTTTAAGGTTAGGTGCTCCATAAATAAGTTTGCTAATTCTAGCATTTAAAATTGCACCCGCACACATGGCGTCTGGTTCTAAAGTTACTACTATTGTTGCCTCTTCAAGTCTCCAAGTACCTAGGATTTGTGAGGCTTCTTCTAAAACTAGTATCTCCGCATGAGAGATTGGATTTTGGTCTATTTCTCTTCTGTTGTGATTTGCACAAATTAAATTATCTTCCTTATCAAATATTGCTGCACCCACAGGGACCTCATCAATATCATACGCTTTCCTTGCTTCCCTAAGAGCTACCCTCATCTTGTCTTCGTCTGATTTATATTTCATCTTATTTAATTATCTCAAGTGTTGATGTTAATATAACCAAATGTTTGAGTTTTTCATTTTTGCATTTGTAACTGCAATCACACCAGGGCCAAACAATTCCATGCTTATGGCCTCTGGAATAAAGTTCGGTAGAAAAGCGTCAATACCCCATTTTCTTGGTATCTGGTTAGGATTTACTTTCTTATTTTTTGTTGGTGGATTTTTACTTTCATATGTACCTGCTCAAATTTTTGATTACCTTCAGTATGTTGGTTACGCAGTTATTACGTATATTGCCTATAGAATCGCCACAACTTCATTGGATACAAATAAAGAAAGTTCTTCAGTAGATAAGCCTTTTACTTTTGTACAAGCATGTCTTTTTCAGTGGATAAACCCAAAAGGGGTTGTCATGGCTGTATCAGGACTTACTGCGTTTAATATTACAAACAACCAAGGCGCTTTGATATATTTCTTAGTTCTACCTTTTTGTGTGGGAATATGGTTAATACTTGGAGAACAACTTCAAAATAGTTTAGAAAAAAATAAAACAGTTGCTCGTGCAACATACGTGGTGCTCGGCATAAGCATGATTGCTAGTTTGTTATTAGCCTAGGTTTTTAACTCCAATAATCTCAGCAACTTTATCAGAGAACTCAACTTTTCCATCTTCAGTTTGATTATTTTCAATTAAAGCAATTAAAATTCTTCCAACTGCAATGGCTGTTCCATTTAGAGTGTGTAATATACTAGTTTCTCCTTCTGACTTTGCTCTTATGTTTAACCTTCTTGCTTGAAAGCTTGTTGTGTTGGAGCAAGAAGTGACCTCTCTATACGTATTTTGACTTGGTATCCATGCTTCAATATCGTATTTTTTAGCAGCAGAAGCACCTAGATCTCCTGCGCAAACATCTACTACTCTATATGGAATTTCCAAAGACTGTAGCAGTTCTTCTTCTACTGATAGAATAAATTCATGTTCCTCTTCAGACTTTTCAGGATTACAGAAGGAGAACATCTCAACTTTATCAAACTGATGGACTCTAAATATTCCTGTTGTGTCTTTTCCGTAAGTTCCAGCTTCTCGTCTAAAACATGTTGAAAAACCAGCATATCTTATAGGCAATTCTTCTATATTGAGAATCTCATTGGTGTGCAGTGCAGCAAGGGGAACTTCAGAAGTACCCACTAGATATAAATCATCATTTGGAATTTCATAAACTTGCTCTGCATCATCTGGAAAGAAGCCTGTACCGTACAAAGCATTTTCTCTTACCAAAACTGGTGGGACTGTAGGAGTAAATCCTTTTTCTGATAATTTATTTAATGCCCAAGAGACTAAATTAAACTCAATTTTTACCAAATCTCCAAATAGATATGCAAACCTAGAGCCTGATACTTCAGAAGCTTTTTCGACATCTATTAAATTTAATTTAGAAGCAATTTCTAAGTGATCTTTTGGATTAGATATATCTTTTATATTTCCAACTTTTTTAATTTCTAAATTATCTTTGTCAGATGTACCATCTGGAGAAGTTTTTGAAATTAAATTAGGAATTTTTACCCATAGATTTAAGAACTCTTCATCTTTTTTATCAACTTGTTCAAACAACAACTTGACCTCGTTACTTAATTCTGAAGCACTGTTTAATAATCTCTCTTTTTCACTTTCATCGGCATTTGCAATTTGCTTACCTAATTCCTTTTGTTGAGAACGTTTTTGTTCTGCATCGAATCGTAATGACTTTCTTTCTTCATTTAAAGTAATTAAATGATTTACGTCTATTTCTAAATTTCTTCTGGAAATATTTGTTTCTAATATATCTAAATTATCTTTTAATATTGCGGGATCTAACATAAGTTATCCTTCTGGAGGAATGAAACCAAAGATACTATATAAATTGTCATTAAGGTCTTCCTCTTTTTCTACTTCTTCTAATTTAATAAACCATTCATGCAATACACCTGCTTCTATATTAATTGGGTCACTGTAAAATATTCTGCTTTCTTGTGGGCCTATAAAATCAATTTTAGATTGTTGTTCGTAAATAGTTTCTCCATATTCATCAGTTACTAAAAGTAAAATAACAACGTCGTAAGCATCGACGTTTCCTTCATTTGTAAGAACAATTTGAAGTTCTATTTTTTCATTAAGGAGAACTAAATAATCCTCCTCTGTTACCGCAATTGGATTTGGTTTAAACTCAGCACCTGAAATTGATAAATTTCTTCTTAAAAATAAACCTCCCGTGCTTGATTTTGCTTTCTCAACAAGCAAATCTGCAAATCTAAATGAATTATCTTCAAGGCCAACATACTCTATTGGATAAAGTACTGGCAGAAATGTACCTTCTGTTGTTGAATTTTGCTTTAATAGAAATAAGAATTCGGAATAAGACCTGTCACCAATTGATAGATCAGATATGCTTTGAGCAATAGAATCTTGAATTTTTTCTGAATTAGGATTATCAATCAGAGTAATTATAGAAACTTCAAACATCTCAAGGCCCTGAAGCCAATAAGATGTAGCTAAAGATAGAAGTTCTTTTTCTTTAAGAGTTAGCGATGTATCAGTGTTGTTCATTATTTCATATGCTTCTTTTGAGTTTGAAACTACTTTGCCAATCTTGTTTTCAAATTGCTCTCGACTAATTTCAGAAAAATCTAAAATATTTTTAAACTCTTCTGATGCTTCGAGGTGAAGCGAGGACACTAAAGCAGCGCTTTCTAAAAAATTATTAAATGATCTAGCCTCGTTATAGTTTTGATAATATTGATATACCCCCAATGAAATGATTGAAGCTATAACTACTAACAAAATATTTTTTATACTATTTCTCATTTAAAACTACTTTTTTGACATTCTACTTCTTTATTAAGTGTAAGAAAACAAATACATTACACAACTAAGATTGTTGATAAGTGGAAAAGATAAAAGTTGTTTGGTCTGTTAAAAGTGAATGTGGACCAGTGAGAAAAAAGAATGAAGATTCCGTGTTTCCAGATGCGTCTGGAAATGGTTTTGTGCCTTTCAAAGCAGGTGTGTTTGATGGTATGGGTGGTCATAAAAAAGGTGAGGTAGCTAGTGAGTTAGCTTCTTCAGTAATGAAAGAAAACTTGGAAGATCTTATTTCTTATGTAGAAAAAGCTAATAAAGCAATTTATAACTATCAGGAGACCAATAAAGACTCAGAGGGTATGGGAACAACAATGACAGCAATCGAGATTGATGAAAGTGGTGTTTTACATGTCGCGCATGTAGGAGATTCTAGGTGCTATGTTCTCTCAAAAAGAAATTTAATTAAACTTACAGAGGATGAAAATGTTCCAGGTTTTCAAAACGTCTTACTCCAAGCCTTGGGTACGAAAAAGAAACTTTCTATCCAGACAAAAGATCTTAAGTTAGTTAGTGGGGATGTAGTTCTACTGTGTACAGACGGGCTTTACAATGAATTGGGTGAAGAATATCTTAAGAAAAAATTACAAGAAGGAATTAGTGCAGAAACACTAGTTAGCGAGGTTTTACTACAAGAACCTAAAGATAACATTACTGCCATAATTATAAATATAATTTAATTATGAAAATTGGACAGATAGTAAAAGAAAGGTACGAAATCCTCGAAATTTTAGGAGAGGGTGGAATGGCATTTGTTTATAAAGCTCGTGATATGCAGCTTGAGAGATTTGTTGCAATCAAAACATTAAAACCAAATTATGTAAATCAAGAAACTTTTGTAGATCGTTTTAAAAGAGAAGCGAAAACAGCAGCTAACTTAAATCATCCAAATATTGTACAAATTTTTGATTGGGGAATTGAAGGTGAACCATACTTTGTAATGGAATACATAGAGGGAAAGACATTAACCTCAATTATTGCTAAAAATAGAACTATTAGCTTAAGTGATGTTTTATTTATTGGTGCTCAGGTTTCTAGTGGTTTGCATGCTGCTCATCAAAAAGGTCTTGTTCACAGAGATATCAAGCCAGGAAATATAATGATTACTCCAAATGGAAAAGTTAAAGTTACAGATTTTGGTATTGTTTCACTTCAAAATGAAGAAAGTGATATTACAAAAACTGGCTCTATCCTCGGTACTGCAAGTTATATTTCACCAGAACAAGCACAAGGAAAACCAGTTTCCATTGAGTCAGATCTTTACTCTTTAGGTACAGTTCTTTACGAACTAATTACTGGAAAAGCTCCTTTTAGTGGTGATTCTCCAATTTCAACAGCAACAAAGCACCTAACAGAAAAACCAGAAAAGCCATCATTGTATAGGCGAGATCTACCAAAGGGTATTGAAAATGCAATTTTAAAGCTTCTTGAAAAAGCTACCTATGATAGGTTTAAATCTGCTGAAGACCTAAGAGCAATGCTTCTTCAGCAAAGAAAATTGCTTCAGTCTGAACAAACAAGGGAAAATTTAGTTGACCTTACTAATCCAAAGGTCAAACTAAGATTTACGTTACCAGCTCTAATTATGTCTATTGGAGTTGTCTTAGGAACAATTTGGACTTTAACACAAGTTTTTGACGGACTTCCAGTTGATGGAGGCTCTACGACTCTTATTGAAATACCTGACTTAACTGGTAGTGACCAGGCGCAAGCATTAGAAGACCTGCAAAATCTTGGATTTAAGGTAGGAATTGAAAATTCTGCTGATGCTTCTGTGCCGGCTGGTTCTGTAATTCGAACCCAGCCTCCATCAAATACAATTATTAATCCTGATTCTCTAGTTACGATTATTGTGTCTGTTGGTCCTGAAGCATTTCCAATTCCATATGTGTTAGATATTGAAACTGAAAGAGCAATTTATGTTATTGAAGAAAGTGGTTTCACATTAGGTCAGCTTCTTGAAGTAAATGACGAAAACGTACCAAGAGGGTTTGTTATATCTCAAAATCCTGTAGCTGGAACAAAAATGAGTCCTGGTATTACTGTTGATCTAGTTGTCTCTAAAGGTCCTAGTCTTATAGAAATAAGCGACCTTTCAAGAAAATCACCCGAGGATGCAATTCAAATTTTAGAGACTTTAGGGTTTGAATATGAGTTAATTGAAGAATATTCAGAGGATATAGAAATTGGATTAGTTTCAGGTACATTGCCTGAAGCTGGAGAAATCGTAACTCCAGATCAGTTAATTCAAGTAATTGTATCCCTTGGAATAAGAATTGAAGTTCCTGAAGTCGAGGGGTTGAACTACGAAGATGCAATAATTATTCTCGAAGAACTTGGCCTAGTAGTAACGGTGAGCGGTGATACTAACGGTTTAGTTAGAAAGCAAATACCTAGAAAAGGTGAATTCTTAGAACCAGAAGGTATTGTAGAGTTGACTTTTGGAAGCTAAGGCTGAAAAATTAAAAATTGATTTAATTAATTGGTATCAAAAAAATAAACGAGATTTTCCATGGAGAAATACTTCTAACCCTTGGAAAATATTATTAATCGAAATATTGTCTCAGCAAACACAGTTAGAAAGAGCTAATAAGTATTATAAAAATTTTATAAAAGAATTTCCATCACCGAAAGCTATGTCTAATTCTTCATTTGAGAAAATTTTAAAGATGTGGACCGGGTTAGGCTACAATAATCGAGCTAAAAGACTTCATCAAGCCTCTAAAATAATTGAAAAAAATGGATTTAAAAAAATCTACCCAAATTTTGAAGTTTTACCTGGAGTTGGTCCTTATACAAAAAATGCGCTTCTTTCATTTGCTTATGGGGAAAAAGTTCTTGCAGTGGATACAAACCTGGAAAGAATAATTAAGAGATATTTTGGTATAGATAGTACAACCGATTTTTTAAAAGTAAATTCTAAATATTTACTAAAGCAAGTAGATTCGAGAGATGTTAATCAAGCATTTATGGACTTTGGTAGCTCTATCTGTAGAAATTCAAACCCAAAATGTAGTATTTGCCCAATAGAAAAAAACTGTCAAAAATATTTTTCTAAACTAAAAAATCATAATGAAAAATTTAAAGGTTCAAATAGAGAGGTTAGAGGAAAAATAATAAAGGCACTTGTAAAAAATAATCATATTAAATATCAGAAGTTGCTTGAAGAAATTGAATATGACAAAACCAAGGTCAAAAAAGCATTAATTGGCTTAGAAAAAGATAAATTAATAAATATTAAGAAAAAGAATATTATTGAAATAAATTCGAATTAATACTATTTTGTAAACTATGCCAGTTTCAAAAAAGAGAAAGCAAAATAATAGGCCTACTAAATCTAAAAATATATCAAGCCAAATGTCATCAAACAATGCTCCTTCTCCTAGATGGTATATTGTTTTAATGTCATCTTTAATGATTGTTGGTGTCTTACTAATTGTTTTAAATTATTTAACTTTATTACCAGGTTCTGTTTCAAGATGGTACCTCTGGAGTGGCCTAGGGTTAATTGGTGTGGGTTTCTTGATGACCACAAATTATAACTAATTTTAGAGTAGTAGATGCAAGACTGGATAAAAACGATACCAAAAGCAGTTCTTCACGATCATTTAGACGGTGGATTAAGAATTGAGACTTTGATTGAACTTGCAAATGACCAGGGATATCAAAACCTACCTTCAAACAATCACAATGAATTAAAAAAATGGATTCAACCAAAACCTGACAAATCTCTAGCAATAAATTTAGAAGCGTGGGATCACACTATTGGTGTCATGCAAGATCAAGATTCAATTTATAGAGTCACTATGGAAGCCCTAGAGGATTTATCTAATGATGGAGTAGTTTATGCAGAACTTAGGTTTGCACCTTTGGTACACACTTTTAAAGGTTTAAGTACTGCAGAGATAATTAATTCGGTAGTAAACGGAATAAAAGATGGCATGGAAAAGTTTGATATTGTTGCTGGAGTTATTTTATGCGCAATGAGGCAAGAACAAAATTCTTTAGAGGTAGTTAATTTATGTATTGAGCATAAAGATGTTGTTGGTTTTGATCTTGCTGGCCCTGAGGTAGGATTTTCGGTACTCAACCATAAAGAAGCATGTGCTTTAGCAGTTGAAAACAATATTAATGTAACTCTCCATGCTGACTGGGAAGTACCTGAGGGGATTAAGGAAGTAGTTTTGGACTCAAAAGCAAAAAGAGTTGGGCATGGTTCTCAAATTATTAATGATATATCTTTTGATAACGGAGCTATTACTTTCAATACTGATGCTGCAAAATATGTTTTTGATAACAGAATTGCTCTTGAGATTTGTCCAACTTCGAACGTACAGTGTGGTGCATATTCTAGTGTTTCAGAACACTCTTTTGGTGAGCTATACAATATAGGCTTTAATGTAACAATCAATACAGATAATCGACTCATGAGTGATATAACTATGTCAGAAGAAGTAAGTAATGTAGTTGAATCATTTGGTTTGGGTGAAAAAGATATTCTCAGTATCACTAAAAATACTATTGAAGCTGGTTTTGTAGAGCCAAAGTTAAGATCAGGATTGTTAGAAAAATTAGATAATTAATTCTTTTTAAGTAATTGCCAAATAATAATAGGAATGATAATGAGCAAGATCTCCCATGTATCCCAGTACTTTTCTAACGTTTCTATCACATTCATTTTTTTCTATTAAGAATTCTCTTTCCAAACAATATCCAAATAAAGAAGATAATCCAAAACACTAAAAATAAATAAGATTCGGTGATGTTTAGGTAATCTAAAACCTGCTCTAACAGAAGTACTCCTAGAACTAGTGCCCCGATACCAAGTAAATATTGCTTATTCTTCATTTCTTAAGTAGTGAGATAAACCCAAGTACAGATGAGGAAACAAAAACAATTAAAAAGAGATAGTTTATAAATAAATTTGAATTTTCAAATATGTACATGAGAGGGTAAGAAACATAAGCAGAGAAAAAATATATAAAAGTTTTGTTTTTTAACCGATACATGTCAAGCAATGGACCATCCACTTTTCATTTATATCATTTTCTATATTCAAAAGAGCGATAAAGCCAAGAATGGCTGTTATCAATAAAAAAGAAATGTTTTTAATGGACATATTGAATAATAAACATATTCGACTTGTTTTTGTTCTCGAATATGCATAGATTGTAAATAGAGCAATTATGTTAAGCGAAAAAGCTGAAAAAACTAAAAACATCTACAAAAGAATGAGCTTTTTGCTGTCTTTGGGTGTTGCTGAACCAGGTAATGTTTCAAAGTTCATGGCTGGTTTTGTTAGATATAACTTCAACAATATAGCAAAATTTTTTAGTCTTGCAAAAGGTGCAAAATACGAAGAGCTTGTTTTAGGTGGAGTACCAACATGGAAAGTAACAACACCAAACTCTGATCCAAAAAAAATCTTACTTTTCTTTCATGGTGGAGCGTATATGGTGGGATCTCCAAAAGCGTACTATCCAATGATGTCTTATATGGCAGATATAACAGGGTTCACTATTTTTGTTCCAGATTACAGGCTTGCTCCAGAGAACCTATTTCCATCACAGTTGGAAGATGGTGTTGCCACTTATAAAGCATTAATTAATGACCATGGTTACTCAAGTGATGAAATCGCAATAGGTGGTGACTCTGCAGGTGGTAATCTATCTTTAGTTACTTTCTTAAAATTGAGAGAGCTTAATGAAGCCCTTCCTGCTGCGATAATTTGTATTTCCCCATGGGCAGATCCAGGCGCAACTGGAGAATCCTACAATGAGGAAATGGCTGATAAAGACCCCTTGATAGGACCTCTATTCAAAAAAATTTGGAACAAATTTAATATGAAAAGCGCAATTGGATACTATGTCAAAAAAGAAGATGTTGATCAATCCAACCCACTTATCTGTCCAATAAACGGTGATTTTTCTGGGTGTCCTCCTGTAATGATTCAGGTAGGTGCTGATGAACTTTTGCTCTCAGATTCTCGTTCAATGATCAAAGTATTCGAGAGAGATGGAGTTGTTCATGAATACAAAGAATGGGAGAATCTTTGGCATGTGTTCCAGCTTGATGGTGAAATGGAAGAATCTACAAAATCTTTTGAAATGTTTAGAGATTTCCTAAATTCGTATATTGGAACTAAAGTTTAAAACTAAATGAGCCTCGCACTAATTACAGGTAGCTCAGGTCATGTTGGCTCAAATCTAATTAGAGAACTTACAAAACAAAATTACAAAATTAGATGTATCGATTTTGATGGAGACCACAGAGCATACGAGGGTTTTGATGTCGAGGTAATTAAAGGAGATATCACTGAAAAAGATTCTTTGGTGCCAATTTTTAAAGATGTCGAGATTGTATTTCATACAGCAGCATTAATAAACCTGGACAGGCGATACAGAGACCAAATACGTCTTGTAAATGTTTCGGGTACAGAAAATGTATGTCAAGCATCCTTAAATGCTGGAGTAAAAAAACTAATTCACTTTTCGTCTGTTGATGCTTTTTATAGATTCCCAATAGAGGAGCCTCTGCTTGAAGATCGTAAGCTGATCGATGACCCAAATGCAGTTCCTTATGATTTGTCTAAAGCAGACGGACAAAAAATTGTTTTAGATTATTGTAAGCAAGGTTTAGATGTAAGCATTATTCATCCGACTTCAATAGTTGGACCAAATGACTTTAAGCCTGGACTTCCAATGCAAGAAATGGTCAACCTTGCAAATGGTAAGAGAAAAGTCCTTCCAAATTGGGGGTACAACTTTGTAGATGTGAGAGATTTATGCATAACAGCTATATCTGCTGTAAGTAAAGGAAATACGGGGCAAAACTATATCGTTGGTGGTGAGTATCATATGTATTCTTATATTGCCGAATTAATGGAAGAACAACTTGGAAGAACCGTTCTACTTGGAACTATTCCAAATTTTGTTTCTTACCTTGGGCTGCCTTACGAATATATAAAATCTCTTATTACTAAGAAACCACGGGTACTAACAGTAGACACTCTTCATACTGGTAAAACTGGAAATAAAGTCGTTCCAAGTACCCTTGCACGTTCAGAACTTGGTCACAACCCAAGGCCTCTAGAAGAAACTATTCATGACATGGTTTCTTTTTTTCAAAAAAGAGGTCTTATTAAGTAAGGTTTAAGATATACAATATGGCTGTGAATAAAAACTCAGTAGTAAACATTGCTGGCTATAAGTTTGAGCCTTTGGTTGATCCGATTGACCTAGTATCTGTTTATCAACGAAAGTGTGATGAACTTGAGTTAAAAGGAACAATGCTAATTAGTAAAAACGGTATTAACTTTTCTCTTGCTGGTACTCAGCAAGCTACAGACACCATTGTTGCTTTTCTTGAAGAAGACAATAGATTTTTAAATATTCCACTTAAAGTTACTTATAGTGAGACCCAGCCATTTAGAAGAATGAAAGTTCGACTAAAAAAAGAGATTATCTCACTCGGTCGTAAAGACATTAATCCAAGAGAGCTTACTGGTGAGAGAATATCACCACAAGACTTGAAAAATCTTTTAGACAACAAAGAAGATGTGCTTGTGCTCGATACTAGAAATGAGTACGAAACTAGAGTAGGTAAGTTTGAAAATGCTATTGATCTTAATCTTGATACTTTTAGAGATTTCCCTAAAGCAATTGAGTCACTTCCTGAAGAGTACAAAGATAAACAAATCGTCATGTACTGTACAGGTGGAATTCGCTGTGAAAAAGCCTCTGCTGTAATGTTGAAAGCAGGGTTTGCAGATATAAAACAACTAGAGGGTGGTGTCCTAGATTATTTTAAAGAGACTGGTGGTGCATACTGGGAGGGTGATTGTTTTGTTTTTGATGAACGAGTTGCTCTAGACACAGAATTAAACGAGACAGATTACATTTATTGTTACATATGTAGAGAGCCGCTATCAGCTGAGGAAAAGGCTTCTCCAGATTTTAAAATTAACGAGTACTGTCCGTACTGCGTAAAAAAGACGGTTTAGTCGTCACCGAAGAACATTTGATTTCCACCATATGGAATATGTTCATCTTTTTCATAAATTTCAACAAATCTAGCTTTTAACTCGATTACTTTATCGATTATGCCTTTTTCTTTTAAATAGTTATACGGAGCTCTAAAAACTCTGTCTTCTATCTCTAGAAATTTATTTACTTTATCTTTCATAGTGTTATAAAAATACAGTGTTTAGAGATTTATCAGTAATTTTTAGTGTTAAATTTTCGTTAACAAAGGTTTAACAACTAAATATGCAAGGTTTTTGGGGTTTTGATATCCTAAAAAAAAGGAGGTAAATAATGGAAGCAATGACAGTATCAGTTAGCAAATTTAAGGAACATAGTGCTGAAAATTATGAAGCATGGAAAGAAATCTGGAGTGAATACTCCAAAGAGTTTGTTGAAGCAACAGATGTTAAATATTACTGGGGCTATCAAGAGCAAGAAGACGGTGTGTATTATTTCTCAATAAATATGTTCCCCTCAGTTGAAAAACGAGAGGCCTGGGGAGCTACATATGACTTAGAAGAAGGTCAAAAAGAGTTCAACAGACTGTTTGAAGAAAAAACCGGTATTAGTGCTGAGGAAGCAGAAGAAGGTAAAGAAATGGAAATTAATCTTTATGGAATGGCTGTTTCTTTAACTAATGAATAACTTATGAAGCTATTTATACGAGTCAATGTAATTGGTATTTCAGTATTTGGATTTACTGTTGCAGTTGCATTGCTCGTATTTAATAATCAGTTTTTTGACTTTCTTGGCATCACTGTCTTCGAAAACTATATATTAAATCAAATTAAAGCAGATCTTGGTGGTCTTTGGCTAATAGTTGGTGTTGCACCACTTCTCTGGCTTAGAACAAAAGATAATTTCTGGATAAGAATTCTTTTTGTCACTTTAGGGTTTGTAATGTTTGCTAGAGTTATTAGCTTTCTGCAAGAAGGGTTTCATCCAATTTCTATTGTGTTACTGATTGGTGAAATGTGGCTATTTTTATTTTCTAGATATATCTTGAAAAAATACCCAGAGGGATTATTTTTTAAACTTTAGCTCAAACTTAATAAGTAAAGTGTTCGGCTGTTTACCTCTGATATTTCTTCAAGAATATTTTCTATATCGTCAAACGAATTTGATTCATTTAGTTCTGCGACAAATCCAGATAACTGTGTTACTTGATTTTTAAAGTCATTGATCATATTTTTAGTCTCTTCTTTAGAAAAATAATTTTGTAAAGAATACGGACCCTCGCTGAACTTAAGCCTAGTATTTTGATTTCCTTGCCAAGACTCTACGAATTTGTCATTTAAATCTGTAAGACTTTCATAATACTCACCTAATGCTTGATGTTCAGCATAAGACTGTGTCTGCCAATGGAATACTTGAATGTTGTTCAAGAAACTCATTGTATAAGATACGAATTCATCAATTTTTGTATTTAATATTTTTACATTCATGAGATTATTAAAACAAAAATGTGGTTTTATGAGAAATTTTTATCTTATAAATTTAGAACCACTTAAAGGTCGTTAATAAACGTATCTTGAAAACTCTGTCTATTAACTAACTCAACTACACCCCTACTAGTTACTGCAACTACTCCGGATTTAGGTACTCGGTTATAGTTACTTGCCATAGCAAAGGTGTAGGCACCAGTAGAAGTAGACATTAAAATATCTCCAGACACAGTGTCACTTGGTAACATGGCATCTTTCACTAATAAATCTCCACTTTCACAGTGTCTACCAGAGACTGCATGCACCACATCTTCTCCAGCTTTTCCACCAGAGATATTAAAGAGCTTATGTTCACTTCCATACAATGCTGGCCTTGGATTATCAGACATACCACCATCCACCAAAATATATGGTTTCTCGCCTCGGTCATCTTTTATAGCTCCAGCAGTATATAAAATGACTCCTGGATTATTGACTAAGGCTCTTCCTGGTTCAATCATGACTTTATAGGATCCACTCCAGTGTTCTTTAATGCCTTCATGAATAGCATCAGCATACACTTTTAATTCATGGTCTACTTCATCACCAGCATAAGGTGAAAAGAATCCACCACCGGCATCAAAGACTATCTCTCTTTCTACACTTGCAGGATGAGCATTAAGAAAATCTGCACACTCACTCATTGCTTTTCTGTAGCGATCCGGGTCTTTAATCTGGCTTCCAATATGTACATGGACTCCAGAAAAGAGTAAATGTTTTGAGTTATAGATCTGTTGTAATGCCTCTTCAGCAAACCCAATAGAGATTCCAAACTGTTGGTCATATCCAGAAGTCAACACCATTGGATGGGTCTCTGCTCCAACATCTAAATTTATACGCATAATCACTGGTTGTTTTCTGTCTAATTTTGCTGCAACCTCTTCTAACATTGGAATCTCAAAACGATTATCGACAGAGATGTGGCCTCCGTTATGTTGCATAAAGAACTCAATCTCATCTTTATGCTTAAAGGTTCCATTAAATAAAGAGTTTTCTAGGGTTCCAGTAACAGCTTGCACTGTTGCCATCTCCCCACCAGAGACAACATCTACTCCCCAGCCTTTCTTATCTAATTCTTTGACTAATGCTTTACAGATAAACGCTTTTGCTGCATATCTAAAGTACGTATCCTCACCAAACGCATTTGTAAAATGATCAATATTATCTCTGAGATGTTCCCAGTCATAAACATACAGGGGAGTGCCGTACTCATTGGCAACATCAAGTAGTGACGTCTCTCCAATAAAAGCGACTCCATCCCTAAATTCGAGGTTGGATGGTAAGTAATTCATTTCTTTAAACGACGCTTAATCCAGGCAATATCTTTCTTCTGCGCTTCAAGTCCTCCTGGTGTTTCTACAACAATATCAGATTTACAATTATTAATAACATATTCAAGTTCTGCTTTTGGAATATTTCCTTTTCCTAGGTTTTCATGACGATCTCTTGAGCTTTCAAATCCATCTTTAGAGTCATTAAAATGAACAAGGTCTATATTTTTTACCAATTTCTTAAAACCTTTTACTGCCTTTTCTGTTGGAATACCACCAGCCCATGTGTGGCAAGTGTCTAAACATAATCCAACATTTAAGTGTCCAATAACTTCCCATAGTCTTTCAATGGAGTCCATATACCTTGCAACAGAGTTTTTTCCACCAGCTGTATTTTCTACTAAAACTCTCATACCTGTATCTTCAACATGTTCTATAGCTTTTCTCCAGTTGTCATAACCTACTCCTATATCTCCGCCTTCACCAACAGACCCTCCGTGTACAATGACTCCTTTAGCTCCGAAACTAGCTGCTACTTTACAAGTGTCTTTAAGCAGTTTCCTGCTTGGATGACGTACTTTATTATTGGGTGTTGCAACGTTTATTAAATAAGGTGCATGAACATATATAGGACCACCATAATCTTGTAATTCTTCCAGATCTTCTCGTGGTTTTGGGCTCTTCCACATCTGCGGACTTGAGACAAAAATCTGAAAAGTATCGCCTTTTCTCATTTTTATCTCTTCAACCGCATTTTTTGAAGGTATGTGTGCGCCAATATTCATGGGTTAAGTATAAATGAAAAAGAGATTATTTAGATTTATAAATTTTAGGGAAGAATTAATTCTGCAGTAAATAATTGATATATCCTATCTCCCATAGCATTTGGGGCTCCACCCATGACTATTAAGTAAGATTTTTCATCTATTGGAATTCCTGTTGGGTCTAAGTAACTATAGTCTTTTGGAGTAATCCTCTCTTCGATAAACTCCCAAGTTAAACCATCTTTGGAAGTTGCATAAAATAAACTCTGTGGAGTTGAAGGTAAATAATGTGGGGTATAAGACATTAATGCTTTCCAATCGCCATCTTCAGCTTTCAGTACTTCAAAATCTACGTAACCGTTATCAACTCTATAACCAGGGTCGATTGTAAACTCTGTTCCTTTTTCAGTTTTTGAAGTTGCACTTACTATTTTTTCTGGGGAAGTTCTATCTTCTGTGTATACCCAGTAAACCCTAACGAGGCCATTTGGCATAACTACTGCATCAGGTACTCCCCAGGCAATTTCATCTTTTTGAGCGGTAATTCCTAATGGTGTCTTATTTGAATAAGATAGTCCATCCTCAGAAAAAGTAGCTGTAAAAATACCACTCTCTCTTGTGTTTGGGTTCAACTCAACAAAGTATCCCCTTCTCTCGCCAGCTTTAGTTTGAACTATCGTAAGGTCTGTGATGAATTGGATACTTCCCTGGGTTTCACAATTTAAATCATTACTGCAAAGCAATACGGCAACTCCTCCTAAATCGTTATAAAATAATCTCACTGTTGAATCATTTACTCTCTCAAGGTGAGGACTTGTACCAAAAAATTCTAAAGATGTTAAATTTTCAATTTTAGCAAGTGGTCCGATATTGCTTGTTGAATCAGAGCTGTTGTTTTTGTTAGATCTAGGTGCTTCTTTTATGCCAATCCCAGGTGGGGAGGGTATATTACAGTTAGTAAAATAATCCATTTGTTGTTGAAGAATTGCACCCTCTTGTATTAAGTTTTTTTCCATATCTTTTAGTGACTCTGTAGAAGAAATTTCAGCAATACATTCTTGTTCTTTTGTAGATAAGAAGGAAAGAGCACCTTCTGGAAACTCTTTAAGGACTTCATCAATATTGGCCTTGTTTTTACTAGATTGTTCATCCTTCTCTTTTTCAGATTCTTTATTTGAATTAGTTAATGGCTCGTCTTGGGTTTTATTTTCTCCTTGAGGTGAAGGTTTGTTAATAGGTGTATTTTCTTGTATTAAATCACCAGAGGCCTGATTTTCAACATTTTCATTACCAGTACAAGATTGAAGCAGCAAAAATAGAATAATGCCTATTTTTATTGACTTATTCATACTCGTAAGTATATGAATTATTTCTTATTTTTAAAAGAAAATGGAAAAATTATTACAATTAAAGGTAAGACTTCCTTTCGTGCTTTAAGCCACTTTTGAAGACGATAAAACAAAAATTTACAGCCACAGGGAGTCTTTTTGCTATTTTTAATAAAAAAGGGTCATAAAAAGTGAAAATCCCGATTGATCTTGCGACCTTCCGGGATTTTCTTACTATCTTCTATTCGGTCTTGCGACTTCATTTCTTATAGTTATTTAAAAATAGTATGTTTTTGATACTTTGACAAGATTTTTTGTTTAGTTTTTTTCGCGAACTTTTATACATAAATTTTATAAATTGGAAGCTTTGGAAGTATAAAGATTATAAAAACTTTCGTAAAAAGCAAAAATCCCGATTGATCTTGCGACCCTTCGGGATTTTCTATTCTATCTTCTTTTCTATCTTGCGATTTCTTTTCCGATAGTGTTCTATAAATATACGTTAGTTTCTGTTCTTATGCAAGAAAGTTACTAATGTATTTTTCGCGAGGTTTTTATGAGTTATTCCTCTTCATAAAAATTAAAGGAATTGAAAGCCTGTTGAATCTCTTTAATAGAGACGTCATCTACTTGGACATTATATATTTCTTCACCAAATGAAAACTGTAAGAAATTATCCTCAACAAGTTCCAAATTAGTAATGTCAAAAGTGTTTTTTATTACAGAAAGCGTTCTCTCTTTAGTTCGAAGAATAACTTTTGTATCAATTATCTCAATAACCGGTTGGAATGCACTTTGTAATGTTACAAGAAGTTGTAGAAGACCAAAAAACAAAAGCAAGTAATATAGATACTCTTCCCTTGCGTTAGATCCAAAATCTCCAAGTCTAAAATATTTAATCATTAATTGTCTAAAGGGACCAGTAATAATATTGTCTATTCCAACATACGTAAGCACACTTCCTCTTAAGAATGGAAGAAACAAACTACTTCTATCACGATAAAATTTCATATATTTTTCTCTTAAGCTATCAGAATAACCTAATTTAGCTATTGTTTTTGTATGGAAATTGTATTGATTAGACATGGCCAACCTGAATGGATGCCAGGAGATGTATATACAAAAAACCCAGGTTTAACCTCACTTGGAAAACTACAATCTGAAAAGTCATCTTCAGAGTTTGAGGAAAATAGTGTTGATGAAATATGGGTTTCCCCACTAAAGCGTGCGCAAGAAACCTTTACTCCCTTCAAGGAAAAAAGTATTGGAAAATCTATCCATGTTTATGACTGGCTACAGGAAATGCAAGACGACGAGGAAGAAGCCTTATACGGAAAAGGTACAGAAGAAGTAATGGCTTTTTTTGCTAAAAGAAACTCTCAATCATTTGAAGAGTGGAGTGAAGCTAGTCATGGCAAATATATGGAAGTATTTAGTAAAAACATTGTTTCGAATTTAGAGATAGAACTTGGCAACAGGGGAATTGTTGCTTTAGATGCAGAATACGATAGAAGGTTTGATTTAAGTGAATCAAGTATTGAAAAGCTTATGATAATTTCTCATGCAGGAACAATGTCAGTCTTGTTATCATATTTTTTAAATATGCCTCTTTATGCTTGGACTTGGAGAAAGTTTCTTCCAAGACACACTGGCCATACGACGTTAAAATCTACTCAGATTTCAGGTGGTCACTTTTTTAGACTTAAAGAGTTTAATAATGTCTCTTTTACCGATAGTGACGAAGAACAAACATACTAAGATAATTTTAACTACAAAAAAATTATGCCTTATACAAGAGTTTTACCTGAGGTAACGATAAGCGAGCTTACGCCAAGAAAAAGAAGGTTCTTTTTAAAATATCTCGCAAGATTTTTACTTTTGTTTGAGAGCGTAAAAGCAAAAGGGTCCTTCCTAGATAATAAAAGAGTTATTGTAACTGCTGCACCACATCAGTCCGGCAAAGATGAATATTTGATGATTCTGATGATCTTAGCTCTAGATATAGATGTCTGTTATCTCTCTGCAAAGTGGACAATGAGAAGAGTTCCCATTCCATTTATAAAACCAGAAGATATTGATAATCAAGGAATTCCCTGGCCTCTAGGTTGGCTGCAAGAAATAGTATTTAGAAAATTTGGTGCTATCCCTGTAGATAGAAAAGGGAACAGTGGGCAGTATGACTCTGTAGTTCATGAGCTTATTAACAGAGATAGCTTTTTATTAATTATTACACCTGAAGGTAGGTTTGATGCAACGAGGTTTAGAAGTAGTTTTTTATATTTAGCCAAAGAACTAGAAGCTGAAGTGATGCCAGTACAAATCGATTATGAACATGACACTCTGCAGTTTTTAGATAGTTTAAATCTTGATGGTTCTGAGGAGGAGGTAATACAAAGGCTTCGTTCCTGTTTTGATGGAATTAAGGGAAGAAAAAGCAGGTTTAAGGCTTAATGGAAGTAAAAATCTATCAACTCATAAAAGAAAGGAACCCGTGGTTGTTAAAAGACAGCTTCCTATCAAAAATATTTTATAATTTGTTGAAAAAATATCTTAGATATGATGAAACTATTTTTGTTGGAGATCATATCCAAAGTATGACTGGCGAAGAGGCTTTTAATTGGTTGGGCAGTGAATATACAAGCAACTCTTCTATTGAGGGTCTTGAAAATATACCAAAAGATGGAAAGTTTTTGATTGTATCGAATCATCCTATGGGAGCCGCAGATGCTATTGCTTTATATCATAAAATTTATCCAGTCCGTAATGATCTTTTCTTTTTTGCAAATGAACTTTTTGTATATCTTTTGGGTGCTTTCCATGATCTACTAGCACCTGTTGTTTGGAATAAAGAAAAAGAAACTCATTCAGCAAGCAAAGTAACACTTGAACGGCTTAGTGTTTTTTTTGGTGATGGTAGGCCTGGTATTATTTTCCCCTCTGGTCGTCTCTCTAGACTTACTTTTTTTGGTTTATGGGATAGGCCTTGGGAGAAAACTCCAATCGCACTCGCAAAAAAATATAATTTCCCGTTAATTCCTGTCTATGTAGAGGGAAGAAATTCTTGGTTCTTTTATTTTGCCTCATACGTAAACAAACAACTCAGAGATGTTTCGCAATTAAACGAGCTATTTAATAAAAGAGATAAAAATATATCTATAAAGATTGGTAAACCAGTAAATATTAGTTCGTTAAGTGATAATAGCGATATTGCAATAAATCAGTTGCGATACAAATCAGAGAGTTTAAGAAAAAAGGCTTTATTGAAGTTAAATAGGTTTATTTACCTAAGAAATTTGAGATAAGCTCACTCTACAACTTCACCGGTGCTTGGGCTAACACCTAAGTTTCCAACCATATATCCAAATAAAAGTGGTGTAGTAACTAAACCGCCAAGTCCATAAAATCTCCAAGTTAGCTCATAATCGCTCTGTGCTTGGTTTATAAGCAGGTATAAAACAAAAAATAATCCATATAGTGAAGCAATTGCAGCTGCACTTACTTGTATTTTTCTATCATGATCAGTGGTGTAATACCAGTTTGTTACTCTAAATACCCAGAAACTAAAAAGACTTCCTATACCAATAATCAACATCATTAATCTTATGTTTCCCAAAGAAGCGTGTACCGATACATATAAGAACGAAAGGAAATAAAGTAAGAACATTTGCTTTGGTGACATTTTAAATCGTATCGCATAAACATATACAACGCTTGCAAGCATAGACTGAAAAAATAAAGTTCCTGCCGCAAAAGCATCATCGTAGCCAAAAAACACTCCGTACTGTAAATATGGATGAAGGAACTGCGTGATAAACATGACTAAAGCATAGATTGTTGATACCGCTACAACTGAAGCTGTATCTAATTCGTCTTTGCTAGGTCTTGTTGTAAAGACATAATCTAACATTAAAAATGCACCAAGAAATAACATTAGGTGTGATGGAGAAACTAGTGGCTCTACACCTGTTTCGATACCAAGTAAAGTATGCCACACAGCATCTGATGCTCCACCAACTCCAAAAATAACTGCACCTAAAACTCCGACATCAAACTTGTAGTCTTTCATTTTATTTTTTACATACATTGCAACTAAAACTGAAAAAGCATAACCCGAATATAAAACACCGTGCCAAGGTGTGAAAAAAGTTTCTATATCATCGATTAAATATGTATGAGCGCTCGAATCTATCCATGCGCCAATAAAAAACCAAAGCATTGCGACGATAAACAGTTTTCTATCTTTTTCATCTGTAATTACAACGGGCGATAATTTATTGAACATATAAATAGTATAAACCCAAAGGTTTCTTGGTATTTACAAAATGAAGTCACACAAGATAAAATAATTCTGTGGAAAACAAAGAGTTCAACCGTACACTTACTTTAAAAAGTTCTATTTATTTGGGCTTAAGCTCAATGATCGGAGCTGGACTTTTTAATAATATTGCCCCTACAGCAAAAATAAGTTCTTACAGTACAGTCCTTGGATTACTTTTAGCTTCAACATTAGCAATAGCAAACGCTTCTTCCTCTGCTCAACTCTCATCACTGTTTCCTAAGACTGGTGGTACATATCTGTATGCAAATGAAGTACTAGGAAAACCTTATGCAATTATCGCTGGCTCAGTGTTCATTATTGGTAAAACAATTAGCTGTGTTGCAATAGCGTTAACCGTAGGAAACTATCTCTCTCCTGTGTATGGAAAAGAGATTGGTGTTGTTTTATGTCTTTTAGTATTTTTGTTAAGTTTTACTGGAATTCACAAAACCGCAGAAATTGCTAAATGGTTTGTTTGGATAATTTTTGGACTACTTTTATTTTATGCTGTCTCTGTCCTCTCAACACCAAATGTTGATTTACGTATTCCAGTCTTTGAGGGGGTTTCAATTGATAGTATATTGTTATCTGCAAGTATATGGTTTTTTGCTTTTACCGGATATTCCAGACTTGCGACATTTGGGGAGGAAATAAAAAACCCGAAAGAAATTATACCTACAGCAATTTTTACTGGTCTGGGGGTAACAATCTTATTGTATTTTGGAATTACTTGGTTAACGCTATCAATAATCCGTCCCGAACTAATTATGAACTCTAATACACCTCTTCTTGTTGCCATGGACGTAAGTAGGTTTTCAGAATTTTCGTTTTTAATTGTTTTTGCTTCTTCTATTGCGATGGTTTCTGTATTTCTTGCACTGATGCCTGGGATTAGCAGAATATATGTTGCGCTTTCTAGAGACAGAGTGCTTCCAAAAGTTTTTTCAAAAATTCATAAAAAATTTAACTCTGCTTATTTCTCAGAAGGCTTTGTACTCATCTCTGTGATAGTAGGTATTTATAGTTTTGATGTTGTTGGATCTATAAAACTAAGTTCCTTTTTTATTTTGATATATTATACGATTACGAACTTGTGTGTAATCAAGCTGAAAAAAGATGATCGACTTTATTCTGTCGCAATTGCTCTCTATGGAGTTTCAGCCTGTCTTGTTTTTGCACTTGCTTTATTAGTTCTTTAACAAACAAACCGGGATTGCTCCCGGCTTGCTATCAGTGACCTGTGAAAATTTCCCCCAAAATGTTTCACGAAGTTCATGAGAAGTTTTATTTCTCCCTATTTCATTATATAAATAAGAGGGTGAGAAATCTTTAGAAGTGCTATTTTCACAAATAAATATGCTTTGTGAAATAAATATCACAATCTTGCAGGGTTGTGAAATAAGAATTATAATGATTTTATTGGTCAATCACGTGTATGCGTTGAAAATCACTCAAACACACTTCCATAAGTGGTTGACCTATGCCTGATTTTATATATACCCTAAAATATTTATTCTTAATTTATGCAAAGATTTAAAACCTCAAATAGTTTGACTTATGATTGCTCTGTGGAAAGCTTATGGGAAATTGTTTCATCCCCTAATTACTTAAACAATGTACACCCTTTTTGTAAAGATAACTCAATTATCCAATGGAACAACGAGCATCACGAAGACAAAATAATCTATTTAAATGAGAGAACTTATATTAGAAGATTTGTAAGTTGGAGAGATTTAGAGGGGTACGATCTCTGGATTGGTGATAATAATAAAAATCAGTCTTTTGTTGAGTGGAAGTTAGAAAAGGTAGATACTGGATCAAAGCTTACAATTACGGTTTATCCATTTTTGTTAAGTTCTTGGCCAAAGGTGTTTTCTTTTTTACCTTATTTTTTATATATAAATATTAAATTGAAGTCTTACCTGTTCTCAGTGCTCAGTGGTATTGAATGGTATGTAAAAGAGAAAACTCCTGTTCCAAAAAATCAATTTGGTAGACACAGTTGGTTTTCTTAAATTAATGTTCTCTTGATCTAGACGAGTTAGACATTGTCTTTTCTAGAGAGCCATTAGAAAATATATAAGATTCAACACTGTCTACTAAATGTTTTCCATTTTGTGATTTTTGCATAATTACGTCTACAGTCATGCCCTCATAAGGTGAGATTAGAGTTATTGAATGTTGCCTAAATTTTTTTGAGGATTGATCTCTTCGGATTACATCACTAATCATATTGCTTGACTCCCAGGACCAATCCTCACCAACAGCAACAAACTTACATATGTGTTTTGTCTGTGATTTGTCTATTCTTGCTCCAGGGCAAACCAGCATTGATCCCTCAACCCACGGGTTTAAACCTAGGCCGTCGATTTTTGGAAAAGCTATATTAAATGAATCGTCAACAATTGCCTCAATATCACCTTTTTTAAAATTTCGCTCTTTTATGATTTCAGAAATTGTGTTTTGAATCTGAAATAGTGATTCCTCGTCTAGGTTTTCAAGATTTTCTCTGTCCATAATTACATATAAACAGTCAAGTAAGACAAATTGCTACTCTTCTTCTAAAGCGAGCTTTTGACCAGCTGTTTGCTTTCCTCTTAAATCTCGAATGTCTACTCGAATTAGACCAATTACAAAGATAGTTAACGTTCCCACCGGAAAAAGTAGGATTAAAAATAATGGAGATGAAGTTAATGTCTCTATCATGTTTTTATATTAACAAATTTATATACTATAATTAATCACAGAGGAGAAATATGGTAAAACTTGGTTTGTACGCAAGCATGGTGTCTGTAATAGCATCAGTGCTTATTTATATTGTTTTAGATGATTCTCAACTTGCGATTTATGTAGGTCTATGGGCACCAACGTTAATTCTTTATAGCCAGGCTTACGAACAAGCAAATAAGTAACTTGGTTTAGGTATAAATTTAAACCTTACTAGTATTTGATTGTGAATAAAGTTGAAAAGAAATCATTTTTTGGATTCCTTGCTATTGCATTTGTCTTACATTTGTACTTAGTCATTTCCCTTCTCGGTGGTTAAAAAAACTTTACTTCTTTTTATATTCTTAATTTCTTGTACAGGTAGTGAATCTGCAATTGAGGAATCAAAATCTTTAAATTCTGAAGAAGTGCTTAATCAAATATTGGAAAGCTATAAAAACTTTTCAGACAACCCAGAAGAAGCTGTTGATCTAATTTGGGGCTTCGCACATGAAGATAATAAGGAAATCACGGGACCAAAAGAGAGGTTTGGTCAAATGTTGGTTAGCGAACCATACGACTCCATTATTGATCTTAAAGAGTACTCATATGAAGTAACGTATGAAAATGAAACAAATGTACATTATGAAGTTAAGGTACTTGCTAAAACTAATAATTATTTTGTAATTACATGGGTTTTTGAGAAAACGGATTGTCCGGAATTAGAACAGCAGTGTTGGCTAACAATTGCTGTGACTGCACCAGAATATTTTCAATCAGGTATTTAATCGTCTAAATTTTCTAAAGGATTTTCTGGCTGGCAAATTTCAAAAGCTTCTTGTACTGCCTCCGAGCTAAAATCTATATCTGCATCTCTAAATGCAAAGAACCCAAACTCCCCGGGTTTTGGATCTGGAAAGTCAATTCCTTGGTCTCTCATACACTGCGAAAACTCTAAAGAAGCATCAACTAAAGCCGCTTCAACTTCTGGATCTAAATCAAATTGCTCTGGGAGAGCATTTCTCAAAATATCTTCACAATTTTCAAAAGCACTCTCAAACTCTTCTTCATTTTCAATTTCTAAATTATCGAACTGTGGATTTCCATCTATATCAAATTTTGGGTCAGGAAAATTAATACCTTCTTCTCGCATGCATTGAGCAAACTCGAGGACACCCTCTTCAAAAGTTGTCTCCTCATCAACAACTGTTGTAGCGGTGGTAGATTCAATAGTTACAACTCCTTGGGATTCTTCTCCGCCGATAGTGCATGCAGTAAATATAGCTACAAAGACTAGGATTTTTATTTTCGAACTGCCTCTGCTGGTTGAATTTTTGAAGCTTTTATAGCTGGATATACACCAGAAATAGCTCCGATTAATAATGCTAAAAGTACTGCTCCAAATATTTGCCATACAGGTATTGAGAATACAATATTTGTGTAATTAGTATAACCCAGGGTAATAGCTGTTCCGAGAAGCACTCCAACTAAACCCCCTATTCCTGACAAAACAATACTTTCTAATAAAAATTGGTACCTAATTTCTCTTCTAGTAGCACCAATAGATCTTCTAACTCCAATTTCCATTCTTCTCTCTAGCACAGACATCACCATGACATTTGCAATAGCGACACCACCAACAAGAAGTGCAACTGAACCAAGCCCTAAAAGTAGATTAGTAAATGCTTCTTCAGCTGCCTGTTGGGCTTCGAGTGCATCTGATGGACGGGTAACCTCAACTTGATCTGGGTTTTCAGGATTCATTGAGGGCGCCAGTACTTCGACAACGTCCTCGATAAATGTCGGGTTAGCTCGTAAATAAATTGTTGTTGGCTCTTCATCAATATCAAATAATGTTTTTGCTACACCATATCCAATGAACACAGATCTGTCTAAGTCTGGATGAATTTTGAGCTCTTCTAGTATTCCAACTACACCAAACCATTCTTTTTCAATAAGTATCTTTGTGGGTGTTGATAAGTTGTTAATTCCTAATCGCTGTGCAGTTACGTTACCTAAGACTGTTACTGGAATATCAGAGAGCCCGTCCTCAATAAACCTACCATCAATTAAATTGCCTCCTATAACATCTAGCAGTTCAGCACTAGTAACAATTGTTGAAATACCACCGCCTTCAAATTCTGAAATAAAATTACTTCTCCTTACCAGAAGGTCTGTTTGGGTTGTAGAAGTAACTTCTTGAACTGGACCTATCCTTTCAACCATGCCTAAAACTCCTTTTGGGAGTTCTTCCTGGGTTCCAAAAAAACCAGCCTGGGGTGATGCTTTAACTAAGTTTGTACCTAAAGATTCTAGTGTTGAGAGAAGGTCTGCCCTTCCTGAAGCTGAAATTCCAGATACTGCAACAATTGCAGCGATTCCAATACCAATACCAATTGAAGTAAGTGTTGCTCTACCTTTTCTTGCTCTAACACCGTATAAAGCTACAAAAAACAAGTCTTTGATTTTAAGTCTATTTCTTTTCATCAATTCACTATTTTTCCATCAACTAGTTCTATAACTTTTTTGAACATACTTGCATGTTCCTGGTTGTGGGTAATCATTATCACTGTTTTACCCTGATTGTTTAAGTCTTTCAGAATATTGAGTATGTTGATGCCGGATTCTTTATCTAAATTTCCTGTTGGTTCATCTGCTAGTACGAATGCCGGATCTTGCACTAGAGCACGAGCAATTGCGACTCTCTGTTGTTGACCGCCGGACAATTCTTTGGGTAAATGGGTCAACCTGTCACCAAGGCCAACTTGTTCTAAAACTTCTTTCGCTTTTTCTAATCTCTCTGATCTTGAAATACCTTGGTATAAAAGACCTTCTGCAACATTTTCTTGAGCAGTTAATCCTGGAAGAAGGAAGAAGCTTTGAAATATGAATCCAATCTTTTCACCTCTAAACTTTGATAGCTCATTGTCTGAAAGTTCTGATACGTCTTTGCCCTCAATTTCTATAGAGCCATCGGTTATGCTGTCTAATAATCCAATCATATTTAAGAAAGTGGATTTACCACTTCCTGATTGACCGACTATTGAGACAAAATCTCCTTCTTTAATTTCAAGTGAGACACCATCTAAAGCTCTTACTGGCGGAGGGCCTTCGTATACTTTGGAGATGTTATTTATAGAGATGACAGTTTTTGTACTGGTTTTCATCTTGGTACAACTACTATTTGACCCTCTGAGATATTTCCTTTTACTTCCACAAAACCGTCAGTAAATACTCCTATTTCAACAGCAACGTAACTTGTGTCAATGCCAGACTCTCCTTCAAATGTTCCAGTATCAAGCGCTCCGTCATAAACTTCTAAAGCATATCCTCCTTCTGCTAAAGCAAGGAGGGCGTTGACTGGAACATAAAGAACATTTTCAGAAATCTCTGTTGTAACAAATACTTTTACAGGAGCTTGGTCGTATGCTTCAATCTCTTCTGGGTTAAGAACTTCTAAAGTAACTTCTATAAATTCTCCAGCTTGAGTTTGTGTTACAACCTGGTCAATAAAGGTAATGACTGTTGGGACTCTTTCATCTGTAGGAAGTTCTATTTCAACACTATCACCAAGTGAAACTGTTTCCTGGTCGGTAGCATCAACTTGAAAGACAACTTCAATTCCAATAGAAGAAATGTTGTACAGTGGTGAATTTAGTACAACAGCAGAACCAACGTCATTAACATAAGAGCCAACAATTATTGGTGTTTTAGATGCATACGCATTTGTTGGACTAAAAGTTTCTGACTTTGAGGCAAGCTCTAGCTCTTCAAGCTCTTCTTTGGCTTTTGCTAACTCAGCTACTTGATCAACACCTTCGTTATAGCTTTCTAGGGTATCGTCATATGCTTTTTGAGCTGTTTCAATAGCCAAAGCTTCTGTTGCATCAATTCCTGACTCTTTGCCTTTTTCTAAATCTTTAATTCTTTTTTGTTTTTCAATTTCTTGCTCTAGGTCTTCAATTTCAGAGTCTCTGGTGCCATTTGCAATTTTGTCTTTTGTTTCAGGTATTGTATCGTCTTGAAGTAAGGTAATGCTTTGTTCAGCATTTTCAATAGCGGTGTCGGCTGCTTTCCAAGCTGCACTTTCTTCATTAGCAGCCTCTTTTGCATCATCTAGCTTTTTCTTTTTGTCGTTTACCTGTGCCAATGTGGTTCCGCCATCTGAAATTGTCTCTTCAATATTTTCGACTTCGGTCTTTTTTAAATTTATAGCAACCTGTTCTGCTGGTGTAATTTCAGATTTTGTATCAATTTTGTAATCAACGTAAAGTGCATTAAGCATATTAGAAGTAGTCTCATCAAAGATTTCATCAGGTACAAAGTCTTCTGATGCGTAACCCAAGAACACAAGAGCTTCTTCAAGTTGTAAAACATCAGGACCAGCATCAGAGTTTAAATCTAAAGTTCTATAAAAGGGCGTCACTCCTTCAACTAAAATTACAGGTTTATTGTCCACGGCAAATAAGACTTCTCCAAAATTAATAATGGTTCCCTCTTTAGGAACAAAGGTAACAACCCCCGACATTGGTGAGTTGAGCACTTTACTGTCAGTCTGTCTTAAGGTTCCGTTATACTCTTCTTTCTTTGCTAAGTCACCTTTTTGTATAGCAACAGTGGTAAGTTCTAGGGTTTTGTTGTTTGTAGATGATTCTGTGTTCTGAGTACCAAAATAATAACCACCATAACCTAGTGCAATGACTGCAATTAAAATGTACAGATTTTTTAATTTAAATATATTTTTCATCATTGTTCCAATTAAAGTATTTTATTAAACCTGTGTGTATTCTGAGAAATTTTTTTACTTAGTTTTTTATGCATCCCACTCCTCATCTTTTAGCTCTTCTGGTAACTTATCTTCACATGCCTGCCATGTCTTAACTAAAGGATCGTCTTCTCTAAGCTCCCAGTCTTCATCAATATAAGCGTCTAATCTAACTTCTCTATTGAAATAATCTGGATCTGGTACTTTTGGATATCCACTTTCTCTAAAACACTTCGCCATAAACAGTGATCTATCAATTTCTTTCGATACTTGTGCTGGATCTTCAAATTGATTTTCGTCTGCTACACCCCATAAATTATATTTCAAAGCGCATTCTTCGATTATATCCCATAGTTCCTCGGCCTCTTGTTCAGTTATTGTTTCAAAATATGAAGCAATTGTGGTGTAGAGATCTAAAAAGTTTTTTGGTTCTTTAAATTTATAACCAGATTCATTAACACACTGAACAAGTACTAAAGGTGCGTCCTCATCTGAGATTTCTTCTCGTTCATCTGTAAGCTGTACACCAGAAGCAATTGCCTCTTTACCTTTGTCAGTATCCGCAACAGAGACAACAGCTTGCTCATCTTGTTGAAAAAAAGAGCATGCTGTTAAAAAAATGAGTATTACTGAAGCTTTTTTATACATAGAAAAATTATAAAGTAACCTAGTCTTATCCTCCACCTTGTTGTGGTGGTTCAAGTCCAAGGTCGTCAAAACACTCCCCAGCTGCTTCCCTAACTTGATCTTCAAGATACTGTCCAGACTGCACAAGGCTAATAAGAATAGATCTAAGAGGTCTTTCAGCATTCGGATCTTCCACTTCTATCCCTTTTTCCCGTAAGCATTGTGCAAATTCCAACTCAGTGTCCAATGTATCAGCAACTTCTTCAGGATTCTCAAAGTCTGCTGTGCCACCAAGTGGAATATCGTTTTCGTCAGCACATGTTTGAATTGTCTCAAAAAGTTCTTCTCTACCTTTTTGATCAGAAGCTAAAAATACTGGACGTAAAACACTCTGTAAACTCTCATCGTTTTTAGGATCTGAAACATCATATCCATTCTCTCTTAAGCACTTAGCTAGTAAAAGTTGTGCATCTTCTATTGAAACTACTTCTTCAGCAACTTCCTCTGCAATTGTTGTAACTGTTGTATCACTTGATAAATCTTTTGTAGAAACAACTCCTTGTGATTCATCTGATGATGAACAAGCCGAGAAAAGAACAAATAGAAGTAATAAGAAGATATTTAAATATTTTTTCATAATTTTAATTGTTTACCCTTATTGAAATAAAAAAGAAAATTAAAGTCACTAAACCTATTAAAGGGGTAAGTGCTCCTGGAGGAGCTGAGTCAATGATTAAAGACTTGTATTGACCGATTCCTGCTCTGAGTATGTTTTCTAAAGCAATAATTAGCAACATAAGCGGAATAAGTTCTCTAATTTTTAAAACAATAAGAAGCAAAATGCAAGCCAAAACTAGCTGTGAAAAACCCCACTGAGCAAATATTGAAACAATGTTGTTTGCAGCTTCCGGTGAATAGCTGCTTAGTGGAATGCCTGCAATAGTTTCGGCTCCACCATCTTCAGCAAATATGTGTTCAAGGCTTCTAAATAAATTGAACCCAATTAGTAACCAACAATAGTAATAGACAATTTTGTTGCTTGGTATTTTGTTTTCAATTGTTTGGGGTATTAATTTTTTCATAAGATGTTTCTATGTTTTTAATTTCTTTATTTTTTTATTATACAAATCTAATACTTATTTTTGCCAACCACATTCTTGTAATAACGGCATAACGTCATCTTTGGATTCCTTGAGCCCACTTAAATCAACCTTAGGTTCTTGTTGGTTTGGATCAGGAACATTTAACCCTTTTTCTCTTAGGCATTTAGCTAATTCAAGATTTTCATCATAAATTTTGGCAAGCTCTTCAGGATTCAATGAAGATGTTTCTGACCAGAGATTATATTTACTTATGCAGTAATCGACATCTTCTCTTAGTTGCAGCTGTTCATCTTTGCTATTGCTTAACTGACTAATTGTTGTTTTTAAATCTTCAATATCAAACGGTGTTGCTATGTTATATCCCATTTCTTCGTTTAAGCATTGTGTTAAAACAATTGGATAGTCCTCTTCCGCTATAACCGAAGTGGTGGTTGTGTCATTTGATAAAGAGGCTACTCCGTCATCGTTAGAAGTTGAACATAAATTAAAGAGAAGAGTAAAAATTATTAAATATATTTTTTTCAATTTTATTTGTTCCTCAAACCAAACAAAGGCCTTAATGACTTGATGTTTTTTATGGCGTGATAAATCGTTAAAGAAAAAAAGCAAATCAAGAACAGAGCAATTGGGAATTTAATGATTGGATGGATATTTATACCAGCAAAAAAATACATTACTGCCATTTGTACTGGTAAGTGAACGATGTAAACAGGATATACAGCTGTTTTGTAATAGGTAAGCTGTGGTGAGTCTTTGTTTAAATACACTGCAGCAAGGCCTAACAGCGCAAAAATAAAATTAAAGGATTCAAAAGCTATGAGCCTATTGTCCAAGGCATAGTCTTCTATAAAATTGTTAAAAAGTCTATAAAAATATGATGTCATACCTAAAGCTAGGTGTAATCGCCAGTTCTTTTTATTTGATTCCCAAAAGGCATCACCTTGAGAAGTAAGAATTATACCTATAGCAAACCATATGAGGCCAAGAATAAAACCATGCTCCGTAAGAGCGTAAGTAGTGTAATAATCTCCGTATGTTTCTGTTTTAAACCTAATTGAATTAAGCAGATGTCCCTCAGCTATTATGGGTATTGCAAATATAAATATTCCTCCCGGTCTTTTGAGCAATAAAGAAATAAAATTTTCTTTTGATATAAAATTCAAAATCGGAACAAAAAGCCAACAGTAGATAAAAATATTTATTAAAAACCACAAGTGTAATCCCTGATATTGGAAGGAAAATAAGGCTGCTTCATTTATCTCATCTAAGAACCAGTAATCATAATATTTGCCCACAATAAAAACCGAGGAAGTTGAAAATACAAGAGTTCCAAACAACCACGGAAGGCCAAGAACTTTTGCTCTCTCTTTAAATATTTGCATCTTAGTTCTTTTTCTAAATGAAAGTCTTAAAGCAACCCCCGCAATCAAGAAAACAAGCGGGATTCTCCAGCTATTCATAAGGTTTAGTAGTGGCCATATACCCTCTACTACTCTTTTGTTCTGAATGAAAAGGGTTTGTCTAGCAAGAGACGTGAATGAGACACCAAGATGATAAAAAATAAGAAGAAACATTGCTATAGATCGCAACGCGTCAATATCATATCTTCTTTGATTCATATGAATAATGTTAGTGCGTACGTTTTGATTAATTAAACTGTAGCTTTTCTTTAAGATCTTCTGTGATTGGTGTGGGCTTCATTGTCGTTTGGTCTGTATATACGTGAACAGCCTCACAAGAACTCACTAATTCATCAGAATCTTTTAAGAACATACCCATTACCCATGTGATGCTAGAGTTTCCTATTTCTTTAATTTTTGTTCCTATTTCTATTTCGTTACCGTACTGGAGAGGTTTGTTGTATTGAACTTTTACTTGAACTGTATGAAAATCTTTTCTTGTCTCTTCAATATCTGTCCAGTAGTCATAATTTACATATTTAAAATAACCAGTAATTGCCTCGTCAAAAAACGATACGTAATTAGCATTGTGCACCACACCTTGTGGGTCAAGCTCATAGTATCTTATGCTCACAGACCAAAAAGCCTGAAAATCATTCCTTGATAAAGTGATTTTTGACATCTAGACAAATATTTGTGTTTTAGGTTCTATTCCACCAGTTAGTGGCATAGCGTATTCAAAGAATTCATTGGTAACATATGGTTTACTTTCATTTAAAAATTCTTGTGGCATGTCTTTTGTGTGCTTAGCAACTTTCTTAAGCTCTACAACATCAACATCGCAACTATATGTTTCTGACAATTGTCTTTTAAGAATTACGGAACCGCTTTGAATTTCTTTTGACGCAACAACAGCATGTTGACCAACTCTCTCTGCTTCTTCTGCGTCTACCTCGGAGACGTCGGCTAGGAAAGACCTTTGCAAGTATCCAAATGTATCAGCTCTAACTCTTGCTCCGTCAATGTGTTCTGAAACAATATTTGTTAGCGTATCACCCAATGCCCCTGAGCCTGATAGTTGAATGTTTCCATGACTATCTTTTTTTCCAGCTAGGCCAGATCCTGTTTCGCTTGCATATGTTTGTAAAAAGTATTCTCCTTCTTCGTTATGAATACCTTCCGAGACAGCAACTACACATCTTCCAAGTGAATCATAAACCTCTTTGACTTCCTTTAAAAATTCATCAATTTTGAATACTTTTTCAGGAACATATACTAAATGCGGTCCATCTTCTTCAGTAGATTTTCCTAAGGTGCTCGCAGCGGTAAGCCACCCAGCATGTCTTCCCATTAAAACATTTATCTTGATTCCTTTTAGACTTCTATTATCCGCATCATCTCCTTGAAAGGCGTGAGCCACAAAACGAGCAGCTGAACCATAACCTGGACAGTGGTCTGTTTCAAGTAGATCGTTATCAATAGTTTTTGGTATATGAAATGCTTTCATGTCATATCCGATAGATTTTGCTCCTTCAGAAACTAAGTTTGCTGTTTCAGCAGAATCGTTACCTCCTATATAAAAGAAGTTTCTAATATTTTGTTTTTCAAATATTGATACAAGCTGTTCTATGTCAGAGTCTGTTGGTTTTTTTCTTACTGAACCAAGCGCTGCAGCAGGCGTTTTACCAATTCCATAAAGCTGGGCTTCCGATAAGTTTGATAAATCAACAAAATCTTCATTGAGCATGCCCGCTAACCCATGTCTTGCACCAAGAATCTCATCGAAATCTGATTTAGTAGCCTCCTTAATAAACCCAACTAGTGATTTATTTATAACAGCTGTCGGACCTCCCGACTGTCCAATTACTGCTTTGCCTTGTGGCATTTTTTAACTCCCGTTTTGATATACAGATATAAAACTTAGATAAGAGTTTGCTATTTCTGAAACAGCCTCTTCTCGTGATTTCTCACCAGCATGCCATCCTTTAAGAGAATCCCAAAAGATAGATCTTCCAATAGCAAAACCTTTGTAGCCGTCAACTGATGATCCCGCTCTTAACCATTCATTCACTTTTTCATCATTGGCTCCTCTACCAAGAACGACTGCTATTACATCTTCTCTGCCTCCATCTTTGATTACCTTGGAAACATTTTCACAGTCATCAGTGGTGTCTAGTCCTTCAATCTTCCAAATATCTGGATCAGCTCCTCGCTCTCTCATTTCTTCAACTACCTGAACAGCAAGTTTTGGTCTAATTTCTGAATCATATCGAGCTTGATCACCGCCAACACTTTCTAACTGTTGTTCTGATGCAGGAACTAAAAATTCTAAAAGAAATTTTCTTTCGTTTTCATTAAGCCAATCAGACAGTGTTTTAATTCTTTCACCCTGAATTTGTCTTGTGTCTGCATCATCTTCAGGGTTCCAACGAACTAAAATTTTTACAAAGTCTGCATTGACCTCTTTTATTTTCTCACCAAAGTTATCACCGTATTCGAAGTCGAATACTTTTTGTCCAGACTTTTCTACAGGAGCAGCAAATTTAATTCCCATTTCTTTTGCTTTTTCTTGTACTTGTAATCCAAAAGCTTCATCAACTAATATTGCCGGATCTCCACCCTCGATGCCTTGATTTTTTGCCTCAAGAAAGCCATCAAAAATAATATCTTTCATGGAGGATACTCTTGCAATCTCGTCACTATTAGGTGGTCTTCCCTCAACACCCAAAAGCCCTTTGGTTAAGGTACCTCTGTGGTCAAATGCAAGAATGTATAAATCGCTTGAGTATCCTTTCATAAATCTCCTTTAAATTTTTTCTTTTGTTGTTCTTCTAGTAAACACGAACAACATTATTACTAAAACCAATAATGATAGTAATAGTAAATAATCTGAATAAACGTTGGTTTGAGCACTTTCTTCGAAGACATCAGTAAGCGAACTGACTAACTCAACAGTGGTGGTACCCCAGTTGCTAGCTAATGTGTCATCAAGAAAATAAACATTAGAATTTTGAACTGCAGTTAAATTACCCCAACCATCTCTTATAGACAAGTCTTTATTCAAGTAGTCAGAATGTCCGACAACTATAAAATCGGGGTTAGATTCAATTACAGCTTCTTCGCTAAGCGCAGGATAACCACTACCAAATGGGTCTTCTTCTTGACCAGCAATGTTTTCAACTCCTATTAAGTTATAAATCTCTCCAATCAGTGAGTCATTGTTTACGCTGTAGATACCATATGTGTAACCGATTTCATGATAAACAGAAACGTTTCCAAAGTTTGAATTATCAAGTATTCGATTAATCTCAAGCTTCATGTCTCTGACCTTTGCGCTTGCTTCACTGCGTTTATTTATAATGTCACCAACTGTTTCTATTTGTGAATAAACGTCTTCAAGTGTTTTAGCAGGTGGTAAAAGAACATAGTTAAGTTCTTGACTTTCTAGGCCTTCAACTATTCCATTAAAATCAAAAGCTACGATTACTACATCTGGCATTAGTGGAGCCAATTCTTCAGCTGTGACAGTATATGCGTCAATTCTTTCAACTGGAAAATCAACTTCAGAGAATGCGTCTATAGCTACTAAAGTGTCTTGTCCACCTAATGCTTTAATAACTTCGGTGTGGGTTGTTGATAATGAGATCACCCTAATCTCTTCATTGCTTTCTTGTGTTACATTCGTGCACATCGAAAATAACAAGGCAAGAAAAATTAGTTTATATTTCATATTTTCCTTTCTTACCTTGAGAAAATGTAAGAAATTTTAGAAACTTCATTCCTTCTCTCGAGGATTGTTGTCTTATAAATATTGAAGGCGACCTGACTTATCTTTCGAATCACAGTTGCGGGACAGCGTTAGACTCTCACTAACTTCGCTTCAGTATTCTTTTAAGATGTTAGCAGGTTAAAGTGAATCGTCTTCTTCGTTTTCTTCATTTTTTAAAACATCCATCAGTGTAGGCTCTTCGATATCCCTTGGTACATCTGGTCTTGGAAGGTCTGATGTCGATGGTGTTTGTTCTGCTGTTCTATCTGCCCTTGCTTTTTTTATAGAGTTAACAAATGACATCATGACAGTTTCTTTAGACTCATTGTTTGGAGCATTCTTAATTTTTTGTGGTTTTTCTGGAGTGTCCAAATGTGATTCTTCCAAGACAACAACCTCAATACCTCCGACTAAATCTGAAACTAAATTGTAAAAGAACGCACCTACCGTGGCGATCGCGGTCTGGGTCAACATGTATACAACTGCAAGGGAAACTAAACCAGTAAATAGTGGCTCTATGTTTCCAACAAGAGAAGCGTTTTGATCTAATAGTGCAAGTCGTCTTGCAATATCCTCTAGTCCTTGTGGAACCCCGGCGTTTACTAATAACACCCACATAATTGAGAAACCAAGAACAACAGTTAATCCGACGACAAAGTTAAGCACAAGAGTGACTTTTAAAACTGTCCACGGGTCAATTTTTCGAATTATTCTTCTAACTCTATTTACACGAACCATAATTAACTTTTTATTGGTATGAAAGCTGATATTTCTTCTTCGGAAGAAAGCTTCATGATCCTAACTCCTTGTGCTGCTCTACTCATTTGTTTAATTTGTTTCACTGCACATCTTATTGCAGTTCCACCTGTACTCATAAGCATAACCTCTGTATCTTCATCTACAGACCTTGCACCTACTAAATTTCCTTTAGTTTCTGTAACTTTTAGAGCTTTTACTCCCATGCCTCCTCTTCCGGCTCTTCTAAATTCATCTAACTTAGTACGTTTTCCGTATCCTTTTGCAGTAATAAATAAAAGCGTTTCATCTCTTGAGGTTGCGGCACCAACTACTTTGTCTCCTTCTCGAAGTTTGATTCCTCTAACTCCCATTGCTGATCTACCTTGAGCTTTAAGATTTGTTTCGTCAAACCTTATGGCCTGGCCCTTTTGCGAAACAAGTATCACATCTTCTTTACCTGAAGTTGTTTTAACGGAGACAACCTTGTCATCATCCTTAAGCTTTATAGCTTGTAGAGATTTGTAGTTAGAGTCGAAATCTTTAAACTTAGATTTTTTGACAGTGCCCTTTTCTGTCATGATTAATAAGAATTTTTCTGTCTCGTAATCTCTGGTGTCTATGATTGCCTGTACTTTTTCATCTTGACTCATTGACAATACGTTTTGAATTAGAGAACCTCTTGCGGTTCTGTTGGTTTTTGGAATCTCGTGAGCTTTAGCCCTATAGACTTTTCCTTGATCAGTAAAAAAGAGTAGGTAAGAGTGTACTGAAGTAGAAAGAAGGTGTTCTATCACGTCTTCGTCTGATGAAGCAGCTTTCACTCCTTTTCCGCCCCTGCCTTGTTTCTTGTAAGAGGTGGAAGGTACAGATTTAACATATCCATTTGATGAAACAGATACGATAATTTCTTCGTCTTCTATAAGGTCTTCTATAGAAACCTCTCCTACATCTGGAACAATTCTTGATCTTCTCTCATCGCCGAATTTGTCAGTAATAGCTTCTAATTCTTCGATTAATATTGTGTTTTGCTTGGCTCTGCTTTTCAAAATCGCTGCTAATTCTTTAATTGTTTCCTTTAACTCTTTCTTTTCCTCTTCGAGTTTTTCCATTTCCAGTGCTGTAAGTCTTCTGAGGGGCATATCCAAAATGTGTGAAGCCTGAACTTCTGATAATTTAAATTTTGTCATCAAAGATTTTCTCGCTGTATCGACATCTTTAGATGCTTTAATGACTTTAATAATTTGATCGATTTTGTTTAGTGCTAAAAGAAGACCTTCGACAATATGGAGTCTATTTTCAGCTTTGTCTAGTCTGTATTTTGTTCTTCTTTGTATTACATCAATTTGATGATCGATGTAGTAGTTTATCAACTCAGGAACAGAGAGAACCTTAGGAACACCGTCCACAAGAGCAACTGAGTTAACAGAGAAGGTGTCTTGTAGTTGTGTTTGTTTGAAAAGTTGATTTAGAACAACCTGTGGAACCGCATCTCTCTTAAGCTCAACAACCAACCTTGTACCATTTCTATCGCTGCTTTCATTTCTCAGATCAGATATTCCCTGTAGTTTTTTATCTTGCACAAGTGTGGCAATTTTCTCCATAATACGATCTGTAGAAGCTTGGTAAGGAAGTTCTTTTACGACAATCGCAGACCGACCTCTTCCGAGTTCTTCCACGTCTGCAACTGCTCTAATTTTTATAGAGCCTCTTCCTTTCAAAATTGCATCTTTGATAGTTGGAGTGTCGACGACCAAACCTCCTGTAGGGAAGTCCGGTCCTGTAATTATTTTCAAAAAGTCTCTTGGCTTTGCGTCCTTATTTGCGATTGCAAACTTAACAGCCTCTGTAACTTCACGTAAATTATATGGTGGCATGTTAGTAGCCATTGCAACTGCGATGCCTTCTGCTCCATTAACTAAGAGGTTTGGAAACCTTGCTGGAAGAACTTTTGGTTCTGAAGTTTCTCCCGAATAGTTTGGTTCAAAATTTACAGTATCTTCATCAATGCCATCTAGAAGTTGGGATGAGAGTGAAGACATTCGAGACTCTGTGTACCTCATCGCTGCTGGAGGATCGTCTGGGGTACCAAAATTTCCTTGAGGCTCGATTAACGGATACCTTGTACTGAAATGTTGACCGAGTCTAACTAAGGTTCCATAAATTGCTTCGTTGCCGTGGGGGTGATAGTTACCCATTACATCACCAACAACCTTTGAACATTTTCTAAAAGGACCTGTGGGTCTAATTCCTGTTTCATACATTGAATATAGAATTCTTCTTTGAACGGGTTTTAAGCCATCCTTTACATCCGGTAAAGCTCTTGAAACAATAACAGACATCGCATAATCTAAGAATGATTTTGAAATTTCATCTTCAACTGCAATTGTGCCGTTGTTT
>CACJIM010000005.1 GCA_902593475.1 uncultured Candidatus Actinomarina sp.
CTCACAAAATGATGCAAAATTATGACTCCTGTTCTAAGGCATCAAAAGTAGATCTAATTAGTTGTTACGGAGGAGCTTATAAAGCTTATCTAGAGTGCACAAGTCCATATGGAACCGCAGGAGTTAAAACTTCAAATACATCCTCTCAAGATACTGAACCTCCAAAATGGGGCAATGATTCCCTACAGCTTACAAGAGTAAACGGAACATTCCTTGATATCCTTTGGGGTCATGTAACTGACAATAATGGTATTGATAAGCTCCACCTGTATATTGATGGAGAATTACATTCCTCAGTTGATGGTAATGGTTGTATATCAAGCTGTAGTAGTACTACAAGTGAGACAAGGTTTAAAGTTACAAATTTATTAGTAGATACTTCATACATATTTGAAGTTGTAGCTTGTGACAGTTCTGGAAACTGTTCAAAAAACAACCCAACAACAGCACAGATACTTGTTGATAAGCCACCAATTTGGGACGATTCTAATCCACCTGTTGTAGATAACCTAGGTGAGAGATTTGATTTATCTATACCTACTAACTCAGCGATTGATGATATAGGAGTAGTGTCTTACGAAGTGTATGTAAATGGCGTACTTGCATCTTATACAAAAATTTCTGATTCCTATTTTTCAGTCCTACCTGCATTCGACACAACTTGCGGGAAGCAAATTGTGTATGTAATAGCATATGATACTGCTGGTCAATCCTCTCAGAGTACCCCAATAACATTTGAAAGATCTGCATGTTCAGTAGTTGTAACTACAACTACAACTACTTTGCCTGGTACACCAACAGTCACTATTACGGCTTCTCAAGTAAGCGATGGGGATACCTCTGCTGATAGCTCAATTACTCTCACTTTTACTACAAGTGCAAGCACAACTAACTTTGCAGCTGGAGATGTTACCGTCAGTGGTGGAACACTCACTAATTTTATAGGATTTCAAACAGAATATAATGCAACATTTACGCCTACTGGTGTCGGTGCAACAACTATTGATGTTGCTGCAAATACATTTACTAATACTGCTACAGGTATAAGCAATGTAGCTGCTGCACAGTTCAACTGGACGTATAGCCCTGCACCTACTATGACTATTACTGCTGCTGAAGTAAATGATGGAGATACATCAAATGACAGTTCTTTATCTCTCACCTTTACTGCAAGCCAGAGTACAACAAACTTTGCAATTGGAGATGTTGTTGTCGGTGGTGGAACACTCAGTAATTTTTCAGGATCTGGTACAACCTATACAGCAACCTTTACACCTAGTGCTGAAGGTGCTACAACAATTGATGTAGCTGCAAATTCATTTACTAACGCATTTAACACGAACAATACAGCTGCTACACAGTTCAACTGGACATATAGCACTGTATCTGCTTCCACTACGAGCGCAAACAGATGGGTAATTGCTGTTATTGATGAAACTGGTGGAGCATATAATTGTGCAGGTGGTGTATCTAATAGTTATCCTGGACCACAGCACAATGGTTACTGCGATGTAGATGGTGCATGGGGTGAGTTTAGAACACTATGGCCAAATAGAAAGTTTTTCTTAATAGAACCTTGGGGTAGTACCGGCCAACAAAGTTTAACTGGGCTAGATCAATCAATAGGAACTTCTTCTAGAATAAAAATGCCTACAGCATTCGTAACAGAGGCTCAAGCTGGGGTGAATGCAGTTTACATCCAAAGTACGAGAAATACTGGCGGTACAAATTGGTGGAGTAAAATCGGTGGTAGCAGTCTTCCAAGCGGTGCAGAGGTAATTCTCTGGGTTGATAATTCAGGAAGTTTAACTACTGCTAAGGTTCAAACAGAATATAATGCCTTCAAAGCTGCTGCTGCAGCTGCAAATATAACGGTGACAGAGGTTACTAATTTAACAGAAGGTCAGGGTGGAAGTCTCAAAAAAGAAGACTGGATTAATCCATTTGATCCTGATTATCCGTAAACTTTTTTAACATAAACATATCGAAATATGTAACTCTAGAATTCAATCATGGAAAAAGTTATTGCAATTGCAATACCAGGCCTATTTATAGTTGGAATTATATGGCTAATTATTGCATCAAATAAAAGGATAAATAATGCCCTTTCAACTGCTTCAAAAACTTTAGGTTTTACTTATATACCCTCTAAAAACATATTCAGAAAGAAAAGAATATTTGGTGAATTAGATGGATACAACTGTGAAGTGGAAGTCTACACAAGAACTCACGGTAAGTCCTCAACAACATATGTCTCTTTCTTTGCTTATTTTCCAGAGAGCTTTGATATGGGATTGAAGATTAATTGGCGAGGTGAGTTTGATGGAGATGATGAGTATCTGACAGACCTATTTATAAAACGAAATGAAGAACTTATAGAGGCATCAAAGAAGAACCTAAGAAGACTAAGAGTAGAGGATGCATTTGTAAATTCGAGAAAAGTCTTATTTAGAAAATATTACAAAGCTGATGAGATTGTAAAAACAATGCGAGATGTACTTAACTTAGCAAAAGCAATTAAGTAGTCTTTTTAGCTAACTCTCTTCTAGAGAAATAAATAATAACTGGAACTAGAAATACGTTAGGCATTGCCCAGTTCATCCATTCTTGTGGAAACAATTCAATAGTACTGATAAATGCAGTAGTAGCAGCAATTGTTCCAGCAAGCATAAGACTTAAATGAGTGCTGGTTCTGTCGTAAAAATTCGGTTTATCTGTTTTTCTATATCTGTTGAGATCATATGCTGTGATATACATAGCCCCAATTCCAAAAATTATTGATATAGTATTCATTCCTTCAAACTGACCATAAAAACCATAATTAATTAGTCCTGCTGCGTTCAGAAACAACAATACTCCGGCAATAAACATTAGCAATGTGAGAGCTTTATCCACATTCTCCCTAGCGCCAGTTCGGACTTTTGCTTGTCTATATCCAGCAAAAGCAAAATAAAATGAGAAAATTGCTATAGCAAACAAAAATGGTTGCACAACACCCATCATGCTGAGTGGTATAGCGGTTACAAAAATAGTTGACATACCATAGACGTAGTACATTCCATACTTTTTATGACGCTTGTCGCCTTTTTTTAGAAATAATAGTAAATAAGCTGTTCCCAAAGACACAAACCCAGCCAAAATATGAATATATAATAGTGGTTTTTCTAAATCTGTGTAAACACCATCGATTAATGTCATGACATTAGTTCCTTTCTTAAAGCTTCAAAATATTTCATCATTATACTTCAAATCCTGTTATAATGTATACTTAGTCAACATTAATCTTATATGAGCTATCACAAAGAAAATCTGAAAGAGCAATTTGCTCAAATTGCATGGAACATCTGCAAAACAGAGTCTTGGCAGAAAGTTAATATACGAAGGGTTGCTCAGAAAGCTGGGGTTTCAAATAATGCCTTTTATAGACATTTTAAAGACAAAAATGATCTTAAAGCAGAATTGATGCGGAGGGGTTTCGAAACTCTTAATGAAGGCATGAGGGATGTAACTAATAATTTCTCAAGTTACGGAGCTCATTACATAAGATTTGGATTGGACTACCCGCATATTTACGATTTGATGTTTGGGAATACGGATTTAGATATGTCTCTTTATCCTGATTTAGAAGTTCTGTCCAATGGATCCTTTAGCGGGATAGTTGAAGGACTGAAAGCTTTTATGCCTGATGAGTCAGATAACGATATCATGATAAAAGCATACAATGTTTGGGCATCTGTTCATGGGATAGTGCTAATTTTGAGGCAATCGAAATGGGAAGGAAATCGAACTGAAACTCTTGAATGGATTGAGAATAACTTAGAAGAATATTTAGAAATTACAACTTTTGGTTGAAGGTTGCTATCAACTCATTCGAGGACTACCAAATATCCTCATATATCTAGTAAATAGAGTACTCCTACGCCAAGACCTATAGCTAAAAGAGTAAGCACAGCAACTTTGTATGTTTTAGGACTTTTCCAATCTACATTTTTAATATTGATTATCGTTGCAAATGCAGCAATTATTAGGCCTATGTCATAGAACTCCATACGGGAACTTTAGTCTATTTAAACTAATTCGAAGGATTTAATAATATTTTCTAAACCCTCTTTTGCATCTGCAAAAAGCATTTTTGCATTGTCATTTATAAATAGTGGATTTGCAATACCTGCATAACCAGGCGACATAGATCTTTTTATCACGATGACTTGTTTTGCTAGGTCTACATCAAGTATTGGCATTCCATAAATTGGAGAGTCTTCATCAGTTCTAGCCAATGGATTTACAACATCATTTGCTCCAAGAACTATTACAACATCCGTTGAGGAAAACTCAGAATTTATATCTTCTAAGGTAAACATATCTTCATAGTCAATATCTACCTCAGCTAAAAGTACGTTCATGTGTCCAGGCATTCTTCCAGCAACTGGATGTATAGCAAACTTCACTTCAATGTTTTTATCTTTTAAGGTATTAGTTAATTCTTTTACAGCTGCCTGTGCTTGAGCTACTGCCATTCCATAACCTGGAACAATAACTACAGATTCTGCATAGCTTAACTGGATTGCAACGTCTTCAGGGGAAGTGCTTATTGGTTCTTTATCATATTCATTGTTAATAGCTGTACCACCAAATCCACCCTTTAAAACATCTAAAAGTGTTCGATTCATTGCAGCACACATAAGGAGTGTGAGAATTATTCCAGATGCACCTACTAAGGCACCAGCTACGATCAAAATAATACTATTTACAATAAACCCAGCAGACATCGCCGCAATTCCAGAAAGTGAATTTAAGAATGCTATGACAACTGGCATGTCAGCTCCACCAATTACTGCAACTCTTATGATTCCAGCAATTAGTGCAAGAAGCATAAAGTATTCAAGGGATAATATTTCCATTTCTTCCCAAATTGCAGGTAATAAAATTAGAGGTGGTAAGAAAGCTGAAAAGATGTTGGCGATAGTTGTATTTACATTGTTTAACTTTCCACGAAGCTTTAGAACAGCAATGATGCTTCCAGAGAAAGTAAACACACCAATAACCATAGAAAATATGGCTACAAAAAAATCAGACATAACTAACGAATTGTTTGATAACTCAACATATGCAATTGCTCCAGAAGCTCCTCCACCAAAGCCATTAAACAAACCAACTAGTTCTGGCATTTGTGTCATCTGAACACGTTTTGATATTAAAACTCCAAGAAGTCCTGAAACAACAATTGTGATATAAAAAGCAGAATCATATTTAGAAAAATCAAAATTGAATGCGCTAAAAACAGCTAATGCCATGGCCAACATAGCAAAAGTATTTGCTCTATGTGCCGTTGACGGTCTTCCAAAGAGTTTCAAGGCGAAGATAAAGAGTACAGATGAGACAAGTAGTATTATTTCAATCATTTTTCTTAAACATTTCTAATATTCGACCAGTTACTGAAAACCCACCGACAATATTTAGGGTTGCAAATGCTATTGCAATTAAAACAATAATTTTAAGCAATTGAGACTCTCCTACTTCTGGGTATATAAGAATTGCTGCAATCAATGTAATTCCAGAAATAGCATTGGAACCAGACATCAGCGGAGTGTGTAGTGTCTGTGGAATTTTAGATATAAGTTCATATCCAATAAAGCTTGCCAAAAATGTTATCAACAATGTAAGTAGGAATGTTGCTTCCATTATGAACTCATCTCCACAAAAATCTCATCGTCACTATTTTCTATATATAGCTCAATTAAATTTCTTACATTCTCTGAATACAGCTTTGTAGCTGCATGTTTAACAGTGTTTAAGATATTTGTTTCACCAACTATCTTTACACCATTAATCTCAACAACTTTGTCCACCTCTGTGCCTTCACAGTTTCCACCAGTACCAGCAGCTAGGTCAATAATTACAGAGTTCTCTTTCATGTTTTCAACAGTTGACTTTTCAATCAAGACAGGTGCTTTCTTTCCTGGTATTTGAGCAAATGTTAAAACAATATCGCTATCAATTACTTGTTTCTTTAATGCTTCTTGAATTTTCTGGTTCTCTTCTTCTGAGACTTCTTGTGCGTATACGCTATCTTGAGCTTCAGTGCTTGCTTCAACAAATTTAGCACCTAAAGACTCCACTTGGTCCTTAGCCTCTTTTCTAATATCGAAAGCCCACACTCTAGCCCCAAGTCTTTTTGCAGTGGCAATTGCTTGAAGGCCTGCAACCCCTACTCCAAGGATTAATACTTTTGATGGTTGGATATTTCCTGCTGCAGTTGTCATCATTGGTACGACGTCTGATGTCTCTTTTGCTGCTCGTAAGACTGAGGCGTATCCAAGCAAGTTTGCTTGAGAAGAAAGGGCGTCTAGGTTTTGAGCTCTTGAGATTCTAGGAAGTTTAAAAAAACTTAATACTTTTAGATCAGGTCTTAAACTTTTTATCTCTTCGATCTTATCAAAATCAAATATACCAATAAGAACTGCTCCTTCTTTAAGTTCCTTTATTGTTTTATCTTGGATATTTTCTACACAGGCAACAATGTCTAAATCACTTAAGTTAGATATATTTTTTACATTGTCTAGGGAAGAATCTGCGTAATTTAAGTAATCAAATATATTTTTCTCCAAATGAACATCTGATGAATATTTCTCAATAGATTCAGGGTGAATTGGAGCCCTGTACCCATCAACATCTGTTAAAAATCCTATTTTCATACTTTCCTAGTTTAAATATGCTGGCAACTTACTAAGAATTAAATAAAATACATACATGAATATTGCTGTTTTTAGTGACAAGTTTTCTGGTACGTTAAGCGCCATTGAAGTACTTAATATTGTTCAAGGTAAGTTTTTGGATTCAAATATTAATGCAGACTTTTTCAGCGTTACCGATGGTGGGCAAGAAAGTACAGAAATTTTTAAAAGTCACAATTTTCAAACTCTTGAAAGTTTTGAAGCTTTGAATTGTGATAATTCTCTCTCAGTAGTTGAATCATTAAACATAAACGGGAGTGTTTTTTTTGAATCAGCTCAATTAATTGGTGTTGATTCAGAAAATGAATCCATGTCGATAAATACAGGATGTTTGCTTGAGGCAGTTCAAAAAACAGAAGTTCTTGGAACAGGTGGCTCAAAAACTATTGATTTTGGAATAGGGCTCTTAAGTAAGTTGGGTATGGAATTCATCTCTAATGGTGAAACTTTAGTAAATCCTGTTCCCAAAGACTTTTCTTATATAGATCAAATTAAAGCAACCAATTTTAAATCTAATTTAGAAAATAGAATTTTAAGTGATACCAATATTTCTCTGCTTGGTGAGAATTCAGCTTTTGATGTTTTTGGACCTCAAAAAGGTTTATCTGAGAAAGATATACATAAACACAAATTAGAGGTTGAGAGATTGATAACGCTAATTGATAAAGAGCTTGTTTTAGGTTTAAATCCAACTGAAATTAACTCAGGAGCAGCAGGTGGTTTAACATTTGCATTAAATCAAATTCTTGGCTGTGAAATTGAAAACGGTGCAAAATACTTTTTAAAGGAAACAAATTTAATCAATCAATTAGAAAATTATGACATTGGTATCTTTTGTGAAGGAAGATTTGATGAATCATCATTAGAAGGAAAAATAATTGGAGAGTTGTTGAAAAATTTTAAAGGACGTAGGTATTTTTTGGGTGGGCAGTATACAGCAAAAAATGAAGATATTTTTACAAGCTATTTCCAGTGTGGGCCTGAAGGTGTCAGTGATCCAAAAAGCTCATTAGAGATTGCTACAAATGGATTAATTAAAGAAATACAAAAGCATTAATATCTCATTATGACAATTCCTTCGCCATGTATAAGTGTTTGTGTAACAGATCCTGGTAGTGACTTATGTTACGGATGTGCAAGGACTACGCCTGAAATAGCTAAGTGGTCAAAATTTACAGATGAAGAGAAAAAACAAGTAATTGAAATAAGCAGATCAAGGATGTCGGGTTGGCAGTTAGAGGCTTTTGATAAGGCCTATAAGGAAATTTTAGAAACCGGATCCAGTCCAATAAAAAAGCAAAAGCTACAAAACAAACAAGACTAGTTATCTTTTAAAACTTTTTGCGATAATAAACAAGAAATGCAATAAAAGCTGCGAATGTCAGAGCATTAGAAATATTTATTGGATTGGGCATATCAGCCCAAACACCTGTTGCAAAAGCTAAAAACCATAAGATTACAGCAAGAAGAGGCCAATTTAATTTCTTCATACTAGGAATCCTATCATGAATTTTTACTCACCAATGGAATGCTTGCGAGTAAATCTGTAGGAATATCATCAACATAACCTTCATACTCTCCATATGAGCTTAATAAGTCTGCCTGCACTCCTTCATCGGGGAAAATGACATCAAAAATATTTGGATGATTTACAACATTTGGAGCTCCACCACCTCTGTACTGTTCCGCTGACGGATTGATTTCTCTAATTCTTGATCCATTTGGACCATAGCCATCTTGAGACATCATAACTACTCCATAGTGCCATTCTTCAGGATTTCCACCGCCAAGCTGGTTGTCAATATCAAGCTTTACAACTATTACACCTTTGTCTGGTACAACGACAATATCAAATTGATTAGTCACTAATTCAGACTCTCCACTTGGAAGAGACTTCCAAATCTGTGGTTCCCATCCCTCTATTACAATATGATATTCCCAACCAGAACCATCTGGCATTTTTGCAAACCTATAGTTACCTAACTGTTTTACTCCAGTGTCAGATCCAAAGTCTTTATCAATATACACGTCAATAGTTTGAACAGATAGACTCCTTGGAGATCCCCACGGGTTTTTTACAGCACTTAAAATATCAAAATTCATAACAAGACTTCCATCCGCAATGCCTGCTGAAAATCCTTCAAAATCATAACTTCCAGGTATAAATACACCATCTGTTGGATAGGTGTATGAACCTTCTCCATAATCATCTTTAATTGGATCTTTTATATCTATAAAGAGTTCAACATTTGATACTTCAGGTACAAAAAGTGCCAAAGGTCTTGAAGGCTCAACAAAACCATTGAATATGTCTGAATAAAGTCTAAGTTTGATTTTATCGCCAAAGCTAAGTGAGCCGAGTTCACCTAATGGTATCTTTAAGTAAAGTTCATTACCTGATGCAGAAACCTCTGTAGTTTCTTTTGTTAAGCACTCAGTTGAGAAAGTTGCTTCTTTAACACTTCCTTCATTAGGTAAATCTCTTTTAGTGCATGTAAAGTATGAACTATTTTTAAGTTTTTCACCACTGTGAAAAATTGCCTGTGTTGTTTCAATTCCTAAAAATTCCTGACTAGAAGCTTCTCCATCTTTAAATGGAACAGAAGATCTTCTAATCTTTGTTCTTGATGGACTTTCTAAATAAATATCTAAATCGATGTTTTTCCAAGGTTCTGCTTCTTGCATTGTGGAAGAAGATTTTTGAATAGCAACATACAAGTGCTCATCTGAGAATCTATATTTAATTTTTGAAATTATATCTGAAGTCTCGATCACTCCAGCATCATTCCAAATATTAGAGTTCGTAGTTCCATTAATCAGTAATGCCTGGTTTGAAGTCAAAATGGAGTCTGATTGTTTATCAAACAATTGAGCTGAAGGTGAGATAATTGGAATATCAAGATAAGCTGGTGGCTTTTCTCCAAGTGACGAATAAACATTTTTTAGAAGATTTCTAAATGCTGAACCAAAATAATCATCATTTCCACTCGATTGATCACTACCGTACCACCAAAACCAGTCCGAACCTTCAGCAAGTAACATATAATCAAATGCTTGCTCAAGTTGTTTTTCTGTATAACTATCAGATGCATTTGCCCTGTCATAAAAGGCTCTTGTTTTTTGTAAGTAATCCCATGCGTACGTCTCTTCTGTCTCACCAATCCAGGTAGCAAAATTTGGTTGGAACCATGAGGCAGGGAATACTCTTTCTAATTTTTCAATTTGGGGTCCATATTTTTCAATATATTCAGTTGGTGTAGTTGTTTTAAGCCAATCTGTTGTAGTGAGTGTTTCGTACATTAGGCTAAGGAAATCTATACCATCATTTTGATAATGCTCCCATGCATTTTCGCCATCTAAAACAATTGAGACCACAAGTGGTCTATCCAACGTTGTGCTAACTTCTCTAGCAGCTTCAAGTGCTTTCATCATATCTGCCACTGCCATCTCAGGTGACATTCCACTATAGGTAAATCCGACTTGATCGGAAATAGATAGATCTCTAAAGAAAATAGCTACATCATCTTGTCTATTTAGCTGTCCGTACCAGGGTGTATAAAGTACTTCAGGGTTAGTAACTATGCCCTCTGTGTTTCTTTTAAATGTTGGAATATCTAAAGATTTTGATAGAACATGTTCACCAGTAGCAATCCACTTAACCCCTTCTTTTGCAAACATACCTAATACTTCTTGGGATACCGCACCTTCTGCTGGCCACATTCCAGTTGGTCTCTGTCCTAAAAGTTTCTCAGCTAAATCCAAGCCTTTCTCAACCTGAATCGCAGCATCTGTTGGTTTGTTAAATCTATTTGTTGGAAGCTCTGCTCCTATATCGCCAACTGCTGCCAAGTTTGTATCAAAAATTAATGGAAGGATTGGGTGAGCGTAAGGTGTGGTTGTTATTTCAATCTGACCAGTTTTCCATAGCTCAGCATGAGTTGGAATAACTTTATCTATCAGTTTTGAATGCTCATTTAGAAGAACGAATTTATCATCTTCGGAATAATTTCTTCCTTTACTTACTAGTCCTTTTAAAGGTTCTTGGGCTAAATATTTAGGATCCGTCCAAGCTAAATTGAACATAATTTGTAAATCAAGAAAATCTTGTGATGTCCAAGAAGACCAACTCTGATTGTTATTCCTTAGTTCAACATATCTAGGGAATCTTGCAATGACTTTTGGATTTGTATCAAAAAACCTCGACACAATAAAAGCTTTGTCGTCATCAGATAATTTGTCTGAATCAATCTCCGTATAAAACCAATACAAATCTTTTGCGCCATTTGAAAAATCTTCAAGCTGTCTGAGAAGTACTGGGGTCAAGTTAAAAGTAGCTTTTAAGTCTGGATAATCTGCAACTAACTCCACCATATCTAGATAATCTTTAGTTGCGTGAACCCTTACCCATGGCCTGGTGTAATAGCCATCACTATTTTTGGTATAAAAAGGTTGGTGTTGATGCCACATTAACATTACATAAAGTTCTGGTTCGGTTTCTTTAATTTCTTCTATTGGTTGAGAAGTAGTTGTAGTTGTTTCATCTAATTCATCGACAGAAGAGGTATCTCCACAAAAGATAAAAAATATTAAAAATAAAACAATGAATTTTTTCATCTAGATTATTTTAAAGGTTCGAGTTTAGCTGTAAAGTGTCTAAGTAATTTTGGTTGTTCAAGAATCTTATATCCTTTTAACTTATCTTTTTTCTCAGCTAACTTTTCTAAAACTTCAGCAACATAATCAAAATGACTTTGTGTGTATGTCCTTCTTGGAGCAGCAAGTCGAACAAGTTCATGTGTTGCAGGTGTATCGGGTTTCCCATTTTCATTTGCAACACCAAAGGCAAGCGTTCCCAATTCGACAGCTCTCACACCACCAATTAAGTAGATTTCACAGGCAACAGAGTGCCCAGGGTATTCATGAGGTGGAATGTTTGGTAAAAAAGTTTTTGCATCAATATATAACGCGTGACCACCTGCAGGTTGAACAACAGGTATGTCATAACTCAATGCTTTTTCAGCTAAATAGGATATTGACCTCGCACGATATTCTAAGTAGTTCTTATCAGTTATCTCTTTAAGACCTTGTGCTAAAGCATCTAAATCTCTACCTGCTAATCCCCCATATGTCGGAAACCCCTCAGTAAGAATTAATAAATTTCTTGCAGCCTCTGCCATAGCATCATCATTGAGTGCAAGAACTCCACCAATATTGCCGAATCCGTCTTTTTTCAAACTAATTGTGCAACCATCAGCAAGTCGAAAAGCTTCTTTTGCTATTTCTCTTATCTCAACATCTTTATACTCTTCTTCTCGCTGTGAGACAAACCACGCATTTTCTGCAAATCTACATGCATCAAGTAAAAACATCTTATTGTATTTTCTACAAAGCTCTTTAACTTTTTTTAAGTTATCCATCGAGACAGGTTGGCCACCGCCTGTATTGTTTGTAATTGTCATTAATACAAATGGAATTTTGTTACTATCAGGTCCTTTCAAAAGTTCTTCTAATTTTTCTAAATCAACATTCCCTTTAAAAGGTGCGGGAGATAAAAGGTCTAAGCCCTCCTCACAAAGAAGATCTATAGGATTTGACTGTGCAAATTCAAAGTTCGCTCTTGTAGTATCAAAGTGGCTATTGCTTGGAATAATGTCGCCTTCCTTAACGCTAATTGTTGCAAGAATTTTTTCACTTGCTCTACCTTGATGTGTTGGAATAATATGTTTGTACCCAGTGATTTCAGAAAGCACTTCATGAAATCTCTGCCATGAATGTGACCCTGCATAGGATTCGTCTCCACGCATTATTGCTGCCCACTGTTCTGATGACATCGACCCTGTACCCGAATCAGTGAGTAGGTCTATGGTTACCTCTTGTGATTTCAGTCCAAAAACATTCCAATGTTCTCTCTCAAGAAATTCTCTTCTCTCTTGTTCTGTTGTAATAGGTAGAGATTCAACAGATTTTATTTTAAAAGGCTCAATGATTGTTTTAAACTCCATAGACAAATTGTAACTAATCATTTTTTAGATATCATAATGTCTATGGTGGAAATTCATAATTCTGTTGCAAAAATCTATGAAGAGAATAAAGACACTCTTGAAATATTTGAATGCTTAGATGAATTTTCTGATACACAAAACTTTTGCGATCATTATGGTTTTGATATTGAAGATTCCTGTAATGCAATTTTAATTAAAGCAAAAAAGCCGGAAGAGTTTTACGCCATGTTTTGTGTTTTGGGTGCAAACAGATTAGATGTAAACCATAAAGCTAAAGAGGCTATGGGAGCAAAAAGAGTTAGTTTTGCCTCAAGAGAAGAAGCTGAAGCTGTGACTGGTCAAATTTATGGGGGAATTAGTCCATTGGGATTGCCTGAAAATATTAAGGTTTACATGGATAAAAATGTAACTGATCGTGAAAAACTCTTTATTGGAGCAGGAAATAGAGTCTCTAAATTTTTTCTTTCGCCAGAAACTTTAATCCAGTTATCTAGTGCTACGGTACTAGATTTAACCTAGACCAGTTCGACATAAACTTGCAGCTTGAGGAAGTAAAGCTTTACCATTAAATCCAGGAAGCCTGCCACCTTGAAGATAGGTTTTTAAACTTCCTTTTATGTTTTCAAATTCTTCTGGGTCTAGCTTTTGTGGTTCAAGCAACACTTGGAGATTATCTGGTAAACGTTCCTCTAAAAACTCTCTTTGGACACTATCTAGTTCATCTACATACTCTGATAAAAGATTAAGGGTTATTTCATAACTATCAATTACTTCAATACAGTTTTCATACTCTATTTTAGAAAGTGGGCTGGTGTCTACTTCATAGTCTGCCCTGTATTGAAAAAACAATATAAGAGTTACAAAAATTAACAATGTATAAAGTAAAAATTTAAACGGAAGTAAAACAATTTTTTTCACAGGCCATAGTACAAATTTAAAAAGTCTTTTAATCATGTAGTTTTTAGTTTAATGCTATTACGAGACACTGGCATGCACCGCCAGATTTTAGAAACTCAGATACATTGGCTACCTCAGCGTTAAGACCAAGTTCCTCTACAGTTCTAATTGCCTCAATATCTTCTGAAGGAAATATGACTGTGTTATTTATTACAACTGCATTACAAGCCAACTGGTTTGCATCGTGCTCTGAGACAGGAATAAGGTTAAATAAACTTTCAAATGCACTTAATGATTGATCTTTAAAAGCCTCTGGATAAAATATGGCATCTCCAGTTGGAAATTGTTGAAAACAAGTATCTAAATGATAAAACTTTTCTTGAGCTAGCTCAACAATGATTGGTTCTAGTTGAAATTCTTCTGCAATAAAAAGCAGAGCTTCTTTGTCACTTCGAATGCCGTAAGACCCAACTAAGTAATCGCCATAAACAAAAGCATCGCCTCTACCCTCGAATTTAAACTCTGAAGGTATTCGTCCAACACTATAGCCATTATCGCTAAACCAGTTCATATATAAATCTTCTTCACCACGTCTTTCTTCATATTTGAAATTAGCGATAAGAACATTTTTATCATTTATTATTCCTGAATTTGCTGTAAATACTAGATCTGGATATTCCTCAGATGGAGGTACTACTTTTACTTCTGCTCCTGCTTTTTCAATTGTAGATTTTAAATTATTCCACTGATCTTTTGCCAAATTTAAATCAACAGTTACACCAGCAACCATCCAGGGATTAATAGAGTACTCTACTTTGAAAAAATCGGGTGAACTCATGAGAATTTGTTTTTGGCTCATACTGATATTTTACATTTTTATACATTAAATGTATATTCCTAGATATGAAAGATTATTTGTTTTCCCCAATTAATAGTGACTTTGTTGCGCAATGCCATGAATTAAACGAGAAAAATGTTCCTAACGTTGGCACAAAATCCTTAGATGGATTTATTAATCTTGTAGAAAACTCTGATTACAACGAATGCATACTAAAAAACAATGAAGTTGTAGGATATGTAGTTTGTTTTCAAGATAATGAAAGCACTATTGACTACATGCATGAGATAAAACATAAAAACTTTAACGAGATTGAAAATAGAGTAAGTAATTTTTTATATATTGATAGAGTTGCAGTTGATAATGAACATAGAAAAAATAAACTGGGCACATCTCTTTATGAAAACACTCTTAATTTTGCGAAAGAAAATTTTATTAAACATTTAACAGCGGAGATAAATCTTCTTCCTTCTATAAATGAAGCTTCATTCAAATTCCATAAGTCTTTTGGATTTAATGAAATACAAACTGTTAAATATTCTGAAGATTATGAGGTCTCATTACAAAAGCTAATAATAAATAGTTAGAATAAATCTATGCAATTTGATTTACCTAGACGTCAGAGAAAAAGTTTTAAAGTTATTACAAAAACTGCCTTATCAGATAAATTAAATAAAGAACAAGCAATAGAGGTTTTCAATAAGATTAAAAAAGAATATGAAAACTCACCTAATACTTTTGGTTCCTCTTCAGGAAAAAAAGAATCTGTAATGGAGTTATTAGTTATAGTGGGTAATCAAATTGCAGGTGAATATAAAGATTGTGAAATTTCAATCAAACAAGGTGTTCCAGAAATTAATAAAATTAAATCTCAATAGTGCAACTTCAATCACTAACTATCGAATTTATTCTTCTCCAAATTAGTGTCGCTTTTAGCCCAGGACTAATTATTGCTTTGGTTGTTAATGAAGCAGTGCAAAAAGGAAGAAAAAATGCTCTTCAAGTTGCTTATGGTGCAGCAGCTGGTGCTATCGGAATAACCATAATCACTGCTGCCGTCATTACTTACATCTTTTCATTAATTCCTGAGATACTCACTTTTATTTATATTTTTGGAATAATTTATATTGTTTATAAAGGAATCAAAACCATACAAGACAAAGGAGAGAGTCCTAAAGTCCTTGGCTCAGCATCTTTTTTGTCAGGATTTAAGATTAACCTTGCTAATCCAAAGATGTGGGTTTTCTATTTGTCTGTATTGCCTTTGTTTATAACAGATGAATCTAATATTTTTTCTTCTCTTATTTATCTTGGAATTGTGACAATATTTATTAATCTTTTTGCCGACATCTCATATGCTTTACTGAGTAGTTATTTATTCAATAATTCAACAACAAAAGTAAAAAGGTACATAAATATAATCAGCGGTGTCTGTTTGATTGGAATTGGTATCTATTTATTCTTCAGTAGATTTATCTGAATCGTCAGAAGTTTTAGCTGAATCATCAGATTTCTCATCTTTAAAGAGTTCTGAAATTGCACCTATGCTTCCAAGAGTGGCTGATAAATCCGCCGGTAAGAAAATCTTTGTAGCATTACCATCAGCGACTTTTTCAAGTGACTCTAAATACTTAATTGCAATTAGATCATTTGTTGGGTCACCTTTGTGTATTGCTGCAAAAACTTTTTCTATTGCTTCAGCTTCACCTTCAGCAATTGCAATTTTTTCATATTTTTGTGCATCAGCAACTTCCTTGAGAGCTTCTGCTTCACCAACTGCATCCAAAACTTGAGATTCTTTTCTTCCTTCTGCGGTAAGAATTGCTGCTCTCTTTTCACCTTCAGCTTCTGTAACTACAGCTCTTCTGTCTCTTTCAGCTTTCATAACTTTGTTCATAGCATCTTGAACATCTTGTGGTGGATCGATTCTCTGAATCTCAACTCTGACAACTCTTGTTCCCCATTTGTCAGTTGCTTCATCGAGAATAAGCTTTAGCTGAGTGTTAATAGTCTCTCTTGAGGTTAATGCAGCATCTAACTCTAAGTCACCAACAACATTTCTTAAGTTTGTTTGTGCTAATTTTGTAGCAGCTTGAATAAAGTCCCCAACATTATAAACAAGCTTTTTTGGATCAGTTGGTTCATAGTAAATAATTGCATCAACTGTTATAGTTACATTGTCTTTTGTAATAACTTCTTGAGGAGGAACATCGATTACTTGCTCTCTCATATCTACAATGATTATTCTCTCTAAACCGGGTATAACAATATTTAGTCCAGATTTTGCCTCTCTATGAAACTTACCTAATCTTTCAACAAGTCCAGTCTCGAAAGGTCTAATAATTCTGAATATTCTAAATAATACAACCCCGAGTAGTGCAATTATGACTACCCATCTAACTATTCCAAATATAATTTCCATATTTTAAGTTTAACCTTCCTTCGTTTGTACTTCTAATTTAGTTCCATTTACACTTGTAACTTTTACCTCTGATCCTGCTGGAATTCTTTTATCAAGTGAAACTACTTGCCAGTCATCTCCATAAACATGCTGCAGGGTTGATTCATACACATCCAACTCTTCTGTTGTAACAAAAGTCATGCCTATATATTTATTTGCTCCTTCAGTAAAGCTTGTACTTGTTTTCTTATCTTTGTTTCTGGGTCCAAAAACTTTTACTGATAAATACACCCCAACTAGGCTAAACACAATAAACGTAGAAAGCTGAATATTTTGACTATCTGTGAATAAAGAAGCTATCCCAGCGAAAAAAGATCCTATGGCAAAAGGAAGTATAAAAAATGTTGGAACTAAGAGTTCTGCCAATAATAGAACGGCTGCTGCAATAAACCAGATTTGTGTCATAATGACAATCTAATTATCTTGATCTTCCTTTTCAAGCTGTTCTTGCTCAAACCTGTTAAGAGCTAATAAAAACATTACAAAAAGAATTCCAGAACCAACTAAGAAAGTTAATGGAATAATTCTTATTTCGAATGCATTTAAACCATCTATGTTTGCTGGAGCTGGGCCACGTGGAGCATAAAGGATGAAGAAAATTGAATTAATAACTCCCCAGCCAAATATTGCAGCTCCAGTGATTAAAAAACCTAATCTCTTTCCAACATTTGTAGCGTTTAACAAAAAAGTAGATCCAGCAAATGTGATTATCGAACCTATGAACATGAGTATTCCAGTAACTAATAAGTTAGAGGACAAAAGTGATCTCATTATTTCACGCATCAGGTGTCATTCCTCTCAAATAATCAATAATTAGCTCAATATCAGATTGAGGAAGAACAGCTCCAAAACCTGGCATTTTTCCTCCACCAACACCGTTGACTCCATACGCTTTACCATTTACAGAACCTTTAACAATAAAATCTATCAAGTCTTCCCTCTGCTTAAACTGGATATTGGCTCTACCTGCTCTTAGTGCAGGTCCCAAACCACCAGATGCTATCTCTTTAGTATATGCTACACCAGCAGAATAACCTGCTGTATGACATCTTGCACAGTAAGCGTTAAATAATCCAACTGCTCTTTTAGCTTTTTCTAGATCTCCATCAAAAGTTGAATCAGCAATTTCATCGAATGAAACTTCCCAAAGTTTTTCTTCCAATGCTTTTTCAAGAAATGCTAAACCAGTTTCAGCCTCTTTGATAAATTTATCGTATCCCTCTGCAACAATTGTTATGTTGATTAATTCGGATTCAAGTTGTGATAAGTAACCGCTTGCAACAGATTTGTCTTTTCTTCCAGGGATAGATTCTTCGTTATCTGGGTCTAAATTTAATATAGAAGTTCCCAAAACTTCAGAAACGGTACTGCTGTAAGCTGATAACTCTGTTTCAGTAGAGTCACTTAAACCGTCTTCATCTGTATCAATTCCACCTTCTTTGGAAAGTAGTGCTGAAACATCTTCTACTGCTTTTTGAACAACAGGTAATTTTCCTGGTGCGTCTTTTACGCTTTGAATTAATTCTTTTTGCCTTGCAATTTCATTCTCAACTAATAGCTCAGATGTATCGAGTCTTGATAATGAGCTATTGATATTCATTTCAATAGTTTGTAGCTCTTCTGATTGTGATATTTGAAAGTGATGCATGTACTCAATCAAGTCATCCAATTGTCCATCATTCATTGGACCACCACCTTCTAATCCCCATGCAGGCATTGGTGAGTTTGCACGTCCATAAATTAACCAATAACGAACTTCTTCATCATCATATCTATAGAAAACATTGTTTATTGCAGGAGCAGTCCATGTAACATTTATTCCACTTCTCTTTTCAACATATGAAGCTGCACCACCAGATCCGTCAACACCATGGCAGTTACCACATCCGAATTCTTCATATAGATGTTCTCCTCTTTCTACAGATACCTCATCAAATTCTTCTACAAAACCTTCTTGTCTTTCTTGTTCTCCAAGGTAATAAAGAGGAATCATGATAGTTAAAAGTGAAGCAATTAAAACTGCAACAGTTAGAGTTCTATCAAGTGTTTTTGTTTCTAAATCATCATCATTTCGATATTTTGACAAGTTTGGTGCATAATCAGAGACTTTACCTGAGCCTCTAAAGCCTGCAGCAGTAAAAAATGCTAGAGCAGCAATTATCCCTAAAGCAATTAATGTAATTGAAAGTGAACTTGTCATACTATTCCTCTGTAGTTAGAGCTATACAAGATAAACCTTGGGGATACTTCACTGACATACCTGGTGCTCGAGGTGATTCAATAATTGTACCCGTGTCAATAACAAGTCTTCCATTTACATTGGCGACATTAAACCTATCAAGATTTCTTGGAGCTGGACCTGCAAAATATTCACCAACCATATTATATTTTGAACCATGGCAAGGACATTCAAATCCTTGTGATGAGTTACACCATGGAACCCTACAGCCTAAGTGAACACATCTTTGATAAACAGCTACTAAACCATCAGTAATTGTGGAGCCCGTCGCAAACTGAGAATTTGCCGCCGCAGCCGCGTCCAATGGAAGCACATAAGCTCTTGCTGCTGGAATAAAAGCTGGAATAACGGAACCATCAGCTTGAAATATTTGACTCTTTATATCTTCAATCGGACCTGCATCAACTTTAGATCCAAAACCTCCAGAAACTTTTGGCCAAAAAAATCCTAGCCATGCAATTGCTTGAATACCTGCAAAAGCACCGAATGAAATTCTTAGAGCTTTTGTTAAAAACTGTCTTCTAGTTATTCCTGCTTCCTCTTCGGAGATCTCTTCATAAATAACTTTTTCTTCAAGTTTTACAGCACCATCTGATTCAACAACTGGTTCATCAATTTCTTCAACAGTTGCTTCAGTTTCGCCTTTTGGCATCTCTGGTTCTAAAAAGTTGGTTTGAGATTTATCCTCTTTTAGAGCTTTTTTATCAAGATTTTTTTTCCAATTAAAACTTTTTGGACCTCTACCAGTGACAATAACTACGATACCAACAATGCCTAAAAACCCAACCAAAGCAAAGGCTGCAAAAGATAATTCAACTATGCTCATTCGAAATGAATCCAATCAAGCAAATCATCAAACCATATTCCATCAATCCAAGGATAAGTCCAGTTCCAGCCAGGACCTCTAAAAAGTACTCCAATAATAGTAAGTACACCAGCGCCAGCTAAGAAAAAGGTATAGAACATAATTGCAAATTTTCTTTTAGAAGGATGTGTTTCTGGGTTTCTGTCTATGTATGGGAAAGCCATCCATAGAACGACACCTAATACTAAAGGAATCATAACTCCGGCAATTTGAGGATCCCAATATGACAATAATTCCTGCAAGCCCAAAAAATACCAAGGTGCTTTTGCAGGGTTAGGTGTTACGTTTGGATTTGCTTCTTCAAGAAGAGGTGCTTGCAATATTGCTGATAGAAAAATTAAAAAAGCTGTCATTGCCATCAATGAAACAAATTCTGGAAGCATCAAATGCGGCCAAGTGTTAACTTTATCAACCGGCTCAGAAACTGATTTTTGAATTGGTTTTGCTTTTACAACAGTTAACAATCGTTGAGTTACCTTTACTTCAGGTGCAAAATCAACTTCTTCAGGAGTATCAGGTTCGGGAGCTTTTGCTGCTGGAGCTGGAGTCTCTGCTGCTGGAGCTGGAGTCTCTGCTGCTGGAGCTGGAGTCTCTGCTGCTGGAGCTGGAGTCTCATCAATAGTTTTTACCTCTGGCTCTTTAGAGATAACTGTTGGATCTGATTCACCTTTCATTTCAGCTAAAGCTTGTTCAACACTGATGCCCAAAGCTTTTGCTCTTGCCTCCGCAGATCTCTGCAACAAATGTTCTGGAATATCTACCATAAGTCTCTACAAAGGTCCTGAAATTCCGCCATCTTTTCTAACTCTCCAGAAATGGACAGCCATAAAGATAACAATAATAAATGGTAAGAAAAGTACATGAAGAACATAAAATCTTAACAGTGTAGCTGTAGTTGCCTCAAGTCCGGCAAACAATCCGAATTTGGCCTGAGCTCCAATAACGGGTGTGTAGCCAGCCATATTACCTCCAACAGTAACAGCCCATATAGCCAGCTGGTCCCAGGGAAGAAGGTAGCCTGTAAATGACAACAATAGAGTTAGCAAAAGTAAAATTACTCCTATGACCCAGTTGAACTCTCTCGGTGCTTTATATGCTCCGTGATAAAAGACTCTAGACATATGAAGGAATACAACTAAAACCATAAGGTGTGCACCCCATCTATGCATATTTCTAACAAGCGAACCAAATGCGATACTGGTTTGTAAGGTCTGAATATCAACATATGCAAGTTCAGTTGGACGGAAATAAAACATTAGCCAAATCCCTGTAATTGTTAAGACGATGAAAAGAAAGAAGCTCAATCCACCCAGGCATAGAGTGTAAGATAGCCTAACGCCGTGTCTTTTAACTTTTACTGGATGGAGGTGGTACAAAACATTATTCATAACAACATACGACCTGTTTCTAGGACTATCTACATAACCTTTTCTAAAAGGAGATCCTGGTCGGAAAATACTGGACATTAATTTTCCACCTCTGAAACTATCACTAGCAGTAGCTCTTGCCTCTTTAATCCTGTCTCGAAGGGATAATTTTTGCATTATATAATTCTAAAGCCTTCCATATATATATCCGTGTCTGTCGTTTCTCTCACCTGAATCCTCATCCCACGGAGCTTTGTATACCCCGTTTTGAACAGCTTGATCTGCTAATGAGCCAGCAAACTTTCCGAGAGAAATTACTCCTGTTGGGCATCTATCTACACACAATGCACATCTAGTACAAGCTTCCTCATCCACGACAAAAAATCCTGGGGCTTCAGATTCATCTGGGGCCTCAACATTTATTGAGTCGTCAATTGCATCAACAGACAAATAATGAATACATTTCCAAGGACATATATCAACACACCCTTCACATAAAATACACTCTGCTTCATCTATATGTAAAAATTGTTTTGGACGGACACGAGAAGTAACTTTTTCTGTATCAACCATTGCAAGATTGTACTTCTTTTCAAACTCTGGCATCTCTATTAAGACTTCTGATTTAGGCATCTTGCTCCACCCTTACGACCTCTTTGCCGTAATCAGAAATTCTTGATTTAGAACTTTCTATTTTGTTATTTACGTCTTGAATTAAGTATGCGACAACCAAACCTGCGATTAAAAAGTTAGTTGAAATACCTAACTGTATGATGTCTTTTAACGCAGCAAGGCTTAGGCCAATTTCATTATTTAAAAATAGTATTGGTGGAAACTGTATAAACTCTCTTTGACCTGTCCACTCTAAAGGTCCTTGTGCTAGGTTCAACCACTCAGATGGAACGATGCCTAAGAGAATTGACATTTCGATCCATGTTAGAAATGCGAAATAAGTAGCTTTTGCCCAAGTTAATTCCTTCTGATTCCATACCACCAGTACTAAACCAAGCAAAAGAATTTGACTAGCACCAAATGCTATAAGCTGACCAATAGATTGTGGTAACCACCCTCGTGGAATCCAGTTAAAATAATTTACTACTTCACCTTCAGAAAGACCAGCAAAATGAGCAATGATAACTCCAATGGTCATACCACCGAGCCCTGAAACAATTGAAACTAAACCTATTCTGTATCTAAATTTATAAATTGTATAAATCAAATTTCCTCAAACCTTACCTATATATAATATCGTAAGTTTGGATAAAAATATAAATTGAATTATTATCTTTTTTAAAAAATTTTCGTCAACACCAAGCTACATTTTTCCAATATAATAGTAAAGTCATATTGAATATTGGCTAAATTGATGAAAATAAAGTTGTTTCCAAAAAACGAACAAGAACTTTCAAAACTCTTTGTTTTGATTTTTCCACTTACCTTATTGCTATCACTTACTATTTCATTTTTAAAAAATGCGTACTTTACTTTTGCAAACCTTCTACCAAACAACTCAGTTTTTAACTATGGATTCCTAGACAGGCTCGACACACAGGCAGCGTTAGGTTTAGTTTTCGGTGCGTCACTTTGTTTGAGCTTTTCATATTTATTTTCAAAATCACTAGGTAGATCAATGGTATTATTTCCGCTTGTATTTTTAACTTTACTAGGTGTTGTTGGGACTGAATTTTTAGACATACTTGTAAACTTCTTTTTTCAAAACACAGCATACGATTTAGGCAATAGTTCCCTGCTCATTCTTTTAAAAATTCTGGTTGTATTTGGGTTATTTGGACTTGCCACTCTAAACCTACTTGCTAAAAAAGAAGCCTCAATTTTTGCAAGTGCACAATTTATATATGGTGCGGTAGTCTTTTACTTAATTTCATTGTTTATTGTTAGAGCAGAATTAAATGTTTTTTCAGACATATTTTTGGTTAACTCTTTATATACAGGTACACATATATATGTTGGTGTTGCTTTCATATATATGGCAATAGTTCATTTTTTAATGACTAGACCACTCCAGGCAGTATTATTCAACAAAACCCTTTCATCTATTACATTTTGGGGTTTTTTGTTCCTATTGCCTTGGACAAATTTTAAATATTATTATGGCTCGGTACTTCCAAATTGGATTGAAAATATATCTATCTATCTCTCAATGAGTCTTGTTGTTCCTTTGTTAGCTTTCCTAGTTAATTACATCAAAACAATTCAAACTAAGGAAGTTGATGGAGTAGGATCACTAAATCTGCTTAACTTTTCAGTAATCCTTTTTTCTATAACAACAATTTTTCATATGATTTCAAGTTTTGAAAACCTTCTTCCAATTTTAGGGATTACAAATTTTGTTAATGTTATTACCTATGGGCTCATTGGGTCTCTTGTGCTAGCAACAATATCTTTAAGCTATTATTTAATACCTAAGTTATATGGAAGAGAAGTTGCTTACTCTAGACTTGAAGACATTACTTTTTTTGGTTTCAAAATATCATATCTTTTATTGTTGATTAACAATACTGTATTGGGTGTTAACTCAGGTTATTCATGGAATGCGGGAGCAAATGCAGGAAACCCAACAATTTATGGAGAAGGGTATGGTATCGTCTGGAGTCTTATAAGTTTTAATTTTTCTTTAAATACTTTCATCTCTCTACTTTTACTTGGTAGTGGTTTTCTATATTTAATTTCTGTTTTACGAGCAATCTCATCTGGTTCAATAACAACTGTTGAAGAAATGGTTTATAGCAATGATTGAGGTGTTAGCAGAAATTTTTGAATTCATAGCTGGAGGCTGGTACACGAAGCGAAAAAAGAAACCTTTGGAAACTAATGAGGAGAACTCAAATGAGTGATTTAGTAAATAAAGTAGCTGAATTATTAAATGCACCAGTTGATCTTGTTCAGAGGTCTGCAGAGGCAAGAGCGCAGGCATCAGGAAATTCTGTTGAAGAGGTATTAAGTTCTTGGGCTGGTGGCGAAAGTGTAGCTGCATCCGCTCCAAAAGAAGAAGCTCCTGTTGAAGAGGCTCCAAAAGAAGAAGCTCCTGTTGAAGAGGCTCCAGCTGCAGAAGTTGTAGAGGAGACTGTTGAGGAAGTAGTTGAAGAAACTGAAACCCAGGAGGTTGTTGAGGAAGTGGTTGAAGAAGTTGTTGAGCTAAAAAATGAAAGTGCTTTAAGTTTTATTTCAGGAGTTCTTTTAGTTGGTCTATTTACATTTCTATTCGCCTTTGTGATTCCAAAAAACCAAGCTACTGATATTGTTAGTGACTCTCTAAATAACAGCGTTAGTGCATCAAATGAAGTAATTAAGGGAGCTGAAGTATACGCAGAGTTGAATTGTCAATCCTGCCATACACAGAATGTTAGAACTCTCATTCCAGACACTCAAAATGGTAAAGTTCTAAAAAATAAATTTGCAAATGAAACGTTAATTAATAATGTTGGAAATATAAGACTTGGACCAGATCTTTCCACCAGCGCAACACGTGAACCAACAAACAATAGTCAATGGTTAACTCGATACCTATCAGACTCAACATCTGTCAATAGGGATATACCTCATCCAAGTTATGACTTTCTAGATGATGACGATTTGGAATATCTCGTAACTTATTTACTATCATTAGGAGAATCAAATGAGTGATTTAGTAAATAAAGTAGCAGAGATTTTAAACGCACCAGTTGACTTGGTGCAGCGTTCAGCGGAAGCAAGGGCTGCTGCCTCTGGAGTTTCAGTTGATGACGTTTTAAGTTCTTGGGCTGGTGGCGAAAGTGTAGCTGCATCCGCTCCAAAAGAAGAAGCTCCTGTTGAAGAGGCTCCAAAAGAAGAAGTTGTTGTTGAAGAAACAGTTGAAGAAGAAGCTCCTGTTGAAGAGGCTCCAAAAGAAGAAGTTGTTGTTGCAACTGCTGTAACACGACAAGTAACTAAATCTATTTCCTTTGCTAATGAAACAATGGGTATAAAAATTAATTCAGAAAACCTTCTTCCTAAGTGGCTCAACTTTAGTTTTATTATCATTCCATTATTTATCCTCATAGGACTTATTAGCTCTTCTAACACACAAGAGTGCGGTGAAAGAGGGATGCTAAATGTTGATAGAAAGTCGCAAGAGGCTGTAAATTGTGATGGATCTCCCTATGAAGGTAGAGGTGTTGCTGCAACAAACACAGTAAATTATATTGCACTCGGTCAAGAAGTTTATGCTGGTGCTGCTGCGTGTGCTGGCTGTCACGGAGGTGGCGGTGGCGGTGGAGTTGGTCCAGCATTTACTGGTGGTGCGTTATATACCACTTTCCCAACATGTGCAGACCACACTAAATGGATTCAACTCGGATCTGCAGGTTGGCAAGCTGAAGTAGGACCTACTTATGGTGCTGAAGATACAGTCTCTATTGGAGGAATGCCAGGATTTCAAGGAAAGCTGACAGAAGATGAATTATATGCTGTTGTTGTTTTTGAAAGAGTAGTTTTTGGAGGCGGAAACACTGAAGAAGTACTTAGTGACTGTGGGCTTTTAGAAACTGAAGAGGAAGACGTAACCACAGAGGCTGTTAGCTCAACTCCTTAATGAAAAAGTTCTCACTTCTATATATATTTGTTTTCTTTGATGGATTATCTGTTGCCTCAAGTTCACTATTTGGATTTTTCTTTCCAAAACTATTTTCTGATATATTTGGAGCAAATTTTCAAGGCAATGATTTAGTTTGGCTGAAATTTGTTCTTCTACCTGGAGTAGCAATAAATGTTCTTCTTATGTTTTTTGCATTAACTAAAAATAGGCCGGGTATTTTACTCTCAAATTTTCTAAGAGTTTTTACAACTGTAAGTTACTTATTTATGTGGGGAGAGGCAACAATTATTAGGTCTTTATTAAACCTTATTATTATCCATCATGTAATTGTTGTGACAACTACTTTTGTTTTATATTTTAAAAAAGAAGATAACACAACCTCGGAGGAACTCAATTCAATTTAACTTGTTATAAAAAACAGGTTTGTTTCTTTCTAAAACTTAATTAAAATTTTTTTATGCTACCTGTAATTTATTTTCACATAGCTCTCGTTGCTATCAGTGCGCTTTTGTTTTACGTAATCCTTCAATAATGGTTAAACAAAAACGAGAGAAAAGAGTCGTAGGATGGAAAGAGCATGCGGCTTTACCTGATCTAAATGTTAAAAGTGTTATTGCAAAAATAGACACTGGAGCAACATTAGCTTCAATTGATGCTGCCGATATAAAAATTGTTACTAGAAATAAGGTCAAATACGTAAAGTTCAAGGTAATGAAAAGAAATAATACAGTAAGAAAAACATCTGCTCCACTAGAGGGATATAAAAGGATAAAAAGTTCTAATGGTGATGTTGAGAGAAGACCCTATATAAAAACAACTCTATTAATGGATGGGATTTCTAAAAAAATAGAACTCACATTAACTGACAGAGGCCCAATGGATTACACAATGCTTATTGGAAGAAAAGCATTAGGTAGAAGATGGGTAGTTAACCCATCTATAAGTTTTCTAACAAAGCCTGATGGAAATTAAATATGAAACTTGGAATACTTTCGCAGGATATAAGACTTTATTCAACAAGTAGGCTTTATGAATCGGCTAAAAACAGAGGTCATGATACAGAAGTAGTCAGTTATTTACGCTGTTATATGAACATAGCAAAAGCTAAACCTCGAATCTTCTTTCAAGGTAGGCAAATGAATTTTGATGTGGTGATTCCAAGAATTGCTGCAACATGGACTTTTTATGGAGCTGCGGTTGTTAGACAGTTTGAATTAATGGGAGCTTTGTCTGCAAACTCTTCGGCCTCAATTAGTAGATCAAGAGATAAATTGAGAGCATTACAGTTAATTGGAAATAGTGGTGTTGAAATGCCTATTACAGGATATGTTCATCTTTCAAGAGACATAGAGTCAGTATTAAAAACTGTTGGTGAACCTCCATACGTCATTAAGTTGCTTGAAGGAACTCAAGGAAGAGGAGTTGTATTAACCGAAACTATGGAAGCTGCGATTAGTGCTATAGAAACAATGAAAAAGATTGATGCAAACATATTAATTCAAGAGTTTATAAGCGAGTCCAAAGGAGAAGACATCAGAGCAATTGTTGTTGGTGATAAAGTTGTAGCCTCGATGAAACGTAAAGCCAAGCCTGGAGAGTTTCGTTCAAATGTTCATCTAGGTGGAAGCGTTGAAAATTATGAATTAAACGAACAAGAAAAAGAAAGTGCAATTAAGGCAGCAAAAGTACTTGGCCTTTCTGTTGCTGGAGTTGATTTAATTCAATCAAATAGAGGTCCACTGGTGTTAGAGGTTAATTCTTCACCTGGATTAGAGGGAATTGAAAAAGCTAGTGGTATAGATGTTGCTGATAAGATCATCGAATACCTAGAATATGAACACAGCAACAGAGATAAATCTAAACCAATAGATATTTAAAAAAATAAATTTTTTACAATAGACAATCTAGAGAATATTCCCTCGACCAAAACTTTATCATTTTTGATTAGTACAGGAACTCTTAATAAATATTCTTTGTACTCACTCTGAACATCAACTATTTTTATTGAAAAAAATAGTTTTAAAAAACCAATTTTTTTTTCAGCTTTATTGCAAAGCTCACAATTCTCTGTTGTAACAAAAATTAATTCAGACATGTATTATGTACTCATGAGGCCATGGACTTTAGTATTCATAATTTTGCTAGTGCTAATTATTTTTATATCTGGTTCAATAGCCATCTCTAATTTCAGACTTTAATAGTAACTTTTGAATTGTCTTTGCAGTTAAGTAACTTTTGTGCATTTCCATTACTTAAAAACAATGAAACCATTCCCCAAGAGTCAACAACAATTCCAATTGCGCCAATTTTTTCATTTTTATAGTTATCACACCAATTAGCTGTTAACTCCTGATTATCAACCTTTAATGATATAGAATCGCCTATCTTATAATTTTTATCACTAAGTTCTTGCGGTGAAATATTAGTTTGGCAATTTCCAAACTCATCAATATATAAGATCTCACCTTTAATTTCTTCATCTGTAATATCTGTCAGTGGAATTAGGTACTGATTTAAATCTTCAAGGTTTAATTCTTTTCCAAAATCTTCTAGTTTTAATTGTCCAGAAGCATATCCAGCTGCAAATGGAGCAAATATGTCTCTCGCATGAAAGGTATTTCCTTCATGAGGGATAATCCAATTTTCATTTTCTAATTCAAAAGCTTGCTTTGCTCCACCAACGGTTGCACAAGCTAGATTTAATAACCCATTGTCTGGGCCAATCATTACTCCCCAATCAGTTGTTATAGCTATTGCTTTCCTGTTAGTTCCTACACCAGGATCAACTACAGCAAGCAATACTCCTTGCGGTATATACTGAATTGCTCTCATTAAAAGAAGGCTTCCGTATTTTATATCTTGAGGTGGAATTCCGTGAGAAATATCATTTACTTTTAGTGAATCATCTATTCTGCTAATTACCCCTTTTACAACCCCTACAGACCCATCATTTAGTCCAAAATCAGATGCAAAAGAAATAATTTTACTCATAGAAATGATTATAAGTTCACTTGAAAGTATTAATAGTGTAATCTTATAAATGCGGGGGGAGATAATTAAAAAGTTTTTAGCATTTTTTCTAGTTTTACTAGTTGCTATATATTTTGGAGTAGGCTGGTTTGCTTACGGGCAAGCAGCATCAGTGCCGTGTGATGTGTGGTATGAAGAAGCCAATAATACACCAAGTAACTGGTCATTAGGAACAAAAGCTGAATGGGATCCATCAGATTACTTTATTGATGGTTATGAAGAGGTGACCATCTTGGCTGATGGTGGTGAGATTGAGCTTAATTCCTGGTGGGTTGAGAACGATTTATCAAACCCAACAATAATTTTTATACATGGTTTAACAAGTAGTAAAAACTCGCCTGACATACTTTTGCCAATGGGTATTTTAAATAAAAACGATTTTAATTTATTAGCAATAGATATTAGAGACCACGGAAAAAGTACATGTGAAGATGGCTTTTATGCAGCAGGGCAAAATGAAACTGATGATGTTGTAGCAGCTATAGACTGGTTGAAAAATAAGGGAGTGAAATCATCCAGTATTGGAATTTATGGAAGTTCTTTAGGTGCACTAATTGCATTAATGACGCCAGCTAAAAGTAATGACTTTGGCTCTATTGCTGTCATAGATCCTCCTGTAGATTTTAAAACGCTTGTTCGAGAGGAAATGGCGTATCAAGGTCTTCCAACTTTTTTGTGGGAACCTATCTATCATTATGCTGGCATATTTAAAGGTATAAATATGTTAAAAGATATTCCAGAAGAAGCATTAGCTAAAGGTAACAAACAGCCCCTACTTATATTTACAGGATTGCTAAACGAAAGGGTGCTACCCCATCACTCCGATGACTTGGTTAATATAGCTATTCAAAACAATATTGAATACGATATACATAAATACACAGATATGAATCACACTCAAATTTTATATTTTTACACTGATGAATATTCTCAGATACTTACTGACTTTTATGAAAGGACACTCAATGGTTAAAAAGCTTGGATATGTATTTATTATTTTTATTTTTGTTGCTTTAGGAGGCGCCGGTTGGTTTTTTTCAGGTGTTATATATGAAGGTGGATTAAATCCAGATTTCAATGACACTGAAAGCATCGGTACTGCTGAAGACAGGGTTCTTGTTTCAAGTATAAGTAACAACTCTATTGTTTTAAATGTAGAAGAAGAAATGTGGGGTCCACTTTTAGAAAAGGGAATATATGGAATAATAGGGCAAAATGGAGATGCTATTGTTGGAGATATAATTTCAACTAATGGAACTTTTGTTGAAAGAAGCCTCATAAATCTAAATGGCACATTGGTTGAAGGGGATAAAATTAGAGGAACGAGCCTTGTAGTTCGAGAGGATACAGGTGAGTTTAAAATTCTTGGAACTTCTAGCTGGTCTGGTCAAGCTTCTGAAGGAGTTTATACTCCAAAGTCTGTCTCTGGTCTTGACTATGAAACTATTTACTATCAATCTGACCTTGGTGAATTTCCTGCTTACTTAACTAATGATGGCGATGTTGGAATTGTAATTTTTGTACACGGTTTTAGAGGAGATTACTCAAGAGAAGTTTTCGCAAAAATGAGAGCTGGTGAGATTGCAGATATGGGGTATAGATCAATGATTATCTCATATAGGAATGATAAAGGCCTTCCGAAGGATCCTTCTGGTATTTTTCAATATGGCACGACTGAATGGAAAGATATTGATGGAGCAATCGATAAGGCTCTAGAGTTCACTGATAATGTAGTGCTTTGGGGTACAAGTGGTGGAGGTGGCCCAATCTCCTCATGGTTAGGAAATGTTGGAGATAAAAGTAAAGTTAAAGGAATCATTTATGAAGCACCCGTGATTAATTTCTGGGAAAGCGTTGAGGTAAATGGCGCAGCAAGATATCCATGGGTTCCTCAACAGTTATTTGGTTATTTCAAAATTTTTACAGAAATTAGATATGGTATAGATTTTGAAAATATGAACTTTACTGACAATGTAATAAACTCAGATATTCCTGTGTTGCTGTTTCATGGTGATGATGATGAGTGGGTCCCTGTAGAAATGTCAGACTTAATTGCAGAAAATAGAGATACCAACTTTACATATATACGTTACCAAAACGTTGGTCATGTTACTTCTTGGAATGCAGATCCTGATAATTATGTCTACCAATTAGATACTTTTTTGTCCGGTTTAGATTAAGCAAAAGCCTTATAAAGATTCTCTATTTCTGTGGCTGTATTAGCCCAGCTATAAGCTTTTGATTTCTTGAGACAGTTCAACATAATTTCGTCGAATTTGTCATTGTTATTCAATAACTCTTTTACAAAATTATTTACATTTCCGTCAATCAGATTGTCCGAATAGTAACCATTTTTGCTGTTCTCAACAATCTCTAACAAAGAACCACTATTAGTTGTTAGAACTGGCACACCCATTGCATTAGCTTCAGCTGCTACGAGTCCAAAGGTTTCAAATTTAGATGTATGTATTAATAGTTTTGACTTATTTAATAAATCTCTTATTTCTGTTTGTGGAAGGTTGTCAAGAAACTCAATATGCGATTCAAGGTTTAAATCTACAACAGTTTGTTTTAATTCTTCTAAATATTCACTACCAGATTTTCCACTTGGTCCGCCAACAAAATAACAAACAAAATTATTTTCAACTTTTCTAAAATTATCCAAAAACTTAATCGTTTCAATTTGCCCTTTTTGTTCTTGAATTCTTCCTATGGATAAAAATATATTTTCTCTTTTTATTGTTGAGTCGGGTGAAAATACCTCTACATCAACTCCAGGGGTTATTAGTTTTATCTTGTCAGAGTCAACATTATAATTTTTTAAAATCAGATCTTCTTCAAACAATGAAGATGCTGTAATAACATCTGCCGAAGTCATGATAATTTTTTCACAATCAACTCTTTCTTTGTTGTACCCATCAAGGAAAATTCCCAAACTATGAGATGTGTAAACAAGCGGTATGTTAAATTTATTTGCAATCTCTTTTCCAACTAAACCAGATAACCAATAGTGAGTATGTACTAAATCAAAACTTTCTATATCAATTGATTCGTATAATTTATTTATAAATTCCTGCATATGGATTTCTTTATCTTCAACAGAAAGATCTTTATCGAATAAATTTAATGACTTAAATTCTAGATTGCCCTTTACAAAGCTCTCTGCCTTTTCAGCAGTTACAATTGTTACAAAATTATTTTTGGATAATTGCTCTGAAATTTTCTCAACATAAATATTTAAACCTCCAGAATCATACTTTCCAGCGCTGCCAAAAGGTGCTGTATGAAAGCTAATTTGTAATATTTTCATAAACTTACATTCAAGTCATACAGTTGAACTGATTTTCCACCTAAATCAAACTTGTATCTTTCAGTACCTTTTAGAAAATCAAAAAAAGACTTGCCATTATTAATTAAACCTTGAATTATAAGGTCATTTAAGACAATTCCAGGATTTATTGAATTAAATTCATTATCTCGACTTGAGTTATAAAGATAGCAGCCATTGTTGTTTTCATAGCAGAACGCAGTAGAGACCACTCCTTTGTCGGTATTTAAATAATAAATTTTCCAACCATCTAGATTGAGAAGTTCTTCAAAATAAGCTTCAACATTCTCTGTCATAAATTTTCCTTTTTCACCTTTAGATTTTTTATGTTGTGAAACAAAAATTTTAAATATCTCATTTTCACGGGACTCTAGAACTTCAAATGAATTTACTTGATCTGAGAATTTTCTTTTTTTTCTGTTAAGTTCATGACGATTCTTTTTTGTTAAGATTTGAAGATAATCCTCGTACTGTTCTGGTAATGATAAATTTACAGATATGTCTGATTTTTTTACCCTGATTGATTTATAAACTTCCGATCGTAATATTTTTTGAATTTGGAAATAATGTAATGAGTCAAAATTAATATTTGAAATAGAATTATCCTCTAAAATTTTCTTACTAATTTCACTTGTAGGTCTGTAATCAACAAAATCTCTATTACCAATATTTACAATTGTTTTATCTGATATTGCAAAATCTTCAAAAATTAAATCTTGATCATCATTAAATTGTTCTACTAAGTTTAAAAATTCTTTTTTAGTAAATGGTGAGTCTAAAACTTGTTTTTCCACAAAACTTAGAATAAACCATTTACAACATTTAGGGAATCAACAATGTATAACGATGCTATAAAGGCCAGCATGAAATCAAATATATAAATCTGACTAGAAAGTCTTGTTGTCAATTCGTACTCTAAGCGAATTTTAACAAACATAAAAGCTATTAATGTTGTAAATAATGCTGTCGTTAGCCCTGCTAAAAATATGTACAAAGTATTAGGTGAGTAAAAACTACTTACTCCGATAAACACAATAGAAACAATAAAAAAGTTAAAGAAGAACTGAAAATTGCTGAACTGCACAGCAAAATAGGTTGCAAGAATTTTTAAAAATAGCAGCAAAAGATATAGATAGGAAACGTAGTAGATATTTTCTTGAAAGCTTTCAATTACGATAAATCGATTTACTAGAAAGGACAGAAATAAAACTACAAGCACATTACCGACTTTATATATATTTATATCTTTTTGAAATAAAAAGTAAGTTATAGAAAGCAATAAACATGAAAGCAACAAGCCGACTAAATCTATATTTATGTAGATACTTTGAATTGCAACAGAAGAAAAAGATAGTAATAAAACTGTAAGAACCACAAGATATTGTTGTGACTTAATATCAAATTGCCCTATGAGCATCTCTGTTAGCCAAACTAATGTTAGGCCTACAAAACAGGATGTGATCAATGCTTCACTTGATATTACGACGCCTACAAGAATTGTAATTGATAGAATATATTGAAAATAACGTAGTTGAATTTGAAACATCCTCGCGAAAATTTTACTTGGAAAAGCTTGAAATTGTAAGCACTTTATAATATAGTTATAAAACACTATATTTAGTGTTATTTTGTATCCCATATACAATATTTAGTTATTAAAGGAGAAAAAGTGGCAAAAAAATCAGGGCTAAAAGTAGATAGAAAATACACAACACCGGGTAATCCATACAACAACATCACATGGGAAAAACGAAGTTCAAAAATTACTAACCCGGATGGATCAGTTGTATTTGAAATGAATGATGTAGAAATTCCCTCCACATGGTCACAAGTTGCAACTGACATCATGGTTTCAAAATATTTTAGAAAAGCTGGTGTACCTCAAATAGACGCTGATGGAATTGAATTAAAAGATGAGAACGGTGAACGTGTTCTTGGTCCTGAGACATCTTCAAGACAAGTGTTTGATCGTCTAGCTGAAACATGGAGGCACTGGGGAGAAAAAACTGGATATTTTGCTTCATCTGATGATGCACAAGCATTTGAGGATGAGCTTAAATATATGCTTGCAACGCAAATGGCAGCTCCAAATAGCCCTCAATGGTTTAATACTGGTTTGAATTACAAATACGACTTAACTGGCCCACAGCAAGGTTTTTGGTATGTAGATCCAAAAACTGGTAACTTAACTCCAGGTGAAGATTCCTATTCACGCCCACAACCACATGCCTGCTTTATTCAATCTATTGATGATGACTTGGTAAACGAAGGTGGAATAATGGACCTCTGGGTTAAAGAGGCTCGCCTATTCAAGTTTGGCTCTGGAACTGGTACAAACTTTTCAAATTTAAGAGGTGAAGGAGAGCAGCTTTCAGGCGGTGGTGTTTCTTCAGGAGTTATGTCATTTCTTAAAATTGGAGATAGAGCAGCTGGAGCTATAAAATCAGGTGGAACAACAAGAAGAGCTGCAAAGATGGTCATATTAGACCTAGATCATCCGGATATCGAAGACTTTATTGAGTGGAAAGCTATTGAAGAAGACAAAGCAAGAGCACTAATTGCTGCAGGATACCCAGCTGACTTCAATGGTGAAGCTTATGCAACTGTCTCTGGTCAAAATTCAAATAACTCAGTAAAAGTTCCAACTGAATTTTTAACTGCAATAGAAGAAGATGGTGATTGGGATCTTATAGCAAGAACAGATGGATCGGTAATGAAAACTGTGAAAGCTAGAGATCTGTGGAACAAAATCGCTGATGCAGCATGGAGATGCGCAGATCCAGGTGTCCAGTACGATACAACGATAAATGAATGGCACACTTCACCAATGGGTGGAAGAATTAGAGCTTCTAATCCATGTTCAGAATACCTATTCTTAGACAACACAGCATGTAACTTAGCAAGTCTTAATCTTGTTAAATTTTACGATGATGAAACTCAAATTTTTGATGTTGCTTCTTATAAACATGCTCTTAGAATTTGGACTATTGTTCTTGAAATTTCTGTTGAAATGGCACAATTTCCATCAAAAGAAATTGCTCAGGGTTCTTATGATTATAGAACTTTAGGTTTGGGTTACGCAAACTTAGGCTCTCTGTTGATGAGAAAAGGTATAGCTTATGATTCACAACTTGGAAGAGCTATTGCTGGAGCTTTAACCGCAATGCTTACAGGAGAGGCCTACAAGGCATCTGCTGAAATGGCAGGAATTGTTGGTCCTTTTCCTAAGTTCAAAGAAAATTCTGAAAATATGTTAAGAGTCATGAATAATCACAGAAAAGCGGCATATGATTCAAATGACTACGAAGGCCTTAGTCATGATTTGATTGCAATTGATCAGGAACTATGTCCTGAATATTTGTTAAAAGCAGCTCAAGCTTCTTGGGATGATGCTGTTGAGCTTGGGACTAAAAATGGTTATAGAAATGCGCAGGCTACAGTATTAGCTCCTACAGGAACTATTGGATTATTAATGGATTGCGATACAACTGGTGTGGAGCCTGACTTTGCATTAATGAAATTCAAAAAACTTGCTGGTGGTGGTTATATGAAAATAGCTAACCAATCAATTGGACCTGCATTAGATGCACTTGGCTATAAATCTAATGAAGTTGATGAAATAATTAACTATGTAATTGGATCAATGTCACTAAATGACTCTCCTTACATAAATAAGAACTCATTAATGGAAAAAGGATTAAGCGAAGAAGATGTTGCAAAAATAGAAGGTGCTCTTCCGGGGGCTTTTGAAATTCAACATGCTTTTAATGTTTTCGTATTAGGCGAAGAAACACTAAAAAATCTTGGTATTGATGAAGAAGCTTACACATCATTTGATTTCAATTTACTTGAAACACTTGGATATTCTCGAAATGAAATCGCACAAGCAAATCTTCATATATGTGGAACTCAAAAAATTGAGGGTGCACCATATTTGAAGGAAGAACATCTAGATGTTTTCGATTGTGCAAATAAATGTGGAAAAGATGGGGAACGATTTATTCACTACATGGGACATGTAAGAATGATGGCTGCTGCTCAACCATTTATATCTGGTGCAATCTCTAAGACTGTAAATATGCCTAATGAAGCAAGCATTGAAGATATTGAAGATTGCTATTTTGAAGCTGCAAAAATTGGTGTTAAAGCTATTGCCATTTATAGAGATGGATCAAAAGCATCACAACCTCTATCTGCTTCATCTGATGAGGGTGACTCCGATGAAAGTGACTCAGAAGTAAATAAAATTCTTGAGGAAGAAGCAATGCTTATACAGGGTAACTATGCTCCAGGAACAAGTCCATCATTGGCTTATGCTGGGGTAAATAGACCAAGATTCCTTCTTCCCGAAAGAAGAGATGGCTGGACTCAAGAAGCAAGAGTTGCCGGACATAAAGTGTACTTAAGAACGGGTGAATACCCTGACGGAACACTTGGTGAAGTATTTATTGATATAGCAAAAGAAGGAGCAACCCTTAAAGGTGTCTTGGGTTGTTTTGCAATAGCTGTTTCAAAAGGGCTTCAATATGGTGTTCCTCTTGAAGAGTTTGTAGATACTTTTACTTTCCAAACGTTTGAGCCAAGAGGAATGGTTGAGGGACATGAAAATATCAAAATGAGTAACTCTATTGTTGACTACGTCTTTAGAGCATTGGGTCTTGAGTATCTTAATAGAACAGATCTTGTTCAAGTACCACCAAAAGACTCTCTTAGCCAGGTAACTGAAACAGTAGAGCCTATTCAAGAAATTGAGCCTGCTCAAAAAAAAAGTGAAACACTAAAACCAGTTCAAGAAGCTGAAACTATTGAGCTAGTTGAAAAAAATGAAGTAGAGGAAAGTGTTCAAGACACTCAACCATCAAATAGTGTTCAAACTAGTGAATCTGTAATAAAAAAAGAAGAGATACAATTTGTAACGAAAGTTGAAGAGCTTAAAGAGAATGAAACAGTTGAAGCTGTTTCTAATTCCGTCTCAACTGTTCAGGAAGTTCTAGGGGATATGATGGGTGACGCTCCAGCTTGTCCTGACTGCGGACATATAACAATTAGAAATGGTTCTTGTTACAAATGTCTAAATTGTGGCAATTCTTTAGGTTGCAGCTAAATTATTAAATTTTTGTATTTAATTTAAATTCAATAATTTTAGTAAGCATCTCTTCAAACGTTACTTCAGTCTTCCAGCCAAGATTGTCGTAAATAAGCTTAGGGTCTGAAACAATATTCGTTGGATCTCCAGCTCTCAATAAAGAACTGTCTACTTTAACATAGTCCTGGTAGTCAAAATTAAAATATTCAAATACAAACTTGACCATATCTAATATTGTATTTCCGGTTCCTGAACCGATAACATAGTCAACAGGATCATCTTCATGAATAATCAAATCTATAGCTTTAACAATATCATAAGCATAAGACCAGTCTCTTTTGTACTCAAGACTTCCAACAATTAATTCCGAAGTTTTTTGATTAAAAATATCTATAACCGAATTGATTACCTTCATGACTAAAAAGTTTTCCAGTCTATATTCCGATTCGTGATTAAACATTACTCCAGATTTAATATTCCAATCATTACTATTTCTTAATTCGTAAACTTTGTTGTGTAAAGCATATTTTGCCTCAGAATATGGTGATCGTGGTTCCATTTTTGAAAACTCATTTAGTGGTAACTGTTCGGAAGCAGAAAACATTTCTGATGAGCTTGCTTGAAAGAATGTGGGTAAAGTATTGGTTAAATAACAACCTTTCACCAAATTGTTAAATTGATTTATTATTATATTTTTATATTCATCAGTATTTTGAAAAGAATTATAAACAGAGCTTGGTCCAGACAAGTTAATAATCTTGTTTACTTTTAAGTCAGTTAATAATTTTTCTACATCGTTTTGATTTAGTAAATCTAGTTTGATTAAATCTAGGTTGTTTTCATCGTATTTACCTGTCACGTTATGTAAATTTTTATAAAAATTATTATTTTTATTTGACCTAGTAATACCGAAAATCTTTAAATCTTCCCCTTTTTTTAGTAAATGAGAAGTAAGAAATATTCCATCTTGGCCTGTTATGCCAGTAATCAATATTTTTGTTGTAGACATATTTTAAATTTTATAGGAATAACCATATTATTCTTTAGAGTAGTGAAAGTTTATTTATCAGATATTAACGAATCCTGGATAGTAGACAGAATAAGAGCTGAGTGGTACAAACACAACTCTAAATTGTCTACAGAAAAAATCAAAACTGCTGATACAATATGGATTATTTCTCCTTGGTTGTGGAATAAATTACCTAAGAAATATCTTAAAAAATGCAAGGTTGTATGTTCTATATATCATTTTGAAAAAAAAGATTACTCTTCTTCGAATATAAAAAAGTTTCATAAAAGAGACAAATATGTAGATAGTTATCATGTGATTTCACCGAAAATTGTTAGTGAACTTAAAAAATTTACGTCAAAACCCATAACATATATTCCGTTCTGGGTGAATCAAGATATATGGTATGAAATTGAAAATAAAGAAGAATTAAGATTGAAACACAATGTACCAATTAATTCTTTTGTGATTGGTTCTTTTCAAAGAGATACTGAAGGCAAAGATTTAAAAAGTCCAAAATTAATTAAAGGGCCTGACAGGTTTATTGAAATTGTAAAGCATTATAAAAAATTACACCCTAACTTGCTTATTCTGCTTTCTGGCAAAAGACGTCAATATATTATTAATGAACTAAAAAAAGAAAATATAAGTTTTTTATACTATGAAATGGCAAGCTTTGAAGAACTGAATGAATTTTATAATATTTTAGACCTATATATTGTCTCATCAAGAATAGAAGGTGGGCCACAAGCGATTGTTGAAAGTGGAATAACAAAAACTCCAATAATTTCAACAGATGTTGGGTTTGCTTCAGACATTTTGTCAAATGAATCAATTTTTGATATGAATAATTTTGAAAATGCAAAACCAAATATTGAATATGCATATAAGAAATCAAAAGAATTAATTATGCCTGATGGGTTCAAAAAATTTATAAAAATGCTTTCTTAAAATAAGATATTTTACTTAACTTATTTTATTTATTTTGTATTATTAAAAAGTGATACTGAGGGCGCTTAGCTCAGTCCGGCAGAGCGCTTCCCTTACAAGGAAGAAGTCACAGGTTCAAATCCTGTAGCGCCCACAAGGGTTTTTCAAAATCTACTACTGCAAAATAATTCTCAAACGCATATTTGATTGAGAAATTAGGAAAGAATAAAGTTTTTTATAATTAAACAGATAAAATACCTTATGACTAATAAAGTGTTCGGAACGCTTCTTTTTTACTTAATTAAACTAAAAATTGTAAATTTTCTAAATTTATTATTTTTTTTATTTGAAAAAGATATTCGTATTAAAAAAGAAGGAGCCTTTTACTTAGTTTATTCAGAATCATACAAATTGTACTTATACCTTCTGGAAAGATTAGATTTATTTCTCGATGGATTTGAATTTAGGTTTGAAAAACTTTTTCATGAATATTTTTTAGACCTTATTGAATTTGAAGAAGGAGATAATATTATTGATTGTGGAGCTCATTTAGGGGAAATTCTATATTACTTTAAAGATAGAAAAATAAATTATTTTGCTTTTGAGCCATCAACTAAGCTATGTGAATGTATTGAAAAAAACATAAGTATAAATCAAAATAACTATTTAAGTTATAAAGTGATTAATAAACCGTTACTGGATATTGAAGATAAAGTGACAATATATATTAGAGATGAAACGGGCGATACCTCTTTAGAAGCAGACGGTTTTTCAAAATCATTATTAGTTGATTCGATTAGATTGGACCAATATTTTAAAGGGGATACTTTGATAAAGCTTCTAAAAATTGATGCTGAGGGTTTTGAATATGAGGTTTTAAAAGGAGCAGAAAATTTATTAAGCTCAATTAAGTTTATTGCAGTTGATGCTGGATTTGAGAAAGTTTCAAATACTTTAGATACATTCAGTGAAGTAAATGAATACTTGTTATCAAATGGATTTAATTTAGAAAATAAAAATACTGAAAGACATACCTATCTTTATAAAAATTCAAGAATTTAATAAATTATTAATTATGTTTTGGAAGAAAACTATAAAAGCTATATCTCTAAGTTTTAGTTTTGTATATAAAGCCTAAAATTCCATAAAACACATCAACAATAAGGTATAGAATTCTAAAATATATTAAGGCACTTAAATCTTGTGAAACTACAAAATTTGTACCAAGTAAAAATAAAAAAATTCCTTCTCTTATACCAAAACCTGCAGGTATACCTACAAAAAAAAGGCCAGCATAACTTGCTATAAGATAATAAATTCCATGATTTAAATAATTTTCATAGCCAAGATTATAAAAAACAAAAAATGTAAGAAAATAGGTTAATAAAATCGAGATTATTAAATAATTTGAAAAATTTAAAATAGAGATATTTCTTATTTTTTTATTAACAAAATATCCACTTTTAAATAAATAAACAAAAACTATTTGGACTGAGATTAAAAGTACATAAAAGTATTCATTATCTAAAAAAAAAGATGAAATAAATAATACAGGTAATGATAAGCTAGGAATTAAAAACTGTTCTTCAAATAAACCAAATAATATTTTTTTTGAATTACCCTTCTCAGTATCTTGATTAAGCCTTATTGAAATTAAACCAACACCTCCAGGAAAATATTTTCCAATATTTGAATACGACCAGGAAAAAAAAATATTTTTCTTTTTTGTATAGACAGAATCCGTTGAAAAATTAACCCAGGTGATGCCCATTATAAAGTAAGTGAGTCCGAGTAGTAGTACTTCAAGTAGATTTATTGAAAATAAAATTTTTAAACTTTCTCCATTTAAATAAATAATTGTCACTATATATGCAATTGCAATTAAGGCAATTCCGACATTTATTGTTTTGAGTTTCTTTTGAAAATTTCTGTCATTTACATATGAAAATAACTTTTCGATATTATTCTTCATTGCTTATATGATCATTCCTGATAGACTTTTCTTCTTTAAATGATTCAATAAACAGAAACATAGTAAAGAATGAAATTAATAATAGTATTAATGCCCATGAGCCAATAAAAGAAGTATTAAATATTTGAATGCTCGTAAAAATTAAAGCAAACCTTAAAAAAACAACAAAATTTAGTATTAAAAAAAATAAAAACACAAAGTCTAAAAAAGCCGATCGTTGGTATTTTCCAATCAATAATTTGTTTTTAATTTTTAAGATTAAAAAATGAAAGGATAACCTGATAAGTGTAAAAAACATTTTTATTGAATTTAAATTACTTTTTTCATTTCCATAGGAAACTACATTGTTTATTTGAAAAATTTTAAAAAATGAAATTGCTGTCAAACCCGAAAAATAGAATGGATAACCATATCTTTTTGGATAAACTTTTTTGTTAATATAATTTAGCACTTTTACGTTTGTTCCAAATAATCCGTTTAATGGGTCAAAAAGTTTATTTGTTCCAGAGATAAATTGAAGCAATATCGTAGCAAATAAGTTACCAAAATATCTATTTCTAGGGATTTTACCCTCAATTCCATTTTCCCAGAATCTATTTGACTTGATGAAGTCATAATTTTTATCTTCATAAAGTTTTATTATTTTATTTATATCATTTAATTTAAATTGATTGTCGCCATCAACTTTAATGACAAATTCAAATCCGTCATTTTTAGCCCTTTCAATAATCTTAAGTGTCGAGTTTCCAGCACCTTCATTTTTTATATTATTTATAATCGTAAAATTTTTTGTAGTATTCAATTCCTCTAATATATCCATTGTTCTGTCAGTGCTTGAATCATTTAAGACATACACATCTCTATTAAGAGTTAAAATTTCATTTAACACCCTTTCAATATGCTGCTCTTCATTATAAGCAAGTATGCCAATGGCAATTTTTTTTACCAACTTAATGTTCCCATTTTTCTACTATTGAAGACTTCTTAAAATTGTCTAATCTTTCCATTACAAAATCATAATCTATGTCAATAAGATCACAATATTCTTTTATCATATTAAATCTTGGTTGGTTTTCATAGTCTACTTTTATTAAAGCCTCTTCTCTTTTAATTTGTCCTTCTCGGATTTGATTACTTCTATAAAAATCGTTTTCAGTAAATCCAGCATATATCCAATATATATAGTTATAAACTGGAGAAGTTCCATCTCCGATACGCCAGGTTGTAGGTGTGCTAGGATCACATTCCCATAAAAACTTTTCCTGTAAGTACTCATTAACTTCATCCTCTATGAATGGTTTATATTCGTATAAAGAGAGTATTTTTTCTGTCTTAAAATAAAATGAAAAAAATCCTTTTAGAGAATCCCAGAGAGATGAATTTAAATATTTTGGATTTAGTAAAATATTTTTTAAATAGTAAAAACCTAGTTGTAAAGTGAAGAAGTACTTTTTTGATTTTCTCTCTATAAAATTTCTAGTTGTAAAGAGTGGTTTTACTCCAGCAAATCCATATTTAAAATAAGTGGCTTCGAAAGGGCTTTGAAACTGAACAACATATTCCGTTTTTTTATTTTTTGCCGCATTAAATAATTGTTTTTGCCATTCTTTATCTCCTGCCATAAGTATTGGGACCATTCCTAAATCTGGCTTATGCAGCCATGCTAAAAAATTTTTTTTGATATTTTTTCTTTTCTTTGAAATATCGGCAGAGACCCATACATGTTCAACCCCAAGCTTTCCTGTTACACGTGCTTGATTTCTCCTAGCAAGATCAGTAACCATTCCCCAATCATAAGACACCGCAACATAATTTGATTTAACTTTACTTTTTAAATAACTTAAACCATAAGAGCTGTCTCGTCCACCTGAAAATCCAACTACAATTGCTTCCTGCTCGTTAAGTATTTTTTTCAAATCTAGAATATCTTTAAATTTATGTTGCAGGTGTTCTTTACAGTAATTACAGATACCATTCTTATCAAAATAAATAAATGGAACTGTTGCTGGTAATATACAACGAATACATCTCTTTAAAACTGGGCGAATTATTTTTTTATTTTCAAATGTTTTAATAATATCTTCCAATAAAATTGGATTTTTTTCTTTACCTTTACACTCTTGATTAAACTTTTCAATTATTTCATTTTCAGAATTTATTATAATTCCTGTGTTTGGTTCAAGTTTTTGTATAACTCCTTTGATTTTATTTTCTAGACTTATTTTTTCTGTAATCCATTCTTCAGATGAAAAAAACTTTATTTTGTTATGGTCAAGAATGTAATATATAGAACCCGTGTTGGTGTACAGAAAATAATTTCTTCCTTTTTGATATGTACCTGCAAGTGATACTTCCCCTGATAAATTTTTAATAGTATTTTTTATAGAATCAATTAGATTAAATTCTTTTAAAAAATGATTCATTAATAAAGGAATTACTTCAGAATCAACTTCTCCGGTAGGCACTAAATCAAATTCTTCAAAGATTTCCTGAAAATTTACAACAATACCATTGTGTACAACTGATATATCTTCACATGTTACAGGTTGATTGTTTTCTTCTACTTCTTGATTGCCATGTGTTTTTAGTCTCGTGTGTCCTATAAAACTTACCCTATCACTAAAAAGTTCTTCGTTTAATATATTTTCTCTTACAATTTTGTTGGAGAAAGGGACTGGAAACTTTTTTATTACTTGCTGAGAACTAGAAACTGCAATAAATCCTGAAGCTTCTTTTCCTCTTGTTTCTGAATATTTTCCAAGATCATAAAATATATTTGCTTCATTTATATTAAAATTTCCAAATATTCCACACATACACAATTAAGCTTAATATCAGAAGTAGTATAAAAAATTGATACTTATGAAATATAAAAATAACATTCTAAAAATTATTTTACTTTTATTTATTTTTTCCTTATTTTTTCGTATAGATTTCAGATTTAAAAGCACAGTCGAATGTTGTTCAGATGATTTTGACTACTTTTCTCATGCAGAAACAATAGCAATTGACCAAGATTTTGATTACACAAATCAAATACCAAATTATCAAACATTTCTTTATAAGAATTCTGAAAATGGAAAAATTGCTCCTGTTGGGTTTCCTGGTGCTGGAATGTTGGCAGCACCCTTTTTCTACTTAGGAAGTTTACTTGACAAGAACTTTAATCCAGCTGGTGGTAATGAAATTTTGAATTATACACTTTTGTTTTATTCGCTCTCACCTATTTTTTATTTCTTTGCAAGCATCTTAATTATCTTCAAATCTTGTAGGCTTTTAGATTTAAATGTTGAAAAATATAAGATTTTATTATTGATTAGTGGGTCTGGTATAACTTACTTTGCATTTGAAAGGTTTAGCATGACTCATATTTATGAGATGTTCATAATTTCATTCCTTATGTGGAATTGTATAAATTTTTATAAAAATGAAAGTAATTTTTCAGGATCATTAGTTCCAATATCTTTAATGATTTCTTTTCTAGTAAGAATGTCTAACTATTACGTTTTTTTAATTCCATATATACTCAAAAAAATTATTCCAAAAAATACAAAAAATATTTCTAGAAATTTATATTTCCAGATATCATCTGTATTATCGATTTATCTTTATTCAACTATTTCAAACGGAATTTATGGGAAATTAATTTTTAATCCCCAGGAAGTTTACGGAACTAATGTTACTGTTGGAAGTGTTTTGAATGAAAATAGCAATTTAATAGATTTCTTAATTGCAAAGTTGAGTGATTTATTCATCATACTTTTTGGGAACGAATTTGGAATATTTTGGGTATCTCCAATTGTATTTTTTGGATTTTTTATTGTATGTTTAAATATTAAAAATATTAAAAATGTCGCTAACTTACTTCTTTTTATTTGCTTTTTACAAAACTTAGCAATCGTACTTATATGGAGATCAACTGCTGCTTCATATGGTTTTAGATACCTGTACTCTTTAGTGCCTCTTTGTATCGTAGTTTTGTTTCTTCATCAAAAAGAAAATCAAGATAGTAAAGTTTTAAATTTAGCTGTCTTCATGTCAATTTTTTCAAATTTGTCTGTTTTGTTTTTTGAAACAACTGAACAAACTCAACTTTCTATGATCGAAATTGAAAATTCATTTGGATTAATGAGGAACTATTCGGAACCAAATTATGTAACTGGTGTAGTTAAATCATTTACAGAGTTAGAGAGTTATTTAATTATTTTTACAACGAGTCTTGTTGGTATTGTTTTTTTTAAAATATGGCTTTTAATTTTTGATAAAGCATCAATTATTAATTTTTTAAGTTCACTAGGTCTTCCAACAGATAATCAAGATTTTATTAAATATTTGGAAAATTTAGAGATAATATCTGTTTACAAAATTTTGTTTATATTCTTAATTCTCTTATTTTTTTGTATTTATTTTGTTAATAATTTAAGTAACTATAAAAAATATTTGTATTGACTTACAAACTGTAATTATTCATCGCTAATGTTATAAATTACATCGTGTGCATACTTTACAATTTCTAAATGATTTTCGTCGAGTTTATTGTGATGAATATTGTTAATAAATGCATTTAATTGAATTTGTGCAGTTTCAATATGATTTACAAAAGATAGCCTAGAATGATTTACTTTGGAATTTAACAGGTTAGTGGATGTAAAATTTACCGTTCCAGATTCATAAATATCAATTGATTTTTGCATTAGATCAATTTGATACAACTTATTTTTTGTTAATATATCCCATTTTCTTATTTTTATTTGAGATTCACGAGAAGTAGAAATAAATATATTTTTTCCCTCAAAAGTATATAAAAGATCTGCTGATTCGATTGAATTTTGAACAAGATTTAAATTTTGACCAATAGGTTGCAAATCTGGATTTCCAAACAAATAACCTAAGACAGAAATGTCATGAAGAGTCAGATCAAAAAGTACATTTTCTAACTTTCTTTGTCCAGCTACTGGCTGTGAGTGTCTGTAAATATGTACTGAAATTATATCATTTAAATTTAATCCTTTGATGTATTGAAATATAGGATTATAAGTTTCAATTAACCCACATCGAAAAATAGTCTTTTGACTTGAGGCAAGAATTAGAAGTTTCTCTATTTCACTTTTATCTATTGATATTGGTTTTTCTAAAAAAACAGGAATATTTCTTTCTAAGAATTGTTTGGCAATCTCGTAATGAGTACTTGTTGTTGAAGAAATTACCACTCCATCAATGAGTCCATCATCTAAGTTAACTAAGTGAAAATCATTAAAATATTCAATACCATCTACTATTTCATGTTTCTTCTTAAAAGATATATCCACAATCCCATACAAATTAGTACTATCATCATTTTCAATAACACGTTTATGGACTTTACCCATATTTCCTAGGCCAATGAGGAGTATGTTTAATGGATTCATTTAAATTTTTTAATTTTTGTTACTAAATAGTCTAACTCCTCATCTTCTGGAAATGAGTAGAAAGGCAGAGAAATAATAGATTTACTTATTTCTTCAGTTTTTTTCAGACTTACTCTTTCATATTTGTCTAAAACAGCTTTTTGAAGGTGAATAGGTTTTTTGTAATAAATGGATGCCCCAATTTGATGTTGATTTAAATAAGATAATAACTTATTTCTTATAAGTGGAGATACCGTAATGGTAAAATAGTTAAGTATTATATTTTCATTTTCTTTTGTTGGTAGGTTTATCCATTCAAGATGGGATAGGTTATTAATATAAAAATTATAAAAATCATTCCTACTTTTCTTAATTTCTTGGAAAATAGATAATTTTTCATTTAAGACAAAAGCATTTAATGAATCCAGTCTTGAATTAATACCTACAAACTCATGCTCGTAGTTCTTACCTTGACCATGGTTTCTTAGTTTTAATATTTTTTTATACTGAGAAAGATTATTAGTAACAATACATCCACCATCTCCAATGCCCCCTAATGTTTTGCTCGGAAAAAATGAAAAGGCACCCATATCTCCAATCGAGCCAAGTTTTCTATTATTTTTTGTTCCACTTCCAAAAGCCTGCGCCACATCTTCGATAATTTTTAAATTATATTTGTTGCAAATATTTTTAATTATTTCGATATTGGAGTTGTTCCCAAAAAGATGAACTGGTATTACCGCTTTTATGGTTTTATTTACTTTTTTTTTGAAGTCATCTATATCAAAGGTGTAAGTTTCTTTATTTATCTCTACAAAAACAGGAACTGCCCCTAAGTGCATGACTACTTCTATTGTTGCAAAGAAAGTAAACGACGGGACCATTACTTTATCCCCTTTTTTGATTCCCAAAGCCATAAGACTTAACAACAGCGCATCTGTACCAGAGTTGACAGTAACACAATACTTTGAACCTATATAGTTTGCAACATTCTCTTCAAAAGTAAGTACATCTTTTCCACCAACATATAGTCCATTTTTCAGTTTTTTATTAAACTTTGATTCAAAATTTTTTATTTTATTTAATTCTCTTGCTGGATTAGCTAAAGGGATTTTCATAATTTAATTTTAGTAAATTAATTTAACTATAAATTAAACAAATTATTATAAAAACAAATAAAATCTCTAAAATAGAATTATGAAACCCGTTTAGGAAACCCTGTCGTAAAAGTTAAAAAAATAAATCTTAAATGAACTTAAAAAAATGAAAAAAAATGAAATACTTTATGTGCTTGGAACAAAAGCACAATTTATTAAATCGAAGTTTATATTAGAACATTTAATCAACAATAATTTTAAAGTATTTATTCTTGATACTGGACAACATAAAGAAATTACAAGTTCTGAGTTAAACTATTTTCGCAATAATTTTGAATATATAAGCATTTCTAATAATAAAAAAAATATTTCTTCAATTTTCTCAATGATTATTTGGTTTACAAAAGTAATTTTTTCAAATAATAAAATTGATAATTTAAAAGACACAAAATATTGCCTCATTCATGGTGACACAATTAGTACTCTGATAGGTTTGATTATTGGTAAAAAAAATAATTTAGAAGTAGTACATATTGAATCAGGCCTTAGGTCTTATAACTGGTTAAAACCTTTTCCTGAAGAGATAATTCGAACTCTTGTAACGCGATATTCCGATATCCTGTCTGTTGACAGCAAAGAAGCTGAAAATAATGTACGTAAATATGAATCCAAAAAGAAGATAATTCGGCTTTCCAGAAATACAATCTATGACTCAGTAGTTATGACTTTAAATGATAAAAAACGTATAGACAACAATACCCTAACTGTAACAATCCATAGAACCGAAAATATTTATAACAAGAAAAGACTGAAGAGTCTTGTAAATTTGCTTATTAAATTAAAAAATGAAAATTTATATAGTGAAATTGAGTGGTACTGTCATGATATAACTATTAATGCATTAAATAAAAATAACTTAATTACATTACTTAAAAATAATGATGTGCGATTAAAAAAACTTATCCTACACGATAACTTTATTAATAAAATTTATTCTTCCAAGGCTGTAATTACTGATGGCGGCTCAATAGCTGAGGAGTGTTCAATAATGAATTTAAGAACCGTGATTTGGAGAGATGTTGTAGAAAACAGAGAATATTTAAATAAAAATATGCTCCTATCAAAATATAACCACGATGAAATAGTGTATTTTCTCAATGAAACTTCTGATAGTAATAAAATTTCTCTTGATGAAATTAGCCCATCTGAGCAATTTGTAGAACAATTAATGTCAATATAAAAACTTTTTAATGAATTAACAAATTAATTTTTATATGAACAAACTCAAGGAATACTGGTCAAAATTTAACTACATACTTGTTTAATCTCTATAAATATTTTTTTTGGCCCAGTAAAAAATTGGCGTCGTAAATCATTTCTTTTTTATTAAATTACCCTGCGGACAGTCTTTTAAAGCTATTCGTTGTTAATACTTTTAATTATTTCAATAATTCTATCACCCACTAATTCAGCACCTTCGATAGTTAAATGATTATTGTCTTCATATAAAATTTGATTTCCTATTGCACCCACACAATAGCCTGCCAAAACTTCATTACAGAGAATGTCCGAAGTAAATACCCTATAAATGTTTGCATTCTCAATGTCATCATATATTTTGTGTGATCTTATGGTATTGGATGACTCTAAAAATATTTTACTTTCCATAACAACAGGGTCTCCAAACTCTATATTTCTCAAAAAATATTGATTCAAAACATCAAATGGTATGCCATTTATATAAAGATGGGGTATCTGGTACACAACTATGACTTTGTTATTATTTCTTAGAAAAAAATTAATTGTCTCTGGAATTGTTTTTTCAAGTTCAAGTCCTTCATAATATATGTTGTCGAGTTTATCCCAGGCATTTGCAATGTATACAATTATTGAGTCTTGAATATTAGGTGCTAATGTATTAATTGCTTCTTTGTCTTTCCTTGCGCAATCAGGAACGTCCGTGTTGACTAAAAATATACAAGAATCGCCAGTAATTAAATGGAGAGGGTTAGTTGACACATTGGAAACAATATAGCTAGAAATTAGCTTCGCATGAGAATCACCGAAAATATATACTGGATTTTTACTATTGTCATTATTAAAAATACAAATATCTTTTGAGTTATTAGATTTAGAATGATGACAGTTTTCACCGTTCTGATAAGCACTAAAGTTATCAGCATCATAAAAAAGTATTACTTTTTCTGGCATATCATATTTTTGGGTAAAAAACCCATTATTTTTAATAGTTAAAGCATTAAAACCTATAATCAAAAAAAGAATGGGTAATAAATTTAGAACTTTTATATTTTTTTCTAATTTTATAAAATACTTTTCTATGTATATGTAATTAAAGTAAGAAATTCCATATATAAATATAAGTAAAATTAGTGAGTCGATGAATATTGATATTAAAAATTCTATTTGATATTTGTATAAAAACCATTTGAAAAAAGAATAAACAGGTTGATGAAAAAGGTAGATTGAATAAGAAGCCTTACCTATGTTTTTAATTGTTTTATTATTATTTATTTTTATAAAAATAGATGACGAATCGTTAGAAATAAGTACAAAAAACACACCTGCTGTCAATATTATTTTTGGCTCAATATCAAGTATCCAATTATCATCAAAAAAACAGATTGGGAAAATAATTAAGAAATATGAGAAATAAGTAAAAAATTTATTTGAATTTATTCGTGGTATAAAACCTGCAACTGATCCTACGAGAAGTTCCCAGCCTCTATATTGAGTAAGGTAAAATTTATCATTTAGCTCTGTTTGGTTCATAAAAAAAGAAATTATTAATAATAAAATTAATGATTTCAATAATATCTTTTTATTTATCCTAAATATTAGAAATAAAAATAATGGAAATAATATATAAAACTGTTCTTCAACCGCTAAGCTCCATGTATGCAAAAGTGGCATTAACTCTGCTCCAGAAGAATTGTAAAAGTCTAAATTATTGAAATAGAGATTTGAATAAAAGAAAAGAGATGCAAATACTGATTTAGCATAACTTATGTATTCATTTGCTGGTAATAAGTAATAAGCAAAAGGTGTTGTAAATATCAATACACTCAAAAGTGCTGGTATGATCCTTTTAATCCGTCGAATATAAAAATTTTTAAATTTAAATTGATCATTGTTTAAATCAGAAATTATTATGTTTGATATTAAATAACCAGAAATTACAAAAAATAAATCTACGCCTAAAAATCCGGCATCAAATAACTTTATTTCCGAGTGGTATATAACAACTGATGAAACTGCTATCGCTCTTAGAAGATTTATATCACTCCTGTAAGAAATTCTTGAAATATCTTTTAAGGGAGAAAATATATTGAAATTTTTCATTTTTTATAATGTTAGTTAAGTTTCTTGATTATTTTCAAAATGAGATTTTTAATGTTTAATATAATATGTATGAATATATTGATTTTTGGATTTGGTAATAGAGCAAGGTCATATATATTAAAGTCGATTTTAATAGCTATAGAAAATCCTAAAATAACTGTAATCACTAAAAAATCAAATCCCAACAAAGAGCAGTTTCCAAACATAGAATTTTTTAATTTTCATGATTTTTATAAAATAAAAAATCAAAATTTTGACTTAACCATTCTCTCAGTTCCTAGTTCAAATCAGCTAGAGATTTTGAATGAATTAAATAAAAATTATCATAAAAATATATTATTAGAAACGCCTGTGAGTAAAAACATATTAAAAGTTTCAGAAAATTTAAATATTAAAGTATTGGAAGACATTCAGTTTGCTACTGAAATAATAAACATATTTAAAAATTTATTACACAACAGTGATAAAAAAGAAATTTACTTTATAGAGTCAGCACATGAGTACCACGGAATTGCATTAGCCGAGTCGTTAGTTGGAAATAACTTTATTAAAAAGAAAAGAAATATAAATAAAAATTCTGAAATAGAACTATACCTTGAGTCAACAAACTCAGAAAAAATCTATACTACAAGTCCTAGTCGTTTTGACCTTGGATATATTTTTTTCCAAACAGACACTGGCAATTATCTATGTGGAAATGAATCCTCTTTTTTAGCTGATAAAAAATTTAAAAATATAACTCAATACAAAAAACTAGAAGATATATTTCAATTAAAAACTTTCGATAAGACTGTTTCAGATAATTGGGTAAGAGACCTTTCAGAGTTTAGATTTCTTGGATTAATTAATTTTTTTGAAAATATAAATGAAATAAATCATGCACAAAGCATTAGTGACTCATTGAGGCAACAGCGAGTAGCGAAAACCAATAAATTATTAGTAGAAGTTAAGAAAAGAATTTATAATAAGATTTATGAATCACAATAATCAAGATTTATTTAATAAACTTCACTTTGATGGTTTCGTTTTATTCCCAATTGATAATAAAAATGAACTAGTAAATTATTGTATAAATGAAATTAAAAATGTATCAGAAGAAAAAATTAAAGAAGGTTTTTACCTAGATAGAGATGCCGCAGTTGGTAAAGAAGGGTTGGCAGCTGATTTGAAACCGTCGGTTTTTGAGTATGATCAAAACTTGGAAAAATTCTATACAGAAATAGGTGTAGTTGATTTCCTAGAAGAATTCCAAAATTTCAAATCAAGTATTGCAACGCTACAACTTAGAGGTGCCTACGACGGGTCATCATATTTAAGCTGGCATAGAGATACTCATTATTACAGTAATGCTAAAGAACCCTCTGGTAATGTTCCTCCAATTTTTAAATCTATTTTTTATCCGAATTTACATGGAAACAGTTCAAGGCCGACCTTACACGTAAGCAATGGGTCGCATTTAAGATATTTTAAAAATAAGAATGTAGATTTAATAGTTCCGAGAACACCATTTTTTAAGAAAACTAAAGTATTTGAATCTAATGATTATGTATTAGTTTTCAATACTTCGATATTGCATGCTGTATTGCCGGTATCGGGTCCCCCAATATTTAGAATGATTGCTGCGTTCAAGAGTCCACAATCTAAAAATTAGATAAGTATTTCTCAATAAAATACAATTTCCAAATTCTATTTGAATTAATTCTTGTTCGAAAATTTTTTAAATTAGAAATATTTTTATTTCCTAAAAGATTCATTAAGTAACCATCATTAATTTCTTCTTCAATCTTGTTAATATTGTTAAAGATCCAATTTTCTATATCAAAACTAAATCCCATTTTTTTTCTTGATAAAAATTCATTATCAAAATCAGAAGCTAAAAATTGCTTTAATGGTTTTTTTGGATTAGAAGTTATAACATTTTTTAAATCTGTAGACACTACGTATTCTATTAATTTATGATCTAAAAATGGAGACCTTACTTCAAGTGAATTTGCCATTGAGGCTCTATCTACTTTAACAAGCATCATTTCGGAGAGGAAGAATTTATATTCATTAATCATTAATTTTTTTATTAAATCAATATTTACATGCTCAGAAGATTCATTTAGATAGTTATTTTTTTCAAACCCTAAAAAATTAGAAAATTTTGTATCTTCAAGTGTAGAAAAATAAGACTTCATAGCATCTCCAGAGTATTTTGAAAATTTATAACCTGTACCTAAAAAATATGGCTGGAAGTTATGTAATTTTGAATATAAATTATTTAAAATACTTCTTTTAATTAATGAATTTTGGAATCTATCATAACCTCCTAGAAGCTCATCTCCTCCATCGCCAGATATTGCTACCTTATATTTTTTTGAAATTTCTTTAGATAATACGTAAGTTAATACAGAAGATGGATCAGCATAAGGTTCGTCAAATGCACGAATTGAATGTGTAATTTCATTTTGATATATATTGTTTGAAATATTTACTTTTTCTTGATTTGTATTATATTTATGAGCAACAAAATCAACCCATTTTTCCTCATTGTATTTAGGGCTTTTTTGAACTATCGAAAAAGTGTCTACACTTTCTAATACTTCATTTAAGTTTTTAGTAACTGCTGTTGAATCAATTCCCCCTGACAAAAAAGATGAAAAAGGAACGTCAGACCTAGTTCTTACACTGCATGCCTCATAAAACAAATTTTCAAACACTTGATTACTAAATTGATTTTCGCCGATATAGTTTTCAATATTCCAATATTTAATTTCTTGAACAAATTCAATATTTTTAAACAAATTAAATTCGAGATAGCTTCCCGGTCTTACTTTGTATATATTTTGAAATATTGTATCAGGGGATGGAACTACACCCAAGTTGATATATTTATTTAATGAACCATAAGAAATGTCTGACTTATTTAATTTTAAACATTTCACAAGTGAAATTAGATTTGTTGAAAAAACAAGTTCATTATCTTCATGTTTATAAAATAAAGGCTTTTGTCCTAACCGATCTCTACATAAAATTACTTTTCCAGTATTGAGATTCATATAAAAAAAAGAAAATTGTCCATTGCATTTATCTAAAAATTTTGCTCCATATCTTGAGATTCCTAAAAGTAAGACTTCTGTATCAGAATGGCTGGTTCTAAACTGTTCGCCTTTTTGTTCTAATTCTCTCCTTAATTCAGTAAAATTAAATATCTCTCCGTTAAACAATATGTATGAATTGTGTTCTTTTGAGAACATTGGTTGGCTAGCTTTAGTATCAAGATCAATTATCGCTAACCTATTAAAGATTAACGATATATTAAACCTGTCTTTATATTGTAAATTTAAACTTTTAGTTTCATCTGGTCCTCGACAAACTTGAATCTGATTCGCTTCATCTAATAATTTGGAATCTATTTGGTTTAATGAAATTTTGCCTATATAGCCGCACATAGGAACATGATAATAAAGTACTTCTTTAAAATTAAGAGAATTTTATAATGATTAAAATGGAGACTTACTATCCGGTAGCAATCTTTTGTTATAACAGGCCCAATCATCTAAAAAAAACACTTGAGTCAATTCAGAGAAATGATGAAACCGTTCACACTAAAGCTTATTTTTTTATTGATGGCGCTAGGAATGATCAAGACAAAATAAAAATTAATAAGACTAAAGAAGTAATTAACAGTTCTAATATCTTTAAGGAAAAAATAATTATTAGTAGAGATAAAAACTTTGGTATGCAAAAAAATGTAATCTCTGGCATAACGGACGTACTACTTGAAAATGAGGCCGTGATAGTTGTAGAAGACGATTTAAAGTTTTCAAAGTATTACTTAAATTTTATGAACAAAGCTCTAAAGTTTTATAAACCTTATCAGAATGTTTGGCAAATAAACGCATGGAGTTATCCAAGTTATGTTTCTTTCGGAAAAAAAACAAAAATAAGTAATCAAATGAGTTCATGGGGTATGGGCCTTTATAAAGATAAGTGGGAGTTTTTTGCTAAAGACGAACTTAAACTAACTAACAAAATAGAAAAAAAAGATGATGAATACAAAAAAAAGTTTAATTTTGAAAATGGTTATCCCTGGCTTAGGGAAATTGAAATGAATGAAGAAGGAAGAATTAGTACTTTTTCGTGTTTTTGGTATCAATGTATTTTTATAAACAATGGTGTGACAGTATTCCCAGGAAAATCTTTAGTCTTTAATACAGGTTTTGACGGATCAGGCGTACATAGTGGAGCTAGAGATGTACATGGTAAAAAGATTTTTGAGGGAGAAATTAATGATTTTAAAATTCCTACTTCATTTAATAAATTGTTTAAATTAAATGCAAGAATTTTTTACTTCTTTTTTTCGGTGAAAGACTATTTCAATTACCATAAAACAAAAATATCATCTATTAGTAATTTCTCTTCTTTTATCAGGTCAAAACTCAAATGAAAGTATTTTATATTTCTGGTTTTAGATATTCATTAAAAGTCTGGGATGTATCTGGTTCTTTGGGAAGAGAGTTAATGTATTTTGAAAAACTATATAAAGATTTTAAAGTCAAACATGCAATATTTACCTACGGAGATGTTGATGAATTAAATTATGTAAATAATGAATATATAACAATATACCCGATGTTTAGTATGTTTAAAAAAACAGAGTCAAAAATTATGACCTTTATATTATCTATTGTCTATCCATTCAAAGTAAGAAAAGAATTAAAAAATAATATAGACATTATTAAGGTGAACCAACTTACAGGAGCATGGGTTGGGATAATTTTGTCAATAATATTAAAAAAACCACTATATGTAAGGACAGGGTATGATCAGTATTTATTTAGTATCAAAGATGGTAAAAATTTCTTTAAAAGAATGTTTTTTTACTTTTTAACCTATATAGCTTTAATATTTTGTGACATATATTCTGTAACAAGCAAATCAGATTTTAAATTTATAACAAATAAATATCGATTTAATAAATCAAAATTAATTTATAGGCCAAATTGGATTCCTGTTAATAAATCGTTTAATTCTAAAAATAGAAATACGAAAACAATATTATCAGTAGGTAGATTAGAAGAGCAAAAGAATTTCAAATTTATAATCGATGAAATAAAAAATACAGATTTTAGTCTAGAAATTATTGGTGATGGATCATTAAAAGAGGATCTTAAATGGTATGCAAAAGAAAATAACGTTAATTTAAAAATTATAAGTAAAATAAATTATTTTGAATTACTTGAAAAATATAATGACTATCAATATTTTGTACTACCTTCTTTCTATGAAGGAAATCCAAAAGTATTAATTGAAGCCATGAGTAAAGGCTGTATTGCATTAGCCTCAAATATTTCAAACCATACAGAAATTATTAAAAATAATGAAAATGGAATTATTTTTGATTTTTCTGAGGGGTCTTTAACAAACTATTTAGAAAAATTAGATAAAAATATAGATTTAAGAAAAAATATTGCTTTAAATGCATACGAAGAGGCTAATTTGAAATTTTCTATTGATAAAGCTGCCATGTCTGAATATGAAGATTACAAGCTTGTATGCAAGGTTAATAATTGAGCTTACTTAAATAGACTTTTCAAAAATTCATAAGCAAAAAAAAATTTTTTCTTAACTCCGAAAAATTTTAAATTAATAAATGACAATAAAAAATACATCAACGAATTTAATCTCCATACATGAGTAATTAAAAATTTATTTAAACCAAGCTTTCTATATTCATTTTGAAAAATAATTGAGTCTTTTTCTAATATGCCTTTTACTGTCCAGGGTTTTAATTTTCCGTTGTAATGTACACAAATAACATTTTCATATATATCATTAAATTTCTTTTTGCTATATTCAATATTTGATGGATTAAAATTTAATTTTTGAGACATTTCGAGGTACTCACCGTCAAGAAAAGAATTAAATACATCCTGATCCCAGTAAATTAATCTAGACCCCATTCTGATTTGTGTTTCAATCAAGCTCTCGTGTACTCTTTGATTTCTCCATTTTGTTAAGTCAATAAACATTACCCCTGCGTTTAAGTATTTATTTGACTTCATTTCAAGATTAGTAAACCTTTCTTCGTTCAAATCGTTCCTAGAATATTCTGTTGTTGCAGCAACAACATATTTTGATTCCGCTAGATTATCGGTTAATTCCTTATAAATATTGGTTATATCATTTAAAAATATGATATCTGCATCAACATAAAGTATTGAATTAGTATCTGATGGAAGAAATTCATTAAGGTATATTCTATAATATGTAGCTTCTGATACATGACTATTTTCAATATTTGGAAAATCTTTATGTTTTAAATCAAAAGTATTAATTGTTATTTTGTTTAGATTTTTGTGATTAATTATAATTTTTGGAAAGTAGTTTATTGTTATTTCTTCCTTATGTATTATATATAAATTAATAATATCCTCAGAATGATCTAGTAAAGAAATCATTGATGTGAAAGCTTGCAGGTTATAATTTTTATCAAAACAATAAAGTATATTTACCACAATTAAATACTACACTTTATTTACAGTAGTAAATTATGTTATTTAACTTTTCAAATGAATAAAGATGTAATACAGTTTTGTGGGGAATATCCAAAAGATTTTGTATCTATAAATATTGCTAGTTCTCCAGATTTTGTTTTTAAACCTGATAGTTCTTTTAGTTCAGTTAAGTTGCATGATATTGATGGTAATACTGTTTTTGTAAATTCATTTATTGAGTGTGAGCATTATGTTATGGGAGGGTGGAATTATAATTATTCAGAAATAAATAATTTTTCTTATACAGAACTATCTGTAATTTTAATTGTAGCTATGTCCATACATTTTTTATTTAATAAAAACAAAAAACAAAAAACAAAAAACTTATAAAATATGAATTCAATAAAATATTCAAAATCTTTAAAAATTTTAGTTGTATTTACATTAATTGTATTAATTTTTAGCTATACATTTTTTGATGATCAGAAAGTTGTTGAATTGACTGATGAACTTGGATATTACCAAATAAATACATGCAAACATTCTTTATTTGAATTTCAGTCAAACAATCTTAAGACAACATTTCAAGACCACTATATTATCAATGTATATAACTATTCAGATATTAGTTGCTATGGAAAGATTAGTGCTATCGATCGAGTTAAAGATACATTCTACATATCAGTTGGATTCAATCCATTTGTAAACTTAGTGCTTACATCTTTATTGTTATCATTTGTTTTTTATATCTCGAATAAAGAAAAAAAAGAAAAGAGTGTCTTAAATTTAAAATTTTTTATTAGTTTATTTTTAACTTCTGGTTTATTTACATACGGCATAATTTCTGAAACTAGATTTTACGAAAAAAAGCTACGATATCTAGATTTAACTTTATCTTCTACCTATATAACGATTTTCTTGTTTTTTTTATTTTCTATTTATTTTATTAATTTCTATTTTTTAAATAGTTCTGAAAAATTAATCAATTATTTCCCATATTTATACCTTTTTTTAGGTGTAATTAACGGTTTCAATATAAATATATTTTATTTAATCTTTATTTTTTATTGGATACAAGAAATGTTGAAAAATTCAAAACTTCTGAAATACAATATAATATTGTTTATCTGGATATTGTTTTGGATCAGTCAAGTTGAAAGTAACAACTTCTACCTGGATCCAGATAAAATAGTTGGAAGTTCAAGCACTGTTTACAATAAACATTCAACAATATTTTGGTCTATATTGTTTTTTTACACATTGCTAGGAATTATTAGTTATGTCAAAAATAACATAGGAGCAATAAATTTATCGTTTTTAAATAAATCATTTTTAAATGCTGGTACAACTTTATTTTTATTCGGACTTATCACCTCAAAATTTTCAACTTTAAATGCACTATCTTTTGTTTTATTAGGCCAAAATAAAACTACAACGAGAGATTTAGATTTAAATTTTTTTTACTCGTGTTTTAATACAGATTTGACGCAAACAGCAGGTAGGTTTGAGGGGTGTACAACTAGAGGTTTTAGTCCCAGTGCTGAACATATAGGGGAATTTTATGGAATTATATTAATATTTTATTTTCTAAATTTTTATTATAAAAAAATAGAATCAAATATTTTTGACTATTCAAAATTATTTCTTGTATTCATAGGATTACTAATTTCAAACAATAAAGCTGCTATTTATCTAGTTGCTTTATTTTGTTTATATCCTTTTTTAAAAAAACTACAAAGAAAAAAAGCAATATTATTTTTATTAGTTTTAATAATTTGCTTTCTTTTAATTATTGGAATCGACAACTACTTACACTATTCAGAGTTTGGCGAATATAAAATTTTTAATATAAAATTTAGTTCTTCAAAGATTTTATCAGAAGGGAAAATAAACTCATTTGAAGGAGCAGAATCTAAATCAATAGAGTATCTTTCTAGTGCATATAATAATAACAATTACTTTGTGATATTTGTCTTAGGGTTAATCAGTACTTTTGCTTTTTATATAAATCGAGGAAATCTTTGGGGAATGTTCATTGCTAGATATAACCCCTCTCCAGTGGATTTGGTTTTTGGGACGGGTCCATATAATCTATCAAAAGTTTACAATGAAGTAAAAATATTGGGCCAATCTGATTTTCGAGGTGATTTTCTACTAACCCACTCGTCATTAATTCAAATATTAATTTATTTTGGATTTATTGGTTTACTAGTTTTATTTTATGAATTTTATAAAATGCTTAAAAAACGTAATAAATTTAAAAATAATTTAATTATGTTTTTACCTTTTTTATTTTTAGTAATAAACCTACTAAAAAGTGACTCCATTTTTTATTTGAGCACACTTTTTACTTTACTGTTCTTTTACACGGTGAATAAAAGTAGTTATAAAATATAAAAATTAAAAATCCTAAATTAGTTAATATGATTAAATGAAAGTTTTAATTCTAGGAAGTAGCGGCCTTGTTGGGTCTTCCTTAAGAAGAATTCTTGATAATAATCAAAAGATAACTGAATTAATAGCATCTACGAGAAAAGATACTGATCTATTCAGCTTGGATTCAACAAAAAAACTAATAAATGAGCATAAGCCAGACGTATTAATTAATGCTGCAGCGAAAGTTGGAGGTATTTATGCAAATAATACTAAACGAGTTGAATTTATCTTAGAAAATTTAAAAATTAATACAAATGTTCTCGAATCTTGTATTCCTCACAATAACATAAAAATAATCAACCTGGGAAGTAGTTGTATATATCCTCTTGAAGTAGAAAATCCAATTAAAGAGGAAAGTGTAATGACAGGAAAGCTCGAGCCTACAAACTCGCCCTATGCAATGGCAAAACTTACAGCTATTGAAATTGGAAATGCGCTATCTCAGCAGTATGGTCACAATGTAATAAATTTAATGCCTACAAATTTATATGGTCCAAATGATCGTTTTTCTGAGAATGATAGTCATGTTATACCAGGTCTCATTTTTAGAATGCACACAGCAAAGTTAAAAAATGAGCAATCATTTGAAATCTGGGGGTCAGGAAGGCCAAAAAGAGAATTTATGTATGTTGATGATTTGTCAGAATCTATAAATTTTATAATCGAGAACAACATTAATGTTAATTTATTAAACATTGGAAGTGGTTATGAAATCACTATTAAAGAACTTGCTCTAAAAATAAAAGACATCGTTGGATTTAGTGGTGAGGTATCTTTCAATACATCTATGCCTGATGGTATAGAAAGAAAATTCTTAAATTCCAAAAAGGTTATGGATCTTGGATGGAGTCCTAAAATTAGCTTAGAAGATGGCTTAATAAAGACCTATGACTGGTTTCAAAAAAACTATAGGATATAATTTTCCCAAGTTGGTTGAAGTAAGTTTTCTTTTATTAAAACTTTTTCTTGTTTTGCAAGGTTTAAATCATAATCTACCATCATCTTAACTAATTCATCAAAAGAAACTTCTGGCGACCAATTTAATTCTTTTTTAGCTTTACTTGCATCTCCTATTAAGTCATGAACTTCATTTGGACGATAATATTTCTCAGAGGTTTCAACATAATCTTCCCAATTTAAATTTACGAATCCAAAAGCTAATTTCAGAAAGTCTTTTATTGAATGCGATTCTCCAGTAGCTAATATCCAGTCATCAGGTTTATCATGTTGCAACATTAAATACATTCCTTCAACATAATCACCCGCAAATCCCCAATCTCTAGTTGCTTCTAAATTGCCGAGTGTGACTTTTGATTGAATTCCATTTACTATTCTTCCAATTGCTCGAGTTATTTTTCTAGTCACAAAAGTTTCTCCTCTATGGGGTGATTCATGATTAAAAAGAATTCCGTTAACAGCAAACATGTTATATGACTCTCTATAAATTTTGGTAATGTTGTGGGCGAATACCTTGCCTGCAGCATATGGACTTTTAGGATCAAAATCAGAATTTAAATCTAACATTCCATCAGTAACACCTCCAAACATTTCTGAAGAAGAAGCTTGATAAAATTTAATCTGTTTATCTGAGTTTCTAATAGCTTCTAATAGTCCTAATGAACCAAAACTTGTTTCAGTTGCATATACGGGGTTTTCGAACGAGACTTTAACATGTGATTGAGCTGCAAGGTTATAAACTTCATCCGGTTGGGTTGTATTAAGTATATTTGTTAAGGATGATGGATCAAGCAAGTTCGAATAAATTAGGTTAAGTTTTCCTTCTTTTTCATACTCAGAAATCAAAGGATCTATCCTAGCTGTGTTTATAGTAGAAGATCTTCTTATGGTACCGTATACTTCGTAACCTTTTTTTAATAATAATTTTGAAAGATAATAACCGTCTTGGCCTGTAATCCCTGTTATTAACGCTTTCGGCATAACTTAGATTTTACCCATTTGTTGGATATTTAGCAATATAGCTTAATGATAAAAAGAATAATATAGGATACTGCACACCCTCCATTCCAATATCAAACATAGAACACAAAAGAAAAGGTATTAGAAATTGAAGCATGTGCTCACGTCTTTTTGGCGAAATTGTATAAAGAATCATCAGGTAAAAAAGAAGTATTAAAACAACTTGAATAAAACCACCTCTAGCCAAAATATTTACAATATAACTGTGAACATGTTCATTCGGTATTCCATAATTTGTTAAACAATTTCCTTGATCTATAACTTCACAGCCCTGCCTTCCAGGTTTTTCCATTGCTGGAATTATTGAATCATATCCATATCCAGTTAATAGTATGTCTTTGTCGTTAAGGTCAAAAATCACATCTTGCCAGATATCAAGCCTCCAGTTAAAGTTTCCATCGGTAGAGTAGAGTCTCCCCTTGTCAAAATATAAGGAAAATAAACTATCTATTGTATTTTTGTTTTGAACTAAATTAGTTAGAGCTAAGCCTGTTTCATTAATTTCATATTTATTTGATTGAACCGATATAGATGATTGCACAAATAGAAGAGTTGCTACCAATAATAAACATGCTGTTCTGAAAAAAGATTTTAAAAAATATTTCCATTTGTATATTAATTCCCAAATTACAAATAAAAGAACTGAAAAGAAAGCCCCCCTGCTCATCCATAAAAATAAAGGGAGAAAGATTGAAGAGATTAATATAAAATAAACAAAATCATTGTATTGATAATCTTTATATTTACTGATGAAAAATATTGTTATTACAAAAAGTGCTAACAAATCACTTCCTTTATAGATGACAAATTTATCAGAATACTCAAGAAAAAAATTTTTTAGATAGTCAGGATATCTAATTACTGAAAAAATATAAGACAAAATTAAAACACTTTTAAATATATTGAAAACAGTATTATTTGTGAATTTGTCTCTAAAAAAGAAAAGCCCTATGAAAAAATAATTTAGTGTCCATATATTAGATGATGACTTGTAGACATAAGTATCGATTAAGTTTGAACCATTAAAAAATATTAATATAACAAAATTAAGATAAAGCAAGATTGCTATAAAATTTGGAGATTTAAATTTTTTGTTTTTAAAAAATTCATAAATAACGTACACAGAAAAAATAAAGCCAAAAGCAACTAAGCCTTCACCAATTCGAAAATTAAGAATTTCTAATCCAACAAATGAACGTGCAAAGATAGCCAACAGTAGTAAACCAAAATAAACTAATAAACTTAATAAATTTTTATTTTTCAAAATTTCCTCGAATAATTTTTAATATAAACATTTTTGTTTTAAAAATAAATTTAATTAAATTATATTTAAATAACTCAAATTTAAATAAAGAAAATGAAGGTTTATTTCGATTTTTCAAATATATTTCTTTATTTTCTAATACTTCATTAAAAGCGTCCAGATAATCCTCGCACATTTTTGTAGAGACATAAGGAAAGAATTTAAGATTTTGATAGTAGTAATCATAATTACCAATAAATTCAAGTATTTTTTTTTCTAAAGTTTTTGGGCTTGAAAAAGAAAGTCCATATCCATTTGCATATTCCGGGATTCCACCACTCTCTAAGTAAAGAATAGGCAAGCCACATAAAGCAGCTTCTATATGATGATTCCCAGACGGTTCATTTATTGAACCAGTAATATACCCATCGTACTTCTTTAACTCGGTAGCTAAACTTTCTCCTGAAAGTGGGGAAATAACTTTTGTATTTTTAAATTTAAAATTTTTTGGAATGTTGCCAATATAAGTAAAAGAAAATAAATCTGAAAACCTTTTTTCGTTTAACATTTGATCGATAAAACTATAAGTATCAAACCCTTTCATCCAATTAGAACTCCAATGATGAGTAACTAAGGAAAATTTACTTTTTCCATCCCATTTTTTTTTATCTTGTTGATTAAATATTATGTTATCCGAACCGCTTTTTATGACCAATCTTTCATTGCTATTTAGTCCATGTGATCTATATAACTCATCCAGCCATGAACTTACGTAAATAGTAAAATCTGATATTTTATTTGCAAACATTATTTGTTTATTTACGTTTCTTGTATTTTTTCTTTCATCACACTCATTTATTCTTTGAACAACTATCGCTTTGTTGTTTACTTCATTTAAGTATTTGTAAATATCAAAATGATCAAAAGTAGATATTTCAGAAAACCTTAAAGGATTAATTAATAAAATAATATCGATGTCATCTTCCTTTAGATTATCAATCACAATATGTTCATTATCTTCAAGAAATTTTTTTAAATTTAAA
>CACJIM010000006.1 GCA_902593475.1 uncultured Candidatus Actinomarina sp.
TTTTCAGAGTATCTTCAAACAATTCAGGTTCTAATAAAAATGAATCGTGTCCTTTTATTGAGTTAATAGTTGTATATTTAGTGTTAATTTCGTGATTATTTAAAACTGCTAAAAAATCTTTTTGTTCATCAGGATAAAAACAAACATCTGAATCTACCGATATCACTAATGTCTCAATATCTTTTAATTTATTTAAATCTTCTTGTTCAATTTTAAAATTTTGCCAACCCTTAATAATCGAAAGGTATGATTCTGGTGTAAACCTTTCTATAAACTTTTCACCTTGATGCATCATGTATGACTCTTGAGGCGTAGAAAGAAATCCTTTTATTAAGTCATCATCATATAGGGTTTCACTTTTTGCTCTATTGGAAAGCAACTCTAGAGATATATATGTTTTATGAGCAACCATTCTTGCAAGTGATAAATATTCATTATTGCGATTATTTGATTCTCTTCCTAAATCTAAAATATATGCTTGTTCAAGATTGTGAAGAGTTTGGAGTGTAGAAAGCTTATATCCACTTGAAATAGAAATAAGTTTATTTACATACTCTGGATATATTGTACAAAACTCAAGTGCCATTAACCCACCTATAGAGGGACCAATAACAGCTTCTAAAGACTTAACATTTAAATAATCTAAAAGTAATTTTTGTGATATCTCAATATCTTTAAATGAAACTGATGGAAAATCATAACCATACTTTTCATTTGAGCTGTTATTAATAGAACTTGGACCGGTGGAACCGTAACAACCTCCTAAATAATTTGCACAAACAACAAAATATCTGTTTGTATCAATTATTTTATTAGGACCAACAAAGCCGTCCCACCACCCTGTTTCTAATTCTTCATTCCAGGGTATATCGGGATTATCTAGTTGTTGATAGCTGCCAGCCAGCATGTGACTTCCAGTAAGTGCATGAAAGACAAGAATTGCGTTATCTCTGCTCTCTGAGAGTTTTCCCTCAGTTGTGTATGCAATCTCTACATTCTCTAATAATTCACCTGAATCAAGTTTGAATTGTGGAATGTAAAACTTGCTTGAATTACTTTGTGCTTTCAAGTGCTTGGGTTAAGTCTTCAATGATATCCTCAATATCTTCAATACCAATTGATAACCTAACAAGTTCAGGTGGTGCGCCTGCTGCAACAAGTTGCTCATCGTCAAGTTGTGAGTGTGTAGTAGAAGCAGGATGTATAGCTAGAGATCTAGTATCTCCAACATTTGCAACGTGTCTGAACATTTTAAGGTTGTCTATAAACTTCTGACCAGCATCTTTTCCACCTTTAATACCAAACACAACCATTGTTCCCCCTGTGCCTTTGAGATATTTTTCTGATAACTCATAAGCAGGATCATCTTTTAATCCGGGAAATCTTACCCATTCAACAAGTTCATGATTAGATAAATACTCTGCTGCTTTTATTGCATTTTCACAGTGTCGTTCCATTCTTAGACCTAATGTTTCAAGACCGCTCAAAACTTCAAAAGCAGTTTCAGGACCCATGTTTGCTCCAAGGTTTCTTAGAGGAACTGTTCTCAGCCTCAATGAATAAGCAACATTTCCTAAATCACCTAAGTCATGACCCCATCTCATGCCACCGTAACTGGTATCTGGCTTGTCATATAATGGAAAGTTTCCATTGCCCCAGTCAAAACCTCCCTTTTCAATTACTGCACCAGCAATAACCCTTCCGTGACCGGACATCCATTTTGTCAATGAGTAAACAACAATATCTGCTCCATATTCAAAGGGCTTTAATATAGCTGAAGTAGTAAATGTTGCATCAACAATTAATGGTATTCCTTTCGAATGTGCGATCTCAGATAGGGCTGATATGTCAGCAACAACTAAACCTGGGTTTGTAATTGTTTCACAATATATCGCTCTAGTTTTGTCGTCTATCGCATTTTCAACTGCTGCTAAATCAGTAATATCAACTTTTTTTGAATCAATACCGTATTCAGGAAGAATATTGTCAAACATTGTGTAAGTTCCACCATAAAGTTGGTTAGCAGTAACAAAATTATCCCCTTGACTCATAATATTTATAAGTGAATACATTACTGCAGATGTTCCTGATGAAAGAGCAACACACATAGCGCCGTCTTCTAGTGCGGTAAGCCTGGCTTCAAGTGCTCCAACTGTAGGATTGCCTAGTCTGGAATATATATTTCCAAACTCTTTTAAACCAAATAAATTTGCAGCATGCTCTGTATTGTTAAATTGATATGCTGTTGTTTTATATATAGGAACAGTTATCGAACCTTCTGCATCTGCATCTGAATCCCAACCTGCATGTATTAGCTTAGAATTAAATTTCATTTTTTCTCCTTAAATTTGGAGAAGATTTTGACTACTTAGTTGCATTGCTGCCACATCTTCAAGCACCTTGGATAGTCTTCCAGGTTGCCGAGGTCTTTACCTTCTCTTTATGTTCCTTAAATTATATCAAATGATTTAAATATTTTTAAATATTTTCTATATTTTCCCAATTTCTATCTGAATGTCCAAAATGAGAAAATAAAGTATCTTTTCTGTAATCTACGTTGGTTAAATTTAGCCTTTCAATAATAGCTCCAGGTTTCATGTCAAACTTATCAACAAAATCATCTAATTTGCTTTGTTCAACTTTAAGTGTGTCAAAAGTCTCTATTGTAAGCTCATACGGATCAGCTTTGCCAATTGCATACGACACTCTGACTAAACAATCGTCAGCTAATTTGTGTGCAACAATATTTTTTGCTAAATGTCTGGCAGCATAAGCAGCTGATCTATCAACTTTACTCGGGTCTTTTCCTGAAAATGCTCCTCCACCTACTGGTACAGATGGGCCATAAGCATCAACTACTATTTTTCTACCTGTAAGCCCAGTGTCGCCAGCTGGTCCTCCCTTGACGAATGATCCAGATGGGTTCAAATCTAGCTCAAATTCAGATTCAACGTTACTAGCAACAATTTCAGAGACCTCTTCAAATAATTTCTTCATATCAATATCTTTATTGTGCTGGGTTGATACTACAACTTTTGTTTTTTCTCCTCCACTAGTTACCTGAACTTTTGAATCAAGATCAAGCATCTCGTCTGAGTTCTGAAGATCCCATAAAGATTTTTGTATATTTCTGGACATATCAAACGTTGGAGGCATAAATGATTTTGTTTTGTTGGTTGCAAATCCTACCATTATTCCTTGATCACCAGCACCTTGATCTTCATCGTCTTCAACAGCAGCTCGAATTTCTTCAGATTGTGGTGTTAATTCGTTATATATTGATAGATTTTCTAAATCAAAATCTTCAAAGCTAGTCTTGATAGTTATTTTCAGTGCTTCTTTGACAATTTCAATAACATCATCAGTAGATATTGCTGCGATTTCACTGATTTCTCCTCCAACGAGTACTAAACCACCATTCTTAGTTCCGGTAAGAAAAGTCTCAACTGCTACTCTTGACGAACTATTGTTTTCTAGAGCCTTTGTTAACACATAATCAGATATTAAGTCCGCAATTTTATCTGGGTGTCCTGGAGACACTGTTTCAGCGGTTACATATTTTGTCAATTAAATCCTCCATAGTTATTTAAGCAAGTTTTAGAACGCCAATTTTTGTTGTCTAACCACATCAAAAAGCACCTTAGTTGGCAACTAGGTTGCTGAGGTATTCCTCTCTCTATGCATTTAATATGGTAATTAAAATAAAATAATTTTCAATCAACAGACAAAGAAAACTTTAAATAATTCTTTAGCTAATCTTTAACTATGGTTACTGATACTAAAAAAATATTAGGTCTTTTATTATCAGTTGGATTTTCATCAATTGGGTTTATAGCTGCAATAACTGTTACAGTCTTAGCTGCAAGAGAGGTCTCAAGTAACCCTTTATTTCTTGGATTTCCAAATGCTGTGGGTGTTGGTGGTGCATTTCTTGGAACCCAAATGTTTTATAAAATTTCGAAAAAATATTCCAGACTTGCCGCATTATCCTTGACATTTTTTGTAGGAGCTGTTGGGAGTATTGTGCTATTTTACAGTCTTATTATTGACTCTTTCATTTTATTGATGATTGGCGCACTAATACTCGGATTTGGACAATCTGCAACACTTCAATCTAGGTATGCTGCTTCATTTGTAGCAAGCGAAAAGTTTAAAGCTACAGCATTATCCCTCGCGGTTTGGTTTTCTGTGTTTGGATCAGTTTTTGGACCAAGATTAGTTAGTTTGTACTCTGACTATTTTGAGAATTTATTTAACTCTGAGTTAATTGTTGGTTATATAGTCGCAATGGTTGGTATGCTTTTTGCTTCTGCATCAGTTTTGACGTTTACTTCTTCGAATAGTTCACTCCGAGAACCAGCAGAAGTTGAAGAAGTTGCAGAGAAAGCAATTGTATCAAAAAAAGATGGTAATATTTTAACACTGCTTTTAGTACTCAATCACTTCACAATGGTTGTAATTATGTCAGCAACCCCTCTCCACGTAAAAGATATTGGCGAAACAGTTGAATTAGTGGGGGTAATTATCAGTTACCACACTCTAGGTATGTTTTTACTCTCACCTATATTAGGAAATTATGTTGACAAATATGGATACAAAAGTTTTACATATATTGGTACTGGGATTTTATTCATGAGCTGTTTAACAACATTTTTTGATTCCGGACCACTTGCACTAAAAATAGGTCTTTACTTGCTTGGATTAGGTTGGAACTTCAATTATGTGGCAATCAGTGCAGCTATTTCAAAATTTTCGATAAAATTTAAAACACCTTTAAACATTCGAAGCGATTCTTATGTGTTCCTCGGAAGTTTTATAGCTCACACAACCTTAGGACTCTCTTATTTATTAATTGGATATAGAGGATTAGTAACAGTAGGAATGCTTGTGAGTATATATTTGTTCTTAAATTTAAAGAAGTTAAATAAACTAGATATTGACTGAATGAATGCTGATTTCACCTCAGAAGAGAAATTTTTAATTAAAAGAGATAAAGTTTTATCAAAAGTAATTAAAACTAATGGACCCATAAAATTCGCAAAGAGTAAAAAAGATCCTTTTGATACTTTTGTAGACATAATTATTTCACAATTCATCTCTACCCTTGCTGCCAAGAGCATTAAGGAAAAAATGTTGGAAAATTTTAACGAAAAAATGTTTAAAGTAGAAAACTTTGAAAAACTTAGCGTTATACAAATTAGAAATTTAGGATTAAGCCTCAACAAAGCCAAATCAATTAAAGCAGTGATCGGTTGGCTTGAAATGCAATCGATGAAAAATTTTTTTAATCTCACTCAGGTGGAAAGAGAAAAGTCATTATTAAAAATTTTTGGAATAGGTCCTTGGAGTGTTGATATGTTTGAAATGTTTTGCATTCGCAATAAGAATATTTTTTCTTATGGAGATGCTGCTTTAAGACAAGCAATGATTCAGCTTAAAATGGTTGACAAAGATGCAACTCAAAAACAATTCGAAAACTATGCAGAAAAATGGGGTCCTTACAAAACCCATGCTTGTTTACATTTGTGGGAGATGATTGAGTCTTAAATAGTAACTTTAACGTCCTCAATTGGGTGAGGAATAGGAGTAGGTCTAATATTTAAACTTTTGTCAATGGAAGGCTGCTCAACATTCTGAACGTACTTATAAATTACATTTTTAAACATATAGCTAGCAAAAAACTTTCCAATACAAGTGTGCGCTCCACCAGCAAAAGGGAAATAAGCCTTATTCGTATAAGTTGGATCTATAAACCTATACGGATCAAATACTGATGGATTATCCCAATACCTTTCATCATGGTGAAGCAACAAAGGACTTATAGTTAAATAAGTACCGCCGTCTACGTTGTAGCCTCCAATTTTTGTATCTCTCATAACTCTTCTTATTGAAAATGGTACTGGTGGATAATATCTGATCGCTTCTTGAAAAATTGATTCCGCAAAATTTCCATTTTTAAGTGATGAAATATCCAGTGGATCAACTTCAGAAGCTTCCTGTCGAAGATCATTTAAAAAATCTGGATTTTTTGAGAGATTATAAATTGAATTGGTAAGTGTTATGGTCGTTGTGTCATGAGCTGCAAGTAGTAAAAAAATCATATGTTCTGCAATTTCATGATTACTTAGCCCTGCATCTCCCTTGTTTGTGTTAACTAATTCTGCAAATAGTGTTTTTTTACTTTCATCATCAATCATTTGTGACTTTGACTCAAAATAATCGAGTAAATATTCTCTTGCCTTGAGTCCCTTTTTCAACTGTGTGAATGGAAGAGGCCATCGAACAGCTGATGTAGCAGATGCAATAGAATCCATAAAAAGATTGTTTAGCTTTTGAGATTCATCGTTTTTTACATCTAGAAAAAATAAACTCAAAGATATATCGAACATTAATTGTTTTATGGATTCATACAAATTAAAGGTTGTTTTAGTTTTTATGCTTTCTACCCAGGTATCAATAATTGGTTGGATGATTGAAAGGTAATTATGAATTGCATCGTGCCTGAAAGAGTCTTGAAGAAGGGTTCGGTGATATTTATGATCATCAAAGTCTCGAAGCATAAGTCCGTTTTCAAATGTTGGACCAAGGGTGACTGCCCATCCTTCTTTAGAAGAGAAATTGTCATCCTTATCTAGAAAGACTTCCTTTGTAATTTCTGGAGTCAAAAGAACTATAAAATTTTCGTTTAGCAGTGAAATCTGAAATATATCTCCATATTTTTTCTGCTTTTCAGCTGTAAAATTTAGCGCATTTCTTTGAAATGGTATAGAGTGGCCAATTATTGGTAAACCAGGAACTTTAGGTATTTCCATATTTGTATTTTACAACTTATTAAAGTGGTTGAAAAGATTGTTCATCAAATTATAAAATAAACTCATCTAAATCATTACCAACAATTATTTCGCCGTCGTAATACTGAGATATTTCAGCTTTTAGACTTTCCTCATCAAATACTGGCGGAACGAAATGATTTAATATTAGCTTTTTTACATTGGCTGCTTGAGCTAAAGTTCCAACATCTTCTGGTGTGGAATGATACTCTTTTACATTTACTAATGTATCTTGTGTCATTCTTTTATCATCAAAATTAAGACTCACAAAAACCTCATGTATTAAATAATCTGCATCTTTTGAAGCCTCTTCCAAATTTATACTGTACCGTGTATCTCCTGAATAAGTTATTTTTTTATCATCTACAAAAACTTGATACCCATATGCTGGCTCAACAGGCTGATGTTGTACCTCAATGCTTGTTATTTTTATACCCATTGATTCGTAAACAAATTCTTTTTCAATTTCAGTAATCTCAATATCTAAACCTTCATGGTTAGGTCTTTTCTCCCAGTCAACTCTTAGATTTAGTTCATCTGAATATGCTTCAACAGTTTTATCAAAAAACTTTTTTATACCCTTTGGGCCAACAATTTTAAATGGCTTAGTTCTTCCAGTATGCCACCCTGAAATATAAAGTTGATATAAATCAACAATATGGTCTGAGTGAAGATGGGTAATTAAGATGACATCTATTTCCGATGGAGCTAACCCAAACTCACTTAATCTTTGTGTTACTCCAGAACCAGCATCTATCAATATTTTTTGTTTTTCTGTAGAGATTAAAGTGCTTGGTCCATAGCGAATGTGGCTTGGGCTAGGACAGCCTGTACCAAGTAAAACAATCCTATTCATTTGAACCTGAATTTATTGTTAGATTGCTTAATACTATTTGAGGTCTCATGCCCGAACTTATCTCTCGCATTGCGGTTTCAAGTTTCAAAATAAAATCATAATAATCTTGATCAAGGTTTTCTTGGATAATTAATGAACTTCCTAAATAAGTAAGACTTTCTATTAAAACAGAGTTTGGAGTTATATATCTGGTTTCATCAAAATTAGAAACGAATTCATTTATTGTGTTGAGAAAAATTTGGTAGCGTTTTATTCTTTCTGATTCAGTTTCATTAATATCCTTTAGATCCTGTGTAGCTTCTTGTAGTTTTTCAACTAAGTTTTTTTCTATATCCAAATTTAAATATGTACCATCTAAAAATTTTTCGAAATCTAAAGTTGAAAAATCAAATTTAATTTCATTCTCAGATTCAAGAAATATTGTCCTACATCTACTTTTTATCGTAGACAAAATTGTGTTTTGAGAATCATCTCGTGCATGTGACCAAAACTTACCAGAAGATAAAATAATAAAAATACTTCTACTTGAAGGCTCTTCGATAGTTTTAAGTAATGCATTTGATGCTTCTTCGGTTAATGACTTTACGGGAGGAAATATTACTACTTTATATCTACCCTCAATAGGTGAGAGGCTATCTTTATTAATAACATCTCTAATATCTTCAACCCCTAAAGTGTTTAGATTTTCAGAATCTATAACCTTGATATCAGGGTGTTCAGCATAATCTTTTGAATCAAAAGCTAATAACATTGCAAACATTTTTGCTTGTTTAACTAACTCAGATGAAAAATTCGAAAATAACAAATAGGAATGAAATGGTGATTCTACTTCTTGTAATAATTTTTTATTTATTGTTGTCAATTTCTAACCAGTTACAAATGGCCTCAATGTTTACTTCGATATCATTTTCTGCATTCAAAATTAAAAAGCTATCTTTAAACTCTTCTGCAAGTTTTAAATATCCTTTACGCACTTTTTGAAAGAATTCTTCTTTGTCGCTTCCAATCCTGTCTGCTACTTGTTGTCTTGAAAGTGAAACTTCTGGATCTATATCAAGAAGAACAACTCTTTCAGGCCAGTTGGATTGTATTGAGATATCGTTTAATTGATATATTTTTTCATATCCAAGACCTCTCCCTTCTCCTTGATATGCAACCGAAGAATAAGCGCTTCTGTCTGACAAAACCACCACACCATTATTAAGAGATGGGAGAACTACTTCTTCGATCAACTGAGATCTTTGAGCACAGAACAATAGTGCTTCAGCGAGTGGGTTAACTTGATAGTCGTGACTTAATAATAACTCTCTAATGCCCTCTCCTACGGATGTTCCACCAGGTTCTCTCACAATTGTATGTTCTTTGTTTTGAGAGTTTAAGATATCTGAAAGATTTTCAATAATGCTGGTTTTACCAGATCCATCAATTCCCTCAAAGGCTATGTAATTAGAATTCATAATGGCTCATCCTCATTGCTCTCAAGATTTAATCTTAACTTGTTAAAATTTGAATTTTCAAACCCAAATTCTCTTATAATTTTTTTATATCCTCTTACAAAAGTCATGAGTCCAGAAAATAATATAAAGCAGGAACTTAATCTAAGTACTAATAAAACTCCATCTACCTCAAAGTAGTTATTTGCAAAGCTTGCGACAAAACCAGAAATGAAAACTGAAACCAACAGAGATAATCTCCCAATTGTATAAAAATTACCAAAAACTCTACCTCGAAGATTTTCAGAAGTTGTGCTTTGTAAATAACTAATTGTTAGTAAATAAACAGAGCCTGAACCAATTCCAGAAATAAATATAAAAAATAAAATAGTAGAAAACTCATAAGAGTTAAAGGCAAACAGTAATGAAAGGCCTGTGATAATCATGCTGATGCCTATAAAAAAAGACACTCTATTAAAAGTAGTTACAAAATAACTCAAAATTACCATTGTGAACACAATCCCAAAACCAAATGAAGCAATCATGAAACCAAATGAGCTCTGAGTAAATTTGAGAGATTGTGTAAGGTATGAACTCCCCAGAACAAACAATGCCCCAGCTCCAATAAGACTGAGAGATATAGATGTTGTTACGGTTCTGAGTTCTTTATTTTTAAAAAAATAATTTATTCCTTCTTTTAAGTCAGAAATCGCATTGTTTTGAGTTGTGGTTCCAACGCTTTGAGAACTAGTTTTTAAGGAAAATAATAAAATAGTTGATATTAAAAATGTTAATGAATCTACAAGAAATACAACTGAACCACTCCAACCATTACCATATGAAACTATTGATTCTATAAACTTTGCATCAGAAAAAAATCCAAATAGTAAAGATGCCAAAGGAAGAGATGCATAGGTTCCAACAACAAATAATGAATTTGCTTTAACTAAGTAATCATTTTCTACTAACTCCGGAACAATTGCCTCTCTTGAAGGTTGTCTGATTAATGAAAAGATTTCAGCAATAAAGTTAATTAGAAATAGTTGAAAAAGAGTTGTGGTAAAAAATAATCCTAAAACAACAACCATTCTTACTAAATCACTAATAATCATTACATTTTTTTTATTAAATCTATCCGCTAATAGACCAGCAAATGAAGACATGAATGCTGGAATTATTCTTGCTACAACAGGTACTACAGCAGTTAGTTCAGAATTTCCATCAGTTGCACCCAAATAACTAGCAAGCGCTACAGATGCAAAAAGCGTTGCCCAGTCACCAAAGCTAGAAAGAGTGCCTGACCACCACAAAATAGAAAAGGGTGATCTTGAAAATATTTTTACTGATTTCATTTCTTTTATTTAATCCTAATAATATTTAAAAATACTTTTTTTCTTAAATACTGTACATATGAACAAAATAGTGTTATCAATAAGAACATGTCAAAGCCTTTAGTAATTGTTGAGTCACCAACAAAAGTTAAAACTATATCGAAAATTTTAGGCCCCGGCTATATTGTTAAGTCAAGCGTGGGCCATATAAGAGATCTTCCTAGAAATACAAAATCTATACCTTCTAAATTTGATAGTAAGAAAATTTTATGGGGGGCAGTTAAACCTGGGAATTTTGAGAACATATATGTCATACCTGAAGATAGAAAAAAAATAGTGAGTGAACTAAAGGAAATAGCGAATACAGCTCCAGAAGTTTACTTAGCAACTGACGATGATAGAGAGGGTGAAGCAATTGCTTACCATTTAAAAGAAGCACTTGAAATTAAAGGTGAACCCAAAAGAATTAAATTTAATGAAATAACTGAATCAGCAGTGACAAAAGCTATGAGCAATCCTGACACAATTGATGTAGGTAAGTTTAAATCTTATGAAGCTAGGAGAACCTTAGACAGAATGATTGGTTATGAAATTTCTCCAAAAGTTAGAGATTTAGGTGGTGCTTTTATATCAACAGGTAGAGTTCAAGGACCAGCAATAAGGCTGATTGTTGAGAGAGAAGAGGAAAGATTAAAATTTGTTAAATCTTTATATTTTGAAATAAAAGCAAATTGTGGAAGCAATGAAGTTAATTTTGATGCTAATTTAAAAAAAGTTGGTGAAAAGAGAATTGCAACATCAGCTGACTTTAACGATAAAGGTGAAAAAACAAATAAAGATAAGAAGTATCTTGATAAAAACGATGCTGTGAAAATAGTAGAGATATTAACTAATTCGATTGCAAAAATTTCAAATATAAAAGAATCTTCAAGAAGCGGAAAGCCACCGAAACCTTTTAAAACTACCAGTTTGCAAACTTCTGCGAGAAGCAACCTAGGCTTTCAGCCTAAAAAAACAATGGGCATTGCTCAAAGACTTTATCAAGAGGGATTAATTACTTATATGAGGACAGACTCTATAAGGCTCTCTGATAATGCAATCAAAGCTTCCCGCGATTATATTTCTGAAAATTTTTCAAGCAAACATCTTCCACCTCAACCAAATTTATATGGTGATACAAAAAATGCCCAAGCAGCACATGAGGCAATAAGACCCTCTGGAGATAAATTTATCACACCTGAAGAATTGCTATCAACTCATAAAGAAGATAGCGATGAATACAAGTTATATAAATTAATTTTTAATACCACCGTAGCCTCACAAATGACTGACGCTCAGGGAATAACTAAAACAATTGAAATAGAAGTTACAGATCCTGAATATTCTTCTCTGACACTTAGCATCTCTGGAACCACATGGACATTTGGTGGTTATAGAGATTTAATAAAAGATGCTACTGAAAAGTCTCAAGAGTTACCAGACTTAAAAGAAAATGATGAGGTATCTATTGTTTCTGCAGAAAAAGAAGAAAAATTTACAAATCCACCAAATAGATATTCATCTACTTCACTAATTAACAAATTAGAAGAGCTTGGAATAGGAAGACCTTCAACCTACGTCTCCATTATTGAAAGTATTACATCTGTTTTCATAAATGCTGAATCTAGTTTAAAACCTAGAATTTTAGCGATGGCTTTAATTAATAATTTTATGAAACCACACTTTAATCAATATATCGATTATGAATTTTCAAAATCTATGGAAGATGATCTTGATAAAATCTTAGAAAGTAGTGATCCAGAAAAATCTAAAATTGAATTTTTAGAAAACTCATTTAATACAATTAATAATCATGTTGAACATTATGGTGTACAAGACCCTCTTTTACTCACAACTGTAAATCTTCCATTTGAATCTAGATATGTAGTTAAAACTGGAAGAATACAGGGTAAGATTCCATACCCTTATCTATTAAGAGACGACGATTTTAAGGTTGGTCTTCCACCAGAAATTACACTTGAGGAAATAGAAAATGAATACATCAAAGAATTAGAAAGTCATCAAGAAGAAAGTCTAAAAAAAGAGCGGATTGTTTCCAAATGTAATCTTTGTCCTGCTTCGATATTCATAAAACTAGGACCTAATGGAGGTTTTTATATTCAGCATGGTGAAAAACAAAAAGGTGTTAGACAAGAAAAATGTGAATTCAAAAATCTTATCGGTCCAATATTTGAAGGAGAAGACCCTGATACTTTAACTGAGGAACAATGTATCGAAAGATTTTCATTATCTGCAAAAAACCCGAGAAAAGTAGTTGAAGTTGGTGATTGGACTTATTCTTCAGCTGTGGGGCCCTATGGTGGATATGCAATGAAACAAAAAAATAGAACCGTCTTCGATAATGACGATTTGCAAGCTTTATCGAAAGACGAAATTAGAGAATTGCTAGATGATGAAAAAAATAAAGTTATTTCAAATTATTTAGGTGGAGAAATTCTTAAAATTCCAAAAAGTGCAACTAAAAATAAAATGATTGAAATGATAAACAATCACTATTTATTAGATGAAAAGTATATCAAGAAACTATCTAAAGAACATTTGGTTGGTTTAGCTAAGTCTCTTGATATTGTTTTTTATAGAGGAAGATTTAGAATGAAGCCAGAAGATGCTACAAAAGATAATCTTGTCAATAAAATTCTCATCGAGAAAAAAAATAAACCCCTAGAAAATCCTCGGGATGCTTTAACTATTGAAAAAGAGGCAATAATGTCACTGTTTGGAGATAGCGTAGAAGTCTAAATTTCGGAAGTAAACTTATTTATAGTTTTTTCCCAGGAAAAATTTTCTTCAACAAAAACTTTTGACTGCTTACCAAATTGTTCTATTTCTTTAGGGTTATCATTGAAATACTTTACGCCATCATATATATCTTGTCTAGAACCGACAATGAAACCGGTTTTTCCTGGAATAATAGTTTCAAAAGCTCCACCAGAACTGCCGACTAAAATAGGCAAACCAAAACTGCCTGCCTCTAAGTAAACAAGACCCAAGCCTTCAAATTCTTTTCCAAAAAATCTAGATTTGGCTGGCATTACGAATATATCAAGTTCCTTATAAAAGTTTGATAATGAATGTTCTTCTTCATCGCTAAAAAACTCAATATTAGGTGATGAAACTTGGCTCAATTTTTTTAAATATTTCTCTAGCTTTCCATACCCAAAGATCTTTAGGTCAACATTAACTCCGTCCATCTTTAATTCATGCAAAGCATCTATTACCCAATCAATTTTTTTTCTGGATACAAACCTGCTGGCAACTCCAACTGTAAGGTTATCTTTAGTAGAGTAATCTTTTGTGTACTCGTTTGGCTCTACTCCAGCTCCTATTAAAACTATTTCCGTTTCGGAAATATCTTCTAGTTTTCTTGCAGTAAAGAAACTAACAGTAAATATTTTTTCTAGCGCATTAAAGCTTCTTCTCAATATTTTTTTTAGTACAGGAATTGAATTGATTATATTAAATTCAGCGCCGTGAACAATCATATATTGTTTTTTCCCTAGTTGTTCAAGTTGATTAACTAATAAAAATTGTGGGTTGCTTGAAGCATGTAAGATAAGTTCTATATTTTTTTGATTAACAATATCGTTTATTTCACGTACGAATCTGTTTCCAGCGAAGATAAAACTATATTTAGATTTGATTACATTATCACCTTCAGCCCAATTAGGTGCATATATAAAGGTCTCAAAATCTAAATTTTTAGTAAAAGATTCAATATATGTAGAAATACCACCTTTTTTTGGTGAGTAATCATTTGTTATAACTAATGTTTTCATATCCTATTTTTCCTACATTATAAGACCAAAGAAAATATTTGTTATCTTTAGGTACCAAACAAGAAACTCCAAGATTATTTGGAATTGTGAATGCTGATGCTGCTTTTGAATCCGGAGATTTAATTAAATTTGTAATTGCTGATTTAATAGTTCCTCCATGGCTTGCCATTAATAACTTTTTCTTTTCAAGATCGCTTATGAGATTTTCAACTCTTTTTCCCGCTTCATGTATTGACTCTCCATCAATGCCATATTTAGTTTTATGATTTAAAAATAATGCTTCTATAAAGTTTTCTTGATACTTGTTAAGTATCTCAGAAGTCGTTAAGCCTTCCCACTGGCCCAGATTCATCTCGGTTAACTCGTCAGAAATTTCAATGTTGTTTTCGGTGATTAAGGAAAGGGTTTGGTTTGCTCTTTTGTATGGAGAGGAAATATAAAGATCATAATTTTTAAATAAACCTTTTAAACGACTCGCCTCTTTTATTCCCGTTTCATTCAAAGGGTTGTCTATATGACCTTGCCAAATGCCTTCTAAATTTGAATCAGTCTGCCCATGTCTGATAAATGTTATTGCATTATCTTTAGATTTAGCTGGAAAATCTATATTCTCTTTGCTCAAATGAATTGAATCATTAAATTTATTTACTTGTGTAACTGTTTCTCTTTTCACAATTGTTGAAATTGAAGTATTTGTAATATCTCCTATTGGAAAAGGATATGTGTTAAACCCTAATGTCAAACCTATGGCAGTGCCTATAAAAAATCCGTGTGTAACAACAACAGTTTCTGAATCTTCTTCAGTCTGATTAAAAATGTATTCTAACTCGTTCCTAACTCTGTCTTTAAATTCTTTTACAGACTCACCATTAGGAAATTGAAAAGAATCATTTTGGAGGGATTGAAAAATTTCAAGATTTGAAGTGTAGGTATCTTTCACAGACATTCCTGTAAAGTCGCCGACATTAATCTCTCTAAGATTATCTCTAAGAACTGGAGAACTAGACAAAAATGAGGCTGTTTGAGACGCTCTTTTTAAATCAGAAGAGTAAACTTTCGTGACTCTGTCGCTTATCCTTTCAGATAATAATTTAGCTTGTTCTAACCCTTTTTTATTTAAAGGTGTGTCAGTGTGTCCTTGCCAAACTTTTTGTGCATTCTGCTCAGTTTCACCATGTCTTATGAAGTGAACTGTTTTCAATTAATTTAAAAAGCAGATGCAAATATAAGGCTTACAATTGTCATAACTTTGATGACAATATTCATTGCTGGGCCAGATGTATCCTTAAATGGATCACCTATTGTATCCCCAATTACAGCAGCCTTATGTTCTTCTGAACCTTTGCCTGCTCCTCCACCAGCTTCGATATACTTCTTAGCATTGTCCCAAGCTCCGCCTGAGTTAGCCATAAAAATAGCTAATAAGAAGCCTGTAACCAGTGCTCCAGCTAAAAATCCGCCTAATGCCTCTTTGTTCCAAAATCCAATAGCAAGTGGTAGGACAATAGCTAAACCACCAGGTAAAAGCATTTCCTTCAAAGCTGCAGTGGTGGCAATATCAACACATTTTTCATACTCTGGCGTTACACCTTCTTTACCTTCCCTTAATCCAGGAATTTCTCTAAATTGTCTTCTTACTTCTTCAATCATTTTGAAAGCTGCTCTACCAACAGCATTAATTGTCATGGCTGCAAATAGAAATGGAAACATTCCACCTAAAAACAGTCCAGCGGTAACTTCAACTTGAGTAATATCTAGTTCCGTAAGTCCAGCGCTTTGAACAAATGCTGAGAACAACGCAAGAGCGGTTACTGCTGCTGAACCGATTGCAAAACCTTTGGCAATTGCTGCAGTAGTGTTTCCTAGCGAATCTAATTCATCTGTTGCTTTTCTAACTTCAGGATCTAGGTGAGCCATTTCAGCAATACCGCCAGCGTTATCTGCTATTGGGCCATATGCATCAACAGCAACTGTAATTCCCAATGTTGCTAAAACGCCAATTGCTGCAACTGCTACACCATATATTCCTCCAGCTTCTCCCAAAGCCCATGCACCAGATGTATAAGCTCCCCCAACACCTGCTACGACTACAACGACAGAAAATGCTGCAGACCTCATTCCTTCAGAAATCCCTGACAAAACTACAGTTGCTGGCCCAGTTTTAGCTTGATCAGCAATATTTTTTACAATTGAATAATGATCTGATGTAAACCACTCAGATATTTGTCCAACAGTTATTCCAACTAATAGTCCGATAATGACAGAAATAAATAAACCTATTGGGTTTTCTGAATAATCTGAAAACATCGCATTCGATAAAAAGTAAACGCCAATTGCAGTTAGACCTGCTGCAGAATATGTTCCTCTGTGTAATGCCTGAGCAAGCTTTCCTTCCTTGGGGACTACTAAAAATGAGGAAACAATTGATGCTAGCATGCCGATTGTGCCGACAGCTAGTGGAAAGAAAAGTAATGATGGTAGCACGTCTGTGCTGCTGAAAACTATTGCAGCATATGCTAGTGGAGCTACTAAGGATCCAACATAGCTCTCAAAAAGGTCTGCTCCCATTCCTGCAACGTCGCCAACATTGTCACCAACATTATCTGCAATTGTTGCTGGGTTTCTTGGATCATCTTCTGGAATTCCAGCCTCAACTTTACCAACTAAGTCAGCACCCACGTCAGCAGCTTTTGTGTAAATTCCACCACCAACTCTAGCAAAAAGGGCTATTGAAGAGCCGCCAAGTCCAATCGCAGCAAGAATATCATAGCCATTTTCAAGATCCATAATGTCTATGAATACCCAGTAACCTAAAGCTACTCCTAATAAACCAAGTCCCGCAACTGAAAACCCCATAACAGCACCGCCTCTAAACGCTACTGGTAATGCTTTTAAGGTGCCGCCATCTCTTGCGGCTTCTGTAGTCCTGCCGTTTGCAGCAGTTGCAATCCTCATACCAATAAAACCGGCAAGAGAAGAAAATAAAGCTCCTCCAACAAATGCTAGAGATCCCCACGGATATCCCCATTCAGTTAATGTGGAAATTAATACTGCTAAAACTATAACAAAAATACTTACCCATGAGTATTGACGTTTTAAAAATGCCATAGATCCTTTTCTAATTGCATCGGATAAACTTTGAACTTTATTATCTGTAACTTCTATTGATAAAATTCTATTTGCAAAATATGCAGCAAGCGCAAGTCCTAAAAGTGCTGCAATAACTGAGCCCTGGTAATTTAATAACATTTATTTTCCCCTTTTTTGAACAAATTAATAATAATAAAATTTAACAATTTTGTAGTAAAAATTATTCTACAACTGGAGTTTCAAACCTTTCATCATCATCTCTTTCTGATAATGGTACCTTTTGCAGAATTCTATTCAATAATATAGGCGCAATTACTGTTGTAACTATTACCATCCAAATAATAATTGAAATAATATCACCTGTAATTATGTCTGATAGTGTGGTTGTAGCAACAGCAACAAATATCAGCCCAACCTCTCCTCTTGGAGACATTCCAATTCCAATTAAAGAGGTATTTAATCCTTTGCCCATAGCTCCTAGAGCTGAGACATATTTACCAACTAATGCTAATAGACTGACCAGCATTCCATATAAAAATACATCAAGTGAAGCTAAAGTTTGAATGTTTACTTCCGAACCAATATATACAAAAAATATTGGAACGAGTAAAAAGTTTAGAGGCTTCATCTCATCTCTAATTCTATGAGTCATGCCTGATTCTCCAGCAACTACACCCCCTGCAAATGCTCCTACAATAGGATGAAGTCCTACAAAGTGGGCTGCTGCACCAAGCAACATTGCAAATATAAAACTACCAGTTACAAACGTTCCAGGTGATGGAATTTTTACAAAGAAGTTAAATATTGGTTTTGAAAGTTTTCTTCCAACAATTACTACTGCAACTAAAAAACCGATTGCCTTTGCGCTGATTATACCAAGATCAACTATTGAGAAATCTCCTGAACTTCCAAGAACTCCTGCAACAACGGTAAGAATTAATAAACCTAAAATATCATCTACAACTGCTGCTCCAATAATTGTTTTTGCTTCTCTTGATTTTAAAGCACCCAAATCTCCAAACACTCTAGCGGTGATACCTACTGAGGTTGCGGTCATTGCCGCACCTACGAATAAAGCTATTCCGAACTGATCTTCTCCTCCTAAATTGAGTGCATAGATTGAGCCAAAGCCCAAAGCAAACGGTGCTACAACACCTATCAATGCTACAAGAAGAGAAGTTGAGCCTAATTCAATAAACTCGTCCAAATTAGTTTCTAATCCTACTTCAAACAGCAAAAGAACTACACCAATCTCAGCTAAAGTAGACACAACATCTCCAGATTCAAAATGTGGAAGAAGGCCTAGTCCGTAATAACCAATAATGATTCCGATGACTAACTCTCCTATTACTGCAGGTTGGTTAATTCTTCTCATTAATTCTGCACCGAACTTAGCGGCTATTAATATAATTGCTATTTCTAAAAACTTTTCAATAATTGTTTCCATGATGCTTTATTCTAAATGAGCATAGATTAAATGATAAGAAAATCGAAATATGAAAAAAGAACCAAATAAAAACTTTAATTTCCTCCTGACTGCTTCAGCATTTAGTAATTTAGCTGATGGAATAGCTGGTTTTGCATACCCTTGGCTTTTTTCACTAATAACTCGAGACCCGTTATTAATTTCTTTAACGGTACTTTTAGCAACACTTCCACAATTGATATTTGTTTTGTTTGCAGGTGTAATTGCAGATAAGTTCAATAGAAAAAATATCTTAATTTTTACAAGAATTCTTCAAGTACTACTTACTTTGTCATTTATATTGCTTATATATTTTAACTTAGATTCCATTCCAAAAACTGTGCCGATTGTTGAGCCCGAGTTCAACAGAAAATTCTTATTAATAACGGTTTTCTATATTGGTGCATTTATATTTGGAATGCTAGAGGTTACAAGAGATAATGCTGCTCAATCTTTTTTACCTCAAGTTGTTTCAAAAGATGAGTTACCTAAATCAAATGGGAGACTGTTCGGTTTTGAGTTGGTTGCAAATAATTTTCTAGGAGCACCAATAGCTGGGTTTTTAATTGGCCTCAGTTTAGTTACCCCATTTATCCTCGGTACATTTCTCTTGCTTTTGTCTGTTTTTTTTATTACTGCAATAAAAGGTGACTTTGAAAGAGCCGAAAAGAGTGCTAGCAACCAAACAACAATTAATCTGATTAAGGAAGGGGTTAGCTGGTTAAGTCATCAAATTCTTCTTCGTCGTCTTGCAATTTATACTGGAATTGCAAACTTTTTTGGTTCAATGCAGTTTCCAATAATGATTTTATTTGGTCAGGAGATATTGGGGTTAGATTCTGTTCAATTTGCTTTTTTGGCATATGGTGGAGCTGTTGGAGGTTTAGTAGGAAGTCTTGTTGCTGAAAAAATTAACAAAAGGATAGGGGAATCTAAAACGTTACTCATTTCAATCGCTTTGTTTGGAATAGGAGGCTTTGTTCCTTTCATTACCTCTAATCCTTTTGTTGTAGCTGCTGCTTTTGGAGTTACAAGCTTTGGAAGTGTTCTTTGGAATGTTCAAGCGGTATCAATAAGACAAGCACTGATTCCAGATAAATTAATGGGTAGAGTAAACAGTGTTTATAGATTGCTAGCCCTTGGATTAACCCCCTTAGGTGCCTTATTTGGAGGTTTTATAGTAAAAATAACGGAAAATTCTTTTTCCAGAGAATTTGCAATAAGATTTCCTTTTCTAATTTGTGGAATATTCATGTTTATTCTCTTTTTGACTGCACCGAAACTTTTATCCCAAAAATTAATCGATAAAACAAAAAATATCACTATAGATTAAATAGAGAAAAAAATATATAATTTATATCTGAAATGGGAAAAACATTATTTGAAAAAATCTGGGATAGACACTTAGTTGCGTCTATAGATGAGAGTACAAATTTAGTATTTATAGATTTACATCTTGTACATGAAGTAACATCCCCTCAAGCGTTTGATAGCTTGAGGCTTGCTGGTAGAAAAGTTAAGCATCCTGAAATGACCCTTGCAACTGTCGACCATGGTGTCCCAACTTCAAATAGGCTACTGGGAATAAAAGACCCTTTATCTAAAATCCAGATTGAAGCTTTAGAAAATAATTGTGAGGAATTTGGAGTTACATTATTTGGTATTAATGATCCGCGTCAAGGAATCGTACATGTTATAGGACCAGAACAAGGAATAACCCAACCAGGAATGACAATTGTTTGTGGTGATAGCCATACAGCAACTCATGGAGCATTCGGTGCACTAGCTTTTGGCATAGGAACTTCAGAAGTAGAACATGTTTTAGCTACACAAACATTGGCAATGGAAAAACCCAAAACAATGAAAGTTGAAGTAATTGGAGATGTATCTGAAGGCGTTGGACCAAAAGATATAATTCTAGGAATAATCAGAAAAATTGGAACTGGTGGTGGAGCCGGTCATGTTATTGAATATGTAGGTGATGTTATTCAAAATATGAGTATGGAAAACAGAATGACTATCTGCAATATGTCAATTGAAGGAGGAGCTAGAGCAGGAATGATTGCTCCAGATGAGGTAACTTTCAATTATCTGAAAGAGAAAAATTATGCTCCTAAGGGTTCTGACTGGGATGATGCAATTGCTGAATGGGGAAATTTATACTCTGATGAAGATGCTGAGTTTGATAAAGTTGTAACAATAAACGCTGATGAACTTGAACCATCTATATCATGGGGAACAAATCCTTCACAAGTAATTTTTATAAATGATACCATTCCTCATCCAGATGATTTCAATGAAGAATCTGAAAAAGAAGCGGCTTCAAGAGCTTTGGAATATATGGATTTAAAGCCTGGAGAAAAAATTAATGAAATCCAATTGGATAGAGTTTTTATTGGTAGCTGCACCAATGGAAGAATCGAAGATTTAAGAGAAGCTGCAGAAGTAGTCAAAGGGAAAAAAGTTTCGGAAACAATTGGCGCAATGATTGTTCCTGGGTCAACACTCGTTAAAAAACAAGCGGAAGAGGAAGGATTAGACAAAATATTCATTCAAGCTGGTTTTGACTGGAGAGAAGCAGGTTGCTCAATGTGTTTAGGAATGAATCCAGACATTTTAAGTCCCGGTGAAAGATGTGCCTCAACATCAAATAGAAACTATGAAGGTAGACAGGGTGCTGGAGGTAGAACTCACTTAGTAAGTCCAAAAATGGCAGCTGCAGCAGCTCTATATGGAAAATTTGTTGATATTAGGAATCTGTAAATGAAGAAATTACGCACCATTGATTCCACGATGCTTCCACTTAATATGTCTAATGTTGACACCGATCAAATAATGCCCAAACAATTTCTTAAGCGTGTTGAGCGCTCAGGTTATGGTGAGTTCTTATTTTATGATTGGAAGAAAGAACCTGATTTTCCTCTAAACAATGAAGCATATCAAGGGTCAAAAGTTTTAGTTGCTGGAAATAATTTTGGAACTGGTTCTTCTAGAGAGCATGCACCTTGGGGCCTACAAGATTGGGGATTCGATGCGATAATTTCAACTAAATTTGCTGATATCTTTAGATTAAATTCAATCAATATTGGTCTTGTACCTATAGAGACAAATCAAAAAAATATAGATGCACTATTTGCAAAAATTGAAGTTAATCCAAAAACTAAAATCGAAATCTCTATAGAAAATAAAACAGTTCAATGTGAGGAAATAACATTTTCATTTGATTTAGATGATTTTTCTCAAAAACGAATTCTTGAAGGTTTAGACAAAATTGATATTACATTGGGCTACACAGATCAAATAGATAGCTTTAGTAAATCTAGAAAAAAATGGATGCCTAAACTAGTTTAGACAAAGTTAAACTTAAGCTGTCCGCGACCTCTTCTGATAACAAAAGTCCATTGTGTATTTGTAGTGATGGTCTTAAGCTTTCGTTATTTTTGTACTCATCAAACCAATTTTCAACTAAAAGATAATCAACATATTTTTGTAAATTTGTAGATAACTCAATAGAAGAGGTTTTAGGAACTGCGCCTGGTAAGTTTGCAATTGCAGAAACGATCACACCACTTCTTATTTCAAAAGGTTCACTATGAGTATTAGGCTTAACGCCTTCAACACAACCACCTTGATCAATAGCGACATCTACTATGACTGAACCTTTTTCCATCGAACTTATATCATCTTCTGTAATTACAATTGGAGGCTTTCTTCCAGGTAACAAAACTGCACCAACAACTAAATCAGCAGACCTAATTGCGTTTGTAGCTGACGCACTTCCGCTGACTAAAGTGGTGATATTTTCTCCATACTGATTCTTTAACTCATTCAAAATATCTTCATTTATATCAATCGCAGTAACAGATGCACCAATCTGAATAGACTTATGAATTGAACTTCTACCAACTTCACCGCAACCAATAACAGTGACTTTTGAATTTTTTTCACCAGATAATGATGAAAGAAGCAGTCCTTTTCCTTTTGAAGAGTATTCTAAAAATTGCATACCTTTCTGAATTGCTAAATTGCCAGCAATTTTTGACATAGGAATTAGCAGTGGATACTCTTTCCCGCTCATAATCATTTCAGTAGCAATCCCTGTTAATTTTTTTTCTAATAGTATTTTGGTAAGTGAAAGATTTGATGCAAGATGAAGATAACCAAATAATACATGGTCAGAATTTAAGAGTTCAAACTCTTCAGATTGAGGTTCTTTGACTTTACAAATTATTTGTGCGGTTCCATAAAGTTCTTCTGCTGAAGACACAATTTTTGCTCCAGCTTGTTTATAATCTTCATCAGTAAAACCAGAGCCAACTCCGGCCTGGGTTTCAACAAAAATATCTGCTAAACCCGTAAATTGAGTTATGTGTTCAGGAATTAAAGCAACTCTGCCTTCGTCCTGTTTAACTTCTTTTGGTATACCTAGCTTTTTAATCATTTGATGGAACTGTTTCTTGCAGGTGCTTATCAAGATACTTCATAAAAGGTGTACCACCCGTTCCAACAATGTTTGAGTTTGAATTATTTGTTAGAGACTGTTCAAAAATATATACTCTCGCATATTCCAAATGCTTATCTCTAAAAGTATGGACTTCATTTATTATTTCATTAATGATCATCCTGGATTTTTCATCTATGCTTAGATTTTTTCTTTTATTTTCTGACCATTCATCTAGACCATTAAGTAATTCTCTATGTTCTTTAGGCATATACAATCTCATCTCATCCAAGTACTCTCTTAGTGGATCATTGGAATGCGTGACGCCAAGAAGAGCATCAAGTGCTGGAACAATTGAACTTTGTGCTCCTGTTTCACCTCTGAAAAGTTGAGGTTCTTCATTGTAATCTTCAACACCCTCATAAATTACACCCTCTGGTGTAGCAGGGTTATTTTTCCAACCAAAGATGTATGGTCTCACCCGATTGTAATAAATAAATGGGTCACATTTTTCAGGCATTCGATTCATAATTGAGTTGATTTTTTTAATACTCTCTAAAGATTTTTCTAATAATGATTTGTCCAAGTTTTCATCAAGAAAATATGATTTTAAATTTGAAAGTATAGCTTTTGCTTCATACTCAATAGCAACATGAATCATAATAAACCAATCTTCATCTACTCCTCCCAAGAAATTTTGCATGATTACTATATTCTCTAGATCAAAAGGCTTTGTATCATCAAGCATTTTCCAATTATTTAAGGCGTATGATGCATAGGAAAGAATTGGTGGTCTTTCTAATTTTTCAGATATAGCAAACCATGTTGTAGCAAGCTCTTTAGGGATTATATTTTCAACATGTTTTTTTCCCCACATATATGCGTGACCTACATAGGAATACAGTAGCATCGCTCTTTCCAATTCACTGTTACTTAGATTGCTGATATCTTTTTCTTGCGCTAATTGTTGTACTCTTTCGACAATTTGTTCATTCGCAAGTACTTTTGGAAGTTCGCTTGCAAGGTTTTCAATATCATCAAAGCTTGCTGGTAGCTTTTCACATATTTGGTTTGGTATAAAACCACTATCTAATATTTCTTGATGCATTTTCCCCCTTCAAGATCCGCAGAATTATAGCTTCTACATTACAATGGTAAACTATTCTTGGTTAAGATGGGAAGTAAATTTTTTGTAATACTTGGAAGTCAGCTATTTAATCCAAAAATTCTAAAAAAAAATGGCTGTAGTGAAGTGTTTATGGCTGAAGACTTTGGTCTTTGTACATATTTTAAACATCATAAACTAAAGCTCTATTTGTTTCTTGCTGGTATGCGTGAATATAGAGATGAACTGGAAAATGAATCTATATCTGTAAATTACTTTGAACTTTCAAGTCGTAAAAAAGAAGAAAGTTATGTCGACTCTCTTATTAAATTCCTAAAAAAGAAAAATTTATCTGAAATCAATATATTTGAAATAGAAGATAAAGCTTTTGAAGAAGAGTTTCTTAAAGCATTAAAAGCTGCCAATGTAACAGTAAATATTTTCCAATCACCAATGTTTATATTTGAAAGAAATGAATTTGTTTCTATGGCAAAAGGAAAGAAAGTTTATAGAATGTCTTCCTTTTATCAAAAAGCTAGGAAAAATTTAGATATTTTAATGGATGAAAATGGAAAGCCAGTCGGTGGAAAGTGGTCATTTGACGAAGATAATAGAAAAAAAATACCAAAAAATGTAGAACCACCTGAAATGATTGTTTTTAAAAAATCAAAATATGATGAAGAAATTAAAAAACTTATTATTAACAATTTTGATGATCATCCAGGTGATTTAGAAAATACTTGGTTTCCTGTAAACAGGGCTGGAGCCGAAAAACAGCTTGATAATTTTCTTAAAGTTCGTTTTGAAAACTTTGGAATTTACGAAGACGCAATGCTGGAAGAGAAGAATTTTCTTTTTCACAGCTGCATAAGCCCTTTTTTAAATATAGGTCTTTTAACGCCTGATATGGTTATAAAAAAAACCTTACAGTATGCTGAAAAAAATAATGTGCCTATGAACTCAGTAGAGGGGTTTGTTAGGCAAATAATTGGTTGGAGAGAATTTATTAGGGGAATCTATCATGAAGAAGGTGCTTTACAATCAAAAAGTAATTACTGGAAGCATTCAAAAAAACTAACTTCATCATGGTACGACGGAACAACTGGCATTGATCCGCTTGATGACTGTATAAAAACTACCCTCAAAGATGGTTACATACACCACATTCCACGGTTAATGGTTATAAGTAATATTATGAATTTATGTGGAGTAGATCCTAAAGAAATCTATAAATGGTTTATGGAAATGTATATAGACTCTTCAGATTGGGTTATGGTTCCGAATGTTTTCGGGATGGCTACATATGCTGATGGAGGAATGATGTCTACAAAACCATATACATGTGGTTCAAACTATATTCTGAAAATGAGTAACTACAAAAAAGGTGATTGGTGTGACACTCTTGATGGTTTGTATTGGAAATTTACAGAAAAGAATAGAAAGTTTTATGAAAATAATCCAAGACTTGCGCTGCTAACAAGATCGCTTGATCGTCTTAATCCAGAAAGAAAAAATCACATTTTTAAAAAAGCTGAAGATTTTATAAAGCAAAATACTATCTAAATATTTTTTTATTTATTTAAATAATTACGAAATAAAATTGGTTCATCGGTAATGACACCATCGCATCCAATTTCTAAACAAGTCTTAAAATTTTCTATTGAATTTACAGTCCATACATGTAGTTGAAGATTATTTAATTTACAAAAATCCACTAGTTTTTTTGAATAAACTTGTATCCCCCTCCACTTAAATGGGGCTTGGAGAGCTTGAACCTTAAAATTTCTTTTTTGTAAAGGTAAAAATCGTGCAATAGCATTTTCTCGAAAAGTCCCAGAGGTTATTATTTCTCCCTTACTTACATTTAAAAACTCGTCTAATCTTTTCGGGCTAAATGAAGAAACTAATACTCTTTCTTTTGCATTTAGTGAGTTTATTATTTCTACAACCTTTTTTGCCATTCCCGTTTGCTTTAGATCAAGATTAAATTTTAACTTTTCACTCATTTTTAAGGCATCAACTAACCTAACAAAATTAGTTGTTTTATCTTTTTGTTGACTTTTTTCATAAAACTTATAACCAGCATTAATTTTAGAAATTTCACTCCAATTAAAGTCTTGTACTTTTCCAGATACATTTGTCGTTCTGTCAAAAGTTTCATCATGATGAAGAAATATTTCACCATCTTTAGACATACGTAAGTCAGTTTCAAAATGCGAAAATCCTTCTTTAATTGCTAGCTCAAGACCATGAAGTGTATTCTCAGGTACTATATTTGACCCTCCGCGATGAGGAATAATCAGTGGTTTATCACCATCAAAATATGATTTATTATCCAGAAACTCCACCTGTAAAATTAAAGTTTTTTAAATGTATGGCTGGTACTTTTAACATGCCTTCTCCAAATTCTGAATCTGCATATCTAGACCTATCCCCAATAGATAAAACATTTCCAGGTGCAAGTGAAGCCATAAAGCTTTGTGTAAATCTTAATCTACCAATAGGTTTAACTATCTTTCCATTTTCAATCAAAAAAGATCCATTTCTATTTAACCCAGTTACAACTTGGGTGATTGGATCTAAAACCCTGCAGTACCAAAACTCATTTATGTAAATACCCTTTTTAACACTTTTTATCATTTCTTCTTGTGAAACATTACCCTCCGAAAGTTTAATATTTGTACCTATTCCGCCAAAATTTTCTCCCCAACCAAACAATTCATGAAAAGTATTTTCAGCACTTAATTCCTTGGCAGTTCGCCTAGTATGAAAATAAGATTTTGAAACTCCATCTTTAACAACTTCTAAGTTTTTTTTCTTTGATCCGGACGCATCAATCTTAAACCCAATTGATTCATTATCTTCAGGAGTGTCAAAAATGTTTATTTGGCTATCAAACTGGTTTTCATCAATGTTTATTGGACTCATACCATCAATTTTGCTTTTTGCATTAAAACCATAAACTCCAAGAAAAACCAATATAGTGCTAACTGCTTCGTGACCAAGAATTACTTCATAGTTTCCCGGCTCTATGTCTTCTGGGTTCTCACTGTCTTTTGCTAGTTTTGCTGCTTCACTACCAGCACGTTCAGCTTCTATGTCTGACAATGTTATTCCTCCCCTGTGAGAAGACCCTGCTGATGATTCTGTTCTAAATATTCCATCAATGAATGCGCTGCTAGATGAATCAGAAGAATTTAACCCATTAGTGTTCCATACAAAGTAATTATTTATATAGCTAGAACAGTATCCTGCTGCGTTCATTTGTTTTCCCGCAGAAACAAATTCTAGAACCTTACTAGCCCTCTCCTCAGGTGATGATTCAACCAGCTTGGATAGACCATTATAGGATTGGGAGGCTTCAGGAAGGCCAGCCCAACCTTTGTCTATTGGACTTTTATTTAAAGAGTCCATAGCTTTAGAAACAAATTCTTTTGGATTTTTTAATGCTGTTAAGTTAGTTGACATAGTTACAGTTTTAGAATCATTGTGTAATGTCAAAAATACGTCGGCAGATTCTTCATCCACATTTTGATGAATTTGAGAATTAGCAAACCTTGTTAATGCACTTTTTGAGTGCATCATTTTTAATTCACATTCTGTATCAGAAGGAATATTTTTTTCAATATCTTGAAGTAGGTCTTCCCAAATTTTCATCCACGAACTCCAATACGCGTATTTTTAAATCTTGCTGGAGAAGCTGGGTGTCCAGTGTGTCCAATTTGGCTTGGTTGCCCTTTGCCACAGTTTGGAGTTCCCCAAAATACCCACTCTTCCTCACCTGACAACATATCCATATTTCCCCAAAACTCAGGTGTAATTCCCGTATAGGTCGGGTTCTTTACCATATCAATTATTTTTCCATTTTTAACTAACCAACCAACTTCACATCCAAATTGAAAATTTAGTCTTAAGTCATCTATGGACCAAGAACGGTTAGTTTCCATATAGATTCCCTCATCTGTAGCTTCTATAATTTCATCTAACGATGAGTCACCTGGAAGCAAGCCAACATTAGTCATCCTTACCATGGGCAATCTTCCAAAACCATCTGCACGAACCATACCGCCCGGTGGTACTCCTGCAACAGCAGCACTATCTCTACCTGACAAAACTCCGGTCCAAATTCCTTCTTTTACAATATCAACTCTTTGGGCAGGAGTTCCTTCGTCATCGTATTTAAATGTTGCAAGTGCTCCAGGTAGTGTGGCGTCAGCAACTATATTCATTAATTCTGAACCATATTTGTGCTTATTTAATTTTTTTAGATCTAAATGAGAGGTTCCAGCATAAGCTGCTTCCCAACCTAAAATTCTGTCAAGCTCAATAGCATGCCCTACAGATTCATGAATTTGTAAAGCAAGCTGGCTACCCTCAAGGATTAAGTCCATCGTTCCTTGGGGACATTGAGGAGCTACCAAAAGCCTTTGGGATTCCTCAGCTAATCTATCTAAATGACTTTCGAATTCAAAACTTTTTATTACTTCCCAGCCACCAGTTCTATATTCACCAAAAGATTGCGGGTATGACCTTATTTGGGTTTCTCCATCGCCTACTGATAATGAAGATATTCCTCCTCCGGATTCAATAATATTTTGATATATTTTGTGCCCCTGACTTGAAGCAAACCACTTTTCTGTATCCCAAAAATCTAATCTTCCAAAAGCTCTTGAACTACCGAGTTTTTTCATCTTTTCAGTAGATGAGATTAAAAGATCGATTTGTTCAGAACTCGAGACTGAAAAAGGATTTTCTTCGTGTGGAGTCGTATAAGTATCTTCAACTACAGGTACATCAGCAAATGGTAATTCTTCTCCAGGTACCATTGCAGATGCTTTAGCTATTTCAAAAGATTTTTTTCCTGCTTGTTTTAAAGACTCGCTAGATAAATCATATGTGGAATAAAAACCCCAAGAAGAACCTACTAATGCTCTAATTCCAATCCCAATTTTTTCATTCTCATTAAAATTTTCGATTTCTCCATTTTTTGCTGCAATACTTCTTGATTTAGAAATTAAAACTCTTGCATCAGAATATTTTGCTCCGCTATCTATTGCTGAGTCAATGGCAATTTCCAAATGTTCGAACATGTAATATAGATTACCAATTTAAAGAGTAAAGATAAAATTAAAAAATTAGACTAGGTCTTGTTCTCTAATCCCAAAAGATGGATGACGAAGTCTGCAGAGAGCGAGTTTTTCTAATTGTCTGATTCTTTCTCGGGTCAAGTCAAACTCTTCACCAATTTCTTCAAGTGTTCTCGGGACGCCATCGTAAAAACCATATCTTAAAGCTAAGATTCTTCCTTCTCTTTCAGGAAGTCTGCTAATACTATCCCTGAGGCTCTCAGCTACATCTAAATCTTGAACAATTAATGAAGGATCGCTTGCATCTTCATCTTGGATAAAATCACCAAGTTGTGCTCCATCTTCACCGACAGGTTGTTCTAGAGAAACTGTATCAGCAACACTTAAAGCTAGTTCTACCTTATCAACCCCTACACCTGCTTCTTTAGCAATCTCTTGTGGTTTTGGATCTCTACCTAGTTCAGCTTTAAGTTGAGCTTGTGCTGCACGGACTGCAGCCATAGTATCGTGTAAGTGTACAGGAATTCTTACTGTTCTTGACTTGTCAGCAATAGCTCTTGTAATAGCTTGTCTAATCCACCAAGTTGCATAAGTTGAAAATTTGAATCCCTTACGCCAATCGAACTTTTCAACGGCACGTATTAAACCAAGGTTTCCTTCTTGGATTAAATCTAGAAAATCTATACCTGAGGTGTTTGCATATCTTCTTGCATTAGCAACAACTAATCTTAGGTTTGCAGTAAGGAAAGCGTCTTTGGCCTCGGCGCCTTTTTTTCTATCTCTTTTTAAACGGATTTCACCTTTTTTATCTTTAAACTGTTTCTTTTGTAACTTAACTGCAGCCTTTTCACCAGATTCAATTTTCTGGGCTAATTCAACTTCCTGTTCTGCAGTTAGCAGGTCGAAGTTTCCAATTGCAGTCAAATACTGGCTAACTAGGTCTGTAGTAAGTTTTCCTTTATCGTCAGCTAATTTTTTTGTTAAAGATTTTGCTTTTTCACGAGCAGCTTTCTCCTGTTCAGGAGTTAAAGTAGTATCTTCATTAGAAAAATCAGCTTCTTTGGCCTCTGGTTTTGGCTTTGAAGGTATTGTTTTAGTCACCATTAGTATTTTGACCTTTATGCTTGCTATTCAGTTACAAAGGTGAATAATATACCGGCAATTAATTTAAAGCGAATTGATAAATAAATTATTTTTTGAAAGATCAATGCTTACATATATATAGGAAATCCACAAAAAATCGGCAATTGCTAGGTGCAATATGCTTAAAGGCAGAACTATATTGGATAAAACATTTATGATTCCCAGAAATACAGCAATAAGTATTAATATTTGTAATGGTTTAACGCTTACATTATATTTTTTTCTAATCCCAGTTGCGTAAACATATAGAACTATTGATAGTATTGAGGAAATAATTGGGTGTAAAATTCTTAATCTAGTCAACACTTCGGATGTTCTGTCAAAATCTGCTAAAAACCCTTCAACAAATGAAGCGCTTGGAAACAAGACGTCAGCTAAAGCAGTGATTGAGCCGGTTGCTCCACTTAGAAGAAACAAAGAAGAAATTAATAAAAAGTTTTTGTTGAACATATTTTTTATGTTCTGAAGATCGTCTTGAAGTATTTTATATAATATTGCGTAACTCCCTAGCAAACCAAAAGTGTTTACTAAATGAATTGGAACTGCAATGATTCTTGGAAGTGAACTATTAAGACCTACCCATTCAAAAATGACAATTACTGCTCCGATTAGCGCCTCAAAAATTACGAAAAAGGTAAGGTAATTAGTTACCATTCTTACTAAAGAGTCTTTTTGTAATTTCCTAGTCTTTGCAAAAATTATCAAAGTAACAACTAATAAAACTCCACTTACAGAACGATGGGAAAATTCAATTAATTCTGAAGTATCTGATAATGCAGGAATTATCTTTCCTTTACATGTAGGCCATGTAGCTCCACATCCATCTCCAGACCCGGTAGCCCTAACAAATGCACCAGCCAAAATTGAGGCTATTGATAATAAAAGACCTGCTTTTGCGTAAGACTCGACTTTCACAATAAATTATCTAAAAATGTTCTAAGTGAATCCCAAAATAAGGAGAATGAATTATAAATAACAATACAAAGCACCAGAAGCAAAGCAGATGTTTTGAGATTTCGAGTGAAATAAAAACCAATTTGTTTTTGATCATATATGTATGGCTCTTCGTCGGAAAATTCAAGAAGATTAGTAGTTTGTACTGGTTTTGTAAGATATTCTTCTAAAGTTTCTTCTTTTACCTCAGATACCTCAACTGATTCATAATCAAAATCATTAAGTGTTGATTCTTTTCTTTGGAAGGTATTTCGAAGTTTATCAATTCTAGTTTGTTTAATTTGCACATCATCATTTTTTATTGAGAAGAGACTTTCTTCAGTTAATAATGAACCTACTTCTTTTAATTGTTCTGTTGAGAACCCATCAAGTGTCTGTGTTATTTCAGTACCTAACAATCCTTCAAGAGCATTAATAATTTTTTTATCCGTAGGAAAACTTGTTCCAGCTTCCCATTGCTTAACATCTTTTACTTTTACCCCTGTAAAAGAAGCGATCTGTTTATTACTTAAGCCTCTATCAGCTTTAAGTCTTTTAAATTCTATTTGAAAATTATTCATTACTTTAATTCTATTCAATATAATTTTTTTTATATAACTAGTCTTAAGTACGGAGGTGAATGAGCGCCTGGTGGGCTCCACAGTCTTCAAAACTGTTGAAAGGTGTAAAAGTCTTTGGCAGGTTCGATTCCTGTCCACCTCCGCTACTTTATAAGATATACATGTTTAATATAGAAAAATGGCAGAAGAAAAAAGCTTATTAGATGAGGTGCAAGAAGCACCTGCTGGATTTAAGGTTTCTCCAGGTTGGAGAGTTGGTCACTTAAAAGAAGAGACCATTACTAAGTCAGGACTTCTTGTACCAGCTGGCAGTGAAAAAACTTCAGAAGCACTTCCTCTTATTGATGTTGATACAGGACAGCAGTTCTGGGCTGTAGCTAGTGGTGCATGGAAATTTATCTGGCCTCCAACTGGAAAAGTAGTTTTAGCAGTTAGAGAATCTCAAATTATTGCTGAAGAAGAGCTTTCTAAATCTTCTGAAAATGGCCAATTACCTATAATGAAATAATTGAATCAGAGAAATAATCCAAACCAATCAGACAGAAGGCTTCTAACAGTATCTGATAGAGATATCTTTGTCACTACTCAAAAAGCATTATTAATTGGAATAGTCTTAAAAAATGAAATAAGAGCTGACAAGGAAGAGTCTCTTAAAGAGCTTGTTAATTTAGTAAAAACTGCTGGATCAAGTCCAACAATAATCCAGACTAAAAGAGTAGAAAAAATTGATCCTAAAACTTTTATTGGTAAAGGTTCTATAAAAGAATTGGTAGATATCTCAGATGCAAATGATATTGATGTGGTTTTATTTGATTGCGAATTAACTCCAAATCAACAAAAAGAATTGAGAGCTTTATTCAAGTGTGATGTGGTAGACAGGACTGGTCTTATCCTTGACATATTTGCACTTCATGCTCAGTCAAAGGAAGCCAGCTTACAAGTTGAATTAGCTTTATCAATTTACTTAAAACCACGTTTAGCTGGCTTAGGTAAAACTTTGAATCAGCAGGGCGGTGGTATAGGAACAAGAGGACCTGGTGAAACAAAACTTGAAACAGACAATAGATTAATTGACAACAGAATTAATAAATTAAAAAGGGAAATTAAAAAAGTTAGTAAACAAAGAGAAGTGCAATCTAGCTTTAGAAAGAAAAATAATACACCCCTTGTTTCAATTGTTGGTTATACGAATGCAGGAAAATCTACCATGCTAGAAAAAATTACGTCTTCGAAAACATATGTAGCTAATGAGTTATTTGCAACTGTTGATTCTTTACAAAGAGAGTTAAAAATTGATGGAATAAATGAGCACATCATACTCTCGGATACAGTTGGGTTTATTCAAAATCTTCCAACAACATTGATCGAATCTTTTAAATCAACACTTACAGTTGTTAAAGAAGCAAATTTATTAATTCATGTTGTTGACGCAGCATCTGCAATACCCGAAATGCACATAAATACAGTGCATGAAATACTAGACCAGATTGAAGCAGATGTGCCTGAAATATTGGTTTTTAATAAAATAGATAGAATTGACAAGGCATCTTTAAATTATTTAACGGAAAAATATCCAGATGCAATATTTGTATCATCAACAAAAGGGACAAATATTGAAAAATTAATTTCTGAGATTACAACAAATGTCTTTGGTGATCTAAACGAAGTTTCGCTTATAATATCGCCTAAGGACTTGGATCAACTACACAAGTATTCTTCCATCGTAAGTGTTAAAAATATTGAAGAGGGGTTAGAAGTAACTGTAGAAATTAGAAATTATTACCTAGAAAATCTGCTTCAAAAAGATGTTGTTAAACTTTTATCATGACTAAATCTATTGGTTTAATTGGTATTGGGGTAATGGGTAGCAATATTGCTTTTAATTTTGCTGAAAAGGGCACGTCTGTTCACGTATTTAATCAATCTGAAGATAAGATTAATTCTCTTATAGAGAAAGACTCTCACGGTAACATTTCTGGATCTACTGACCTCGAGAATTTTATAGAATCTTTACCAAAACCGAGAAGAATTCTTATGCTAATTCCATCTGGTAAACCAACATTCGATATGGCAAAAAAAGTAATTAAATATCTCGAACCAAATGACATATTGATTGACGGGGGTAATGCGTACTATCTTGACAGCAACAGACTGGGTGCTCTGTGTGCTGAGAAAGAGATAGATTTTATAGGAATGGGTGTTTCGGGAGGAGAAGAGGGTGCAAGAAATGGACCGGCCTTAATGATTGGTTCAGAGAAATCAATTAATAATGAATTAAAAGAGTCTTTATCTTCAATAGCTGCAAGTTATGAAAACTCACTAAGTATTGGATTTTATAAAGGTTATGGAACTGGCCATTTTATTAAAATGCTTCATAACGGTATTGAGTATGCTGAAATGCAAATTATTACTGAGGCTTACCATATTTTAAAAAGGGCAAACTATACCAATATTGAGATAAGTGAGTTTTTCAAGGAATTTGCCACACAAAACAGATCTTCATATTTAATTGAAATAACTTCAGAAATTTTATTAAAGAAAAACGATTCAGGGTATTTACTTGATCAAATACAATCTAATGCAAATCATAAAGGCACAGGCAAACTAACAGTTGAGACATCACTTAACTATGGTTTTCCATTACCTAGTATCTTTGAAGCATTCAATGCGAGGGTAGAGAGTAACTATGAAAACTTATGGTCAAAAAATATTGATGAAAAGTTAATAGATATTTCTTCAGAATCTTTAAACAACGCAATATATTTTGCAAGACTAGCAACAATGATTCAAGGTTTGCTCTTTATCCAGCATGTGAGTAAAAAAGAGCAATTAGATATAGATTTGAAAGAAGTCTTGCAGAATTGGTCAGCTGGTTGCATTATTAGATCTGACCTTCTAAATGAATTGGGTAATGCAAAGCTGCTGAACCCTATTACTACAACCTCTTCTATTCAAGATTTATTACAGAATAATCTCAGTGATGCAAAAGAAGTAATTAAATCGTGCATTGATAGCGGTATCTCAATTCCTGTTATAAATTCTTCATACAACTGGTTTGTAGGAACATCAAGTACATTTAATCCCTCTGCTTTAATTCAAGCTCAAAGAGATTATTTCGGTGCGCATCAAGTGCAATTTAAAAATTCTGACGAATTTATCCACCTGGACTGGGATTGATTTAAATTCTTACTAATATTTTTAAATGAATGAAAACATTAGACTACCAAAAATAGCAATACCTCACAGATACGAAATCAATCTAGATATTAACTTGGATGAATTTAGCTATACGGGCAAAGAAGTTGTTTTCTTGGAAATAGTTGATGAAACAAAAGAATTACAACTTCACTCACTAGGAATTGATATAGAAAATGCTTTTATAGAAAATGACACAGGTGAACATATTGAGGCTTCAATTAATTATTTACCTGAAGAAGAGAGAGTTTCACTAATTTTCGAAGATAAAGTTACTCAAGGAGATTGGCAACTTTATCTTGATTTCAAAGCCACAATAGTTGATGAATTAAGAGGGTTTTATAGGAGTAGCTTTAAAGATTCAGAAAATAAAGATGTTTGGATTGCGACTACTCAATTCGAACCAACAGCAGCGAGAATGGCATTTCCTTGTTGGGATGAGCCAGAATTCAAAGCTATATTTTCCATAGCTTTAACCACAGACAGTGATTTGATAAGAATTAGTAATGAAAAAGTATTGAATGAATCAACTGAAAACAATAGAACTACAACTAAGTTTGTTGACTCTATGAGAATGTCAACATACCTAGTAGCTTTTGTTGTTGGTAAATTAGAAGTTTCTAAGATAGGATCTTCAAAAACAACTGATGTAGGAATAGTGCATAGGCCAGGTTTTTCTGACCAAACTAATTTTGCTGGTACAGCTGCAATAAAAATTCTGGATTTCTTTGAGGATTATTATGGGATAAATTATCCAGGATCAAAATTAGATCTTATAGCAATACCTGATTTTGCTATGGGTGCAATGGAAAATGTTGGGGCCGTTACTTTTCGAGAAACGCTACTGCTTATTGATGTAGAAAAAGCAACAAGAGCAGAATTATCAAGGTCTGTTGAAGTAATTGCTCACGAATTGGCTCATATGTGGTTCGGAGACTTGGTAACCATGAACTGGTGGGATGGTATTTGGCTAAATGAAGCATTTGCAAGTTTAATGGAAGTTATAGCTTCTGAAGCAACTTACCCTGAGTTTAAATTGTGGAATCAGATGAACCTAGATAGGTCAAGAGGGTTTGGAGTTGACTCATTGAAGTCTTCAAGGCCAGTTGAGTTTGAAGTAAAAACTCCAGAAGAAGCAGAAGAAATGTTTGATGTATTAACCTATCAAAAAGGTTCTACCGTACTCAGGATGTTTGAAACATTTATAGGTGAAGAAACTTTTAAGGATGGTGTGAGAAAATATCTTAAAAAATATGAGTATAAAAATACACACTCTTCTGACCTTTGGAACGAACTTACAAGTGCAAGTTCTTATAACCTTAGTGAAATTCTTCCTACATGGATACAACAAGAAGGGTATCCAATTGTAAATATCGAAAAAGAAGGTTCCAGTTTTAAAATATCTCAAAAGAAATATTTGATTGATGGAAGCACCGACAGCTCTCTTTGGAGTGTGCCGTTGAATATTAGATACTTGGATAACGATAAAGTTAATAAATTAGTTATGGATTCTGATTCAATCACGATTGAAAATGATGGTGCAATTCCTTTTATAAATAATGGTGGTTGGTCATTTTTTCACTCATCATATAGTGAAGATATCTTTGAAGAAATATTATTAAATTTTGAAAAACTTGACTTAAACGAAAAATATAGAATTTTAGAAGATTCTTGGATGGCATTGCGAATAGGTGAGTTGAAGCTATCACTTTTTATCAAACTTTTAAACTTATATACAGGCGAAAAAGATGTAAATATTTGGTCATTAACTAGTAGTATCTTTTCTACCTTTGCAAAAATTGGAGAAAATGATAGTTTTAAAAATTATGTTAAAGATTTTAGCTATCCGTTAATAGAAACTTTAGGAAAAGAGTATCGAGATAAATTTAATCAAGAAGAATCCCAGTTAAGATCCTTGCTATGTGGAACTTATGCAAAGATAACTGAAGATTCAAAATTTATTGAATTTTTTGCAAATCAATTTATTTCAAATGAATATGAAGAATACTCCGATGGTAATTATTTTAATTTAGTGTTATCAATTGCTGGAATGAAACAAGAGTGTTCCTCAGAAATATATATTGAAAAGTTTAAAAATTCATCATCACCCCAAATAGAAGCAAGATATAGAGGGGTCATCGGTACATTAAGTGATCCTGATACTCCAAAAAATGTAATTGGAGCAATTTTGGATCAAACAATAAGAGGGGCGGATGCCCCTTATATAATCGCTACTTTACTTTCAAATAGTAAGAATGCTTCTAATGGGTTTATAGAAATAAAAAATAATTGGAGTGCCTTGCTCGAATTAATGCCTGGTTGGACAGCATCACGAATACTTGATTCACTGCCATCAATATATGACGAGTTACTGAGTGAAGAAATTAAATCTTTTGTTAATGAAAATCCACTTCCATCAGCCGAAAAAATAACAAGGCAAAATATTGAGCGAATGGACGCGAATATAAAATTTAAAAACACAATAAAGGATGAGTTTATTAATACTAAATTTGAACTGTAAGGAGAATAAATATGAAACCAAGAATAGCTGTATTTTTACAACCACAACATGCTGAGTACGACCAGATAAGGGCTGCTGCAATCGAGTCTGAAAAAATAGGTGCAGATGTAATTTATAATTGGGATCATTTTTACCCCTTATACAAAGAAGATGGAACCCAGTGGGCTGAAGGAGAAAGGCGTGAAGGTAAACATTTTGAATGTTGGACAATGCTTTCAAGTTGGGCAGAGGTAACTAATTCTGTCGAGATAGGTCCTTTAGTAACATGTAACTCGTATAGAAATCCAGAACTACTTGCTGATATGGCCAGAACTGTTGACCATATATCAGATGGTAGATTAATTTTTGGAATAGGTTCAGGCTGGTTTGAACAAGACTATGAAGAGTATGGTTATGAATTTGGCACTGCAATATGGAGGTTAAAAGAATTAGAAAAATCACTCGAAAGAATTGTAAACAGAATGGGGAAACTTGATCCTCAACCTAAACGAAAAATCCCTATTCTTATCGGTGGTGGTGGAGAAAAAGTTACTTTAAGATTAGTGGCTCAGTATGCAGATATATGGCATGGATTTGCTACAAAAACTGAAGAAAGAAGCGGGATTGAAACAGTCGCACACAAAAATAATGTACTTAATAACTGGTGTGACAAAGTTGGAAGAGATCCAAATGAAATCAAAAGATCAATTGGAATTGATATAAAAAGAATAGATTTGGCAGATGATTTGCTAGAAGCTGGTGCAACTGAAATTACGCTTGCTGTGAATGGGCCAGGATATGACCTCACACAAGTAAAAGAGTGGATTGCATGGAGAGACTCTAAATAGAAAATTGAAATCATGGAAATAGTAATTCTTCTTGTTGGATTTTCGATTGGATTAGTCTTACTGGTAAAGGGAGCTGATGAAATGGTTAGCTCTGCAGTACAAATAGCTTTAAAATTCAAACTTCCGAGTTCAATTATTGGTGCAACATTTATTGGGTTTGGCACTTCTGCTCCCGAACTATTTGCAAGTACTGGGGCTGCGCTGAAGGGTGATCTGGATCTTGGTATTGGTAATATAGTAGGTTCCAATATTGCTAATTCTTTACTTGTAGTAGCTGTGTTATATTTAGCATTACCTAAAGATTTTTCGCACAAAATAAAATTAAATCAAATCAGTCCAGTGTGGATGGCAATACTCACAACAGTTTTTGTTTCTACTTATGTGCTAACCAATGAGTTTCCTTTTTTACTTGGAGCAGTTTTACTTATTCTTGTGATCTATGTCATTTATAAAATGATCAGCACTGAGAGTGTCGATGAAGGAGAGCTCCTTGGGGAAGAAAAAAATTATATATGGTTAAGAGGCGGATTATCACTTCTCGCTACTCTCTATGGCAGCCAATTAGTTGTAGACAATGCTGTTGCAATTGCTGAACTATTTGGAGTGTCTTCACTAATTATTGGATCAACAATTATTGCTATTGGCACTAGCCTACCAGAGGTTGCTGGAACAATTTCAGCAGCAAAGATGCGTAAACCTGATATAGTTTTTGGAAATATTTTTGGTTCAAACTTATTTAATATCGGACTTGTCGGAGCAACAGCAATAATGATAAGTCCCGGTGAAATTAGCTCTGTAATTGATTATCAGCTTTTTATTATGTATTTTGTTTCTTTTATTGTGATTTTTCTTTCAAGAAATGTAATAAAAAGAAACTCCCTACTCGGATATTTATTTATTATTGCTTATATTCTTTTTCTTATTAGCTTGTTTTAAAATCTTTATTTCTTAAAAATATAAGTAGTCCAATTATTGCCAACATCAATCCGCCAATTTGATTCCAAGTAAAACTTCCAATTGTTGAATCACCCATTCCGAATCTTAACGTATCAAGAACAGCTCTTTGTGACCCATACCATACAGCCCAAAGCCCAATCCATGAACCCCTACCAAAAGTAAAACGAGACTGAAGATTTCTAAAAATATAAAAAATCACCATTGCAAGTAGTAAATCGTACATAGCTACGTGGTGATAAGTTCCACATGTTGTTAAAGGTTCAAAGCATTCAAGAGAATTGTGTTGAGGAGCAACATCGTAACCTGGTTTAATTTCATAACCAAGGAAGAAATCTGTTGCTCTTCCCAAATGCTCTACAATTGCTAAATCGCCGATTCTTCCAATTACTGTACCGAGTATTAATCCAGTGGCAGCATAATCTCCATACTGTTTGAAATCTTGTTTATTGAGAATTGAAATTTTCAAATAGGCAGCAATTATTCCGCCAGCCATACCACCCATAATTGAATAGCTCCCTGCAAGAGTAAAGATATCATCAAAGCCGTAATTTGGATTGGCATACCATTGAGCCGGAATTGTAAAAAACCTAGCACCTAGGATCGCACCAAAGATAGCCCAAGTAAGTGCTTCAGAAAATAACTCACTATCGGCACCATCTTCTTCTGACAATTTTAAGGCATGATTTGCACCAAAATAAAAACCTACAGCAGCAAAAACTCCATGCAAAGAAAGTGAAATTGGACCAACTTGTGTTATTGGTATTGGCGGATAAGTAATCGAAAATAAAAGTTCTTGCATATTTAGATACTACTCAAAGTAATGAATATATCTGCGACCATAGATAGAAAAATTACTGCAAGATATGTATTTGAAAATACAAAATATGAAATTGCTTTAATTTGCTTTCTATAAAGCTGGTATGACTTATACATCAAATACAATCCAAAAATAAGTGACAGCATGAGATATACCATTCCTAGTTGAAGAATTGGGGCAAGCAATACTGAAGTCAATACGGTTGCGCATGAATATATTCCAATAAATATTGATGTTCTTTTGTATGATTCTTGAGTTGGCAACATGGGAAAGTTTGCATCTTTATAATCATTTAACTTATCGATTGATAAAGCCCAAAAATGAGCTGGAGTCCAAAGAAAAACTAATAAGAACAAAAGCCACGAACCAGTATCTAAATTTGTACCAGTAGCAGCCCACCCTATTAGAACTGGGGCTGCACCCGCAGCTCCTCCTATGACTATATTTTGATTTGTTCTTGGCTTTAAAACAAGGGTGTAAATAAATGAGTAAAAAATGTTCGCAGAAAGAGCAATGAATGCAGCAAGTTCTGTTGTTTGGGTGTACAAAACTAGAAAACCTACTAACCCTAGGGAAATCGAATAAACATAGGCACTTTTTTTATTAATCTCTCCAGTTACGAGCGGTCTGTTTGCTGTTCTCTCCATAAGTCTGTCCGTCTCGATTTCAAATATTTGGTTTAGAACATTTGCACTGACAGCTAGTAAGGTACCGCCTAGTAGTGTGAATAATATTAATTCGAGGGGTGGAAAACCATATATTGATACAATCATTGACGGAACCGTTGTAATTAATAAAAGCTCAACAATTCTTAATTTTGAAAGCCTTATATATTTTGATATGTTTTTTTTGGTAACAGTTTCCATAACGACATAGTACTTATGATTACACTATATATAGTTTCAACGCTATTCTTAATAATTGTTGATAATATAAATATGCTTGTGAAAAACATTTTTAAGTTAAAAAATTTAAAATTTTCGGCCTTGATACTCTTATCTGCTTGTATCGAAAATGCCCCTTTAGACTCTTTAAGTCCTGAGGGCCCTTATGCGAGATCAATAGATGAATTATTTTGGTTAACTTTTTGGATAGCTGTAGTCATATTTGTAATTGTACAAGGCGCTTTACTTCTCTCTGTTTTTGTTTTTAAAGAAAAACCAGACAGTCCTGAACCGAAACAGATACATGGAAATACTAAATTAGAAATTTTATGGACAGTCATTCCAGTAATAATTTTGGCAGTTATCGCAGTACCCACTGTTAGAACAATTTTTGATCTAGCAAACGAACCAGAAGACGCTCTAAAAATTGAGGTAATTGGTCACCAATGGTGGTTCGAATACAAATACCCGGATTATGATATAACTACTGCAAACGTGTTAGTCATTCCAGCTGACAAACCAATAAGGCTTGAAATGTGGTCTAATGATGTACTCCACAATTACTGGGTTCCTAAATTAAATGGAAAAAGATATCTTGTTCCAGGACAAACTACATATTTAAATTTACACGCTGATTCACCAAATGAGTTCTGGGCACAGTGTGGTGAATACTGTGGTTTAAGCCACTCTAAAATGCGTGGTCGTGTGCTTGCGCTTTCAGAATCTGATTTTGATACATGGGTAAAAAATCAACAGCAAAATGCTAATAAACTCGAAGGAAATTCATTAGCTGCTGAAGGTCAACAGGTTTACCTAAATGCTGGATGTACACAGTGTCATGTTATTGATGGTGTTTGGGATGTACAGGGTGACAGAATAGCTCCGAATTTAACTCACTTTGCTAATAGAAATGTTTTTGCTGGAGCAGCACTTTACAACAATGAAGAAAATCTTAGCAAATGGCTTGCAAATCCTGCTGAAATAAAACCGGGTACATTTATGCCTAACCTAGAATTGACTGAAGAAGAAATAAATGCTTTAATTGCGTATTTAGGAACACTTAAATGACAAAAATAATAGAACCGAGTAAACAAAGTAGTATTTTCAGAAGGCCTTCTTCTGAAACTGGTATATGGAGTTGGATAACTACTGTAGATCATAAAAGAATTGGAATAATGTATGGTTATGCAGCGTTTTTCTTTCTTTTGATTGGTGGACTTGAAGCACTCATTCTTAGGATTCAGCTTTCACAACCAGATAACAATTTCTTAACAGCGGCAGAGTACAATGCAATGTTTACAATGCACGGAACCACGATGATTTTCTTGGCCATTATGCCAATTAGTGCTGCCTTCTTTAATTATCTTCTTCCGCTACAAATTGGAGCGCGTGATGTTGCTTTTCCAAGGCTAAATGCTCTCTCTTTCTGGATATTTATTTTCGGAGGAGCATTTTTATATTCTACATTTATATTTGGTACTGCAGGAGCACCAGAGGGCGGATACTTAGCTGAGGAAGTTGGTTGGTTAGGCTCAGCGCCCAACGGGGGTTGGTTTGGGTATCAACCAAATGCAGGTATGAAATACTCCCCAGGGACTGCCATGGATTATTGGGCTATAGGACTACAGATACTTGGAATAGCTTCTTTAATTTCTGCATTCAATTTTATTACAACCATTATCAACATGAGAACTGAAGGCATGCGGTTCATGAGAATGCCAGTATTTACTTGGATGACTTTTGCTGTCTCTTTTTTGCTTGCATTTTCTTTACCAATAATTGCAATAGCACTCTTTTATGTAACATTTGATAGAAAATTTGGAACTACGTTTTTCTTAACAGAAGGCGGAGGTGATCCAATTTTATGGCAGCATCTTTTCTGGCTATTTGGACATCCAGAAGTTTATATTTTAATCCTGCCAGCATTTGGAATTGTCTCGGAAGTTCTTCCAACTTTTTCAAGAAAGCCACTTTTTGGTTATGCTGCGATAGTTTTTGCAGGATTTGGAATTGCGTTTATAGGCTTTGGAGTGTGGGCTCACCACATGTTTGCTTCTGCAATTAGCCCAGTTGCTCAAGCTGGTTTTGGTTTATCAACAATGGTTATTGCTGTCCCAACAGGTGTAAAAATATTTAATTGGCTTGGCACAATATGGGGAGGAAAGCTAAAGCTGAATACCCCAATGCTGTTTTCTTTAGGTTTTATAGGTATGTTTGTAATTGGTGGATTGAGTGGTGTAACTCACTCAATAGTTCCAGCTGATACACAGCAAACAGATACCTACTATGTTGTAGCTCACTTTCACTACGTTTTATTTGGTGGGGCTTTGTTTGGAATTTTTTCTGGACTTTATTATTGGTTTCCAAAAGTTTGGGGCAAAATGTATAACGAGTCGCTTGGAAAGATACACTTTTGGCTAATGATGATTGGTTTTAATCTTACTTTTGGACCAATGCATTGGCTGGGGCTTCAAGGTCAGGTAAGACGTACCTGGGTATATGCAGAAGAAACAAACTTACAATTCTGGAATATTGTTGTAACAGTTGGGGCTTTTATTATCGCTTTGTCAATTATTGTTTTCATGATCAATTGGATTTTCTCAAAGAGAAATGGAGAAAAAGCTCCATTTGATCCTTGGGATGCAAGGACGCTAGAGTGGGCCATTCCATCACCTACACCTGTTTGGAATTTTTCAACAGCACCTATTGTTAAATCACTTGATGACTTTTGGCACACTAAATATTCTGAAGATGAAGAAGGGAGAGCAGTTAGACGTGAAGAAGCTGATCAGATACTTCTTGAATTAGAAGAAGATGGCCTAAACCCTAGTGAACATATCGCTTTACCTAATCCTTCATATTTCCCAATTGTCCTGGCATCTGGTCTGCCATTTTTAGGGTATGCAGTTATTTATAAATCTATTCCATTAGCTTTAATTGGCACCGTGTTGTTGCTCATAGGAGGATTTGGTTGGGGAACAGAACCTCTTGAAGAAGAAATCCATATAGACTCAGATGAGTAGCTCTCACTCCTATCCACATGAACCCACAGGTGTAGAAACCAGAAAACTTGGTATGTGGGTATTTTTATCTACTGAAATATTATTTTTTGGCACATTGATTACCACCTTTATGATATTTAAAGGAAGTGACTTTCCTGGAATGAAATTAACAGATGTTTATGATATTCCATTTACATCCATTAGCTCTTTTATTTTGTTAATGAGTTCATTAACTATGGTGTTGGCCCACAATGCATTAGAAGCAAATGATCAAGAAAAAACAAGAGTATGGCTTTTAGCAACAGCAATGTTAGGCGCAGTATTTTTAGCAGGACAAATATACGAATTTACAGAGTTTTATCATAAAGGTTTTGAGCTTACAACAAATATCTTTAGTTCATCCTTTTACGTATTAACTGGCTTTCATGGATTGCATGTTTTTATCGGTGTAGTCTTACTTTTAGCATTGTGGGGAATCGGTCAAAGACAAAAAGGGTTAACACTTGAAGGTGGAATGAATCTTGAATTCGTTGCGCTTTATTGGCACTTTGTTGACATTGTCTGGATAGTATTGTTTACAGTAGTTTATTTAATTTGATATGTCCGATAATCACATAGAACACCCAACTCCAAAAAAATATGTTCAAATAGCAATCGTACTTGGTATTTTAACTGCAATTGAAATAGCTCTTTATTACACAGAAGACATTGTTGGTGTTTTCACTGATCCACTTTTGATATTTTTAGCAGTAGGAAAATTCATAATTGTAGTTGGTTGGTTTATGCATCTGCGTTATGAAAATAAGACAATTAACAGGTTCTTTGTTGGTGGTATGATCTTAGCTTTGATACTTTTTACTATCGTCATGGTCGAAAGAGCTTCAGCGAATTATTTTTAGGATTTAAATGCAGAACTTACCTTGGCATCCTCACTATGACGTATGGGCTTTGATTGTGACTCTTGTAGTATTTTTTGAATTTACTACTAAAAAAGAGTATCTAAAAAAACCTAAAAGAAAAACATGGTATTCGGGCCTGATAGCACTCTGGATATTCACTGATTATCCAATACATGATATTGGTGAAAAATACTTATTTTCTGTTCATTCTGTAGAACATCTTGTTTTGGCTTTAGTTTCCCCTCCTCTTTTATTGATGGGTATGCATAGGGATATGAAAGAACTTATTTCAGTTAAACCATTTATTAAAACTTTAAAAATAACGTCTAAACCTGTAGTTGCTTTTTTTATGTTTAATTTTGTAATGGTAGGGATGCATTGGTCCTCTGTTGTTAATCTAATGGTAACAAACACTATTGCACATTTTTTTATACACTCGATAATGCTTTTGGTCTCCTTAAACATGTGGGTACCGGTAATAGGATTCAATGATGAAATTAGGCCAATAAATTCTGCTGCAAAAATAGGGTATTTATTTTTACAATCATTACTGCCAACAATACCAGCAAGTTTTCTAGCTTTTGGTACAGAGCCACTTTATTCAGCATACGTCATGAGTGATAACATATTTAGCATTTCAGTAATTAATGACCAAACATTGGCAGGTTTGATATTAAAACTTGGTGGAGGAATTATTTTGTGGATTTCAATCCTTGTTATTTGGATGAGATGGTACCAAGATGAAAAAACGTTTGATGATGTAGTTAGAAACAACTCAAATGACTAGAATTATATAGATTTTATTATGGATGAAAAACTCGTAGAACAAGTTAGCTCAAGCAGTGGTATTCCTCAAATGTTGGTATCACGGTCTGCACAAGCAAGGGCTGAAGCATCAGGAGTTTCTGTAAATGATGTTCTAAACAGTTGGACTGGTGGTGAAGCGATCCAAGCAGCGCCCGCTAATGAAACTGTATCAGAATCACAGGTAGTATTAGAAGACACTCCTGCTCCAGTAGAAGAACCCGTAGATGAACCCGTTGAAATAGAAGAACCTGAAAATCTTGTTGAACAAATTCAAACAGCAGTTTTGATAAAAGAAGACTTACCTCCTCCTGTAAGTATTAGTCAGAAATTATTAAGATCTTTAAAATTTGGATTAGGCTTTGGAGTTATAGCTGGATTTGTACAGGGGCTTCTTTCAAGCTCTTATCTCTACGATGGACTAATACTCGAAGCTGAAACACAGAAGTTAATAGCAGAATACGATGCTGTGTCTTTTGTTATAATCATCTCACTATCTACTAGCTTTCTTGGAATACTTAATTCATTGAATGTTAAAAAGTTTTTGGATTCAAATTTTGATGGTTTTGGCATACTTACTTCTGATAGAGAATCTGTATTTACTGGTGGGGGGCTAGGTTTAGTCTTAGGTTCCACAACAGCATTTTTTATAATTAATAGCGTTGGGCAGACAATAGAACCTGTACTTCCTGATGATCCGGTAATAAATTTAATTAGAGTTGGTAGCGCTTTTTGGAGGGTTGTAATCTTATCAACTTTTGTACAAGCTGCGATCTCTACCTTGACAATGCTACTTGGTGTTCCTAAAGGGCTTGAAGATTTTGAGGATTCTGAAGCTCAAAAAATACGCCAGAGAATTGTTGGCTCAATTGTAATTCCATTGGGATCAATAGTTGTTGGTGGTCTAATTGCGGTTGCTATTGCGCAAGTATTTTTAAACTTTCATGAATATGCTCCACTATTTGCATTAATTATTTCTGCAGCGATTTTACTTTTTGCAAGTGTAATGAGTGCGGCTCCAAAGATAAAAATTACAAGAAGTGAAGTTCTAATTGCGTCTGCTGGAGTGTTGACTCTTATTGTTATAATTGCTAGTGTGGCTGCAAGCCAACACTAAATTTATGAATCAAACTTTTAACCAAACTGAAACCGTAGAAAAGTACTTATCATCTAAGAGATGGTCTGATATAAAAAGAGATTACTCTGTGGATGATATTTGTTCTTTGAGACCTTCTTTTAAAGTAGAGCACTCTTTATCTGAAATTGGGTCTGAACTACTTTTGGATCTTCTTTCTAGAAAAGACTCCTGGGTTTCTGGATTGGGAGCAGCAACAGCACAACAAGCTCTTCAAATGTTTCATCTTGATTATGAAATAATTTACGTAAGTGGTTGGCAAGTAGCAGCAGAGAGCAACATTGGAGTTAATACTTACCCAGACCTATCACTTTATCCATCAAACAGTACTCCAAATTTTGTGAAAAAAATTAATAACACTCTTCTGAGAAGGATGGCAGAACTGGATAAGAAAAAGTTACCTCCAATTATTGCTGATGGGGAGTCTGGTTTTGGTGGAATTTATAATGTATACGAACTTACAAATCAATTTATAGATTCTGGAGTATCTGGAATTCATTTTGAAGACCAACTTGCTTCTGAAAAAAAATGTGGACATGTTGGTGGGAAAGTTGTAATCCCTACACATGAATATATTAAAAAACTTAATTCTGCAAGGTTATCATCTGATGTTTCAGGAGTTCCAATAATCATTATTGCTAGAACAGATGCAATGAACGCAAAGCTAATGACATCAGATTTTGATGATAGAGACAGTAAATATCTCAGTAAAAATAGAACTTCTGATGGGTACTTCTTAATTGAAAACAACCATGAGATGGCGATAACAAAATCACTTAACTACGCTGATTACGCAGATGTAGTATGGTGCGAAACTAACACTCCAGATTTAGGCTTTGCAAAAGAATTCGCTGATGAAATAAGAAAATCTCATCCAAATAAAATTCTTGCATATAATTGCTCTCCATCATTTAATTGGTTAGATAAATTTACTAAAAAAGAAATTGAAAACTTCCAAAGTGAACTTAGTTCATATGGATATAAATTACAATTTGTCTCTCTTGCCGGTTTTCATTCATTAGCAAGTTCAATGTATGACTTAGCATCAAAATACAAAGGTGGAAATATGAGTGCAATCTTAGAACTTCAACAGTTTGAAAAAGATTTGTCAAAAGATGGTTACACAGGAATCAAGCATCAACAAGAAGTTGGTGGGAATTACTATGAAAAAATTGGTGAAGCCTTACTTGGAGATGAATCAGAACTACTTTCAAAAAAAGACTCTACAGAGAATACACAATTTTAATAGAATATAAAAATGACATATTTTAAAAACAAAACAGTAATTATGAGCGGAGGCTCACGTGGAGTAGGTCTTGAAATAGCAAAGGCACTTGGAAAAGATGGGGCAAATATTGCAATTTTAGCAAAAACAACAGAACCTCATCCGACTCTTCCAGGAACAATTTTCACCGCAGCAGAAGAGATTGAGCAAGTTGGAGGTAATGCGCTGCCAATAGTTTGTGATATTAGGTTCGAAGAGCAAGTAGAGGCTGCTGTAGAAGAAACTGCAAGCAAGTTTGGTGGCATTGATATTTGTATCAATAATGCAAGTGCTATACACCTGACTGACACTGTCAATACCCCAATGAAAAGATACGACTTGATGCACAATATTAATGTACGCGGAACTTTTATGTTAAGTCAAAAATGCATACCCCATCTTAAAAATGGAGATAATCCACATATTTTGACACTATCTCCGCCTTTAGATATAGATCGTAAGTGGTTTGGTATGACTCTTGCTTACACTACCGCAAAATATGGAATGTCTTTAGTGGCACATGGTCTAGCTGAAGAACTTGGAAAACATAATGTTGCATCCAATTGCCTTTGGCCAAGAACCTCACTTGACACAGCAGCTGTAAGAAACGTTATCGGTGCTGAGTTAATAAAGGGGTCAAGAAAACCTTCTATTTATGCAGATGCTGCTTATGCAGTATTGAAAAGAGACTCCTCTACTTGTACAGGTAATTTCTTTTTAGATCAAGATGTTCTTGAAGAAGAAGGTGTTTCTGATTTTGATCAATATGCAATCGATCCAGAGGCAACTTTGGTATCTGATTTTTTTGTTGATGATAATCCTGAAGGTTGGATACAAGCTTAATTTCCTAAGAAATCAATAACACTTTCCCAACCCTTAGACACGCCTTTATAAAATTCTGTATATTGACAATTTGTACAGGTAATCGCTAGAAATTTACGATTTTGGATATTCATAAAACGTGACCAAGTTTTTCCAGTCATAGTAACGGTGTCTTCTGTAAAGCTAGTAGATTCACATTTAGGACACGTCCATACTTTTTTTTGTGCTGGATATCTTTCTTGTTCCATATTTCTAATAATAATGAATGAATCTTATATTTCTTTTAAATGGACTGGTAAATATTACAAGGGTAAAATTTAGTATGTCTAAATTTCTTAGAATCTTGTTCCTCTCTACGTTGTTATTCTTGTTTGCTTGTGGCTCAGAAGAAGCTGCTAATGTTGATCCTCAAATTGTAAAAGTTGTTGATGATGAGTTTTCGCCAAGAGTTTTACGTGTTGACCCGGGCACAACAGTAATTTGGGAATCTGGAGGGGCTAACAATCACAATGTAATTGCTAGTGATGGCAGTTGGCAAGCTATATCTTCAGACTATTTTGAGTATGGAATTATAACTAAAGGCGACCAATATGAACACACCTTTAATGAACCTGGTGTTTATGAATATTACTGTCCATATCATGGAACAAATAATAAAGGAATGGTTGGAACAATAGTTGTTGGCGACGTAGATTATACAGAAACTGTTGAGGCCGTCTCTGTTACTTTGACTGACAATGTTCTTAAAGTTGGAAAAAACGAACAGTACACAACAATTCAAGACGCTGTAGATAGCGCAAACACTGGTGATTTAGTTCTGATAAGTCCAGGGGTGTATAACGAAAGCGTCACAGTTACTACCTCATATTTAACCCTAAGAGGAACCGATAGAAATAAAGTCATAATTGATGGAGAGTTTATGAGGGAGAATGGAATTCAAATCTATGAAACAGATGGCGTAACAGTTGAAAATCTCTCTGTCAGAAATTTTTCTCTGAACGGTGTTTACTGGAATACTTCAAAAGGTTTTAAAGGTTCATACCTCACTGTTTATAACAATGGTGATTATGGAGTCTATGCATTTAATTCAACAGATGGTGTGTTTGATAATGTATATGCATCTGGACATCCTGATAGTGGAATTTATATTGGGCAGTGTTATCCATGTAACTCATTAATTTTTGATAATGTTGTCGAAGGAAATGCTTTAGGTTACTCAGGAACTAATGCAGGAGGTCACTTGTATCTTTATAACAATATATGGAGAGACAATATGTCAGGTATAGTACCAAATACTCTCGACTCAGAGCTAAATCCACCTGGGCGAGAAACAACAATTGTAGGAAATTTAGTAATAGATAATAACAACTATGAAGCACCAACAAATCGATTTGGTGTTGTTGCAAAAGGAATGGGAATAGTTGTGCCTGGAAGAGTAGGTGACATAATAGAAAAAAATTTGGTTGTTAACCATGACAGGTATGGCATTGTCGCAAGTCCAATGTTGGATGCTAATTTATATTTTTCACAACATGTGAGTGTAAAAGACAACGTTGTTTTGGATTCTGGATACACTGACTTGGCTCTTGCTGGACCATGGGGTCCAGGAAATTGTTTTGAGGATAATGTTTATCAAACAAGTACCCCACCACTTTTAGAGCAACTTCATAACTGTTCATCAATAGACTCTTCAAACTTGATTGCAAGGTTTCCTTTACAGGGGGATCCTTCGGGTTTAATGATGCTTGCTGGGTTTTTTGCTGATGCCCAAACAACAGAACTTGATAAAAACAGATATAAAGAGTACCCATGGCCAAAGGAACAAGAAAACATGAAATTTGTAGATATCAATAAGCCTTCCCCTGCAATAAATTTATTTTATGTACCTGATTTAGACTCTATTCAGGTGCCAACAAACTTACTAAATGAAGACTTAGAAAATTACTACAATTCTGAAAAGGAGATAATTATGAGCGGAGTGCCTATTTCTAGCCCTACAATATGGCAGTTATTGTTTCAACTTTACGGTTACTTGATGCCGTTTGTGTTGTATGCTGCTTGGGCTGCTTTAGCAATAAAAGATATTGACTCTAACGAAAGGGTTAATGGGAGTATGAAGTATGTTTGGTTGGGTGTTGTTTACCTAGTTCCATTCTTTGGAGTTTTGGTTTATCACCTTGCCGGACCTAGTGCAATTTCTCGTAGTATGAAACTTGCTGCCATAGTCGGTGGTTTGTTTAGCTACATCGCGATCCTGGTTGCAGGAGCAGTAATTAGCGGACTTGTATAATTAAAGATTCTTAATTCATGTCGTTTAAGAATATTCTTTGCTTTGGAACTTTAAATCCTGATTTAATTTACTTTGTTGATGAGTTGCCTAATAAAGGTGACGACATTCGCAGTTTAAAATCTTCTATTAGACCAGGAGGGACTGCTATAAATTGTTCGGAATTAATTTCTCTTTGGGACAAATCCGTTAATGTTAGAGGAAATAGTATTGGTAGTGACCCTATGGGTAAATACTTAGTTGACTATCTAAAAGAAAATAACATAAATTTTGATGGTTTAATAATCAATCAGTCATTAACTCCAACATGTTCTATTTTTGTAGATTCTTCTGGTGAAAGAACAATAGTCTCATCAGGATATGAAGGTCTTGAGTGGAGTAATTTTGAAAATTTAAACAACTTTGATTCATTGATTATAGATAGGTACTCTATTAAGTTCATTAAAGATAAACTAAAAGATCTCAAAAAACAAAATAATTTGTTTGTTTGCCAAGCAGGTTATGAATATGAAATTAATTACAAATTAGACTTTCTAATAGTCAGCAAAGATGAAATAAGTGTTGATGAAGCTAATAATCTTATAGATTCAAAAACTGTAAAGTATATACTTTTAACATCCTCAAACTTGCCAGCAAGACTATTGAGTGCAGAAGGGGCTATAGAAATAGTTCCTCCAGACTTTAAAACTATAAATTCAAATGGTGCTGGCGATGCAACTGCAGCATATATTGCAGCTTTTGGTGTAAACGACTTAATTCCAAATATAAAAAAAGCCTGTGCAGCAGGTGCTATCGTAGCTGGAACAAATGATAAACCTACGGTTGAAAAAATTGAGGAAATATCACAGCTTGTAGACGTAAACCCTCGTTAGCAATTTATACTTTTTAGAAATATCTACTAAAATAATTACTTATGGCAGTTCCCTATAAAGCTCCAGTTAAAGATATAGTTTTTGGCTATGAAGTTATAGATTCTTATAATGTTCTAAATAAAATTTCAGCATTTAGTGATTTTTCAGAAGATATTGTTATTCCAACAATGGAAGAGTGTGCTAAATTCTCTGAAGAAGTCCTTGCACCAATAAATGCCATTGGAGATCAACAAGGAGCAACGATTAAGGATGGGGTTGTAACCATGCCTGAAGAGTTTGTTGATGCTTATCAAAAATTTGCAGAAGCCGGATGGGCCTCAATATCTCTGCCATCTGATATTGGTGGTGGTGGAATGCCTATAACTTTGTCTGGTGGAACTTTAGAAATTCTTAGTACAGCCAATTTAGCTTTTGGTTTAGCACCGGGTTTAAGTGCTGGTGCAATTTCTGCTATAAATTTTCACGGCAGCCAAGAGCAAAAAGATAAATTTTTACCAAAACTTGTTTCAGGTGAATGGACAGGAACAATGAATTTAAGTGAGCCTCAATCAGGGTCAGATCTTGGAACAATTACTACAAAGGCTGAGCCTCAAGAGGATGGTTCGTATAAAATAACAGGCACAAAAGTTTGGATTACATTTGGTGAACATAATATGACAGAAAATATAATTCACCTTGTTTTGGCTAAAGTTCCTGGATCTCCTGAAGGAACCAAAGGTATCTCTATGTTTATAGTGCCAAAATATACAGTTAATGATGATGGATCTGTAGGTGATTCAAATAATGTAAGCTGTATATCTATTGAAGAAAAGCTGGGAATTCATGCAAGTCCGACTTGTGTTATGGAATATGATGGTTCTGTTGGTTATTTAGTTGGAGAAGAGAACCGAGGTCTTAACTATATGTTTACGATGATGAACGAAGCTCGTGTATGGGTAGGTGGACAAGGATTAGCATGTGCTTCAGGTTCATTGCAGGGTGCTGCTCAATATGCTAGAGACCGAGTACAAGGAAGACCTGTAGGTATGTCTAAGGAAGACGCTAAAAATTCAACAATTATTGATCATGCAGATGTTAGAAGAATGCTTATGACAATTAAAGCATATGTCGATGCAATGAGATACCTCATGTATGATAACCAGTTAATGCTTGATGTTGAGTACTTTGGAGAAGATGAAGAAATGAAAGCATTTGGTGAAGAAAGGTGTGGAATATTGACACCTATAACTAAAGCTTGGATATCTGATCTTGGAGTTGAATTGTCTAATATTGCAATTCAAGTCTATGGAGGCATGGGCTATGTTGAAGAAACAGGAGTAGCTCAGTACTTACGTGACGCAAGAATAGCTCCAATTTATGAAGGAACGAATGGAATTCAAGCATTAGATTTAATGTTTAGAAAGCTACCTCTTGATAATGGTCAAGCAATGCAAAGGCTTCTATCAGATGTCAATAAAGTTATCGATGAAATGAAACAAGACGATGAAGAGCTTGTATCAATGGCTGAAAAGCTTGAAAAGGAAGTAAATACATTATCTGAAATAACTTTATGGCTTGGTTCTAAAATGCTTGAGGGAGAGTTGGTTGATGCAAGTGCTGGTGCCACACCATATTTGAAAATGTTTGGTCAAGTTTTAGGTGGATACTATATGGGTAAAGCTGCAATTCTTGCAAACAAAAAGTTTAAAGAAACTGGTGATGAATTTTACAAAGACAAACTAACATTATCAAAATTTTATATAGAACAACTATTACCTTTAGCATCAGGATACGCATCATCTATAACAGCAGGTAAAGATGATTTGTATGCAATGAAGGCTGAAAACTTCTAATTGATTGATTCATTAAAAAACAAAAATAACCTAATTGCTCTCATAGGAGCAAGTAATGATAAAAATAAATACGGAAATAAGATTTTATTAGACTTAGTATCAAAAGGTCATAATGTTGTTCCTGTAAACCCTAAAGAAACATTCATCGCTGGTTTAAAGTCATACAACAATGTTTCTGAACTGAGTGAAAACCCATCAATAATTAATTTTGTAGTGCCACCCAGTATTGGTTTTGAATTAACTAAAGACCTAGTTGAATCAGGTTATGATAATTTCTGGTATCAGCCTGGTGCAGAGAGTTCAGAAATTTCTTCGTATTTAGAATCTAATAACAAAAATTATATAGATGACAAATGCATAATGGTTGTCACAAGACTAGCCGATAATTACTAATCCTCTAGCTCCTTATTTACGCTATCTAATTCTTCAAATGATTTCTCAAGTTTATTTACTCTAGTAGTTTTTAATGCCTCAAAAGATTTTACAGTTTGATCTAGCCTCTTAGTTACATCGTCAAAAGATTCAATAAACTTTCTAATTTCCACTTTAATTTTTTCATGAGTGGCCAAAATATTTTTTGTATCAGTTTGTAAACTGAATAGTTTCATTGAGTGCCTTATGGTCTCGAGGTAAGCCATTAGTGTCTGAGGACTTACTAGTATAACTTTTTTAGAGAAAGCATACTGAATAACAGGTGTTCTGTTTGCACCGATTTCTGAAGTTAATAAAAAGTGATACAAATTTTCAAGTGGTATGTACATTAAGACAAAATCAACAGTACCTTCTTCAGCTGATATGTACCCTTCCCTTGAAGATGTATCATCAATTTTGGTTTTAATTGCTTTATCTAAAAACTCTTTATTTTTACTTCTAATAGATTCAGTTATTTCTTTTCGTGCTAACTCGTCAAGAGTTTCATCTTCAAGATCTCTGTTTAATTTGGCTATCTCCATATAGTTCGTTAATGGAAATTTTGAATCCATATTTATTGTTTTATTTTCAGGAAGATAAAATGTGAAATCAGGAATTGTACCACTAGACATTCTTTTTTGGGTTTGGTAATGGAGGCCCTCTTTATACTCCATAATTTCTAGCAAGTCTTCGACCTGAAACTCTGCCCACTGTCCTCTACTTTGGTTATTATTTAATACAGATATTAAATTTCTAGTTTGCTGATCCACTCCAGTTATAGAGGACTTAATTTCACCAGTCTTCTCTAGAAAATCTTTTACTGTCTGATCAGACCTATTGAGTAATTTGTATATTTGGGATTCTTCATTTTCAATTATTTCACTTACAATTCCTTTAATTAAATACTCGTCATCTTTATTGTCTTCTTCAGTTTCTTTTCTTGTTACAAAATAAAGATTGGCAAGTAAGAGGATAACTATTAAACCATAAAATATATTTTCCATAATTTAAGAATAGCAATATAGCAAGACAGTTTATGTTGTAAGTATTATTTAGTTAAACAGTATCGAATATTTTTTGAAAACTAAATTTAAAATTATCTGAGGAATAATTAGATAAAATGAATTCTTTTGCATTTATCCCAACAGAAGTTGCTTCATTATAATTTTGAATCACATGATTTATTTTTTTTATCATGGAATCTAAATTATTACTCTCAAATACATAACCTGTTTGTCCGTCTATGACTATGTCTTGCATTCCAGGGGCGTCTGTAACAAGCACTGGGCATGCTGTTACTTGGGACTCAAATATTACTCTTGCTAGGCCCTCTGATACCGAAGGAAGAATCATTAAGTTATTTTCAGAGTAAAACTTTTTCACTTCATCTCTATTTTTATTTCCATGAATAAAAACTCTATCTTCAACATTTTTAGATTTTATTTTTTCTTTTAGACTTTCTAGATATTTTTGATTTGGTGTTGGGCCTACTATGTTCAGCTCAACCTGGTCACTAATTAACTCGGGCAAGGCATCGATAATCATATGAGGTTTTTTTCTATCAGTCACACTTCCAATAAAGAGTATTTTAAATTTTCCACTACCATCTCTCATAGGGTCGATGTTGCTAAATATTTCAAAATCTATCCATGCTGGAAATCTTACAACACGTTTTGATGGATTAAAAGACAGTGCTTGCTCCTCTGTAGAAGAAGAAACTGCTCTCAACATATCAGCGCAATTTATTGTGTAAGATGCAATCCTGGAAAATAAATTTTTATATAAATTTGGAAATGTTAGATTTTTTTCTAACTCCAAAGTATTTATAAAATCTCCATGTGATTCGATGACTATTTTTACATCTTTATACTTTTTTTTGATTTTATAAACACCCAGAAAACTTGTTACCGGATCTTGAAATGTAACTATTTCAATTTCATATTGGGATATTAATTTAGGTATTTGAAAATAAGATACAAAAAATATTTTCAAATAGTTAAAAATTCTTGATTTGTTTTTTTTATTTAAATAAAAAGTTGTCTTTGATTCAGAATGTATTTTTTTTTGGCTCGAAAATGCAAGAACTGTAACATTTGCGACTTCACTTAAATTATCGTACTTTTTTTTTATATTTTCATTTAAAGGTAAGTCATAAAAAGTTGGTGAGAAAAATAGTACATTTTTTTTCATAAACTAAAAAATTCTCTAAGTTCTGTTAATAGATCTACTTCATGTGTCCATGGAACTGAGTGGCCAGCATCAGGAAAAGTTTTCACTTTTACTTCGTTTAATCTCTTAACAACATCATTTGAAGTTTCTTCTGGTACAAGTTTATCTCTACCCCCAGTAATTACTAGGGTCTCAGCTTCAATTTCTTGTATCCAAGACCTTGCATCATAAGGAACAACAAATCTTCCCCCATCTGCGTAAATGAAGTCATCTTTTGATTTATGCAGATTGTTCCATGCCCACTCTGTATATTCATCGTTAATAGAGTTTGATTTTTTTAAAAATGAAAACTTAGATTTTGGATTGAAATTAGGGAATAATCTTTCTCTTATTCTTACAAAACTAACAAATATTTTAAATGCTACTTTATCGCTATACACAGCACCACCAAGCCAGCTGAAAGGTGTAATTAAAACTAATTTATTTACTAATGGCTTATTTTTTTTAGCAATTGACATTGCAACTGCACTTCCCATTGACCAACCAACAATATTGCAACTTGAAATGCCAAGCTCTTTTAGAATGCTAATAACAACATCGGCATTTTCATCTACGTCCCACCTGTCCCAACTAGCATCAGACTTTCCATGATTACGCATATCTATAGCAACAAAAGAGGTTTCATTTTTAATTTTAGGCAATATTTTAAACCAGCTTCCTAGGGAGTCTGACCCCCAGCTGTGGAGAAATATTATAGGAGTTGTGCCGTCTATAATATTTTCTCTAATAAAGTATTCTTTTTCTCTTATGAATACAGTCCTGCCTGGAATTTTACTTGGGTGAATTTGTGTAGTTCCTGCAGATTGGCTTTTTTTGGTCTCGAGTAGGCTTTTTGTTACTGCCGTAAAAGCAAAAATTTTAGTTAGTGTTTTAATCATCAACTACTAATAATATTTATTTTTTGATTATATCTAACAGTTATATTTCCAATTTCTTTTAGAAAAACTCCATATATTTTTTCAATTTCTATCAAATCTATATCTGTTTCAGCAGGTGCAGAAATTAATAATCCTCCACTGGTTTGAGCATCTGCTAATAAAAGTGCCTCGTCTTGATCCTCGAATGAGATAATGTCTTTTACTGAGTCAAAATTTCTTTGGCTTCCTGATGGATAAATGCCACTATGAAAATAATTTTTTGCAAACTCAATGATTGGAACTTTATCGAATATCAAATTTGCTGATAATTTTTCATCAATCAACATCTCACTGAGGTGGCCAAGAAGTCCAAAACCAGTAACGTCTGTAATTGCATTTGCATTGAGGTGCTTTGCGACTTCAAGGCCTGCATCATTTAGGGTTGTCATTACATTTGTTACCTGATTTATTGCTTCTTCATCGGCAACGCCTTTTTTTATTGCGGTTGCAATAATTCCAGAACCGAGAGGCTTGGTTAGAAAAAGTTTATCTCCATTTTTAATATTCGTTTTTGTATAGATTTTTTCATTAACGATACCTGTTACAGCAAAACCATATTTTGGTTCTTTGTCATCAATACTGTGCCCTCCAACAATATTGCAATTGGCAGACTTCATTACATCTGAGCCTCCCCTAATAACTTCTGATAAGACATCAAAACCTATATCTTCTCTTGGCCAACTTACTAACTGTAAAGATGAAATAGGTGTACCACCCATGGCATATATATCAGATAAGGCATTTGTTGCAGCAACTCTTCCCCAATCGTAAGGGTTATCTAATATAGGCGTAAAAAAATCAACTGTTTGTACAATTTTAGTTTTATTGCCTAGATCAATAACCGCGCCATCATCTGGATTTTCTAACCCCACTAAAACTTCAGAATTGTTTAAATTATTTTGTTTTGATTGCTTCAGAACCTGAGCAAGCTCTCCTTGGGAGAGTTTACATGCTCAACCTGAGCCATGAGAATACTCTGTGAGTCTCACTTTACCCTCCTTAACTTTCTTGCTTTTCCTTAAGAACTTCTTTCGCAAATAAATCTTGTATCGTAACTAATAAAGGTGACTGCTCAAACACTTGATTATCAATCTTTGAAACAAATACTCCATGTTTAGCTGTAGACATTACAAAAACTGTATCAACTTTATAGAGTTCATCTATTGTCACTCTAGAAACAGATACTTGAATCTTGTCTTCCTCACCAAACTTCAATAAATACTGTCGAGTTATTGAATCTAAAATTCCCAAATCAAGATCTGGAACATAAACAACTTCATCCTTAATCCAGCCAACACAAAAAGTTGGGCCTTCTAAAACTATGCCCTTATTATTGATAAGCAAGGCGTCTGTAAAACCGTCTCTAACTGCTTCTCTGGTTTGCTTTATGTTATAAGCATAGGAAGTTGATTTTGAACCAACTATATTTTTACTATCAACTTCATAATCTCCACCGGCATGCCATGGAGCGGGTTGAGATTGCAATGTAAATTCTTCGGGTAAGTTTAATAATGGTTGATAAAAAGAATAAATTGTAAAATCGTCATCTGATTCATTTCTCAAGATTAAAACTCTCACATAGCCACTTTTATGGTTTGATGCTATTTTTAAGATATTGTTTTTTACCAAATTAAAATCTACATTGTCAAATAGTTGTTTTTTGCAAGACTGTTTTAACCTGTCTATATGTTTTTCTAACCCAAAGGGATAGTGGTCATGAATCTTCAAAGCTTCAAAGACCCCATCTCCTCTCCATACCGCTAAAGTTTCAACAGGTAAAGTAAATTCATCTTTTGTAACTTCCAAATCATTGATCAAATACAAAACGATTATCCTCTTTCTCGAATATAGGTATTTGTAATTGGCATTCTTCTGTCTTTGCCAAATGCCTTTTCTGTTAATTTTACTCCTGGTGCAACTTGTTTTCTCTTATATTCGTTTCTATCGACTTTGGACAAAACATCATATACTATATTCTCATCGATCCCCGTAGAAATAATCTTCTCTGAAGAACTATCTTCTTCAATATACATACGTAAAATTTCATCAAGAAGTTCGTATTCGGGTAAAGAATCCTTATCAAATTGATCTGGTCTTAATTCTGCACTTGGTTCTTTATCGATTGTATTTTGAGGAATTACGCTTGAAATTGAATTTCTGAAATTTGCCAAGTTATAAACTTCAGTTTTATATAAATCTTTCAATAATGCAAAACCTCCTGCTAAATCACCATAAAGAGTTGAATAACCTACAGCCATTTCAGACTTATTACCTGTAGAAACAACCATAGCTCCAGTTTGGTTGGATAAAGCCATCAAAATATTACCCCTTACGCGGGATTGTATGTTTTCATCTGTTGTTTGTCCAAGTTCATCATTAACACTTTCCTTTAATGTATTTCTAAAAATATTTACTATTTCTTCAATTTCTATAACTTTAAATTCTATATCAAGATTTTCTGCAAGTAACCTGGCGTCGACAAGAGACTCCTCTGTGTTGTATTTAGAGGGCAACGCTACACCTATAACATTATCGGATCCAAGAGAATCAACGGCAATAGTTGCAGTCAAAGCGGAGTCTATTCCTCCAGAGAGTCCTACTAGAACTTTTTCAAAGTTATTTTTACTAACGTAATCGAACAACCCTAATTTTAAAGCTGAGTACAGAGATTCATTTTTGGATAGAAGTTGAGCAGACTGTGGAAGATCTAGCTCAGATACTTTTTGCCTAATCTCCAGTATCGACCCTTTGGGCTGTTCCTTCACTTCCAAATCTAGATCGATATAGAATAACTCCTCTTCAAACTGTTGGGCTTGATAGATTATTTCCCCTTTACCATCTATAACAAATGAACCTCCATCAAAAACTAATTCGTCTTGACCACCAACCATGTTTAAGTAAATAATTGGCACGCCTAATTTTTTAGCCTGTTTGACAACGAGCTCTTTCCTCAAGTCAGTTTTATTTTGATCATAAGGAGAAGCGTTTATGTTAATTATTAAAGATGCACCATTCTCTACTTGTTGTGATGAAGGGCCATCTTCAATCCATATATCTTCGCAAATACTGATTCCAATCCCAATATCTTCATACCAAAATACATTTCCTGGATTATTGCCTTTGGCAAAATACCTAGCTTCATCAAATACTGAGTAGTTTGGAAGGAAACACTTATGATAGATTCCTTTTACATCCCCGTTTTGAATTATTGCTGCCGCATTAGCAATATCTCTTTTTTGTTTGTCTGTATGGTTATCGTCCAGGTTTCTGTCAACAAAACCAACAACACCACTTGTTGAGCTAGAAAATTCAGCTAATTCTTCCAAAACAGCAAAGTTTTTACCAACAAAACTCTCTCTTAAAAGTAAATCTTCAGGTGGATATCCTGTAAGTGCTAATTCAGGAAAAATCAGGATATCTGCTTCTTTTTCTTCGGCTGCCTCAAAACAATCTAAAATAGTTTGCTTGTTTTTCTGTATAGCTCCTACTGGAAATGACTTTTGGGCACCAGCTATTCGAATTGTTTTTTTATTCACAATTTAATGATAGATGGGAAACTTGGTTATGAAGAAACCTTAATTTCTATATCTTTAGAGTCTTCGATCCAATTAGTAACTCTCTTTAGAGAGGGCATTCTGTCTACTATATTTCTCTTTAAATTAATTTTTGCCATTACTTCATGAAGTGATTCTGGATTTCTTCTCTTTAATTCAGACACACTTTCTACTCCTGCGGCTTCAAGTAAGTCTGCATAGTCTCTTCCTAGGTTTTTAATTTTCATTAGTTCAGCACGTCTAGCCCAGTGCAGTAATTTAGGTGAACTTATTCCTGTTTCTTTTGTTAAGAGAGCCCTGCCTGACCTGGAAGAAGCGATTTGTAAAAAAGTTGTTGTTGTTCTGACTCTAGCTCTTCTTAATTTTGTAGCTTCGGTATGTGTCATACCATTTATAGAGTCAATTGAATTCATGTTTTAAATTTTACAAAATAAATTACATAAAGAAACGATTTTTTTTAAGAGTTTTTCCCACTCTCAAAAATCTTTTTCCTCGTCATAATCAATAGGTTCTAAAAAATTAAAATTTAGTTTTTTGATTTCAATTTCTGACGAGATAAGAAAATCAACTAAATCAAAATCTTGAAATACTGATTTTTCTTCATCAATTTCATCGTCTTCCGTTATCAGTTCTAATTTCGTCCAAAATATTCTCGGAATTAAAATTGGAAATCCTAGTTTGTATCTATATTGAGGAACCAAAACCTTACTACCATCATGGTCATCGTTGTTGAGACCATCTATTACTTCAACTTCGACTTCTGGTTGGTCCCCAAGGAAAAAAATTATATTATTAATCTCTTTTTGATTTTGATAGAAAAATAAAGCTGTCCTAATTGATGATGTGATACCCTCTGGCCAATTTTCATTAATAAGGATATTTGAGTTTTTAAAATCTATTTTTTCTGAAATTATTTCATTTTCAGACCCCAGCACTACAGAAGAGTTATCAAAATTAATGTTAACTTTATCAATTATTGCTTGGAGTAATGGTTTATCCCTAACTTCAGCTAACTGTTTAGGAAATCCCATTCTACTTGAGCTACCTGCGGCTAAAATTACTGCAGCATTCAAAACTATACTGATCCTAAAATTGAACCACCGAATGTTAGTGCAATGACAACAAGGACAACTTCAATATTTCTTAATAAGTAAACCTGCTTTATGCCAGAGCCAAATGCAATTAGTGCGTAGATAGAAGTTATAAAAACTAATAATGCTTGTAGAAGTGGGTCTTGTATAAACAACACAGGAAACACAAGTAGTCCTGGAACACTTGAAAAGAATGAAATTATAAGAAGATCAATTGGTTTTGGATCTTTTCTAAACAGAAATTTTAGAATCAAAAAAACATATTACCAGTCCAACTACTGTTGTAACACTGGTTGATACGATTGATGAAATCAATACTGATGTAGTTGAATCTTGCTGAACAAAAATAACAGATAATTCATCGATCAAAGACCTAAACATCTGAAACTCTTCTTCTGACATTTCACCTTGAAAAAGAACAATGTTGCTCTCAAGAAACTCGATCATTCCATTAAAAAATCTAAAAGCGCTTAAAGTAGTTAAGGTTGCAACTGCTAAATAAATTGCAATTCCCTTTTGCAACGCCCCGTTCAGGTTAAGGAGGTCATTATATATATATTTATCAAGACGTAAAATTTTTGAGAATATTTGTCTTTCACTCATTTTTAATTTTTCCTTATTTAAAATCTATCTTATGACTATAACAAAAATTATTTCCTACTTTATAACTCTTTCTATGGCTGGAGTGATATTTTGGGCACAAGGAGAGGTCACAATTTTTGACTCGCCAATTCCTGATTTACCTTGGGGTATTGTTTCATTAGTTGATCTTTACTCTGGATTTGTTTTGTTTAGTCTTTGGATTTTCTACAAAGAGAATGTTTTGCCGGCTATAGTATGGACATTTTTTGTTATGACTTTAGGAAGCTTTACAATTGCTTTATATGTTATTTACAGTATTAATAAGTCTGATGGAAATATTCAGAAATTT
>CACJIM010000007.1 GCA_902593475.1 uncultured Candidatus Actinomarina sp.
TACCAGGTGACATATATGGATTAGCCAATGAAAAATTCCGTAATAGGTTGGGACTTGCTCCTACAAACTCTTCATTCATAGCAATGGTTGCTTGTATGATTGAGTCTGATGGTGAAGAAAAAGTTTTAGAATGGCTAACAGCAATTAATGGTCTTGGATATGGAGAATATCCAAAAAACTCACCTCAAGTAGCAGCAGCTGCAGCTGGTGAGCTTGATATTGGAATGATCAATCATTACTACACACTGAGAGTATTAGCAGAAGATGCTGGTGCTCCTATTAAAAATGTTTACTTAGACGGTGGATGTGGTGCAATGAGATACGAAGATCCAAGTATTGAAAGTGCATTACTTAATTTTAAAAACAAGGGTATATTTGAGCTCATAGTTATATCTCTTTATCCTCATAACGCTATGGCAACAACAATAACTACTGAAATGGAAACCAGAATTGTAGCTCACAAAGTCTCTGAAGATTTTAAATTGACTTTTACAAAACCTTTTTTTGACAATGAAATATATATAGATGCTGTAAGTAATTCCATAAAACCTTTTATCGAAAAAGCTTCATTTGACAAAATTATATTTAGTTATCATGGAATTCCAAAGAGACAGGCAAAAAAAACAGATGAAACGGGAGAACATTGCTTTTCAACTGGTAACTGTTGTGAGGTTGAAGGTGCAGGCTCGAAAGACTGTTACAGGTCGCATACAAGGATTGCTTCAGACTTAACAGCAAAAAAACTCGGCCTAAATGATGACCAATGGGAAGTCGCATACCAATCTAGAATAGGTCCTGGATGGCTAACTCCCTTCACTGACAGGAGGCTCGCCGAATTACCAGAGGAAGGTAAAGATAATATAGCTGTGTTATGCCCGTCATTTATATCAGATTGTCTAGAAACTTTAGAAGAAATAGATATTCGTGGAAGAAAAACTTTTTTTGATGCTGGGGGTAAGAATATGACCTACATACCATGTCTAAATGATTCAGAGGATACTATTAATCTCTTAGAGAATTTAGTTAAGAGTGCCTGATTTTGCTAACTTTTTAAAATTTAATGATTTGATCACAAATTTGCCACCATTACGAACAAACCACATAAATCCGGCTAAAACATAAGCATAAGGACACATCATATTATTAATATTATACATTAAATACTAGAATATTAATAATGCAAAAAGATCCTAAGCTCGTGAGAAAATATGAACCAATTATATGGTTGTTATTTTTTGGATTAACATTTGCCGTTGGCTGCCCAGCCTTTTAATCTTCACTCCATTATGTGTTAATAACTGTTAACATATATAACAATGAACAATAATCCAAATATCTTTATGCAAAGTGAAATTGAGAAGTTACCGAATTCTTTCTATTCTCATGCTGAAGCAATTTTCCATTTATCAGAAGTTGGAATAGACGTAAAGCAAACACGTGTAGCTGACTGGTTAGGTGTCAGTAGAGCTAATGTATCACAAGTTATAGGAAGAATGCAAAACAGCGGTCTGATTGAGTTTGGTGATGAATTAAAGCTTACAAAAAAAGGTGACTATCTTGCAAAAATGATAGCTAGAAGACACAGAATTGTTGAACGATTTCTCTCTGAAATTTTAGATCTACCATGGGATCAGGTCTACGTAGAAACTAAAAAATGGGAAAATGTTTTAAGTTCTATTACCGAAGATGCAATGTTGAAAATCCTTGGCAATCCAAAAACTGGATTGTTTGGAAATCCAATTCCATATTCTAATTATTTTGAAGGACCTATGGATAGATTGTGTGATGTTGATACAAACAAAAAATATTCAATTATAAAAATTTCTGAAGAGTTAAAAAGAGACAGTTCTGTTATTTCTTTTCTTGAAAGAAATAAAATATTACCTGGTAATAAGATATACATATCTAATACCAATAAATACTCTATAACTGTCAGTGTGACAAAAGATAACTTTTTTGGTCTTGATCAATTTATAGCAAAAAGAGTATTTGTTAGTTAATTCAATTTATGGTTAAACAGGAAAATTTTATAATTTAAGTATGGAAGACTTTTTATCAAGAATACCTTACGAATTATTTTCATATATTGGTGGAGGAATCTTTTTGTTTATTATTTTGTACAGATTTTTCCCAAATTTATTTTTAAAAATTCATAAACCAGTATTTTTCACCATTGGAATCCTTTCGCTCTCATTAGGTTATGTTGGTATAGTTGTGCCTGGGTTGCCAACAACAGTTTTTATACTTATTGCTGCATGGGCATTTTCAAAATGTTCTGAAAGATTCACGTTATGGCTCGAAAGTCACCGTATTTTTGGCCCTATAATTTTAAACTGGCAAACATATAGAGGTTTATCTAGACGAGCCAAAAAACTTGCAATATCTATGATTATCCCGACTTTCGTTTTAACAATTTATTTTGTATTTTCATTTGTAGGAGACTTAATTTTTGGTTCTTTCGGTATAGCACTGTGTACATGGCTTGCTACGAGGCCTGAACCACCATTAGAAAACGGTTCTTAAATTTAATTTGCTTCAGGTATCTGATATCCAATTGGAGAAACTTTATCTAGTTCAAAAACATCCCTAGCTTGTGCTTCATAATTCAAACCAATAGATATTTGGTCTCCTTCAGTAACTCTATTTCCGTTTTCATCTAAACGTGCATTCATTGTAGCTTTTTTGCCTGACTTACAAATTGTTTTTATTTCAGTCATTTCATCGGCCCAAGCAAGTAAATAAACACTTCCTGGAAACGGCTCCCCCCTAAAGTCTGTTCTTAAACCATAACAAAGAACGGGTATTTTTAACTTATCGACTACAAGTGATAACTGGAGAACTTGTTTTGGACTCAGAAATTGAGATTCATCAACAAGTACACACGATACATGCTCCCTTTGATGCTCATGTGCTGTCCAGACATACAGATCATCATCTGCAGTAAATATTTCACAATCTCTATCCAAGCCAATTCTTGAAGCGATCTTTCCCTCACCAAATCTGTCATCAAGTTTTGGAGTAAATAAAAGTGTTCTCATATTTCTTTCTTCGTAGTTGTGGGCAGACTGAAGTAAAGTTGTACTCTTACCAGCATTCATTGCCGCATAATAAAAATATAATTTTGCCATTGTTTATATATTAGTTATTTAATTTTATGTTGCTATCTAAGAGCAACTATTCTTCCAACAGTTTTCCTACTGCCGATTAAATCTAGATAAGTAATAATCTCATCAAATTTTATTGTTTTATATACTGGTTCAATTTGTTGATTGCTGTATAAATCAAATATCAGCTCCATACGTTTCTTAAGATACTCATTATCATCATTTTCAAAACTAATCATAAAAACTCCAATTATTGAAATATTCTTGACTAGCAAATAACTTAACATCTGCGAAGGTATATTTCCACTTGCAAACCCGACTATGAGAGCTCTCCCTTCAGACCCTAACAACCTAATACCTTGTTGGTATGCATCTCCCCCAACTGGATCATATAAAACATCTACTGGCTTTTTACCAAACTTACTTTCAATTATTTCGTTTACATTTTCTTCACGGTAATTAATTACTAATTCAGGACCAAATTGTTTAACTAATTCTTTTTTTTCTTCAGAGCCAACTGCCGCAATAACTTTCGCACCACAGATTTTGGCAAGTTGAACTGCTGAAAGACCTACGCCACCAGCAGCAGCATTAACTAAGACCAATTCATTTGGTTTCAACTGGGCACGTCTATGTAATGCAAAATCTGATGTAAGATAAGACATTAAAATAGCGGCACCAACTTCAAAAGATATATTGTCTGGTAGTTTATATGTTAAATTTTCAGATACGACACAAATATCTCCAAAACTGCCATGTCTACCAGATCTAAAAACTGTAGTTGCAGCAACGACTCTATCTCCAACCGAAAAAGTACTTTCAGTTGAACATTCTTTAACATATCCTGCAACTTCAAAACCGGGAACAAAGGGCTGCTCTGGATTTGACTGATACATACCACTGGATAATAAAAGGTCAGCAAAGTTTAAAGTTGCAGCTTTTGTCTCAATAATTAACTCATGGTCTGCTAATTGTGGGTAATCCATTGAAGTAAATTCAAGATTAGTAAATGGAGAGACCGTATTTTGTACCCATGCTTTATATTCCTTCATATAAATATCATAAAAGAATTGAACAGTGGTAGTCTTTTTTTTATGGAAGTAATTTTAAAATTCATACACGTGGTTGGATTGTCAGTTTGGTTAGGATCTATGGTTACATGGGCAGTATTTGCTCCAAGAATGAATAAGTATGATCCTACAAAAAACACAACAGGCGTCTTGCGTATTTCATTCAGTAAAATTTCATGGATTTCATATGCAATTACCGTAATATCTGGTGTAGGTATTTTATTAACTGTGAACGATACTGCTGCTAATTGGAATTTAGAAATTGGAATTTTAGTTTTAGCAGGTATTGTTATTGCATTTCATAGTTTTGCAACAAACATTAGTGCTGCTCTCAGGGGCGCATTTAACGGTGTAATGCTTATACTTGCACTAATTGCTGTCTACTTAACTACTATATATATTTAAAAGGAACTTATTAAGTCCAAATCTTCTTCAGCAATAATTCCATATCCTCTTGTGAGAATATTTTTGCTTCCTCTTTCAATCAAAAACCAATATATTGTTTCGTTAGAGGGTATATCTAAATTTTCTAAAAATTGATCTAAATCAACATAAGCAGTGATTGTTCTATCTCTAATTCTGTCATCTCTAATTCCTGCTCGCATGATTCCATCTAAATAAACTTCAAATAATTTGGAACTCTTTTGTACGGTTGGGACTTCAATGATGTTGTGTGTATCACCAAAACCATTATTTTCTAATAAAGATATTGATTCATCTACCAAAGGTTGATGCCATTGTTGAAATGCAACAATAATAATTAGATTCTTATCAACGAAATCATCTGGAACAACTTTATCTCTTTTGTTCAAATCTCTTCCGTTAATCTCCGGAAATTCTCCATATTCAACGGTCACTTCATTCTCCTGTTCTGCTTGACAACTTACAGAAAAAAATAAAATTAAAACAAGGAAGCTAGTCTTGAACCGGACCAAGGACTGCCTCAAGGTTTTTAATTTGTTTATCCATCAATTTGTTAAAAATAGGTCCTATAAAAATTCCCAAAACAAAAAAAGGAAAGTTATATTTGATATCTACCGAGTAAGTAACTTCAGTACCTTTTGAGTTTGCGGACAAAAAAATTGTATCAATAATTGTAAATATAGAAGTGCTTGCTTGTAAAGAGACTCTTAAAGGAGGACCCCACTCAATAATCTCATAGTTGTACTCCCTTGGCTTGTTGTTGAAATGCGTTTTTACTTTGAAAACTGAACCTTGCCTTAAAGGTTCTTTGGTAACAAGTTCGCCTTCGTCGCCTTCAGCCCATTTTTCTAAATTTCTAAAATCTGATAAAAACCCAAAAGCCGAATCAATATCTGAGCTAACTGTTACTGTTCTTGAAAAGTTTGGCATAGGTTTATATTAAATAAATTAAATTTTTGTAGGGAATTGTTTATCTAAGATTTAAAGATCTATTTCTGAAACCTATAAATCCTATTACCAAAAATATTGCTATTTTTCCGATGACAAGCAATAAGTCTTCTGCAAATAATCCATCTTGATAAGGGTTTCCATATGCTCCAAAAGATGAAAGGTTATCATCAAACCACTGAAAGAAATCATTTGTTCCAGCTAGTGAGTTAGTTAAATATTCAAATGCCATTAAACCTCCACCAAAAGCCCAAGCCATTGAGGATTTTCCAGTAAATGCTCCAAGAGCAAATCCTAGAGCGCCAAAAGTAACCCCAGCTAAAGCGGCTTGAAGTGTTGCTTTCATAAGCGGAACATAATCAAGTGTTTGACTAAGTTCCATAGTTGCAATTGGAATAAACATAATATTTGTCCATGCAAAAGTTACAAATAAACCGAAGAGAACAGCAACAATTGATTGTGTTAAATACACAGAAGTTCTTGTCATTGGTAAAGCAGCAACAAATTCAAAAGTCCCGTCCTCTTCTGCTTTTGAACCTAATTTATTTAAAAGAATTATTGTGGCAGTGCCAATTAAAAGTGGAACAAATGGTACTAAGAAATAAGTTGTTACCATTCCTTCTAATGTAAAAACATTGTCCCAATCCGAAATTCCCAATAAATTCATCATTGTTTCATTTTCTGACATTCCTCTAAAAGCTTCTCTTTGTGTGTCAATAAGCAAACTTTCTACACTTGAATTTGCAAAAGCTAGTGGAAGTATTAATAAGTAAACTCCACCAGAAATTGCCCAATTTAAAATAAATTTTCTTGGAACTGTAATCATATATTTGAAATAGTTAAACATTACCCCTCTCTTCTATCATAGAATGTAAAAAAAGCATCTTCTAAATCTTGACCTTCTTCTTTTGCTTTATTTAAAAATGTCTCATATGTTTCATCATATACTTTTGAACCTTCTCTTAAAACAGCCATCGAGTCGGCAACTTTTTCAACCTCAGAAATAATATGTGATGATAAAAGTATTGCTGCACCATTATTAGCAAATTCTTTTACAATTTCAAAAAAAGTTCTTTGATGAAAGGGGTCTAGGCCCGAAGTTGGTTCATCTAAAATTAATGCCTTTGGCTTATGAAGTACCGCAAGTATCAATGCAACTTTTTGTCTGTTACCTTTAGATAATTCTTTGAGAGTTTGATCAACCTCCAATTCAAACTTTTCTGATAATTCCATAGCATAATCAGTTGATTGACCTCTCATATCCGCACCAAGTTTAAATAGTGACTTAGAATTTAAATTTTGTGGAAGTTGAGGATCTCCAGGTAAATATCCTATTATTTTCTTTGCCTCAACAGGGTTTTCAATTGTATCAATTCCCTCAACTGAAAGTGAACCTTCAGAGGGCATCAAAAATCCCATAAGACTTCTCATTGTTGTAGATTTTCCAGCCCCATTAGGACCAAGAAGCCCTTTAACCTCTCCATTATCAACAGAGATATTGATATCTCCAACGCCTTTTCCGTTTTTGTATTTCATTGTGAGATTTTTAATTTCAATCACAAAATAAGTTTAAAACAAAAAAATTAAAATTATAAATTATTCCTCTGAATTTTCATTTTTTTGCTTATTTCTTAACCAAGTTAAAAGTAAAGCCGGGATTAAAAACATTAGCATTTCATCCCAACCACCCTGATGATTAAGTGCAGGTGGTGGAATTATTTTGATGTACATTAGAGATAACCCTCGACCATCCAGCGAGTTATGTTAACAAGCGAATCTGGAAGTAATCCAAAATATATTGTTAAAGCAGCCAATACACCTAGTAGCAGCTTGTCTGAGTTTTTAACCTGTATTTTTTCAACTACGTTTTCTGTTTTCTCAACTGCTGCTACCCATATTGGTCGTAAGTAAAAATAAAATCCTGCAACTGTAGTCAGCATTAAGACTGTTACCAATATATATCTCTCATATGACCAAAGATTGGTAATTAAAATAAACTTTGAGACGAATCCACTTGTTAATGGTAATCCTGCAAGGCCAAGCATGAATATTGAAAATGTAATTGTTATAAATTTATTTTCCTTAAATAACCCTGAGATATTTGAGATTTGAAAGTCCGAACTTAATTGACCGCTTATAATTGAAAAAACTGTAAAGATTCCAATTAATTGAATAATGTAAGTTATCAAATAAAACGTTGATGCACTTATTCCATAAACTCCTGAAGATATGCCAGAAAGTATAAAGCCTGATTGAATAACTCCACTATAAGCAATTAGTCTTTTCAAATCACTTTGATTTGCAGCAAATAAAGCGCCAGCGAGTACTGACAAGATTACAACCGCACCAAAAAATAAATCAAATTGGTCGATAATGAATGTTAAAGAGACTGCTACAAGCCTTGCGAGGACTATGAATGATGAAACCTTTGCAACCGTTGCCATATATCCTACATATCCAGTAGGAGAACCCTGGTATACGTCTGGTGCCCATGCTTGAAAAGGTGCAGCTGCAACTTTAAATAATAATCCAACAATTATTAATATCAGTCCGACAAAAGTTGTTAGTGGAACATTATCTGGACCTATGAAACTAATTGCAATACTAGTTTCATATACGCCAATTATTGATAGTGAGACATAAATTAGAGCAATACCGTATACAAATATACACGAAGCAAGCGAGCCAAGTAAGAAATATTTTAAAGCAGCTTCATTACTTAATTGATCCCCCCTGTTCAGCCCAGCTAAAGCATATAAACTAATTGAACCAATTTCTAAACCTATGAATAACATTATGAAGTTCTCAGCATCAATCATTAATAAAAATCCAGATGCAGACATTAAAATTAGTATTAAAGCTTCAGTGGTTTTGTCTTCTATTAATTCTGAAGTTTTCCAGAAAGAATTAAAAGTAAAAAGCAAAACCATTCCAACAAGTACGTTTCCAACAAGGGCAAACTCATCAAGAAGAATTTTTTCTGTGAAATAAGAAGAGATACCATCAGTCAGAAATAAACCAAACTTTAAAAATATTGTAAATAAAGTTAGCAAAATTCCAACAAACGAAACATATTTTTTTACGTACATAGGCGTTGAAATGGTTATTGTGCAAAATAATAAAACAATAACTGTCAGTAATAGTGCCAACGTAGGTGCAATTACGATGTAGTTTATTCCTAATATCTCAGAAACTGTTGTCATTTTAGGTCCTTAAACATTGCTATAGTATCACTCAGAAAACTTGCCTCTTGAATTACAAAACTTTCAATATAGTTTGGATAAATTCCAATAAACAACATTAATAAAACTAATGGAGCTATTGATGCTGTTTCACGGGAATTGAGATCACTTAAGCTTTCATTTTCTTCATATTTAATAGGTCCAGTAAACATTCTTTGATATGCCCATAACATATATATCGCAGCTAAGACTACACCAAATGCTGCAAAGGATGTCAGAATTTTATAGCTGTTAAAGCTTCCCATAAGAATCATGAACTCTCCGACAAAACCATTTAAACCAGGAAGGCCTATCGAGGCGAATGATGTAAATAGAAATATTGCTGCATACCTTGGCATAGATATCTTGACTCCACCAAAGTCACTAATTTTTCGAGTATGTCTTCTTTCGTATATAAATCCAACCAGCATAAACAAAGCACCTGCAGTGATTCCATGATTTATCATTTGTATAATTGCTCCCTCAATACTTAAAAATCCACCAGCTGAAATTCCAAGCATAACAAATCCCATATGACTAACTGAAGAATAAGCAATCAGCTTTTTGATATCGATCTGAGCAATGGCAACAATAGCACCATAAATAATTCCAATTACAGACAGTATTGCAATCAGATTTTTGTAAGCTAAAAAACCCTCTGTAAAAAATGGTATTGACACTCTTAGTATTCCGTAAGCACCAACTTTTAGAAGCACTCCTGCCAACATTATACTTCCAGCAGTTGGAGCTTCTACGTGTGCATCCGGCAACCAAGTATGCAGTGGAAATATAGGCACTTTAATTAAAAAGCCAAATGTAAATAATAAAAATAAAGTTTTTGACTGTGACTCAAGCAAACTTAATGAAGACAATGTTTCAAAATCTACAGCAAGCCTACCATTAACTCCAAAGCTTAAAACTGCTGTATAAACTGTTCCAATAAAAATAAATACCGAACCAAAAACAGTGTAAAGAATGAACTTTATAGTTGCGTATCTTCTATTCTCACCTCCCCATATTCCCATTAGGAAATACATAGGGATAAGTAAAGCCTCAAAAAATATAAATAATGAAATTAAATCACCACTAATAAATACACCATTTATTGCAAAATGTAACATTAACAATGATCCAACAAATCCTTTGCTTTCAGAGTGATCTTTGCCAATAGAAAGTAATGAAACAAATACTAACAATGAGCTGAGCAACAACAAAAGTGTTGACATTCCAGAGAGACCGAAATGTAGATTAATTCCGTAAGACTGTATCCATTGAAAAGTTGATAAAATTGTAAATTCTGTTTTTGCATATTCCCCAAATAGCAAATAAACACATTGAGTTAACGTTATTAAAGAAAAGGCGATTCCAATTGGTCTAAATGTCTCTTTTCTTGAATTCGGAATCAAAAAGATAAGTAATGCACTAAAAAGTGGAACTAACAACAAAGAGAACATAATAGAAATCATCTTGACACCAATGGTGTAGCAATAAACAATGCAATTAGAAGTAGTAAAAATAAACCAAAATAAACGACATAATTTCTCACTAAACCAGTTTGAGTTGAAGATGTAATTTTTGAACTTTTATTAAATGCAGTTGATACGAAGTTAACAGATCCATCAATCAACATTCCATCAACAACAACTGCTACTTTACGACTAAGGTTCTTCATGCCGGAGACAAAGAAAAAATTACCGAATTTATTTAAATACAAAACATTTGAGGAAAGATCTTTAACTAGGTTGATAGGACCTTCAAGTTTAAATTTTTTCAAGTTAATTCTTTTATGAAGCTCCATTCCAAATAAGAGAAAAGCAATAATTAGTCCTGTGAAACCAGCACCAATAGAGAGTACTGCTAACACAACTAATGTAATGCCCTTTGGTAAATGCGTTACTTCAACATTCTCTAAAGTCACGTGTAAAACTTTTTCTAGACCATGAAAAAATGGTGTATTTATAAAACCAATAAATATAGAAAATATACCTAAAAGTAGTAGGGGTCTCGTCATTGCTTTTGGTGCTTCAGCAACATCTGAGTGTTCAAAACCATTATCTTTTTCAAAAATTAGCAACCAATGTCTTCCCATATAGAATGCTGTAAGAAAAGCCGCTCCTAATGCTAAAGCCCAAAAAACATAATAAATACCTCCATTTACAAAAACGGATGCAAGTATTTCATCTTTTGACCAAAAACCTGCAAGAGGAGGAATGCCTGATATTGCAAGAGTTCCTATTCCCATCATTGATGCAGTAATTGGCATTTTTTTTCTAAGTCCACCCATTTTTCTAATATCCTGTTCATGGTGCATAGAGTGAATAACAGCACCAGCACCAAGAAACAAAAGTGCTTTAAAAAATGCATGAGTGACTAAATGAAAAATTGCAGCGACATAAGCCCCTGCTCCAATTGCAATAAACATAAATCCGAGCTGAGAAATTGTTGAATATGCCAATACCTTTTTGATATCAAATTGATTTATGGCAGAAAATGCAGCAAGAAGTGCCGTTATAAGTCCAAAAATTATAATCAATAAGCTAGCTATTTTTGAGTGTTGTAATAAGGGAGATATTCTAACAAGCATAAACACTCCTGCAGTAACCATTGTGGCTGCGTGAATAAGAGCGCTTGCAGGAGTTGGACCTTCCATTGCATCTGGAAGCCAACTAAAAAGAGGGAATTGAGCAGATTTGCCAAAAGCACCTAGCAATAAAAAGAGGGATATTGCCGTAATGGTAGACTCAGCTATTCCAGTAGTATTTTGTAAAATTTTATAAAAATCAAACGTATTAAAAGTATCTAAAATAATCATTAATCCAATTAAAAATCCAAAGTCCCCAACTCTATTTATAACAAATGCTTTATTACCGGCTTTTGCAGCAGCTGGTTTTTTAGACCAAAATGAAATTAATAGATATGAACTCAAACCAACTAATTCCCAACCAAAGAACATCACTAAGAAGTTTGATGACATGACTAGAAGTAACATTGAAAAAACAAAAAAGTTAAAATACACAAAATAATTACAATGATTTTCGTCTTTTTCCATATAAGAAGTGGAAAAAAGTTGAATTACAAAAGATAGTCCAGTTACCAAAATCAGCATAATTCCAGATAGTCCATCAAGAGTAAAACCAATGCTTATATCAGGATTAGAGATCCATTGAAACAACTCAACTTTTATAGGTTTAAATTTATCAAGCCCTAAGGCAATAAATGCATAGGCGGCAATAGCAAATGACAAGAGTGCACTATTTAAAGTAAAAAAGTTAGTAATTAATTCATTAAATAATTTTTTGTTTAGAAAAAGGAAGACAGCAGTTAAAAAAGGTAGAAAGATTGGGAGAATAAAAATTAATTCCAATTTAACCTCTTGATACATTCAATACATCTACTGATGCAGATGACTGCTTTCTAAATATAGAAACAATAATCGCAAGGCCAACTACTACTTCAGCTGCTGCTACTACAAGAACAAAAAATACAAAGACTTGACCATCAACCTGTCCAAAATGTTTTGATGCAGAAATAAAAGTAAGGTTTACTGCGTTGAGCATTAATTCAATGCACATAAACATAATGAGAGCATTTTTTCTAATCATCATTCCTATAAACCCTATTGAAAAGAGAATCGCTGCAAGTGTAAGATACCAATCGGTAGTTACTTCAAGCATTACTATTTCGTTTCTTAGTATCATAAGCCAAAGCTATAGCTGCAGCGGTGGCAACAATAAGAAGTAAAGAAATGATTTCAAATGGAAATATCCACTCTGTAAAAAGTGCGCCTGCAATTAATTGTGGTGTACCTTCTGCATCAAACTCAACAGGTGGGAACCAGAGATCCCACTTGAAGTCTGAACTTATTGCAACATATGCTAAAAGGGAAATAAGAATTAAAAATACTCCACTCACTAAAAATGTTTGACCTTTAATAGAGTCAGTAGTTTGTTCTTTTTTATCTACCCCAATCATCATTATTACAAACAAAAATAGAGTCATAACTGCTCCTGCATAAACTAACATTTGAACCATTGCAACAAAAGTTGCATTTAAAGTTATATAGATTATTGCTAAGGAAACCAGTGTCATAACTAAACCCATAGCATTGTGTACAGGGTTTTTGGCAAATATAACAATGAGTGCGCCTATGATAATGAGACTTGCTGGAGCAAAGAATAAAAGCGCCTCAACCAACTTACTCTTCCTCCAATGTCTGTCCTTCTTCAGGAGGTTTCTTTCCTACTCCAAGTGAACCTGACCAATTTACAACATTTTGAAAATTTGGATTTCCATTAGGAGAAGTTGCTCTCATCCATCCATCAGATGTATTCAAATCATCAAAATTAATAAGCTTAGTTTGTTCCTCATGGGTGTTAGGAGTTCCATCATCTTTTACAACTAATACCTCTTTATCAAATATTGCTTCGGACCTATTAGCAACACTCATCTCAAAAAGAGAAGTCATAGTGATTGCTTCAGTTGGGCAGGCTTCCACACATAACGCACAATAAATACACCTGAGCATATTGATTTCATAAATAAATCCGTATCTCTCCCCTGGGCTTACAGGGTTCTCTTCTGGATTATCCTCTCCTCGAACATAAATGCATTGTGCTGGACAAACTCCTGCACACAGCTCACAACCTATACACTTTTCCATGCCGTCTTCATATTTGTTTAAAACATGGCGGCCGTGAAATCTTTGGGGCTTTTCTCTAAATTCTTTTGGATATTTGTCGGTAACTGATTTTCTAAATAATTCTTTGAAAGTTACTTTCAATCCTTTTATTAAACCAAAACTGTCACTCATAACTTAACTCCAAGGTAAACCAAACTCTCTTAATCCTAGAACAATAGCGGACAAAATAAGCCAAACTAGAGATGCCGGTATAAGCCTTTTCCACCCAAGCTCCATCAATTGATCATATCTGAGCCTTGGTAATGTGGCTCTTATCCAAACAAATATGAATAAAAGTGCAAACGTTTTGACTCCTAACCAAATTATTGGCATAATTGCAGATATTATTGGAGGCAAAATCCCCTCAAAAGTAGGACCAAGCCACCCACCTAGAAAAAAGGTTGCAGTAATTGCACACATGTTGAACATATTTATATATTCCGCCAAGAAAAACATAGCAAACCTGAATCCAGAGTATTCTGTATGAAACCCTCCGACCAATTCTTGTTCTGCTTCGACTAAGTCAAAAGGGGCTCTGTTTACTTCAGCTACAGCAGCTATGAAAAATATTCCAAATGCAATAAATTGAGGAAAAATATTCCATTTAGGAATAAATGAAACAATTGAGCTAAGAATTGGAATTGTTGTTGATAAGTTTCCGGATTGGCTACTAACTATATCTACAAGAGATAGTGAACCAGAATATAAGATTACTGGTACTAAAGATAATCCCATAGCTGCCTCGTAAGATATCATTTGTGCGGATGCTCTAACACCGCCGAGAAGTGGGTATTTAGATCCAGAAGACCACCCAGCTAAAACTACACTATATACAGCAATTGATGACAAAGCTAAGAAATAAAGAACACCTACGTTTAAGTCTGCACCAACAAAATCAACAATATAATCTTTACCACCAATTTCAATGTTTAAGTCCGGACCTAATGGAATGATCATGAAAATTAAAAATGATGGTACCAATGCAATTATTGGCGCCAACAGATACATAGCTCTATCAGCTTTTAGAGGCATGATTTGCTCTTTTAATAATAATTTAATTGCATCTGCTACAGTTTGTAAAATCCCAAAAGGACCAGCTCTATCAGGCCCCACTCTAGACTGCATTCCAGCAACTAATTTTCTTTCAAGCCATATCAACAATATTGTGTTGGTCAACAAAACTGCCAAAACAACATTTGATTTAATTAATGCAATTATTAGCTCAGTTGACATTCAGCGCTTCTTTCACTTGAGTAGGAATGATTAATATCTCTCTTGAGAAATCAAATTTATTTAACTCTCTTCTGTTTGTTGGTATATAAACTAGGTCATTCGGAAAATTATTATTAACTTCATAACTGACAGTAACTTCTAATTCATCTTGCGTTAATGTACAACTACCAGAAGTTAAATTGTACTTTTCAACTACACTCTCACTTACCTCGATAAATTTTTTTGAACCTAGCATAGAGATGCTGTCAGAATGTCTTTCAGTAGCAGAATCTCCATAAAGTTTTTCTCCAGTAAAAAACATGGTCTTATTTAGTTTATTTTCTGAAGTAGAAATCTTTGGTTTAGAGATGTTTATCATTCCATCTAAATTTGATGGTTTATCTAAATTATCAAATACTGGACTTAAAGAAGAATCAAGATTTTCATATGCTTTTCTATTAAGGTCTTCTAAGCTATTTGCCTCAGCTTTAAGACCTGCAAAATTCATTAAGCTAGTTATAAATTCCCAATCACTGACAGTTTGGCCAGGCGATGGAACAAGTTTTTCTATACGAGATGTTCTAAATTCGATATTTGTAAAAGTTCCTTCTTTTTCACCCAATGTTGAACTTATTGGTACGACGTAGTCAGAAAGTTCTGAAGTTTCGTGATTGAAATTATCTAATGTTACAACTGTATCTATGCTTTTGATAATTGATTTTATTTGATTTGAATAAACAGAACGACCAATAGGATCTGCACCCACAATAAATAATAGATCTGTATTATCTTTTGATATATCGTTTACAAAATCATTGAGTCCTTTTAGGTTTTCTAAAGTTTGAAAAGCACCATAAGTATTACCTTTTGAATAAGCATTTAATACTTTTGAATTTGCATTTGAATTTAAAAATTCAAATAATTTTGTAATACTTTCATCAGCCTGATAGGGTGTGGATTTACCCAAAATAGCTGTAATATTTTTGCCCACTACTAAATTATTTATTTCTTTCATTTTTGAAAGATCTTTTAGAATTTCAAAGTTTTCTGAAACCATATCTTTACCGTAAAATACATCCGCAATATCACTTAAGGTCTCATTTGTATGGCCAAAAACTATTAACTTAACTCCATTTTTTACAGCCTGACGAATTCTCAAATAAAGTACAGGAAGTTTTTCTTTCAAATCTTCAGCCCATACAACTATTGCATCGGAAGAGTTTAAATCATCAATCTTTGCTAATTCGATATTGTCACCAAAAAACCCTTTATAAAGCAAATCATCATTTAAATAAAAACTGCTTTCAGATTGAGAAATGGTCTTTGAAAATTCTCTGAATGCAACATAGTCCTCATTTGTTAAATTTGAACCGAGTAAAAAGTTAACTTTTGTTTGTCTGTCTTTAATAAATTCTGTTAGTTCAGAATATACATCCTGAATTTCGATTTCTACTAATTTATTATCCATCATTTTAAGTGGAGTTTTTAATCTTGAATCAGAATTTAAATACTCAAAATTGTAACGTCCTTTATCGCACATCCACCCTTGATTAACAGCATCATTGTCGACACCAAGAATTCTTAACATCTTATTTTGTGATGAATTCAATTCTATTGAACAACCCGTAGGACAACCGTTGCACGTTGATCGTGTAGATTTTAGGTCCCACGGCCTTGCTTTAAACCTATAGGATGTAGAAGTTAAAGCACCAACAGGACATATCTGAACAGTATTTCCAGAAAAGTATGACTTGAAAGGTTCATTTGGAAAAGTATTAACTTCTGTTTTGTTTCCTCTTTGGATAAACTCAATTAAAGGATCGCCTGAAATTTCATCTGAGAACCTTGTACATCTTGCGCATAAAATACATCTCTCTCGATCAAGCAATATTATTTCAGATATATTAATTGGTTTTTCAAAATGTCTTTTTTCTTCAACAAAACGACTCTCTCCTGGGCCGTAAGCCATTGTTTGATCTTGAAGCGGACACTCTCCAGCTTTATCGCATATAGGACAATCAAGAGGGTGGTTGATCAATAAAAATTCTAAGACTCCCTCTTGAGCTTTTTTTACGACATCTGATTCTGTGTCAACAACCATTTCATCACTGACTTCAGTTGTGCAAGATGGTACCAACATTTTACCTCTTGGTGTTTCAACTTCAACTAGACACATTCTGCACATGCCAACGGGATCTAAGCGTTTGTGCCAACAAAATCTTGGAATGTGAATTCCAGAGTCTTCACATGCTTCAATTAATAACTTATTAGGATCAGACTCAATTTCAATACCGTTAACATTTAAATTAACTTTTTCACTCATAATAGAACTTTCGTAGGAATTAAACTCTCTACCTCATCTCTAAAATCATTCATTAGTGAAGTAATTGGAGAAACTGCTGATGGACCGAGGGGGCAAATTGTGGTCATTTTAGGTGGCCATGACAAGCCTGGAGAGATATTATCGCAAACATCAAGTAGTAAATTTATATCAGAAGTTCTCCCTCTACCACTAGCTATCCTATCTAGTATCATTTCAAGCCACGTTGTTCCTTCACGACAAGGAGTACACTGACCACATGATTCATGAGCAAAAAAACTGACAATGCTTTTTGCCGCACTTACAAGATTGGTATCTTCATCCATCATTACCACAGCGCCTGAGCCAAGCATTGAATTATTGTTAGCTACATCATCAATTGTCATTTTTATGTCTAACTGATCTCCCCTAAACCATGGTGCGGAAGCACCTCCAGGTATATAAGCTTTAACTTTTTTATTATTTCTTATACCACCACCAAGTGTTTCTACAAATTCACCAAAAGAACTGCCCATTTCAATTTCATAGTTTCCTGGGTTATTTACATGTCCAGACAAACTAAAAATTCTAGTACCTGTAGAGCCTTCAACTCCCAACTTGTTGTACTCTTCGCCACCATTCTCAATTATCCAAGGCACAGAGGAAATTGTTTCAACGTTATTTACCAAAGTTGGTTTCATATATAAACCTTTTACTGCTGGGAAGTAAGGAGGTTTTAGTCTTGGTTCTCCTCTTCTGCCTTCGAGTGAATTAAGTAGTGCGGTTTCTTCACCACATATATATGCCCCTGCTCCTAGATGGACAACTATGTCAAGATTGATTTCGGAACCAAAAATATTCTTTCCCAAATATCCTTTTTGATATGCTTGTTCTACTGCTTGCTGAACTCTTCTAGCAGGCTTCGCGTATTCTCCTCTTATGTATATAAAAGCTTCTTTAATATTTGCTGAAAAACAAGTAATGATAATGCCCTCAATGAGTTGGTGAGGATCTCTTTCCAATAAAATCCTATCCTTGAATGTACCTGGTTCTGACTCGTCTGCATTGATTACTAAATATCGATCTTCATCTTCAGCCAAAAATCCCCACTTAACTCCGGTTGGGAACCCAGCACCACCTCTTCCTCTTATATTTGATGCCTTAATTTCTTCTAATATTTTTTCAGGAGAGCTTTCTAAGATTGTTTTTTTTGCAGTCGAGTACCCATTGTTTTTTTCATAACTATCAATTAGATGGCTGTCTTCCGGATTATCTCGCATGTGTTTTGTAAGAAGAATAGTTTCTTTCATTTTTTTACCTCAGTTGTCTTTAAAGTTTGAAAGCCTGGAGCAGTGGAAGTAGCGCCAGAGTTATCTTGAATAGCCCAATCAAAAGATTTTATACCTCCGAAATTTTCTTGCATTTCATCAGCAACAACGACATCTGGTTTTGTTTCTTTTAACCATTCGCACAAATTTATTGCATTTTCAGGAGTTACACCCTCAACTGTCTCATAATTAACTTGTACTGCTGGAGCTCCACCGCAAGCACCAATACACTCCACAGCCTCAAAGGTGAACAATTCTTCCTCATCAGTTTCATTATTATTTAAGCCCGTAAATTCTTGAACTTTATTTATTACTTCACTTGAATTATTGATCTCACATGATATTGATTTACAAACACTTAATAAGTACTTTCCAGTAGGTTCTTGTTTGTACATTGAGTAGAATGTCGAAACTGATTTCACTTGTACTTCTGTTATACCTACTAATTCACTTATCACAGTTATGGAGTCGTCAGAAATATAGCCATCCTTACTTTGTGCTAAATGCAAAAGAGGACCTAGTGCAGATCTTTTTTGAGGATAGAGCTTAATTATTTTTTTTGCCTGTTTTAATAATTTATCATCCCAACTCATCTATCTACATCTCCTATCACGGGATCTAAGGAAGCTATTGCAGCAACAGCATCTGCAATTGGACTATCAGTCATAATGACAGGAAGTGCTTGAAGATTACAAAAAGAAGGACCTCTGACATGCATTCTGTAAGGTTTTGCTGAACCATCGGAAACTATGTAACAACCTAGCTCTCCTCTGGGTGACTCAACGGCAACATATGCATCACCCTCTGGAACTTTAAAACCCTCAGTATAAATTTTAAAATGATGAATTAGAGCTTCCATTGATTCATCTAATCTTTTGCGTGGGGGTGGTGTTATTTTTTTATCTTGAACTTTATAAGGGCCTTTTGGCATATTGTTCATTGCCTGTTCAATGATTTTTAGACTTTCAAAAATTTCTAATACTTTTACTCTCCATCTAGCAAAGACGTCTCCTTCAATTAAAGTTGGAACATCAAATTCATAATTTTCAATTCCCGAGTAAGGTTGAGACTTTCTTAAATCCCAAGAATACCCAGAAGCTCTTAAACTTGGTCCAGTTACGCCATAAGCAAAGCACTCCTCTGTTGTGAGGATTCCAACATTTTGTAATCTTCCTTTCCAAATAGGATTGTCCAGGAGCATGTCGTCATAATCTTGTAGCTTTTCAGGTATTATTTTTAAAATTTCTTCAACATCTTTCTGCCAACCATCAGGTAAATCTGCGGCTACTCCACCAGGCCTTATATAGTTGTGGTTCATTCTTAGCCCTGTTGTTTTTTCAAAGAAATTTAAAATTAACTCTCTTTCTCTAAAGCCAAAAATCATCATGGATAAAGCTCCTATATCCATTCCGCCAGTCGCAAGAGCAACTAAATGTGACGAAACCCTATTAAGTTCGGTCATCAAAATTCTTATTGTTTCTGCCCTTTTAGGCACTTCAATACCAATAAGTTTTTCAGTTGTGAGAGAGAAAACTAACTCGTTAAATAAGGGGGAAAGATAGTCCATTCTTGTTGTGTTAGTTGGACCTTGAAAATAATTTAATTCTTCACCAGTTTTTTCCATACCTGTATGTAAATATCCAATAATTGGCTTAACACGCCTTACAACCTCTCCTTCAAGCTCTGCCTGAAGTCTTAAAACACCATGAGTTGAAGGATGCTGAGGTCCCATATTAACTATCATTCTTTCATCGTCAGACGTATCCTCATCAATAACAAAATCATCAACAACTTCGGTTCCTGTCTGAATTTTTATTTGCTTTTCATTTTCGTCTTCAAGCATTTTTTGTGAACCTTCGTCAGTTGAAGATATATTCCAGCCACCTTCTTCTGAATTTGTAGCCCAAAAATCTAATTTATTTTTAAAATTACTGAGCTTACTTTTTTTAATTTTATTATTTTTCACTTAATCAACCTTTGGCGCATTTTTAAACTGTACTGGTATTCTTCCAGATCCATAATTTTTTCTTAATGGATGCCCTTCCCAATCATCAGGCATTAAGATTCTTGTTAGGTCTGGATGGTCTTCAAAAATGATACCGAACATGTCATAGGCTTCTCTTTCATAAAAATTTGCACTGGGGTAAATTTCAGTTATTGAAGGTATTGTTAAATCTTCATCATTAACAAATACTTTTACTGTCTTACGTGAATTCTTTGAAGTTGATAAAAATTGAACAACTATTTCAAATCTAGGTTCTTTTTTTCTAAACCAATCAACTACTGTTAGGTCTACCATCATTTCAAATCCATCTTTTTTAAAGGATTCGATTAGTTCTTTATATTCTTCTGTTGTTGAACTAATAATTTCAGGGTTCATCTATTTATCTCTCCATCCATTATTTTGTCGTGTAAAGTTAAAATTCCATGCATGAGCGACTGTGGTCCTGGTGGGCATCCGGGAACATAAATATCAACTGGAACTATGTGGTCTACACCCTGAACTAAAGCATAGTTGTTGAACATTCCACCAGTTGAAGAGCAAGCGCCCATAGCGATTACCCATTTAGGATCAGCCATTTGATCATAAACTTGTCTTAACACTGGTGCCATTTTTTGAGATACTCTTCCAGCTACAATCATCAAGTCTGCTTGTCGGGGTGATGCTCTAAAAACTTCCATTCCATATCTTGCTAGATCATACTTAGCACTTCCAGCAGCCATCATTTCTATTGCACAGCATGCAAGTCCAAATGTGACTGGCCACATTGACTGAGTCCTTGACCATCTGACAGCTTTATCAATAGTTGTTGTGAAGATATTGTCTGGAGTGTACATTATGCCACCTCCTGCAATTCTTCTTTGAAGTATCTCTCTCTACGTGGAATATTCCAATCTAGCACTCCTTTTTTCCAGACATAGTAAAGAGTCTCTAAAACAAAAAATGTAAATATTGATATGGCAGCTATGCCGAACCATCCTAAGTCATTAAACCTTGTAGCCCATGCAAATAAAAATATTATTTCAATGTCAAAAACAATATAAAGCATTGCAACCATGTAAAACTTGACTGGAAACCTTTGAGATGGTTCAACTTCTGGAAAAATCCCACATTCATAGGGTGCAAGTTTTTCAGGTGTTGCTTTTTTTGGCGATAATATATATGAAGCACCAAGTGAAGCCAAAGCAAAACCAACTGCAACAACTAACATAACCAGTATCGGAAGCCAATCTAACATGTTCCCTCCATATTTGTGAAATATTTCACAAGCACTATTCTCATTTTAGTACTAAAAATATGTTAAATAATTTCGCTTATTAGTTTTTTGAACTTAGTGTTAAAAGTTTTGTTGGAATCATAAATTTATACGCTATCTTCAAAACTTCTTTTAAAGTTAGGTAGGCTTCGTCAAATAATAATTCCACAACAAAGTCAATTGTATCCTGATCATTTGAGGCAACTCTTAACAATCTTTTGGTCATAAATGGACTCTGTAAAACTAGTCTTGCTAGAGCACAACTTAAAAAGTGTTTTCTGAATCTTTTGCTGAACTCTTTTTCGTATAAGTCAATTCCATCACTTAATTTTTCTGAATGAATTATTTCATGAGTATTTTTAGCTAATAAATAACCTGCTTCCATGCCATAGAATATTCCCTCTCCACTCATCGGATTGATCATTGAGCTTGCATCTCCAATTAATGCAATATTTAGATCTTTATTTCGCTTTGGTCTCGATGAAGCAAAAGGAAGTAAATATGATTTTTGTTTTCTAATATTCTCAACAATTACTCCTCTGCTTTCGAGCTCAGAAACAAAATTATCTAGTAGTACATTAATATCTAATTTATCTTTTTTAAATATGCTGACCGGAACACCAATTCCTATATTTAACAAATTACCCTTACTTGGAAAAGCCCAAGCATATCCTTTGTCTGCAGATACATTTATTTCAAACATAAGCGTTCTCTCATTAAATATCTCTAAGTAGTTAGGACTATCAATGTATGCCCTTATAGCTATTGCTTTATGCCAATCAGAATTCGATTTATAACTTAATTTTTTTCTGATTCTTGAATTTGCTCCATCGGCCCCTACAAGAATCTTTGTTAAAAACTCTAAGTTTTCATTTTCATTCTTGATTTGTACACTTAAACTTTTGTCCAAATTAGAAGTGAAGTCTACAAAACTATATCCTTCATAAACATCAACTCCACATTCCTTAGCTAAGTCCAATATTCTATTATCTAGGTCTACTCGTGGAATAACATATACAATTGAATCTTCCTTATTTTTTACTTCAGGAATATAATTTTGAATACCAATGTTGTCCGGCCCGTAAAGAGTTGTTGAAACAACTTGTGGCTCACCATCTAAAATATGTTCATTGTTAAATCTTTTTAATGCATTTATTACTCCAGGACCAATCGCATCACCACATGATTTATCTCTTGGAAATATTGCTTTATCAACTAATCCAACAGTTAAGTTGGGATTTAGGTTTTTATAAGAAATAGCAGCGTTTGCACCAGCTGGGCCGGCACCAATTATTAAAACGTCATAATTTTTAGGGCTTTTTTCCATATTTTACTAACTTACATTGTATTTCCATTAATACGAAACTAAATAAAGCTAATAAATAACTTTAAATAATTACATATAATTTCAGTATCTAATTAGATTGTGCATTAGTGAAAGAAAATAAGAAAATACCACCAGCTACGGTAAAGAGATTACCGCTCTATTTACAGTGTCTGGATCTAGTGGGTGATGATGAAATTGGTATTTCATCAAGTAAATTAGCTGAACTAGCTAAAGTAAATGATGCTCAAGTTAGACGAGATTTGTCATATCTTGGTACGCTAGGCACAAGAGGTGTTGGTTATGATATCTCTACTCTTAGAAATCAACTTCAGCTTGAACTAGGCCTTGTCGAAGGCTGGAGTGCTGTAATTGTTGGTATTGGTAATTTGGGTTCAGCTTTGGCACATTATGGTGGATTTAGAGAAAAGGGTTTTGGAATTGTTGGACTGTTTGATGATGATCCTAAGAAAATTAATAGTCAAGTAGCAGGCTTAGTTATCAAACCTTTAAGTGACTTAGAAAAGTACTGTGAAAAATTCAACGTAGCAATTGGAATAATTGCGACTCCTGGCGAATATGCTCAGGGTGTTGCAGATCAATTAATTGGATGCGGAGTAAGATCAATTCTTAACTTTGCCCCTGTACTTCTCAAAAATGTACCTGATGTACAAATAAGATCAGTTGACCTCTCCCAAGAATTACAAATTTTGAGTTATTACCTAGATAGACCTGTCCTAAAAGCAGTTGACTAGACTATTTTTGATACATATATCCTAATACTGCTCTAATTACCAAACTAACATTTAAACTTAACCAAAGTGTTGATATAGTATTTTCAATTCTTAGAAGATAACTACAAATTAAAAATCCTGAAATTGAGGAAATTACAGTTAACAGTGAGAATTCTTTTGACTTATCAAGTCCCAACAAAATTCCATCCCAAAGAAATGCAAAACAACCAATAAATAAACTTGCAGCTACCATCAATTTTAAATTTGTGTTTAGTAATGAATCAAAACTGCTAGCAGCAAATAACTGTACAAAATCTTCAAGAAATATTAGTGTTGCTACGGTAAGGAAGATCGAAATTAAAGTTGTTACAGAAATAAGTTCTTTTTGTAATATAGATTTCTGATATTTTTCATTTTTTGAAATTAATTCAGAAATTAAAGTTTGTGAGGCTATTGCAATTGCGTCGACAAAAATATATCCAACAGACCAAAGTTGTAAAAGAATATGCTGTAGAGCAATTTCTTCCATTGACATTAATGAAGACCTATTTCTTAAGTAGGCCATGAAAAGAGTCAAAAATAGTGACCGAATGAGTATATAAACACCAACACTGAAAAATTTCTTTCTCATGCTAACTTTGTCAACATTTTCACTTGTTGAGGAGAGGTTGTTTTGGTGCTTTTTTAATACAACAGTTGAATAAATTGACGAACAAAAGAACGCAAGTGAGCTTGCAAAGCCAATTCCAGCTGCACCAAAACCTAGGAATAAGCCAAAAAACAAGCTATAAACTATATTGAAAGCTGACACTATAAAAGCACTATAAAAAGTGATCTTGGCAACTTTAAGGCCCCTCAAAACAGCTGTTGAGTGCATATTTACTAAGTAAAATGGTAATCCAACACATCTAAAAATTAGATAGTCAGATGACAAAACTTTGATCTTATTGGTTGGCTCAAATGTAGAAATAAAATAGTCACTACTTAAATAAAGAATTAAGAATGAAACTAAACCTAATAATATAGATACATTTCTTCCAAACTTTATGAAATAATTTAATTTATTTACTTCATTTTTTGTATTTAATGATGATACAAGTGGTGTTGTTCCATACGCTAAAAATATAAAAACCCAGATGAAAACAAAATAAATTGTTTCACCAATCCCAATAGCAGAGAGAGTATCTAGATTTATAATACTTGCTATTTTTGAATCAATTAACCCTACTATTGGTTCCAACGCAAGCCATAGAAATATTGGATAAGAATTAATCCATATGTCTTTTCTAACAGAATTAATCATTAAATTTTCTTGCTTTAGTTAGGCCCCATAACATAATTTGTTCATGTGCATCAGGTCCTAAATTTTGTGGTGTAATAATTTTCTTCAGATCATATTTATTTTTTACAAACTCGTTTAAAAATTGAGTTGGGGTTTGTGTTTGGTCGATATACGGAAGAGAAAATTCAGAAAATAATTCATTCTCTAATGTTTGAAAATCAGATTCTTCTATTTTGACTTTTTCATTTTTTAGGTAAAACTTTAAACCATTAGTTAAAATCTTTACGAAAGAATTTATATCAATACTACTCATGAAAAAACCTGAACAATTATTAGTCCAATCGGTCCTGATACTACTCCAATACCTACCCTGCGAAATTCATTATCTAAAATAGTATTTCTATGTGAATCTGATTGCATTAAGCTTTGATGACCTGACCTTACAGTTGATGCAATTGCTAAGTTTTCTCCTACTGTTGTAAAAGGAAAGCCAACTTTTGAGAGTCTTTCATTAACACTTTCACCATTATTTGGATTCTGATGACACCAAAAACCACCGACATACATTTCATATGCATAAGCTTGAGCAACATTGGATAATATTTGATTTAGCTCAAGTCCATCAACATTTTCATTTTGTCTCTCTAGAGAAAGTAAGTTATAAATCTCTATAGAAAAATCTTGTCGCGACTGAAGATTGGATTCATTATATCTTGGAATTTCTAGACAACCATCATCATCAACGACTACAGATGATTTCCCGGTTAAATAATTAATCCTATTTACAACTTTTAACAAATCCGTACCGATAACCACTTCTAAAGTTTGTTGAGGTGATCCTTCTGGGCTTACATAGAAATTAACAAGATTTGATTCTTTTACCGAATTTTCAAATAAGTTTGGGAGATTTACAATGTTTAGTGCAGTAAAAATTAAAGTCAGAATTAAATTACTTACTAAAAGTGATATGGCAGCTCCCAAAGCTTTGCTTCCTAAATCTGAAGTCTTTATACGATTATTTAACAAATTTTGTAGAAATGATGCAATAGTTAATATTGCTACAAAAATTATTATGCCCCCAAATACTTCTGACAACTGTAGATTTGAATTTAACCAACTGCTAATGTATGCACCAATCTCATCTGAATATCGAAAACTTAGGGAAACAGCAATTAAAAGTGAAAATAGATAAAATATTTGAAAAACTGCCCCTTTTTTCCATCCCAAATAGAGGAAATAAAGCATGAAAATATACATAAATACGTCCAAATACTGTTGATTAGATAAATCAATTAGTAAATTTTCGATTATTTCACTCATTATTACCCATTTTATTTGTAAATTATTTAATTCTGCTATTGAATAGTACTAAATATCCGCTATTGTTTAATAATTCCTACAAATTAGTAGGATTTTTTAATTTCAGTGACTGAAAGGAAATTATATATGAAGAATCGCAAAGCTTTGGCTTTGATTGCGATTTTAGCACTTGTTGCTGCGGCTTGTGGCGGTAGTGATGGTGGAAGTGATGATGCAGTAGTGGAAGTTGAAACAACTGAAGCACCTGCAACAACTGAAGCCCCTACAACTACAGCTGCTCCTGCGCCTGCTAGTGATCCATTAATTTTGGCATCTTTAATGCCATTATCTGGTGACCTTGCATCGTTAGGACCTGGTATTGCACTAGGTGCAGCTCTTGCTGTTGAGCAAATCAATGCTGCTGGCGGTATAAACGGACAACCAGTTCAACTTATTGAAGGTGATAGTGGTTGTGATGGAGCTGTAGCTCTTACAAGTTTAAATGATGTAATTGCCCAAGGTGCTCAAGGTGTTATGGGAGCTGCATGTAGCGGTACCTCACTAGCTATTCTTGACACAGCAATTGCAGCTGAAGTTGTAATGGTATCTCCATCAAATACAAGTCCTCAATTTACCAAAATGGATAAAAAAGGATTTTATGCAAGAACTGCTCCTTCCGATCTTCTACAAGGTGATGTTTTGGCATCATTATTAATTGAAGATGGTGTAGGTACAGTTTCTATTATTTCAAGAGCAGATGCTTATGGTAGAGGTCTAGCAGAAGCAACTGCTGCTGCGTTTGAAGCTGCAGGAGGAACAGTTAAAACAATTGTTTATCATGCTCCTGATGCGACAGAATTTACTGCTGAAGTAACAGCTGTCGGTAAAGGTGCTTCTGATGCTATTGTTGGAATCTTATTCCCAGAAACTGGTTGTGGAGTATTGCAACCTGCTTTTGAGCAAGGATTATTAGATACACCTTGGTATATGACTGATGGTGTAAAAGATGCTGGTCTTGCATCTTTGTGTGGACTTGGTACCGCACTTGATGGATTTAAAGGTACTGCACCTGGTTCTGCAGCTGGAGAAGCTAAAGATGCTTTTGAAGCTGCTTATGCTGGAGTTAGTGCCGACGGATCACCAACATTTATTTTTGCTCCACAAGCATATGATGCTGTCATGTTAATGGCAATATCAGCTGCTGCAAATGGTGTTACTGGACCTGAAATTGCTTCAGGACTAGTCGAAGCATCATCTGGTGGAGAAAAATGTATTGGAGTTAGCTGTATAGCACTTGCTGCTGACGGCGTTGACGTAGACTATGTTGGAGCTTCTGGTGAGATTGAATTAAATCAAGCTGGTGACCCAACTGCTGCTACATATGATATTTGGACAACTGAGGGTGATACTAACCCAGTCCTTAAATCAGTAGACTTCGGTTCATAATCTTTAATTAGATTTAAAAAAAGGCCTGAGAAATCAGGCCTTTTTTTTATAGCTTACCTAAATATAAATCAATAACTCTAGGGTCATTCAGTAAATCTTCACCGTTGCCCTGGTATGCATTTCGTCCCTGATCAAGAACATAGCCTCTGTCACTAAATGCAAGTGCTCTTTTAGCATTTTGTTCAACTAATAATATAGAAACTCCTGAATCATTTATTTCTTTAATTGAAGAAAAAACTTCATTAATTGCTACAGGAGATAAACCTGCTGATGGTTCATCAAGTAATAAAAGATTTGGTGATGTTATTAAAGCTCTTGCTAAAGCAAGGATTTGTCGTTGTCCACCAGACAAGTTTCCAGCTTTATCTTTTTTTCTATCAGACAACATTGGGAAATCAGAGAATGTTTTTTTTATCGCCTCCCTTTTATTTTTTATGCTCCATGATCCAATTTCTAGATTTTCTTCAATTGTTAAGGATGGGAAAACATTTGCTACTTGAGGAACGTAACCTATGCCTTCCATGACAATTTTATGTGTAGATAAATTAGTTTTTTCAATTCCATTTATATAAAATCTGCCTGCAGAAACTTTTATTAAACTCATTATTGCTTTTAATAAAGTTGATTTTCCTGCCCCGTTTGGTCCTATGATTGAAACAATTTCACCATCGTTAACTACTAAGTCAACTCCCTGTAAAATGTTTAAACCTTTAACATACCCAGCTGCAATTCCATTACACTCTAAAATTGTTTTATTCATCATCTTTCCCCAGATAAGCTTCAATTACATTTTTATTAGTTCTAATTTCATTAGGACTACCATCAGCAATTAATGAACCCTCAGCAAGTACAACAACCCTCTCGGAAATCTTCATTACGGCTTCTATATTATGTTCGACCATAACTATTGTGATTCCGTCTTCTGACAATTTTTTAATAAGTGATAAAATATCCTCAGCTAATTTTGGATTAACTCCCGCCAATGGTTCGTCTAAAAGCAAAATTTCAGGTTCATTAATTATTGCCCTAGCAAGCTCAAGAAGTTTTTTCTGTCCACCAGAAAGTTCTCGAGCATAAGAGTCAGCCATATGTCCAATATTTAAATCGTTCATAATTTCATTAGCCTTATCTTTAAGACTATTTTCATAAACTTTTTGTGAATTTAATTTTAAAATTGACCTTAAGAAAGAGTCGTTATTAACATCCGAACCAGAAAAAAGTAAATTTTCCATAACCGTCATTCTGTCAAAAACTTTTGTCAATTGAAAAGTTCTTACCATGCCCATTCTTGCAATCTTATATGGTTGTGAATTTGATATATTTTTTTCTTTCAAAAATATATCTCCGCTGTCCGCATTTTGAAATCCTGAAATTAAATCAAAAAAAGTAGTTTTGCCAGCGCCATTAGGCCCAATTACTGAAGTAAGCTCACCCTCTATAAATGACAACTCTTTTATGTCTACAGCTGTAATACCGCCGAAAGATTTTTTAAGATTTTTTACAGAAATTAAATTATTTAACATCTAAAAGTAACTCTTCTTTTTTACCCAATAGCCCACTTGGTCTAAATATCATTAGAAACATAATTAATACTCCAACTAAAAGAAATCTGACTCCAGCTAATTGTTGGCCATTTGCATTTTCAAACAAGAGGTATGCTAATCTGTCAGTTTCCGATATTATTACCCAAAAAATTATTGAACCAAAAATTGGACCTGTAATTGTACCTACGCCCCCCAATATCATAATTGCCCATACATAAAAAGTTAACAAAGGTATAAAAACTGTTGATTCAAGCGACCCATAGTTAAATGCTAAGAGGACTCCCGATAAACCTGCTATACCCGCTCCAAGCATGAAACTTTGAAGCTTAAGCCATACAGCATTTTTACCCATTGCTCTTACAGCATCTTCGTCTTCCCTGACAGCTCTTAATGCACGTCCCCAAGGTGACTTACTTAAGCGTTTTAAAAATAAAACTGTAAAAAATATTGAAATCCAAGCTGCTAAACAGACCCAACCCTGAGAAGCAGAAAAACCTAAATTATCTGAAAGTTCGTCAATAAAACTGGGTCTGTATTTTTGAAAATTTTCTGTGTAGTTAATAATGCCGTAAACTCCACCTGTTATTGATTCTAGATCTCTTACGAGAAGCCTAAATATTTCTGCTGCAGCGATTGTAACAATTGCTAAATAGTCACCTCGTAATCTTATAGCTGGTAGTCCTAACAATAGACCGAATAAGGCTGCTGCTAAAATACCTATTATTAATGCTACAAAAAAAGGTAGTCCAGTTGTGACTACAACTCCTTCTCTGCCTGCTGCATGAGGCATCAAAAGTAATGTAACATAAGCACCAACTCCCATAAATGAAGCATGGCCAAAATTTAAAAGTCCAGTCCAACCAAAATGAACATTCAATCCAATTGCACTTAGTCCATAAATTCCTGCAAATGTAACTAGATTCAAAAGAATCCTAATAGCACCGTCGGGATTCAAGAAAAATACTAAATAAATTGAGAATATAGATATAGATAAAGCAAAAATAAACTGTAGTGAAAATCTTTTTGTAATCATGAAATTCTTTCTTTTTGGCCAAATATTCCCTGAGGTCTAAATAATAGAATTAAAATCATTACTGCAAGTGCTACTGCATTTTTAGCTTCAGCATGTCCTTCCATAAATGGTAATCCGACTGAAACTTGAACTAAAATCCCAATCATAAATCCTCCTACCATTGCACCAAAAGAAGTTCCAATACCACCTAATACTGTTCCAGCGAAAATAAGAAGCAAAATTAAAAATCCCATATTCCACCTAACATCGTTAATCGTTGCTTGAAATATACCAGCTAAACCTGCCAACATACTTGACGCAACCCAAGTAAGCAAAATAATATTGTCTGAATTTATGCCAGAAACACTTGAAAGTTCTTCTGAGTCTCTTACCGCTCTCATAGCCTTTCCTAAACGAGTGTAAGTCAATAAAAGCCCGACAATAATCATTACAATAATTCCAGCAATCAAAACATTAAAGTTCCTAGGAGTCATATCAAAAAATAAATAGGTTTGTCTTCTTTGAAGCTCAAGAGGGAAGTTCTGCACTCTACCAGTAGCGAATAGTAAATATAAATGTCTTACCAATATTGAAAGACCTATAGTTACAACTAATACAGCAATATTTCCAACATCATTTTTTCTTAAAGGCCGGAATAAAAATACCTCTAATAAACCACCAAATAAACCACACACTAATATTGCCAAAAAGCATGAAATTGCAAAATTTAGACCTAAAGGTGAAAATTTCTCTAAAAATAATACTCTGTAATCAAGTGGGCTTGAGAAAAATAAAGTAGCAATTGCACCTAGAGCAATAATTTCTCCATGAGCGAAATTAACGATTCTTGTGACACCATATAACAAAGATAGTGCAACAGAAGCTACAGAAATTATTATCCCTAATAGAAGCCCATTACCAAGTTGATCTAACAATTAGGAACCTTTTTCTTCATCATAAAACTTAACCTCAGAACCATCCTCTACGATTATTTTTAATTTGTATACTTCATCAGCTTGGTTTAAATATCCTATTGTAGCACCTATCCATGAGGCTGGGGTCTCTACTTTTCCTACAACTACAACTGCCAAATCTTCAGATACCCTTACTTCAAAATTTCCATTTATCTTCAATTCTTCAACTTCTAATCCTTCACCAAGAAAGATGGTTCCAGTACCTGCGATTCTTGAATCATTTAATTTAATATTGTCTAAATTTATTTCGGAATTGAAAGATATTAAATTTAGTTGCCACATGTTTTTATTTCCAATATTGACATTCCATCCTGCAACTTTTAAAAGAGTTGATGTTTGCATTTCTCGAAACAAAACAGCTTTAGGTTCTCCAACTAAAGTTTCAACTGCTTCTGGGTAACCTATATTTCCTGGTTTATCTATAACGTTGGCCGTATAACCTGTTTCATTAAAAGTATTTAAATTTATACTTCCACTTGTATCAATAACAAGTAAATATTCTGAATCTTTGTTGAGCTCCCTATTTTCTAGATATGAAGGGAAACTATAAGTTGTTAGAAATTTTGCATCAAAAATCTGAGCGATTGGAAACAATAATAAAACTGCTGAAAGATATATAGTTAGATAGAAATAAATCCTATTGGTAATTTTTTTGATGTTTAAATATAAATAAATAACTGCAGGAATAATAGTAAAAGGGAAAAAATCAATATAGTCATAGATAATAGAAGGTCTCAGATAACCAAAAAAATACAGGGCAATTTGAACACCTAATATTGAAAATATAAAAATTTTAAAAGAATTTATATACTTACTCACTCAGAGCCGGAGAGGGGAGTCGAACCCCTGACCTGCCGATTACAAGTCGGCTGCTCTGGCCACTGAGCTACTCCGGCAAACAGTAAAATAATAGCAAATTCAGTTTTGAATCAGCTACTTTTTTTAAAAAAATGGTTCATTGCAATCGCTGCAGCAACAGAGGCATTAAGAGATTCGACAGTATTGTTCATATTTATTTTTACAATTAAATCTAATTTGTTTTGTATCTCCTTACTTAATCCATTTTCTTCCGAACCAATAAATAGGGCAACTTTTTGATTATTCAAGTCAACATTCAATAAATCCTCTTTGGCATTCATTTCCAAGCCAACAGTCCAATACTCAAGTGACTTTAATTTCTTGATTAGAGAAAAGATAGAATTATAAAAAACAATATTTACATTTTCAAGACCACCTGAAGAAATTGCAAAAGTTCTCTCTGAAATATTTACTGACCTTTTTTTTGGAATGCAAACTATGTTAAAGTTAAATGCTGATGAAGTTCTGGTTATAGCACCAAAATTATTTGTATCTTGAATATGATCTAATACAACAATGTTGCTATGTGTTAACTGATCAAAAGTTTTTTCATCATAGGTCTTTTTGGGAGTACAAAGCGCGACAACCGAATGCCTATTGTTATATGTCCAACCATCTTTTTTACTAATTTTTTCAACTATTAACCCTTTATTTTTTGCTTTCTCAATTAAAAGCTCTAAACGATGTGATGTAGTTTTATCAGATTCTAAGAAGATAACTTTTTCTGCTCGATCAGAATCAATAGCACTGTTTACTGAATTAATTCCTTCAACTATTTTCCCAATACCAGGCACTATCATCACCATCCTTAATTAACAAGCCTATTTCCTTTAATTTATCTCTCATAACATCAGCTTGATTAAAATCCTTATCGCTTCTAAGTTTTTCTCTTTTTGCAAGAAATTCTTCCATTGCTTGTTCTAAATTGTCATAATTTATTTGAAATGTATTGAAAAATTTGGAGAGTTCATCCTGATTAATTTTTACATTATCTTTGATATCAAAGTTAAAACCTAAGATTTCAAATATAAATTTGATAGTTTCTTTTAAATTTTTTTCTTCATCTACACTGATATTGCTTAAATTGTTCATTTTTTCGAAGATTTCTCCTAAAAACTTCGGTGTATTTAAATCATCATTCATAGAATTTTTAAATGTTTCAATAATTGATAAATCTGAAACATTTGCCTCAACACCACTTGTGAAATCCTGTATTCTTTTTAAAGTTGTTTTTGACTCTTCTAATAAGCCTTCAGAAAACTCCTGTGGCTTTCGATAGTGTGATCTTAAAAAGAAAAATCTAATAACATTTCCACCAAACTTATCTATATATTCATTTAGGAGTTTAATATTACCTTCCGATTTAGACATTTTTTGTCCTGAAAGGTTAATCATGCCATTATGTAACCAGTATTTTACAAATACCTGATTTTCAAATGCAGCAGAAGATTGTGCAAGCTCATTTTCATGGTGAGGAAAAATTAAATCATTACCTCCACAATGAATGTCAATGCCTGAGTCAAATATTTTATCTATCATGGCAGAGCATTCAATGTGCCACCCAGGTCTCCCATCTCCCCAAGGTGAATTCCACGAAGGTTCGTTTTCCTTTGAAATCTTCCATAGTGCAAAATCTTCAGTATTTTTCTTATCAGACTCTAAGTAAACTCTGGTTCCAGAAATGACTTCATCTTTATTTCTACCCGATAATTTCAAATAATCTTTAAATTTAGTAACTTCAAAATAAACACCTGATTGTGTTACATATGCATATCCATTTTCAATTAGGATCTCAATAAAATTTATTATATGATCTATAGTCTCAGTAGCCTTGGGTTCATTATCTGGTGGTAAGCAATTCAGGCTTTTATAGGCATCTTGAAATTCTTTTGTTACTCGATCAGCTAATTCCTTCGTAGTGATTCCTTCTTCTGCTGCCCTTTCAATTATTTTGTCTTCAATATCAGTTATATTTCTAACAAAATTAACTTCATAGTCTAGATAAACCAGATATCTAATTAAAAAATCAAAAACTACAGCAGATCGTCCATGCCCAATGTGTGGTGAAGATTGTACTGTTGGGCCACAAAGATAAATTTTTACATTATCTGAATTTGGTTTAAACTCCTCAACAGTATTGGAATATGTATTATGTAGTTTAAGCATCTTTCACCGAAACTAATGCAACACAAGCCGATGCTATTCCATCTCCAATCACACCTAGGTTATCAAAAGACTTACCCTTTACATTTATTAATTGTTTGTCAATCCTTAGTAAATCAGCAAGATTTGAGATAATAGCCTCAGATATTTTTGAAATGTTAATAACTTGTGAAAGAACCGTTATGTCAATATTGTTTATAACTACTTTGTCATACTCAATAATTTCTAAAACTTTATTTAACATTTCTACGCTCGATATATTTTTTGGCGTACTTTCATTAGATGGAAAATAAAAACCTAGATCCTTTTTTGCTTTAGATCCAAGCAAAGCATCGCTTAGTGAATGTAGAATTATATCTCCATCCGAATGAGCTTCAAAACCAGGTCCTTCGACCGATATCCCTCCGAGGACTAATTTTTCATTATTAGAATGTTTGTGTATATCAAAACCATTACCTACAAGCATTATGCCTCTTTTGATTTATATATAAATTATAAACCGTCGTCAGGGTCTTCCTCAGGAAGATATTGGTTAATTTTTTCTACAGCTGCTTCTTCATCAATACTTAATGCACATGCTATTTCACTTGCTAGAGTTGTTCTTGCTTTTGCAAGCATTCTCTTAAGTGCAGGCGAGATGCCCTTGTTAATTTGAGCGTGTGTAAGGTCCCTAACAACTTCGGCAACCTGTATAACATCTCCAGAAGTCATTTTTTCTGTCAAAACTTTATACCATCTACTCCAATTAGTTCCTGCCTCTTCTGGTTTTTCTTTAAATATAGGAAACACTTTTCTTGAGACTGCATTTTTTGAGATAACAGGTCTTATAACTTCATCAACATTTTCCACTGGCACCATTACTAGTAATCCATCTGTAAGGACTTCAATCTCAAAGTACTGTCTTCGTTTTGATTTTACTTCACCATTTTCATCAAAAATTTCAACATTCTTGTTAACTTTTCTAACAACTTTTGCAGCGCCATGGTGGGGATGAACTACAAATTGGTTTGGTTTATATTTATCAGTAGTTTTTTTTGTTTTTGTTGCCATAGATGTCAACAATACTATATATTCAGAACTATTTAATGTCCATTTATATATGAAAAACCTATATTTTTAAGCAATGTATCGAAATAATCTCTTAATTGTTGTGCCCTACTTCTTCCAATACCCTCAACTTCAAACAATTTTTCTGGTGAAGCAGTGAGTAATTTTGGTAATGTTTTAAATTTTTGAATAATTTGATCATGTAAATTTTCAGGTAATCCTGGTAATCTTGCGAGAACCCTATATCCTTTTGATACTGAAATGTCATCAAGAGGAAGCTTGGACAACACGCTGCCAAGATAATCTACCGCATTCAATTCATCATATGACAATTTACTTATCTCATTAATTGCTTTAGTGGTAGTTCGAAATTTCCTTACTGGAAGATGGTCTTTCAAAACTAGATTTAATGTATTTAGAACACCTGATTCTAAAGAATCTATCTGAATCATGATCAATCCTGCATCCTCACCAAGTTTAAGTGCTTCAGCTTTGACTTGGTTAGCAAGCCGAGTAAGAAGCTCTCCTCTTTGAATGACTTCTAAAACTTCTTGATTTGTTATTGTGTTTTCAATCTCAAGCTCTCCTAAATTTGTTACAGCGTCGTCAAACCTTCTTCTCATCCTGTCAACTGATTGCAAAGATTCATTAACCCTTCCTAGTATTGCTGATGACTCCTCTAACTCTATAGTCTGAAGGTTTTCAAATACTTTAATTAAAGAAGTTTCTTCAGATACAGCTATCACTGTCAAACCAGTAGTAGCTGCAGTTCGTTCTGCAGTTCTGTGCCTTGTTCCGGTTTGTGTGGTAGAAATTGAGTCACTTGGATTTAAATGAACATTAGCTTTTAAAATTTTTGTAACACTCTCATTTACAACAATAGCGCCATCCATTTTTGATAATTCTGAAAGCATCTCAGGTGAAAATTCACAATCATTTAAAATTAGTCCACCTGAAGAAATTTTTTCTAATTTTGTTGTTGAACCTATGACGATTAATGCTCCTGCTTTTTTGTCAGCAATTAAATCAACACCAATCCTTAAAGGTTGGCCTGGTAATAACTGACTTACACTTGTGTTATTGTTTAAGTTCATATTCCTCTTTATTATTTGAACAATATTGTTATTTGAATGTTACTGTATTATTTTATAAATAGGGACAATAGGCTAATTAAATGGAAAAAGTAGAATGTAAGGCTTGCTCAGCTACAGTAGACAAATCAATTGAGTTTTGTTCAAGTTGTGGTGAATGGCTTGGTTTAAGCATAAAAGACATAGAAAATTCAGATGCTAAAACAGAACCTGAAGTTACTCGAAGAGTTAGACCTCCTGAAGAATTGTTGTCACAACCACTCTCAAATTATGGCGCAACTTCTTTACCAACAAGAAATGAAGTCCCTGGTATCAGAGCTGTTTTTTTTCTAGCAATAATCATCCCATTAATTGCTGCGGCTAGTTATTACTACAACCAAAATATCGCAGAGGAAGTTATTGAAGAAATTCAAGTTGTAGAACAGTCAACAACAACAAGTACCTCAACTACAGTGCAAAGCTTACTTCAGCTACAATATCCATTTAGCTGTTCATCTTCAAGTAGCCTTGGGGAAGGATGGTCTTGCGAAAAAATATATGATGATGAACCGTCTTCGTGGCAAGATAACAGCTCAGAATGTGCAGATGCCACGTTAGAATTTACTTTCTCAAAAGATATTTATTTTCAATTTTTGACTTACGAAAATATAGAAGATTCAAAGTCTTTTAAAAGAAACTTTAAACCAAGAGATATATTAATAACATCAGAAGAAGAGGGGTTCTCAATAGAATATGAGCTTGAAAATCAAAACACTAGCTCACAATGGATCGATTTAAATACATCATCATCTGTAATTACAATACAAATTTTAAGTGCATATCCTGGGGAAGAGGTTAATGGTGCAGAACCATTTCTCGAATGTTCTATTCAGGAAATTACTTTTTATGGACGTGGATAAGATGGATATCAATTCTCTCAAGTCTCAATTTTCAAAATATAAAAAAGACTTGTTAGATCTTAATAAATACATGTATGAAAATCCTGAATTAGGATATCAAGAGATTAAGTCTGTAAATAAAATTACTAAACTTATCAAAAAGCATACAGCTGATGCAAAATTTAAAAAGTTTACTGATATTCCTACTGCTTTTACTGCTTCAATCAATAATAAGCCCAGAAAAAAAAATATTGCTATATGTATAGAATATGATGCATTACCGAATGTTGGACATGCTTGTGGACATAACCTAATATCATCCATAGGATTAGGTGCATTTTTTATCCTTTCGAATTATATAAACGACCTATATTACGAAATAAAGTTAGTAGGTTGTCCTGCTGAAGAAATCATTCCATTGACCTATGAAAATGGGGGTGGTGGTGGAAAAATAAAACTTTTAGACCAAGGTGCCTTTGATAACACTGCATATTCTGTAATGATCCATCCGGCTACAAGAAATGAAGTTGATCCTTTAATGATTGCAGTAAAACAAATTGATATAGAATATTTTGGTAAAGCTGCACATGCGTCTGGTTCAGCATATGTTGGAAAAAATGCATTGGATGCTCAAATCCTTGCATACAACAACATCAGTGCTTTAAGGCAGCAGCTACAATCTGTAGAAAAAGTTCATGGAATAATTACTCATGGTGGTGAGTCACCCAATATTATTCCAGATTACACAAGATCAAGTTGGATGATTCGTGCTCAAAAAACAAAAGACTTAAATAGATTAGAAAAGAAAATTATAAATTGTTTCAAAGGAGCTGCAGAGTCTACAGGTTGTAAGTTAAACATTGTTGAAGGTAATGGGACTTATGAAAATTTAGTTACAGACAAAAAATTAAAGTCAATATTTATGGAAAATTCAAAAAAACTTTCTTTAGATATGAAAACCAATGAAAGTTATGATCAAAGTAAAAACGGATCTACAGATTTTGGAAATATTTCAAAACAAGTTCCTTCATTACACGCATTTCTTCAAATTGTTGATGATGATGGAAAGATTGTAAACCACCAACCTGAATTTGCTCATGCAACAGTTACTAAAAGAGCTACTGATATGATTGAAACTGGTAGTGTTCTTTTAGCTTCTACTATTTTAGATTTGTAAATCTTGCATCAATAGCATTCTTTACAAGTTGACTGTGTAAATTTCCATCTAACTCTAAATAATTTTCAGCTTTTTTAAATTCCTCAGAAATCTTTGTTTTTGCCATTAATCGATTATCTGAATTTAGAGTTACCTTAAACCCAGATTTTAACAGCTTTATGGCTGGGTGGTTTTCAATAGTTACTGAACTTGCACCTGATTTTACATTTGAAGAAATACATATTTCTAATGGAATCTGCTTATCCAAAACATATTGAGCTATTCTGGAATTTGGAATATAAGTGTCGTTTTTGTATTGACAACCATCAATAATTTGCCAACCATGCCCTATTCTTTGTGCTTGACAATTAAAAACAGCGTCTTCTATATAGGACAAGTCAGCTGCTTCTCCTGCGTGTATAGTTAAACCTACTTCAGATTCTGAAATTAAATTACAAGCTTCTTTGTGAAGTGAGGGAGGAAAATTATACTCTGGACCTGCAAGGTCAAATCCAATAACATTGTTATTAAAATTTTTTATAGCCAATTCTGCAACTTCAGTTGAGTTTTTATGTTGTCTCATTGCACATAAGATTGTATAAAATTCTCCACCAAAGTCTTTTTGTCCATCTTTAATACCTGTTGACACTGCATCAACAACTTCCTGTGAAGATAGTTTTCCTTGTAAATGTTGTAGAGGAGCATATCTCAACTCACCATACACAACCCCATCTTCTACTAAGTCCTCAACTGCTTCATATGCAACTCTTCGGATTGAATCAGTGTCTTGCATAACAGAAATTGTCATCTCAAATTTTTTGAATACTTGTTTTTTATCAGTTGAAATATTTTCAAAAAACCAATTTTCTAATTCTTGTTCGTTTGAAGAAGGAACAGTCAAGTTTTTAGTTTTAGCAATATCTATAATGGTTTTTGCTCTTAGCCCTCCATCAAGATGTTCGTGTAAAGCTGAAAATTCTTTTATGAGAAATCTCCATTATCTATTTTCTTATCAAATCCTGTTTTAGTAAATAATTTATTAAATGCCTCTAATCCTTCCTCAAAAACTTTTTGTTCATCGATTAGTTGAAATTTTGAATCCTTTAATATGCATTCTCCGTCTATAAATACATCCTTTATTTCATTAGATGATGCGCACATTACAATATTATTTACTACATCATGCAGTGGTTGCATTCTAGGAGAATTAATTGAAATTGTTATAAAATCTGCTTTTTGATTTTTTGATAAATTTCCTGAAAAGTTACCACCAGAGATCCTTTTTATGTTTTCCTCAGAAGCTTTTCTAAATATTTCTTTTGGTTTAATGAAATCTTTTTTGGCTACGGAATTATTTAAGACTAATGCAGTCCTCATTTCTTCTAACATATCATAATCATCGTTACCCCCAGAACAATCTGTACCTATTCCCCAGTCAACATTCAATTCTGACAAAAAATTAGTATTCATTGGCTTTCCAGCTATTCCGTGAGTTGTTGGGCAAAATATTGGAAATGCTTTTGACTCTGCAAGTAACTCCAAATCTCCATCCTCTACAACATTGCAATGAGCAGCTATTACTTTTTCATTCAATATTCCGAGGTTAAATGCGTGTTTAATTGGGGAAGTATCATAGTTAGATTTAATATAGTCCATCTCTTTTTGAGTTTGAGCTAGGTGTATATGTGTTAATAAATTATTTTCTAGCGCATAATTGCTTAATTCTTTAAGTTCTTTTGGGCTTACTGTTGAAGTTTCATGTGGTGCAACAATTGGATGAACTGTACTATGATTTTTCCAATTATTATTAAAGGACTTTGCTAGTTTAATTTGTTCTTTACCAGTCCATGGACCATACTCAGTCATAATTGTGTGCCCAATAAACCCTCTTATTCCAATATATTCACACGCTTTTGCAACTGAATCAGCAAAAAAATAATGATCATTAATTGATGTTGTGCCAGATGATATAGCATCCATCATGCCTAATAAAGAAAGCTTGTAAACTAAATCTTCATCTAGAGCTGGTTCAATCCCCCACATCACATCATACAGTGCACTTGCGTTTCCATAACCAAGTCCTTTTACAGAATTTAAAGCAACATGTGAGTGTGCATTTGTAAAACCTGGTGAGATTATTACATCTCCTAATTCGTTAATTTTACTTAAGTCTTTAGTTATTGTTTCTATCGGTACTATATTCTCTATGTATTTTCCATTAACAATTAAAACAGAATTTTTATGAACAGTTTTGTAATCTTCAACTATGTATCGAGCTGAGAAATATTCTTTACTTATCAATTATTGTTCAGGAATAGGGACAGGTCTTACCCTTATTCTTTGTCTTATGCCAATAAGTATTAACACAACAACTGTTAGAGCATAAGGGACCATTAAGATTAGTCTTGAGTCTAATTCATATACACCTTGAAGTCTTATACCGATTGCGTCTCCTAAACCAAAAAATAAACTAGCACCAAATGTACCAAGTGGAGTGTTGTTACCAAATGAAGAAGCAACAAGTCCTATATAGCCTTTTCCAGCTGACATTCCCTCTGTAAAAAGAGTCATGTTTTCTAGTGAAAGAAAAGTACCACCTATACCTGCTAAAACTCCTGAAAAAATAACAGTTAACCATTTCATTCTTAAAGTATTAATTCCAGCATCTTCTGCAGCCTCAGGATTTTCACCAGTAGCTCTAATAGCTGTTCCCAATCTTGTCTTGTAATAAACCAAATATAAAACAATAGCTAGAAAAAAAACAAGGTAAATTGAAGGTGTGTATCCTGAAAGAATTTTTTCAAAACGAGTATCTACAAGAAATTCGAAATTTATTGGATCGATGCCTTGAATGGAAGGGTCAGAAAAAAAACCTCTACGTTTGAATAATGTTTCTAATAAATATCTTGTACCAGCAATAGAAAAAATGTTGATCGCTAAACCTACTAAAACTTCATCTGCACCTAAATTGAAACTTAAAACACCAAATAAAATTGCCGTAAGCACTCCAGCAGATACTCCCCAAATAAAACCAGTTAGGGCACTTCCTGAATAGTAGCTTGCTGCGATTCCAACAAATGCTGCGTTGAGCATTTTGCCCTCTAAACCAATATTCAAAACACCAGAAGCGGAGCACATTGCTGCACCAAACCCAATTAAGGCAATTGGAGTTGCACTACGAATTAAGCTCCTAAAAAGAGAGATATCAAATATTTCAAGCCATTCCATTTATTTAATCTTTCTAGTAAAAAAAGCGTCTAGTTTTCTAACGAATTTAAATCTTTCCAGTGAAGATACAAGCTTTTGTGCACTAACAAAAAATATTAAAATTGAGAGTAGAATTACAACTATTTCTCGAGAAACTTCAGTTTTATAATCTACAAATAAACCTCCGTTTCTTAGAGCACTCCAAAATAAAGAAGCAATTAAACCGCCGATTGGTTCTAATTTACCCACAATTGCAATAAGAATTCCATCAAACCCTTGGTTAAAAAGAAGTTCTTGGTAAAAATATCTAGCATTTCCAAGAATTTCGATACCACCAGCAAGCCCCCCAAGTCCTCCAGAAATTAACATTCCTGTTATTGCAGATCTATCTGAAGGTATTCCAAGGTATGAACTATATCTAGATGGATAAAACCCGACAAGACCATCGCCGCCAGATCTTAATTCGTAACCAAATGTTGTTTTTTTAAGAATAAAATATGTTAAAAATGCAATAATTACCGCTATGAAAAAACCAGAGTTAAATTGTGAATTTGGAAAATATTGTTTTAATTCAGCAGTTTCTAATATTCTTGGAGTCGCAGGTGCTATAGGGTCTGCTCTAAATGGTCCATTAGCCATATAGGAAACAAACAATACAGCAACGAAATTAAGAATAATTGTTGAAATTATCTCACTTACACCCGCATAAACTTTTAATAAAGCTGGTAGCAACATCCACAAACTTCCAGTAATAATGGCAATAGCTATACATAAAGATACATGGGGAATATGGCCCAAGGATGTAAATTTATATCCTGCCCATGCAGCATATAAACCCCCAATATACATTGATCCATTTATTCCAATATTAAACATACCAACTCTGAAAGAAACCACAGTTGCAATTGACGTTAGAATATATGGAGTCGCAATATTTAAAGTATTCAAAATATTTCTCTGTCCAACAACAGCGCCTTCAAAAAATAATTTCCCAATTTCTCTAGGAACAAAACCAGTAACAGTTAATAAAACCCAAGCAATACCAATAGTTATTATTGTTCCTGCAAAAAGAATGAGTACATCTTTAAATGAAAATTTTTCCATTATTAATCCTTTATTCCAGCCATATATAGACCCATTTGTTGCTGATCTACATCTTTAGGGTTTACCCATTCAACTATTTCACCCTCATAAATAACTGCTACTCTATCTGCGACTGACATAACCTCATCTAATTCTGCGGAAACTAATAAAACTGCTTTTTCAGAATCCCTAATCTCAACAAGTTGTTTATGAATTGCTTCTATATTTCCTATATCAACTCCTCGAGTTGGTTGAGATGCTATTGTCAAAAGTGGATCTTCTGAGAGCTCCCTAGCAATAACAACTTTTTGTTGGTTACCGCCAGATAAAGATCCTGTTCTTACAAAAACTCCAGGTGTTCTAATATCAAATTTTTCCCTTAAATTATTACTATGGTCAACAACGTTTTTCATACTAATAATTCCACCCTTAGAAAGAGGGCTTCTGAAATATGAGGTTCCGACTAAGTTTTCCCAAATATCTAATTTCAAATTGAGTCCAGTATTAGCCCTGTCCTCTGGAACATGTGCCAAGCCAGCTCTTCGTCTTTTTCGTGGAGAAATAGATTCTATGTTTTTACCATCAAAAATAACCTCACCTTTACTTGTTGGTCTTAAGCCTGACAAGGCTTCAACTAGTTCTGTTTGACCATTTCCATCAACACCTGCGATTCCAACAATTTCACCTTTATGAACATCTAAAGATAAGTTTTTGACAGCAAGCAATCCTCGTGCATCATGTACCCATAAATTTTTCACTTCTAAGACTTTTTCAGTAGGTTTTGCTTCTTCTTTTTCAACTTGCATAAATACTTCACGTCCTACCATTAATTTTGCTAATTCTTCAGGAGAAGTGTCTTTTGTATTGGAGACTCCTTGAACTTTTCCATCTCTCATGACTGTTACTCTGTCAGAAATTTCCATAACTTCTCTTAACTTATGGGTAATAAAAATTACTGTTTTCCCTTCATCAACAAGACTTCTGATAACTTCAAATAATTCATCGGTCTCTTGGGGTGTAAGCACTGCGGTTGGTTCATCTAAAATTAAAATGTTTGCGTTTCTATATAAAGTTTTTAGAATTTCAGTTCTTTGTTGAATACCTACAGAAGCGTCTATCATTCTAAGTTTTGGATCAACATCTAATCCATACTTTTTTGCAATATTTGAAACTTCAGAATTTAATTCATCCCAATCAATAAAACCTCTTGAATTTCTTGGCTCTTGGCCTAATCCAATGTTTTCTGCAGCAGTAAAAGATGGCACTAAATGAAACTCTTGATGAACCATGCCTATGCCAAGCTCAATCGCTTTATCTACTTTGTTTATTTCAACCGGTTTATCATTTATAAATATTTCGCCTGAATCAGGTTGTTCAATTCCATATAAAATTTTTACGAGAGTTGATTTTCCAGCTCCATTTTCTCCAACTAGAGCGTGTATCTCACCTTTTAAGACCTTGAAATCTACAGAATCATTAGCAGTAACTCCCGGATAGGATTTTGTTATATTTTTTACTTCTACTGCTGTTTCTATATTGTTTTGAGTCATGATATATATCTTATATTTTCTAGCCCGAAAGAAATCGGGCTAGAAAATAAATTTTTATATATTAGCCACCAGCTGTAACGTCGGTAACTACTATTTCACCAGATACAATCTTAGCTCTAACTTCTGCAACTTCTTCAACAAGCGCATCAATCTCAGCTGCCATGTCTGGATTTTGTTCTTTGAAGAGATTTGTTCCATCAACAAGCCATGTTGATCCAACAAAATTTTCTGCTAATCCATAGCTATCAATTGAGCTAAATACTTGACCATTAGCTGCAATTGTGTCTTGGATAACTTTATAAACTGATTTATCAACACCCTTCATCATTGATGTAATCATTGTTCCTGGTTGAATATAGTCTTGATTTGAATCAACACCTACTGCATAATTACCAGTTTCTGCTGCTGCTTCGTATGCTCCATCACCTGTAGCACCACCAGCGGCGAAAATTACGTCAGCACCTTGTTCAAAGCAACTGAGCCCAATTTCTTTACCTTTTGCAGGGTCTCCCCAGCTTCCAGCATAACCTGCGCAGAATTCAACATCAGGATTTGCGTATCTAGCACCTTCTTCCCAACCAGTTTGGAATTTTCTAATGATTGGAACGTCCATTCCTCCCATGAAAGCTACCTTTCCAGTTTTAGAAAGTTTTGCAGCAATATAACCTACCTCAAAAGAACCTTCATGTTCTTTGAATATAATATTTGCCACATTAGGCAATAGATTTCCGTCATCATCAGTAACAACCATATCTACAATTGCAAACTGAATATCTGGGTTAGCAAGAGCTGCTTCTTTAATTCTCTCTGCTTCAGAAAAGCTAATTCCAATAATTAATTCTTTTCCGTCAGCAATGAGATTTTGATAAGCTGCTGCTCTTTCAGATTCTTCAGCTTCAATAAAGTCGCCGTCGATTCCTAATTCAGCAAGTGCTTGATCGAAGCCTCTTTTCGCTGAGTCCATAAATGAACGGTCACCTAAAGCTCCAAGTACTATACCTACTTTTAACGCTTCTGCTTCTGGCTCTTCTGCAGGTGCTGCAGTAGTAGCTGGAGAATCAAGAGTCTCTTGTTCTGCTGCTGGTTCTGCAACCTCTTCAGTAGTTGTTTCTGAGCTGCCACCACAGGCAGACAAAATCAACATTAATGACAGAAGTACAAAAACGGATTTCTTTTTAGTAATCATTAATTTACTCCTTCATTATTTAAATAATGATTTAATAATTCTATCTGAAATTATTAAAAGTGTCTTATTGATTGAAGGTAAATATTTACTTTTATGGGAGAAGTTTTGAGGTATTTGTTATTATATTAAACAACTTTTCATCATCTACTTTGTTCATCCAGTGGACGTTTTTATTTCTTCCAGAAATATGATTAGTGTCAACCACTGTTTGGCCTAGTGTTAATTCTGAATCAACCTCAACTTCGACATTGGTAACTTCTCCAGTAGTTAAAGAGCAATCGACTAAATAAGCAGTTACAAATGCATCATGTACTGGAGTTCCATCTGGAAACTTTTGTTTAACTATTTCTAAATCAGCTAAGGACCCCATTAAACCAACAAGATATTCTCCAGTAGTGGTACCTGTTTCATGAATTGTATTCAGTCTTTCACTTGTAGAAATTGCTTGATGTGTAACGTCTAATCCCATCATTACCAATTTTGCACCTGAACTTAAAACAACTTTTGCTGCTTCCGGGTCAACTAAAATATTAAACTCTGCCACAGGTGTATGGTTTCCAAAACCTGCTCCTCCTCCCATGAAAATAATTTGATCTATGTTTTTAGCTAACTCAGGGTTAGTATTTAAAACTTTTCCGATATTTGTCATTGGGCCAAGAACACAAATGGTAATTTTCTCATCACTGTTTTTTAGTAATTCAGTTATGTAATCTACTGCTCCAATAGATTCTTCGCTTTTTGAAGGCTCAGGAAACCCAACTCCATTTAATCCATCTGTTCCGTGAACCCATTCTGCTGTAAGTAAATCTCTATTTAAAGGCTTCGATTCCCCTTTATAAACTGGGATACTGTTTCTATTGGCATGTTCGAGAATTCTAAGAGCATTTCTTGTTCCAACATCTACGCCAACATTTCCTCCAACTGTAGTTATTGCAAGTAATTCCTCATCCGTAAAATGTGCTAAAGCAATGAGAATTGCTACGGCGTCATCAGTACCTGGGTCGGTATCGATAATGAATTTCATTTAATTATTGTAGTATTTTTATGATTCAGATTCTACAAAATCTACAGGTGGTTCATCTGGAGCTTCAACTGATTCAAACTCTAGAGTATTTTCATCTTTATTTAATGAAATTATTATTGTTGATCCAGCTTTATATTTACCTTGTAAAAGCTCTTCTGAAAGAGGGTCTTCAAGTAATCTCTGTATAGACCTTCTTAAAGGTCTCGCTCCAAATTCTTTATCATAACCTTCGGTTGCTAAAAATTCTTTAGCTTCATCAGAAAGTACAATTTCTAAGTCAGAGTTTTTAAGTTGATTGTGTACTCTATCAAGCATTAAATCAACAATTTCTTTAACTTCATCAATTAATAGCTCATGGAAAACAATTGTTTCATCTATTCTATTTAAAAATTCAGGCCTAAAATATCTTTTTAATTCTTCACTAACTTTTGATTTCATTTTTTCATAATTATCGATTTCGCTTAAATTACTGAAGCCGATATTTTTGGCAATATCTTTGGTTCCTAAATTTGAAGTCATGATAATTATTGTGTTCTTAAAATCAACTGTTCTACCTTGTGCGTCGGTAAGTCTTCCATCTTCTAGAATTTGGAGAAGTGTATTAAATACATCAGGATGAGCTTTTTCTACTTCATCAAGAAGAACTATACTGAAAGGTTTTCTTCTTACAGCTTCAGTGAGTTGGCCTCCTTCATCATAACCAACATAACCCGGAGGTGAGCCAATTAATCTACTTACTGTGTGCTTTTCCATATATTCAGACATGTCTATCTGAATTAATGAATCTTCATCGCCAAAAAGAAACTCTGCTAAAGCTTTTGCGGTCTCAGTTTTACCAACACCAGATGGTCCTAAAAATATAAATGAACCAGATGGTCTTTTTGGATCCTTTAATCCAGACCTTGTTCTTCTTATAGCTTTTGAAACTGCCGCAATTGCTTCATTTTGACCAATAATTCTCTTATGTAGCTCGATTTCCATTTCTAACAATCTAGCTGTCTCTTCTTGGGTTAATCTATGAACTGGTATGCCTGTCCATTGAGCTAGAACTTCTGCAATTTCTTCTTCATCAATTACCATTTCAATTTCTGAAGCAGATGCTGAGTCTATAGTGTTTACTTCATCAAGTAATAGTTTTTCCTGATCTCTTATTTGAGCTGCTTTCTCAAACAATTGAGATTGAACAGCATCAATTTTTTGCTCTCTTAAATTCTTAAGTTTGTCAGCTATTTCTTGTTTATCTTGATCAAGAGGTTTCTTGTAAACTCTCATGCGACTACCTGCTTCATCAATCAAGTCAATAGCTTTGTCAGGTAAGAATCTATCAGATATATATCTGTCTGCCATATTGACAGCAGAAGCGATAGCTTGATCTGTAAACCTGACTCCGTGGTGGACCTCATATCTATCTTTCAATCCATCTAATATTTCTATAGCATCTGAGAGTTTTGGCTCATCAACTTGTACGGACTGGAATCTTCTTTCAAGTGCAGCATCCTTTTCAAAATGTTTTCTAAATTCTTCTAGTGTTGTGGCACCTATTGTCTGAAGTTCGCCTCTTGCTAACATTGGCTTTAAAATTGACGCAGCATCAATCGCTCCTTCAGCAGCTCCGGCACCAACAAGTGTGTGTATTTCATCTATAAATAAAACAATGTCACCTCTTGTTTTTATTTCCTTTAAGACTTTCTTTAGACGTTCTTCGAAGTCACCCCTGTATCTTGATCCTGCTACTAAAGCAGATAAGTCAAGTGTATAAATTTGTTTACCTTCAAGAGTTACTGGGACGTCACCTGAAACGATTTTTTGAGCTAAACCTTCAACAATCGCAGTTTTACCAACTCCTGGCTCACCAATTAATACTGGGTTGTTCTTTGTTCTTCTGGATAGTATTTGCATTACTCTTTCAATCTCTGTTGTTCTGCCAATAACAGGGTCGAGCTTTCCTTCTTTTGCCATTCTTGTAAGATTTCGTCCGAATTGATCTAAGATAGCTGAACCTGTTCCTGAACCAGGTCTTTCCCTACCTCCTGTAGATGCAGCTTGTTGCTTTTTGCTTTCACCTGCAGATGAAATTAATTTGATCACTGTTTGTCTAACTTGAGATAGTTCAGCACCTAATTTTTTTAAAACTTGAGCAGCAACGCCTTCTCCTTCACGAATCAATCCGAGAAGTATATGTTCTGTTCCTATGTAATTATGTCCTAGTTGTAAGGCTTCTCGTAGTGAAAGTTCTAAAACTTTTTTTGCTCTAGGAGTAAAAGGAATATGCCCACTCGGTGATTGTTGGCCTTCTCCAATAATTTCAACAACTTCTGACCTAACGCTATCAATATTGATATTTAATTCTTCCAAAGCTTTTGCAGCATGGCCTTCGCCTTCTTGAATTAAACCGAGAAGTATATGTTCTGTTCCTATGTAATTATGATTAAGTCTTCTAGCTTCTTCCTGCGCTAGAACTACGACCCTTCTGGCTCTATCAGTAAATCTTTCAAACATATAGTTATATTACCAAGGGTCTGTTTATACACTTAAATGAAAATTACAACTATTTATACATTTACTTTATTCTTTAGTTATGGAAAGCAATGAAATCAAAAAAATTATTCCTTTCGATGATATTTGGGATAACTTAAATGTATTAGAAGAAAGACTATTAGAAATTTCTAGCTCTTCAAATGATTACCTTACATCAATTTCTCAATATCTTATAAATGCCGGAGGAAAAAGATTTCGACCAATCGTTACCTCGCTTGCTGGAAAGTTTGGGAATGAAATTGAAAATATTGGCAAAATTATAGACGCTGGTGTTTGTGTAGAACTAATTCACATTGGGAGTTTATATCATGACGATGTAATGGACAATGCTACAACAAGAAGAGGTGTTGAAAGTTCAAACTCAAAATGGAACTCTACCCTTTCAATACTTGCAGGAGATTATTTACTTGCGAGATCTTCTGAGCTTGCAGCTGAAAGTTTAGGATTAGAATCTGTCAAACTGTTGGCATCAACTTATGCAGAATTAGTTGAAGGTCAAACTAAAGAGTTAAATTTAGCTTTTGACCTTGATCAAAATATTGATGATTACTTAACAGTTATTGAAGGAAAAACTGCGAGCCTTATTAGAACAAGTGCAAGGCTTGGTTCTCTTGCTAGTTCAGCTGATAGTGAGATTGTTGATGCCTTGAGCAATTGGGGTTGGAACTGTGGAATAATTTTTCAAATATCTGATGATATATTAGATTTAACTTCTGACTCGCAAACGTTGGGAAAGCCTGCAGGTAATGATATTTTAGAAGGAACTTACACATTACCGGTCTTAATTGCATTGAATAAAGACAAAGGTAAGTATCAGGAACTCTTGACTGAAATAAAAGAAGAGAAAATTGATGTTAAAAATGTGCTTGATGAATTTACTACAAAGGAAATAATTGACGACTCAAAAGAAATAATCAACGGCTACTTAAATGAGAGCGTAGAGGCGATATTTACTCTCAAAGATCATGAACTATTTCCAGTTCTAGAAAACATTAACAATTATCTTATTAATCGAACAAATTAATTTTCAGGTTTTAAATGTGGAAAGGCAATAACCTCTCTAATTGATTCATTGTTTGTAAGCATCATTACAAATCTATCTACTCCAAAACCAAGTCCACCAGTTGGAGGTAGCCCATACTCCAAAGCTTCAATGTAATCGCTGTCTTCTACATGTGCCTCTTCATCTCCCTCAGCTTTTTTTTGTGCTTGTTCCTTTAACCTTGCCTCTTGATCAACTGGATCAATGAGTTCGGAAAAACCATTGGCTAATTCACTACCAAAAGCAAATAATTCAAACCTTTCAGTCACTCCGTTCTTTTCTTTACTTTCCCTAGCAAATGGTGAGGCTTCTTTGGGGTAATCAGTTACAAATGTAGGATTTACAATATTGTCTTCAATGTATTTTTCAAACAAATCGTAAACTAACATTCCTGTAGTTTTAGATTCATTCTCAATCTTATGTTTTGTTAAAAACTCTTCTTTGATTTTTTTTAAATCTGAATTGTGTTTGATTTCAACATCAAAATATTCACTTACCAAATCAAACATACTTATTCTTTTCCAAGGAAAACTAAAATCTGCTTCTTTTTCAGTAAATTCTATCTTTAAATCATGATTTAATTGACTTAATATGTACTCGCACATATTTTCAACCATATCCATTACACCATTTACATCTGTGTAAGCCTCGTAACTTTCCATCATCGTGAACTCAGGTGAGTGTGTTTGGTCAATGCCTTCATTTCTAAAAACTTTTCCAACTTCAAAAACTTTTTCATAACCACCAATAATCAATCTTTTTAAATATAGCTCAGGAGCAATTCGAAGAAACATGTCAATACTCATTGCATTATGGTGTGTCACAAAAGGTTTGGCAATGGCACCTCCTGCTTTTGGCTGGAGTGTGGGGGTCTCAACTTCAATAAAACCATCACTAACCATAAACTCTCTTATTAATTTGAGAACTTTAAATCTCGTATCTATAGTTTTCTTTGCATCATCATTTACGATTAAATCAAGATACCTTTGTCTAAATCTAGTTTCTTTATCTTTCAATCCATGCCACTTTTCAGGAAGTGTTCTTAAAGATTTGCTCAAAACTATTAAATTGGAAATTTTTAATGAAAGCTCTCCCTTTTTTGTTTTCATTATGCTTCCAGAAGTACCTACTATGTCTCCTACATCCATTAATTCAATGTGTTCTTCTAATTTCTCATCTAAATCGTCTTTAGAAGCAAGTAATTGTATTTTGCCAGTTGAGTCTTTTACATCTATAAATGTTAATTTTCCAAAAGACCTAATACTTAGCACTCGACCTCTCACAGCAACACTAATATCTGTTTGTTCTCCATTGTCTAGGCTTTGATGGTTGGCATGAATATCGCTTATAAAACTTGCATTTTTATAGTATGTTGGAAAAGACTCTGTTCCTTTTAATTTTTCAACCTTCTCACGTCTAAGGTCATATATTTCTTTTTCAGATTTTGATAATTCGGTCACATTTATATCCTAATTATTTAAGTTAAATATTTCTTCTAACCCAACTAATGTTAAATTTTCTTCATACTGTGCATTTAAATTAAGTGCAGGCTGAATAATTGGACTTAAACCTCCAGTTAGAATAATTTTTGGTTTTGTTCCCAATTCTTGTAAAAGTTTCTCAATCATAGAATCTATCATAGATGCGTGCCCAAAGATTAACCCGCTCTGAATAGCTTCATAAGTATTTTTACCTACAACTTTTTTTGGAAGGTCTAATTCAACAGATTTCAAAGAAGCGGTCTTCGATGTTAAAGCGTCCAAGCTAATTTTTATACCCGGTGCAATAGCTCCGCCTAGATACTCTTTTTTATTGTTTACAATATCAAAAGTAGTTGCTGTCCCTAAATCAACAATTACAACATCTGACTCGGCAATTTTATAACCAGCAACTGAATTTGCTATTCTGTCAGGTCCTAATTCTTTTGGATTATCAATATTTACTTTTAAACCTGTTTTAATACCAGGCCCCACAACGATAGGTGGGAAATCTAAATATTTCTCAATTGCTTGAACCATATTGTTAGTTACTTGAGGAACAACTGAGCAGACTATAGAACCTGCTAATTCATTTCTTTTGTCATCTATTAGGTTAAAAGTGGAGTTAAAAAGTGCCAACAATTCATCTGGAGTGTTTGCATCTCTAGTAGTAAACCTGTAAGAATCCCAGCCATCCTTGTTTCCTATTCCTACTGTTGTTTCAGTATTTCCAATATCAATTGCTATTATTTTTTTCATATTTCTATATCAATGTTGTCTATCAGCCTTACATTTTCAACATAAGCTGCAGTTAATAACTTTAATTTCTTTGAGTATTTATTTGGATAATTAAAATTTTCTTCATCCACTATTTCAAGATAGTCCAAATCTATTTCATTTTGATTAAGTGAATTAATACCTAGTTCAACAGATTCTTCAAAACTTTTACCTAAATTTATTTCTTTAGACACTTTTTGTAAAGATTTAAAAATATTTGCTGCAATTAATTTAGCATCATGTGATAAATGCTTATTTCGGCTACTCAAAGCAAGGCCATTTATATCTCGAAATATTTCGCCTTCTATTATTTCAATATTTAAATCAAGCCGACTAACCATGTCCTTAATTAAAAATAATTGTTGCGCATCTTTTTTCCCGAACACAGCATGGCTAGGCTTTATTAAATCAAACAGTCTATTTACAACAGTTAAAACTCCCTCGAAATGGCCAGGCCTTGAAGCTCCCTCAAGAATAGATCCAACTTTACTAGGAACAATAGAAGGGACTCCTTCACTAGGGTAAATGTAGCTATCCTGAGGGAGAAAAATAAAATCAACACCCCTACTTTTCAAAAATTGAATATCTTGTTCATGCTCGATAGGATAATTTTTGAAATCGTCATCATTATTGAATTGTCTTCTATTAAGAAATATGGATACCAAAGTTTTTAAATTTGTTTCTTTTCCAATATCTACAAGTGACAGGTGGCCTTCATGTATTGCTCCCATTGTGGGAATAAAACATATGTTTTCAGACAGGATGTCATCGTTAATTGTATTTATCACTTTTGTCATTATCGTGCCCTAAAATGGTGCCCGTACTTAAGTTTTAATTTTACCAATATTAGTTATTTTTTGATCAAAAATTTTAAAACTAGATTTATCTAAAGGCTTATTTAAAACCTCATATAAAGGTTCGACAACAAAAAGTCTATTTTGCCAATCATAATGAGGGATAATCAAATCTTCTTCCTCAATTTCTTCACCTTTAAAAAATATAATATCTATATCTATCAACCTTGGTCCGTATCTAAAATTTTTCTTTCGCCCCATTTGAGTTTCTATTTCCTTAATTTTTATTAGTAAATTTCTAGCTGTTCCTTGGTATTCAATTTCAATAACAATGTTGAAAAAATCATCTTGTTCTTTGTAAAGTAGTGGTTCTGTTTTGTAGACTGATGAGATTTTAATAATCTTGGCAAAATTAGAAATTAGCCTTACTCCATCAATTAAATTACTTTCTTTATCACCAATATTTGAGCCCAATGAGAGAAATATACTATTTGAATTCTTCACGATAAGAAACCGAAATGCCCTCTGTTCTATCTTTTAAAATTGTATCTGGTTTATGAACTGTGACCTTGATTTCTCGAAACATAGATTCATTTTTTGCGTATTTCAATACAATTTGTTCAGAAATTTGTTTTGCCAGAGTTTCAATTAAATCATAGCTTTCTGTGTTTACGAATTTTATAACTAAATTAACAATTTCCTCATAATTAAGTGTTTTGTTAATATCGTCTACAGAAAAATCAGAAATATTGATATGAACATCTACCAAAAATTCTTGATCGTTTTGTTTTTCGTGATCATAAATTCCATGTTTTCCAAAGCACTTTATTTTAGAAATATTTATGTCGAATGACATTATTTATATAGTGGGAATAAGAGCTATAGCTTTTGGTGAAAGTGGTTTTTCTAATATTTTTTCAAGTATGGTTCTTGCCAAAATAGGATCGTCCAAAAGTTTGGAGTAAATTAAATAACCAGCAAGAATTCCCGGAACTTGTTCATCTAATAATTCTCGATGTATTAGAAGCTTTCGATCCTTGTCTGATAATGCTTCTTTGATTGCATCAAAAATAACATTTAGAGACTCTTTTGGAATATCATCACTTAACGGATAGTGATAAGTTCTAAAACCTACTTCTTGATAGTTTTTAAGATTAAAGTCTGAATCAAGTAGAGAGAAGATAGCATTAATGCCCTGTCCTTTTAGCCACTGAATTTCTTCTTCCCTCCTTATTTTACGAGGAGTAAGGCCACCGCCACCAATACATTCGGAAACAGCTAGTTTTCCTTCAATAATCCAATGAAAATCATTGGGTTTTAAACCAGCCATTGTAACCTCCGTAAATTATATTAGCTTAAATGTAAAACTAAGAAGCTATGTGTAGCCTAACCAAAGAAACGCCAGAGTTTATACAGTGGTCATAAAGTTCTTCATCTGTCATCTCTAAATTTTGAGCAAATTTTTTCTTCGAATAACCCACAACTAATGGAAATCCAAAGGAAAAATAATCTAGATTTTCAAATAATTTTTGAGAGTCCTCCATTGATTTACCAAAGCCTAATCCTGGATCAATAGAAATTCTGTTTTTATCAACTCCATGAGAAATTAAATTTTCTATTTTTTCTTCTAAATGATCTCTTACTTCTTTTACAACATCTTTGTAATTCATCTTTTCTTGAATATCAGATGAATTTGGGTGCCTATGTACAAGAATAATCTTTGGAGCTTTTTCAATAATTAATTGAATCATTTTTAAATCATTGAAACCACTTACATCGTTAACAATTTCAAAATTATTTTCTAAAGCATGTCTGGCAATCTCATAATTCATCGTATCTACAGATAATTTAAACTTTCCAAAATAATTAGAAATAAAAAAATTAAGTCTTTTTAATTCTTGTTCATAACTAACTTCTTTAAAGCCGGGTTTAGTTGAAACTCCACCAACATCAAGAATTTTTATTTTCTTTTCTTCTGCTGTTTTTAATAGAAAACCCAATCTCTCTTTGTTTTCAAAAACACCGTCACCAGTAAATGAATCCGTTGTTGAATTAATAATTCCAATTACTTTTTGGTTAACTGAATTTAAAAGATTATTCCAATCCGTCAATTTTAAGAAAAGTTTAAAAGTGCTTCGTTTCTTAAAGAAAAGTCTAATTCATATACACCCGTTGAGTATGTAGTTATGACCTCTTCTGATGAATTTTGTGAATTCAATAAATCAGAGCAAAGATGTTTTGCAGACATTTTAACAAACACTCCATCGGCATCTAAAGTTTCGTGTATGAACGAGGCAATTTTTTCAGTTAACTTTTCCTGTAATGTTAAGTCGTTTGAAAAATGCCCTACAAGATCACTAAATTTTGAAATTCCCAATATCTTTTTCTTTGGGAAAACAGCAATACTTGCTGAGCCATGAAAAGGCATCATATGATGTTCACATAAGCTAATGTATGAAATTCCATTTATATAAATGGGTTGATTGTGTGTAACTTCTTTTAGTGATTCAAAAATAAGTGTTTCATCACCTTTATTAGATAATTTTTTTTGAACTTGGTCTAAAAACTTAATTGATAAATTTTTTATTTCTTCATCACTCTTATCAGTTATTTCTTTCAATAAGAAAAATAAAGATTCCTGTGCCTGGATTAGGTTAGTTTGAACTTCGCTCATCAGGCAAGCCTTAAGCTTTTACCAGTACCCTGAATTTTTACTTTTTTAATAGCTTTAAATACTTCGGCTACTTCATCTTTATTAATAGTCTCTTTCTCCATTAATAAATTAACCATTGCATCCATTTGTTTTTTAAACTTCTTTAATATTTTTCCAGCAATTATGTGAGCGTCATTCAATAAATTTCTTACCTCGTCATCTATAGATGAAGCGACTTCGTCAGAATAGTCTTGTTGTCTTCCATAGTCTCGACCAAGGAATACTTCATTTGAACCTTTGCCATAAAGCATTGGTCCAAGCTTTTCACTCATACCAAATTCCATCACCATTCTTCTTGCAATATCTGTTGCTTTTTCAATATCGTTTGATGCCCCTGTAGTTGGGTCTGCAAATATTAACTCCTCTGCAACTCTGCCTCCCATAAGCATTGCGAGTCTATCTTTTAATTCAGCCTTAGATGAAAGATACTTTTCACTATCGGGCAATGCCTGAGTATAGCCAAGCGCTCTTCCCCTAGGGATAATGGTAACTTTGTGAATTGGGTCTGCATTTGGAAGTGCCCAGCCTACTAAAGCATGGCCAGTTTCATGATAAGCAATAATTAACTTTTCCTCTTCTGTCATTACTTGACTTTTCTTTTCAGGACCAGCCATAACTCTATCGATTGAGTTCTCGATATCGGCAATACCTATCGTTTTTTTATTTTTTCTTGCAGCAAGTAGTGCTGCTTCGTTTAATAAATTGGCAAGATCAGCACCGGTAAATCCTGGTGTTTGTTTAGCCAAAGTTTCAAAGTTAACATTTTTTGCTAATGGTTTATCTTTAGCGTGAACTTTTAGAATCTGAGTTCTTCCTGCTAAATCGGGCCTGCCAACGATTACCTGTCGATCAAATCTTCCCGGCCTTAATAGAGCAGGATCGAGAACGTCTGGCCTGTTTGTTGCTGCCATAAGTATTACACCTTGGTTAGCTTCAAAACCATCCATTTCAACAAGTAATTGATTTAGAGTTTGTTCTCTCTCGTCGTGTCCACCACCAAGACCAGCACCCCTCATTCTTCCAACTGCATCAATTTCATCAATAAATATGATTGCTGGAGATGATTCTTTGGCTTTTTTAAATAAATCTCTTACCCTGCTGGCTCCAACCCCTACAAACATCTCAACAAAGTCAGATCCTGAAATGCTAAAAAATGGAACACCAGCTTCCCCAGCAACTGCTTTTGCAAGAAGGGTTTTCCCTGTTCCTGGAGGTCCTACAAGTAAAACTCCTTTAGGAATTTTTGCACCAAGTTTGTTAAATTTTTCTGGAGATTTCAAAAACTCTTTTATCTCTTCTAGCTCTTCTTTAGCTTCTTCAACACCTGCTACATCCTGAAACGTAACTTTTGGTGCTTCTTCGTCGAGCTCTTTTGCTTTTGATTTACCAAATTGCATGATCTGATTTCCATTTGATCTAACTTGAGAAAACATATAGAACATAAATGCTGCAAGAAATAGCCAAGGTAAAAATGCAAATACATAATCTTGAAACCCTGCAGGCTCTGTATCAGTATTTAAGACTATATCTTGATCAACTAAGAGTTGAAATACTTCTCCTTCAAAACCCTCTGGATATTCTGTTTGATATACGGTTTCATCATTTGCTATTTTAAATTCGACCATATTTGATTGTTCTTTTATTGTGGCTTCTATTACAGAGCCGGCGATAATTTCATTTTTAAACGCAGTAAAAGATTTGCTTTCAGGTGCGTTAACCGTAGAGTTGTACTGCTGGACGCCAAGAAAGATAAGTAGTCCTAAAGCAAAGTACATAAAAAATGACTTATTGTTATTTTTTTTATTCATTTCTTTTTTCTTATCCATCTTATTTAATTTAATACTCTTGGGTTTAAAAGCAATACTGACATTTAAGAGAGAAGGGCTAAATAAGGCAATTCTCTATATTTTCCGTTGTAGTCTAGACCATAACCAACTACAAATTCAGGGCCAATTTCAAATCCACTGTAATCGATTTCAATTGGGTCTTTTGAAACTCCTTTTTTAACAAACATGCTAAAAATTTCAATACTTTTTGGATTTCTAGATTCAAGTAATTTTTTTAAGCTTGAGAGGGTTAATCCTGTGTCATAGATGTCTTCGACTATCAAAATATTTTTATTTGAAATGTCATACTCCAAATCTTTAATAATTTTAATTTGTCCAGATGATTCAGATCCGTAATAAGATTTAATACTCATAAAGTCAAAGGTAACATCAATCTGAAGTTGCTTAGCAAGGTCGCTTACAACTATAAAAGCTCCTTTCAGAATGCCAATAACTACAAGTTCTTCGTCTTTATACTTACTATTTATTGTTTCTGCAATTTCCGAAATTTTATTTTCTATTTCTTCTTTTGATATTAAAGTTTTAGAAATTTTCAATACTAACCTTTTCTGTAGAAGCACTTATTATAAATTTATCTTTCTGTGTTTCCAACCAGTTTCCCTCACTAGATTTTCTTATTCCTGGTATCCATAGAATAGTATCTTTCAGTTTAAGAACTGGCCAGACCTCTCTAAGTGACTTATTTACCCCATATGAACGAAATATTTCAGCAGCTTTTTGGTTATGACTACCTGTTTTAAACAAATCTCCATCAGAAATTTCACTAAAGTAAATTTCATTTTCTAGGTATTTTGGCAATGATATAGACCAATTATTTAAAGAGTCGATAGAATCGTATTTTTCGAAATTAAAATAACCTTTTGGTTCTAGCAAATCTGCACTACCTGTCCATTTCTCTTTATTGACAAAGATAAGAAGCCCGCTTTGACTTGAAACTTCCCAATTTTCAAAAAAACTTTTCCTAATATTTTTTTCAATGACAGAAAATATTTTTTTGATATCGGAATTCTGTAATCCGCTTTGTCCAATATATTGAGATATTGTTGACAGCAAATAATAAGAGGCTGAGTTGTCCATATTAATCAGTGAAATTGGAACTTCTACATATCCTTTTGCACTTTTAATATACGAAATTAGGTTTTTATCATTTTTTGTAAGTTCATCTATTTCGTAAATTAAACCTTGTATTTTGCTATTTAAATCTCCTTTGAAATTCTTTTCAATGCTCGGAATAATTTCATTCCTTAACCAGTTCCGTAAAATTGAATTGTCTTTGTTTGTAGAGTCTTCTAAAAAATTTATTTTTTTATCCTGAGCATATTTAATGATTGAAGACTTTTTAATATCAATTAGTGGTCTTAATATACCTTTTATCTCTTGCTTTATAGAAAGTAGACCTTTGAGTCTTGTCCCTCTGAACAGATTTATCATAAAAGTTTCTACTCTATCATCACTATGATGTCCAAGAAGAAGAATTTCATCTTTTTGCATGTTATTAAACAATGCTTCGTACCTTGCATCTCTCATTTTTGTTTCTGACGAATCAGAATCTAACTGAGTATCTACATTCAAATGATCTATACCTAAATCTTTAGCAAAACTCTCAGCTGATTTTTGAAGTTTGTCTGAATCTTTTTGATTGTGGTTAACAAAAACACTCCTGACATTTGATGTATAAGAATGCACTATATGCAGCAGTACTGAGCTGTCAACGCCCCCGCTTAATGCAACAACATAGTTTTGAGTTGGATTAAGTAGATTTGTAATTTTATTTTCAATTTCAGTCATTACAAGAAGACTAATTTATTTTTCTATAACTTTGTATCTTTTTCTTGTTACTTGTCTGAAGTACTGGATGACATTACCAAGAATCACCAGAGTAGCTATCGCAACAGTAGTTGGAATTAAAAACCTGTAAGTCCAAGCTACATCCTCTATCTGCTCTGGTGGTTCCTCAATAACTATTGCAGGTACTGGTAAGTTCTCATCCATTGTTCCCTGTTGGGTTTCATTTTCCTCAACATGATCATCAGCTAATGCAGACATTGCTGGTGTCATGACTAAAAACAAACCGAGTACAAATGCAAACTTTTTCACATTATGAGACTAGTAAAAGTTTAAAAAAATATAAAGATTTTAAAAATTAATATTAAGTTGATATTTTGTAGAAAATTTTTCTAATTCATCGGAGCTGAGTTTAGATAATGAATATTTTTCTATTTTCTTAGGTACTTTAACGTCCACTCTCAGAGTTGTAAGACTTTTAAATAGCTTAAGCAATTCATAGTTTTCGAAAATTGTGTTTGCATGCCTTTCTCCACTTCTTATATTGTTTTTCCAGATATTTAAATTTTGATAAATGTTTTCAATATTTTCATACTCTTGAAGTAGTGCTGATGCAGTCTTTTCACCAATACCATTCATACCTGGAATGCCATCAGAAGAATCTCCAACAAGTGCCAGAAAATCTGGTATTTGATGAGGATGTACACCAAATTTCTTATAAACATCATCTCCTGTTGTAAAAGATTTATACCTGGTGGAGTACATTGAAATATTTTTAACATTTAGACATTGCATTAGATCTTTATCTAATGATCCAATAATAATTTCTATATTTTCATTTTTAAATAATTCACATACAGACGCAATAGCGTCGTCTGCTTCATAATGGTCCATTGGTAATAAAGTAAGTCCAAGTAATTCTGTAACTTTTTCAGCCAAAGGGAATTGATCTAATATTTCTTTATCAATATTTTTACTAGATTTGTATTCGTTATAAATTTCATTTCTAAAAGATTCCACCTTTGAATCGAATGCAACACCTATATATTCATATTTTTTTCTTAAGGATTGTAAGTGGTTTATGTATCCTTTTAATGCACCTACTTCTTTTCCCTGTTTTGTTTTCCTGCTTGGATAACCAAAATGTGCCCTGAATAGCTCGTAAGTACCATCAACTAGGTAGATTTCCATATTTAAATTTTAATTTCGATTTATTTTCACTGCAAAAAGCAAA
>CACJIM010000008.1 GCA_902593475.1 uncultured Candidatus Actinomarina sp.
TGAAAGTTCCATTCTTGACGCAACTGATACATTGCTTGATTATCAAACATCTGTTGTTATTGCTCATAGACTGGAAACTATTTTAAACGCAGAAAAGATACTTGTAATGAGTGAAGGCAAATTAGTAGGTTTTGACAATCATGAAACTTTACTTGCTAATAATGAAATTTATCAACAATTATTTTCAGCCTGGAATTTAGTTAATTAACTTCTTTTTTTAATCTATTTTTAGCTATTTCAATGTACTTTTCTTCAATTTCATAACCAACAAAATTTCGTTCCAATAACTTTGCTGCTATAGCTGTTGTTCCGCTTCCTAGGAAAGGATCAAGAATTAAATCATTTTTGTATGTGTATAGATTTATAAATTTTTGTGGTAGTTCTATTGGAAATGGAGCAGGATGACCTATTTTCTTTGCTCTCGCTGGATTTATATTCCATATAGAAAGTGTGGATTCCATAAACTCTTCTTTTTCAAGAGAAGATTCACCCTGGGTAGATTTTTTAAGTGAATCTTTTGAAAATACTAAACAATACTCGTGAATATCTCTAATAACTGGGTTGGATGCCGATAGCCAGCTACCCCAGGCAAAATTAGCATTAGCTCCTTTGGACTTTTGCCATATGATTTCACCACGCATAATAAAACCAGTCTCAATTAAAAGCTCTGTGAAATATTTTGAAAAAGGAATATAAGGTTTCCTACCTAAATTAGCAACATTTACAACAAGTCTCCCCCCGGATTCAGTAACTCTATATGTTTCTTTAAAAATATTTTCCATCATTGACCAGTACTCATCATCAGTTAAATCTAGGTCGCTATCCTTACCAATGTTATAAGGAGGGGATGTGACTGTGAGGCTAACAGAATTATCTTCAAGCTCCTCCATATTTTCAGAGCTTTTGTGAAAAATTTCGTCAATTATTTTTGATTTATTGTTTGCGTCTGTGAATTCTTTTAATTCTGTTTTATCTTGGAAGTTAGAAACAAATGCTTTTCGAGCTCCGGAACCAGATTTAAAAAATGAATTTTTCTTCATAAGAGAATTTTACAACTTTACAATCTAGTAATCTAAGTTCAAAGTTTTTTAAGATAAATCGATAAATTTATCAGTTACTTCATCAATTTCTTCTAACTCCAAAACAGTATCTTCATAATTTGAATCTTTGTTACAAAAAATATAAGTTAAGTTGTCTAATACTGTGATTTCATCCGATTCTTTCTGATTAGATATCCATAAAATTCTTTTTAATGATGACTGTTTAATTGACTTTATAAATACTTCTCTTAAAGAATTTTCTGATCCTTCGTAAAATATTCCACAAAATGCTCCTTCAGAGGCTGTGTATATATGTGAATCATCGTAAATATCGCCTATTGCTTTTTTTCCAGGTAATTTTTCTATAAACTCTTTTTCAATTTTGTCTGATATAAAAACTCTTAAATCTTGATTCTGTTCTTTTAGACGATTCAATAAATTTATGTGTTCTTCAGTATTTGGGTTTATAAAAATTGCAGGCATATAAAAAATAATAACTAATTAAGAAAATAAATTAAATCAATACTTTTTATGATTGAATCAGCACATTATTAATATAAAAGTATGGCAAACGTTGATATAGATTTAGGTAAGTATTCGCTTGGGTGGTCTGATCCTGAAAAAAATGTATTCAAACCTGAAAAAGGTTTAAATGAAGACATTATTCGTAAGATGTCTGAAATTAAGGAAGAACCTGAATGGATGCTAGATTTCAGACTTAAAGCATACAAAAGATTTCTTGACAAACCTATGCCTGAATGGGTTGCAAAGGAAAAATTAAGTCAATTAGATTTTGATGATATTTATTACTACATAAAACCTACTGAAGATCAAGCAGACTCATGGGATGAAGTACCAGAAGAAATAAAACAAACTTATGAAAAACTTGGTATTCCTGAGGCTGAAAGAACATATCTTGCTGGAGTTACGGCACAATATGAGAGCGAAGTTGTTTATCACAAAAATAGAGAAGATTTAGAAAAATTAGGTGTATTATTTTGCGATATGGATACAGCAGTCAGAGAGTATCCGGAATTAGTTAAAGAATATTTTGGAACGGTAATACCTCCAGGTGACAATAAATTTGCTGCACTAAATTCAGCCGTTTGGTCAGGTGGATCATTCATTTATGTTCCAAAAGGTGTACATGTAGAAGATCCTTTGCAGGCATATTTTAGAATTAATGCAGAAAATATGGGTCAATTTGAGAGAACATTAATTCTTGTCGATGAAGGCGCTTCTGTACATTATATTGAAGGTTGTTCAGCACCTGTTTATACAACGGATGCTTTACATTCCGCAGTTGTAGAAATAGTTGTGAAAGCATCTGGGACATGTAGATACACAACAATTCAAAACTGGTCAAATGATGTTTATAACTTGGTTACAAAAAGAGCGCAGGCTTATGGAAATGCAACAATGGAATGGATTGATGCAAATCTTGGTTCAGGTTTAACGGTCAAGTATCCTTCTGTTTATTTAATGGAACCAGGTGCGCATGGTGAAGTCTTATCTGTAGCTTTTGCAAATTCTGGCCAACATCAAGATACAGGAGCAAAAATGGTTCATCTTGCTCCAGATACAACCTCTTTGATTACATCAAAATCGGTTTCTAAAGGTGGTGGAAGAGGTGCTTACAGAGGATTAGTCAGAGTTGAAGACGGTTCAGAAACAGCAAAAAGTTTTGTAAGATGTGATGCTTTGATTCTTGATGATGAATCAAGATCAGATACTTATCCTTATATGGAAATCGAAGAAGCATCAGCAGTCATAGGTCACGAGGCAACAGTTTCAAAAGTAGGAGAAGATCAACTGTTTTATCTTATGAGCAGAGGTCTTTCTGAATCTGAAGCAACTTCAATGATCGTTGCAGGGTTTGTAGAAGAATTTACTAAAACGTTACCAATGGAGTATGCCATGGAATTTAATCAACTGATTGAATTAAACATGATTGAAGCTGGCGCCGTTGGTTAATGAATAGGTAAAAATTGAACAATAAATTATTTGAAAAAAAATTAAAGTCACTTTCATCAAAAGATTTCGAAAACATTACTGCTAAAGATGAGGACTGGAAGTATCTTGGAAAAAAATTATTCGAACTTAATGACATTGAAATTGGCGAAGCCACTGATATAAAGGCTTCTAAAACCTTTGATATTGATTCAAATTGTTTTACTTATGAAATAAATTCAGAGCATAATCATATTGAAATTACAGACATCAATGAAATCAAAAAACCGCTAATCAAAGAGTCAATTAAAAGACCGTTTGATAAATTTAATATTGAACAATTTGAAAAAGTAACGGGTGGTTTTCAATTGAATGTAAAAGGAGATATCGAACAATATTTTACTGTAAATTTCCAATCAGATGATAACGCTATTCCTTACATCGGAATTAGTGTAGAAAAGAACAAATCTGGAAAATTATATTTAAATTTTGATGAATTAGTTATTGGAAACATTTATCCAATTATTGAAATTTTCTTAAACGATAATTCAAATTTAGAAATAATACTTTCTGTAACTTCAACAAAAGAAATCAATATTGTAAATTCAATATATGCCCAGCTTGAAAGAGACTCTAATTTAACTATTCACAATATAAGCACAGGAGCAGGATTCTCTCGTTCAAGAATGGATATAGATCTTTTAGGCAATGGTTCAGAATTTAGTTTAGATGGAATTTATTTTGGTGAAGAAAAGCAAATTCACGACAACAGAGTATTTGTAAATCACCTTGGAAAAAATACATCATCAAATATGATTACAAAAGGTGTATTAGGTGATGAAAGTAGCTCAATATTTACTGGAACAATACACATAGCTGAGGGAGCAGAAAAAACAGAATCTCATCAAGAAAACAGAAATATACTACTCAGCGAAGAAGCTACTGCTCAATCTGTACCCAATCTAGAAATATTGTGTGATGATGTAATCTGCAGTCATGGTTCTTCAGTAGGTCCAATTGAAGAAAATGTTTATCACTATGTTATGGCTAGAGGTGTTGAAAAAGTTGATGCAGATAAATTACTTATCAAAGGCTTTTTTAATGAAGTAATAAATAATTCTGAGTGGGAAGTAATTCATGATAAAGTTTCTAAAATTATTGAAAAAAAATATATGAACATAATTGAAAGTAACTAAATGGAAAAATTAAAAACAATAAAATGTGCAGATATTGCTGAAAACTCATCGGCTTTATTTGAAACTGATACTCAGCAGATTGCTTTATTTAATTGTGAAGGGAAATTTTTTGCCATTGATGATATGTGTTCTCATGCTGAAGCCAGTTTATCTGAAGGGGAAGTATATGATTGCAAAGTTGAATGCCCTCTTCACGGTGCTGAGTTTGATTTAAAAACTGGTGAAGCAGTTACATTACCTGCAACAAAAAGTGTTAATACCTATGAAACTGAAATAATTGATGGTTATATATATGTAGAAATGGATACTAATGCTCAAGATTGAAAACTTAAAAGCATCAATAGGTGAAGTAGAAATCCTCAAGGGAGTTGATTTAGAAATTAAACCTGGTGAACTCCATGCGGTAATGGGTCCTAATGGTTCAGGAAAATCAACATTATGTCATGTTGTAATGGGAAATAAAGATTATAAAAGTGAAGGTTCAATTTTTATTGATGAAGAAGAAATAAGTAAAAAACAACAAAACGAAAGATCAGAAATGGGAGTTTTTCAGTCTTTTCAATATCCCGTTGGACTACCTGGAGTAACGCTTCTCGAATTTTCTAAAATTATAAATCCAGACTTATCTGATGATGAAATTACTAGCCTTGCTGAGGGTTTTAAATTAAAAGAATTTCTTGATCGTGAAGTAAATGTAGATTTATCTGGCGGTGAAAAAAAGAGGTGTGAGCTTTTTCAATTAACACTTAAAAATCCAAAAGTCGCGTTACTAGATGAAATAGATTCAGGACTAGATATTGATGCTATAAAATCTGTTGCCGAGCTGATTAATGAAAATAGAAATAACACCACGGCATACCTTATTGTTACTCACTACAGTAGGATTTTAAACTACTTAGATGTAGACAAGGTGCATATTGTAGTAAATGGTGAAATTGCAAAAACAGGAACTAAAGAACTTATTGAAGAAGTCGATTCTGGTGGATACACTCAATACTAGGAACAGTAAATGACAGAACAATTTAGAACTGAAAAAGACTCAATGGGAGAGTTTCAAGTTCCAATAGATGCTAAATATGGAGCCTCTACTGCAAGAGCAGTTGACAATTTTCCAATTTCAAACCTTAGATTTTCTAGATCGTTTATTAAAGCTTTAGGTGAGATTAAAAAAGCTTGTGCAAAAGTAAATCAAAATAATAAATTATTAGATAAAAATTTTGCAGATTCAATTATTGATGCAGCGCAACAGGTAATTAATGGTGATCATGATAAAGATTTTGTTGTGGATATATTTCAAACTGGATCAGGCACCTCAACAAACATGAATGCTAATGAAATAATTTCAAAAATTGCTTCAGAAAGTTCAAGTGAAAATATTCATCCAAATGACCACGTAAACATGAGTCAGTCATCAAATGATGTAATTCCAACAGCTACTAATGTCGCAGCTGTAACAGAAATCGTTCAAAATTTGATTCCAGCAGTTGAAAGTTTAATTAAATCGCTCGAAGATAAAGCTAAAAAATGGGAAAAAGTATACAAAAATGGTCGCACTCATTTAATGGATGCAACGCCTGTTTCCCTTGGACAAGAATTTAGCGGATATTCAGCACTTTTATCAGAGAGACTAGAAGATATTAAATCATCACTAATAAATGCCAGTAAATTGGCTATTGGTGGTACAGCAGTTGGTACAGGAATCAATGCACCAGATAATTTTGGTAAAGATGTTGCAAAAGAGATTTCAAAATCATTAGGTATTAATTTTGTTGAAGTAGAAAACCATTTTACTCGCCAGGGATCTAGAGAAGAAGTTGTTCATTTGTCAGGTTGCTTAAAAGCATTTGCTGTATCTATGTTTAAAATTGCAAATGATATTAGGTGGATGGGTAGTGGACCTGTCTCTGGACTCAATGAGCTAGTTATTCCTGCATTGCAGCCTGGCTCTTCAATCATGCCTGGAAAAGTTAATCCTGTAATACCTGAAATGGTTATGCAAGTTTCTGCACAAGTAATAGGAAATGACAACACAATTACCTTTTCTTCATCAAATGGGAACTTTGAATTGAATACAATGTTACCTGTTATGGCACACAATCTACTTGAAAGTATTGAGCTTTTGACTACTAGTACCGATGTATTTGAAAAAAAATTAATTAATGATTTAGAAGCAAATACAGAAAAGCTTGATGAAAATATTCAAAAAAATTCAATTTTAGTCACTGCTCTTGTACCTGTAATTGGTTATGACAAATCTGCTGAAGTTGCTAAAGAAGCAATGTCACAAAACAAAACTATTAAAGAAGTTTTACTTGAGAAAAACTTGATCTCAAGTGAAGAAATTGATGAGCTTTTAAATATAGAAAAATTAATTTAATGATTCAAAATTTAGCAATTGCATCTGACCATGCTGGATACAAATTAAAAAATTATATTGTTAACAACCTTAAAAGAGAAATTAACATAAAAGATTTTGGAACTAATAATGAAGAGAGTTGCGACTTTCCAGACTTTGCAAAAGAAGTTTGTGATTTTGTACTCAATAATGAATCCTCTAGAGGATTATTGATTTGTGGAAGCGGTGTAGGTATGTCAATTGCTGCTAATAAAATCAAAGGAATAAGAGCTGCAAATGTAATTGATAAAGACACTGCAATACAAAGTGTTGAACACAATGATGTAAATGTTCTATGTTTAGGTGCAAATAATATAAATGAGGAAAATGTTATAAATATTGTTGAAAGTTTTTTAGACGCTATGTTAATTAAAGAAGAGAGATATCTAAGGAGAATTAGTAAATTTGAAGACTAGATTGACATTTGCCAAATTGCCTTAATCCAATCATCTGTAATCTCATTCCTTGCAAAAACCACAATACCAATTGCACCCTCTTGATAAACCTCTCTCATTGATGTACCAGTTGTATATACATCGTCACAAATTAACATCGGATCATTTTCGTCATTAGATGCGTACTGTTTAAGGGCATTTTCAAAAGGAATACCTCCACGAGGTATACCAACAACATCTTTAAATTTAATTTTTTCGCTTACTATTTTTGCAAGCGCTTCGTAATCACCCTCACTTAACGCATCACATTCGACCTTCCAAGTCAATGGCAATCCTGCGTGTGAAATAAAATCTTCTCTAATAAATAAATTCATAATAACCTTCCTAATTTTACTGGATTGAAACATACAGTTCCAAGACTTATGTGATCTGCGCCTAACTCAATATAATGCTCAATATCTTTTTTTTCAGATATTCCTCCACCAGCAATAATCTCAATATGAGGATAGTACTGCTTTATATGCTCAATAAATTTAGAAGTATATGGGATAAGTTCTTTTCCACTTAAACCACCTTTTTCAATAGGCAAAGTATTACAAGCATGGATTTGTTTAAAGTTAAATTCATTTATATATTTTTCTAACTCATCAAAAGTTGTTAATGGAGAAATCTTTCCAATATACCACTGGCGAGACTCATAACTGAATTTTTCAATTCCTGAAGTAAAGTGGCTTTCAATATTTGGGCATGACATATTTACTTCTAGATTTGTATCACTAGGAATCAATTCAGCAAAAATTTTCCAATCATCTTCCTCAATTCCAGCTATTGAAAATACCTCATTTTTTTTATGATTTTTTATACCATGTTCAAATCCCGGATTTCTTAAGCCTATTTTGTTAACCCACCCTCTTTTGGTGTATCTCAGTGTTTTTACAATTTGCTTTATACGACCTTTACGTTTTTCTATAGTCCAGCTTCCAGTAACGGAGATTGTGTTTGATGTTTTAATATAATTTCCAAATGGTGCTGCAATAAATGTTTTCATAACTCTAAATCATTGATAATGTAGTCGAGATTATTTCTTATAGATCTTCCCATAACTATATATTTTGCACCTTCATTGATTGCAAAATTAGGTGTTGCAACATTTTTTTGGTCATTTTTGTCATCATTTTTAAGACGTATTCCAGGAGTTACAATTAAATCAAATATCTCTTTTGTTTTAGATATTTCTGAAGCTGGACAAATTACTCCGTCAACACCACATTCCTTTGCTTCTTTAAACTCTTTGTTCACTTCTTCACTTACTGAGTTAGTCATAGCCCTACTGGTTAATGCACTGCTAACACCAAGAATTTGTAGAGTGTTGCCTTTAGTGTTTGATGCTTCAATTAAGGCATCGCTAGTAGAAGCAATATGAATTGTTAAAAAATCTGCTCCAAGGTTTGCTGCACTTCTTGTAGCTTCCTTAATAGTATTTGGTATATCATGAAGTTTTAGGTCTAAAAAAACTTGCCATCCTTGTTTTTTTAACTTTTCTACAACAGATGGCCCTTCAGAAACAAAGAGTTCAAGGCCTACTTTTACTCCGTATATATGATCTTTTAATATCTTTAGTTCAAATTCAAATTCAGATAATGATTTACCATCTAATGCAAAGAATATTGGTTTAACTGACATTTTGTATTGCCTCCATGTCTTCAAAAGATTTTGTAGTTTCTAAAAATGCCTTTAAAAAAGCTTCAGCTTCTCTGACAGATGAGACTACTGCAACTCCAGTTTCATGAGAGAGTCTCCTAATTTTCCATCCATCTGTATATTCATTTGCAAATGTTGGTGTATTGATAACAAGTGAAATTAGTTTATCTTGAAGAATAGTCAAAGAAGTTGGAAAGGTCTCATCAGCCCTTCCAACAATAGTTGAGTTAATTTCGCTATTTTTTAAGTATTCTCCTGTTCCGTATGTTGAATAAATTTTGAATCCTAAGTCGGAATAAGTTTTTACAATTTTTATAAAATTAGGTTTTTCTTGATCGCTAAGAGACACAAAAATTCCTTTTTCATTTTCATTTATTTCAACTCCTGCAGCTGCATAAGCTTTATTTAAAGCAACTCCAAAACTTCTTCCAATTCCCAATACTTCTCCGGTTGCTTTCATTTCAGGGCCAAGCATTGTATCTTCAGCTGGAAATCTTGACCAAGGAAAAATAGCTTTTTTAATAGCTACTTTATTTGTTGTACTATTCAAATAATTGGTAGTTTTTTTGATTGAATCCAAACTATGTCCAAGCATTAAAAGGGTGCCAGCTTTGATTATTTGGTTTCCCGTTACTTTTGACACAAAAGGCATAGTTCTTGAAGCTCTTGGATTTGCCTCAAGAATAAATAATGTATCATCTTTAATAGCAAATTGAATATTTAATAACCCTTTTACACCAAGGGCTTTTGCAAGGGTCGTACTCTTGTCTTCAATTTCCTTTATCATGCTTTCCGTAATACTAAATGGTGGAAGAACAGCAGTAGAATCTCCACTATGAACTCCTGCAGGTTCCAAATGCTCTAAAATTCCTGCAATAAAGACATCTTTTCCATCCGAAATTAAATCAACATCTATTTCGATGGTTTCGGTTAGAAACTGATCAACAAGTAGTGGCCCAGAACTAAAAGGATTTCCATCATCATCTGCAGTTGCCAATATTGATAGATAGTTTTTTAACTCATCATCATTTTTAACAACACGCATAGCTCTACCTCCCAAAACATAGCTTGGTCTTAATAGCACAGGATAAGTAATTTCTTTTACTGCACTGATTAACTCATCCTCATTGAATGATATTTTTGATTTTGGTTGATCAATATTTAAAGATAAACAAAGCTTTTGAAATAAATCTCTATCCTCAGTTGCATCTATGACATCTAGAGACGATCCTGCAATTTTATAACCAGCTGAAGAGATTTTATCCGCAAGCTTTAGGGGAGTTTGTCCTCCAAGTTGAATAATTACTGAATCTGGGTTTTCTCTTGCTAACACTGCTTTAACTTCATCCCAAGAAAGTGGTTCAAAATACAATTTGTCGGCAGTGTCATAATCTGTAGAAACAGTTTCTGGGTTTGAGTTAATCATAATAGCTTCATAATTATTTTCTTTTAATGACTCAACTCCATGAACACAGCAATAATCAAACTCTATTCCCTGTCCGATTCTGTTTGGTCCCGAACCTATGACTACGACTTTTTTGTTCTTTGATGCGCTGTCATCGTCTGACGTCCCAAAAGTGGAGTACAAATATGGAGTTTTTGATAAAAATTCTGCAGAACAAGTGTCTACAAGTTTATAAGCTCTCTTATTTTCAAGGTCATCCTTTATTTCTTTAGAATCTACATCTTCATCAGTCCAACCAAGCATTTTTAAAATTGATACAGGAGTTGACTCTGGGTTTACATTAAAACTTTTTTCAATCTCTCTTAAAAACCACAAATCTACTTTTGACAATGAAGCTATATCTTCGATTGGCCAGTTTCTTCTGATAGCTTCTAGAATCGCAAAAATTCTTCTAGGTCTTGGTGTTTTAATTTCTTCTTGAAGCTGGTTTTTTGGCAGGTTTATAAATCGGTTATCAATATTTCTTATTCCCGTTTTACCTATTTCAAGTGATCTGATTGCTTTAGTTAAGCTTTCTGTGAAAGTTGAAGCTATCGACATAACCTCACCAACACTTTGCATAGACGTTCCTAAAACGTCATCTGTTGAGGGGAATTTTGGAAAATCAAATCTTGGAATCTTAACCACAACATAGTCCTGAACTGGTTCAAAACTTGCTGGTGTTGAACCAGTAATATCATTTTTTAATTCTGTAAGGTTGTAACCCACAGCTAATAATGCTGCAAATTTTGCAATAGGAAACCCAGTTGCTTTAGATGCCAATGCTGAAGATCTCGAGACTCGAGGATTCATTTCTATAATTCTTCTATCACCATTTTCTGGATTAACTGCAAATTGAACATTGCTGCCACCAGTTGCAATCCCAATTGTGTCTAAACAAAGTAGAGCTTCGTCTCTCATAATTTGATATTCTTTGTCAGACAAGGTTTGAATTGGGGCAACTGTAATGGAATCTCCAGTATGAACGCCCATTGGATCAAAATTTTCAATTCCACAGACGATAACACCGTTTCCATCACTGTCTCTCATTACCTCAAGTTCATACTCTTTCCATCCATAAACAGATTCTTCTATTAGAACTTCTTGTGTTGGAGATGCTTTAAATGCATCTTTTAATTTTTTTTCTAAGTCTTGTTTGCTTTCAACAAGACTTGTGCCACCTCCACCTAAAATAAATGAAGGCCTAAGCATTAATGGAAATCCTATATCTTCACTTGCAGCGACACCCTCTTCGATAGATTTAACATACTCAGCTTGTAATGTTTTGATTCCTGCACTTTCCATAGCGCTTTTAAATAGCCACCTATTTTCTGCAATCTCTATAGATTTTGCTGAAGCACCCAAAAGTAAAATTTCATTTTTGTCGAATACATTGTCATTTTCTAATTCCATTGATAAATTAAGTGCTGTTTGTCCACCTAATGTAGGTAAGACAGCATCAGGTTGTTCAATCTCAATTATCTTTTTCAAATAATTTACAGTTAGTGGTTCAATATATGTAGCGTCTGCCATTTCAGGATCAGTCATAATAGTTGCTGGATTTGAATTAACAAGTATTACTCTATAACCTTCCTGTTTAAGAGCTTTTGCAGCCTGTGATCCTGAGTAATCAAACTCACATGCTTGCCCAATTACAATTGGACCTGATCCAATTATTAATATGCTATTTATATCTTTATTTTTTGGCATAGTTACTTTCCATAAGTTTGACAAAGGGGTCAAAAATTTGCAGTCCATCAGATGTGCCTGGACCAGATTCTGGATGAAATTGTACTGAATAAGCCATTGACTCCCAGATACTAATACCTTCATTACTTCCATCATTTAAATTACTTGCGTAACTTTCAATTCTTCCAAATTTTTCATGCACAAGATCAGCTTCAAAATCATCTACAGCAAATCCATGATTCTGAGCAGTAATCAATGCTTTCTTGATTCCTTTAATTTCTACTGGGTGATTAGAGCCATGATGTCCAAATTCTAGTTTTTTAACATTCAGACCACACGCAAGGCTTAAAATTTGATGACCTAAACAGATTCCAAATATAGGAATATTACCAATCAGTTTTTGAACAGTATCAATTACACCTTCAAGAGATCTTGGATCTCCAGGGCCATTAGATATTAAAATACCTTTTAGATTCATTGAAAGTATATTTTCTGCTGATTCTTTTGGAGAAATTGCTACAGTTTGAAAATTTAACTTTTTTAATACATTTACAATACTTTGTTTAGCTCCAAGATCTAAAATTCCAACTTTACCAACTGTATCATCACCCAAATTCAAACTACCAGCGGTTAGTGCTGAATTATCACCAATTATGTCCCTAGCATTCATAACTAAATTAATAAGTGAGTCTTTATCAATCTCTTGCCCCATTGCAAACATACTGGACCCACAGTCTCTAAGATGTTTTGTTATTGACCTGACATCAAAACCACCACTAAAGGGTATTTCATATTCTTTTAACCAGGAAGTTACAGATTTTTCTGATCTCCAAGATGATGGATCATATGTAAATGAATTACCTATAGCAGCTTCAATTTTTGGTTCATTAGACTCATAATCATCTTGTGACATTCCATAATTTCCAACATGAGAAGAAGTAAACGTAATTATTTGATTTATATAGGAGGGGTCACTGAGTATCTCAACAAAACCTGTCATTGCTGTGTTAAATATTAGTTCACCAGTTGTAGGGTTAAATTCGTTATCGGACCATCCTATAAACTCATCTCCATTTTGATTGACAAGCAAAGTTTTTTTATACATGATTTAGTTCTTTCTGAATATTTACTTGGAAGTTTTCAAAGGCTGAATTTTTGTAGAATGATTTTGTAATAAAAGTACTATCATTTTTAGTCCAGCAATTCTTTTTAGTGTTTGAACTATCATATCCAAGACTAACCAGAATATTCATTGGGTTTATTGACATAAATCTTGTTAATTCTTCCAAGCTAAATAAATTTGAAGAAAATAAAACAACAAATGCTGACTCTAACCCAACTACGCCTCTTGCAGATTTCTTGAAACTTACTTCTTTAGTTTCTTTTGGATGGGGCGCATGATCAGTAGCAATTACATCGATAATTCCATTTTTTAGGCCATTAATTAATGCTTGCCTATCTTCTTCTGATCTTAATGGTGGATACATTTTGAGGCTTCCGTCATTCATATTTATATCTAGGTTATTTTTTAATAAGTGATGAGGGGTTACTTCGGCAGTTACTGGAAGGTCATTTTCTTTTGCATCTTTAATTAGTTCAACACTCTTTTTAGAAGAAACATGTTGAACATGGTATCTTGTTTTATATTTATTTACTAAATCTAAATCTCTTTTTACAATTTCAAACTCTTCATTTTCATGAATAGTGATTAATTCCGAAGTATTGTGAGGAGGTGCTATATCACCAGGGTTTGTGTGACAGTTTTTTTCACAATGTTGAAAAATTGCAGCATTTAATTGAGCAATTTTTTTAAAAGCAATTTCCGAAAGATCATCATCAATAAGTGTTTTTCCATCATCTGAAAAAATTGTTACTCCTTCGTCAACAAATTCATTAAAATTTACAAGTTCTTTTCCATCAAGGTTTTTTGACAATGCTCCAACTCGATGAACTTTTATGTCTAACTTTTTATCAATAGACCTCGCAAGTTTAAGATTTTCTATTGAATCAATTGTTATTTCAGAATTTGCCATAGCTAAAACTTCTGAGTACCCACCGTTTAGTGCTGCTTTTTCAATTTCTAAAAAAGGGAAATTATTTTTATCGGGATAACGTGTATGGGTATGAAGATCAATAAATGATGGCAGTTCAATCATATTGCTCCAAAAACATATTGATAGCTTGCAACCCTTGCAGGAATTGCCATTTTTAGTTGCTCTTGGTATATAAATTTTTTACTTTTTGCTGCATTGTCGTCTATTTCTATTCCAATATTTATCGGCATCGGATGCAAGACAACAAAGTCATCAGAAGTGTTTTCAAGTATCTCATTGGTTAATTGAAAGTTTTTTTTGTAATTATTAAAATCAAAACCTTCTATATTTTCAATGCGTTCTTTTTGAACTCTTAATAATTCAACAGATCCTGAATTTTCAACTACTTCTTCCCAAGAATTAAAAACACATAAATTATCTAAATTACTAGGAAGAAGTTCTTCATTAGAGAAAACACCAACCTTAAATCCTAATTTGGTCAATAGTTCTCTGCCAGAGGAAAATACTCTAGAGTGTTTGAGGTCACCAACATAAGTCACTGGTACTTCATAGGAAAATTTATTTAATTTTGTTAGAGTTGCAACATCAACTAATGCTTGTGTTGGATGAGAAGTATTACCAAATCCTCCACTGATAACTGAAATTTCATTAAAATTTTTATATTCTTCTAAATTATTTTCTTTTGTCCTTATTACTAATGCTTCTATTCCCATTGATTTAAAGGTTTCCAATTCGTGAATCAAGCTTTCACCTTTTTCTTTAGCTGAAATCGAGTCTTGTGACTCTACTACATTGATCCCCAATTTCTGAGCAGCAATTGAAAATGAAAGCCTAGTTCTTGTTGAGCTTTCATTAAATTGTAAAAGGGTAAAAGAATCAATTTTTTTTAATTTTTGTATATTAAGTTTTAAAATTGAATTAATAATCTTTTCCAAATTTTCTTTTTCTACATTTTGAAAATCTAGAAGATGATTCATATGCTATGTGACCTCAACCTTATCAACATCATCTAATTCTTTAAGAAATACTGAAACATATTCTTCTTCATTAGTAGGTATATTTTTTCCAATGAATTTCGGACTAATGGGTAGTTCTCTATGGCCTCTGTCAATCAAGCAAAGAAGGGATATTAATCTTGGCCTGCCTGTATGAACAACGGCCTCTATTGAAGCTCTTAAAGTTCTTCCTGTATAAATGACATCATCAATCAAAATAACATCTCTTTCTTGCGGATTTATATCTAATTTGGTTTTCTCAATTTCTTCTTCTAAATCATCTCTAAATGGTAAATAATCAACAGTATCAATATCATGTGCGTAATTTAGCTGATCAAGGTTTTTCGAAATTCTTTTTGCAATTAAATCGCCTCTTCTTGGGATTCCAAGTAAAAGAGGATTGATAAATTCAGATTCAGTAATTTCTTTACTAAGACGATAAATTAATTTATCTATTTCCAAGACATTTCCTTCCGACACTCACAGGTGTCAATTAAAGTCGTATTAATACTACCAAAAAATTAATTTAAAGAATTTGATTTACCTATTTTCTCTAAAGAATGGAATACCAATATTTTTTGGAGCACCAGTATTTCCATTTTTTATAATTGTTAAGAAAACTAATACAAGGATAGTAATTATGTAGGGTGTAATTTTGACAATGTATGGACTCATTTCAAATCCATATGTTTGTAAACGTGGACCAAGTGCCTCAAGAAAACCAAATAGTAAAGCTCCAAACGCAGTTCTATATGGTTTCCATCCTCCGAATATTACTAATGCCAATGCAATCCATCCACGTCCAGAGGTCATACCATCGGTCCAATATGGAACATAGCTTAGAGTAAGATAGACACCAGAAAGACCAGCAAAAGCTCCACCCACACAAGTTGCTATAAATTGTGTTTTTGCAATTTTTAGCCCCATAGAATCTGCAGATTTCAAATCCTCACCTATTGCTTCGATTCTTCTTCCGAACATTGTTTTCTTTAAAATATAAGCGGTAAAAATCATAAGCAAAATAGCTATATAAAAGATAAGATTTTGACTGAGCAATACTTGAAAAATATTTGATGGCTCTGCAATATCAATAAGGCTTTCAAGTTTGACTTCTAATTTTTTTCCAACATATGGTTTTCCAATCAAAGAAGAAAGAGAAAGTCCAAGGATAGTTAAAATTAATCCAGACACTGTTTGATCTTGTTTTAGGACAACAGTTACGAAAGCATGAATTGATGAAAATGCTGATGCACTTAGAACACCAACAATTACTGCTAGAAACAAACTTTCCGTATTAATTGCTGTAATGAAACCTGAAACAGCTCCAACTGAAATCATTCCCTCTACCCCTAGATTTAAAATTCCAGATTTTTCAGTAATAAGTTCTCCTAAAGCAGCAATAAACAACAAAGTTGCAGCTTGCAATGTAGCATTTAGTAAACCCATTAACTGTACATCAATCATTTTCATCCTTTTTTAAAATTTCATATGAAAAAAAGAATTGAGCTACCAAAGCACCAAAAAGAGTAGTTGCCTGAATTATCTCAGCAATATATGAACTTACACCGATAGTTTGTATTACAGAGCCTCCGATAGTTAAAGCTCCAAACAAACAACCTACTAAGAATATACCAATAGGTCTCATTCCAGTTATTGCTGCAACAATAATAGCTGTATAACCAAATCCCTGAGAAATTCCAGTTGATACTCTGTGTGTCTGGCTTAATAATTCGATTGCTCCAGCTAGCCCAGCAAAACCACCACCAATTAACATTGCAAAAAATGCTTTTTGTTTTGCACTAATTCCAGCATAAATGGCAGTCAATTCTGATCCACCAGCTATTCTCATTTCATATCCAAATACTGACTTGTCTTTAATGTAATAAGCTATGAGAGTGAAAAGTATACAAATTAAAAATCCAGAGCTTAATTTTCCCAAAACAGTCGGTAAATAAACTGACTCACTTACATAGGCTGCTGCAGGAAAATTTAAAGAAGCAGGATCTTTCCAAGCACCATTTATTAAATAAATAGTTAGCCCAAAGACAATATAATTCGTAAGAAGAGTTGTAATAATTTCATTCACTCCAAATAAAACTTTTGTAATTGCAGGGAAGAAAATACAAAAAGCACCTCCTAAAAATCCAGAAACTAACAGTAGCAAAATATATATTTGCGAATTATTTATTGAAGTATTTATGTAAACAAAATTTAGAGCAATAGCTCCCATGAAAATTTGACCTTCAGCTCCAATGTTCCAGAGCTTTACAGAGTTAATTATTGAGATACCTAGTCCAGCCAATATAAGAGGTATCGCCTTATTTAGTGAGTTGCTGAGACTATTTACGCTGCCAATAGATAATTTAAGCATTAAGGAGAAAACATCGAAGGGATTTTTTTCCTGAATAAATAATATTAAAGATCCCACAGCAAGAGCAATCAAAAAGCCTATTAAGAAAGAATAAAAAGTTGCTAGTTCATTTCTGTAAAGTTTTTTAGAAAGAATATATTTATTCATTTATACCAGCCATTGCATAGCCTATGGTCTCAATTGTTGCTGAATCGATTCCAACTTCTTTTACTACTTTGCCTTCGTAAAGAACAATAATCCTGTCACTAAGTTTAAAAAGCTCATCAAGATCCTCTGAAATCAACAGAACAGCTGAACCTTTGTCTCTTTGATTAATTATCAATTTATGAATTGCATCAACTGCACTAACATCCAATCCTCTAGTTGGCTGGGCCGCAACAATTACTTCAGGGTTTGAAATTAATTCTCGACCCATTAAAAGTTTTTGCATATTTCCACCTGAAAGAGTAGATATTTCTGCTTTTACATCAGGTGCCTTAATCGCAAACTGCTTGATTAGATCATTTAAATAACCTAGCATTTTCCCTTTTGATAAATGAGGACCGTAGCTTGCCTTAAAATATTCTTTTATAGCGGAATTATCTAAAACTGACACACCCGGAGCTAAACCCACACCAAGTCTATTTTCAGGAATATAAGAAAGGCTTAGCTTTTTTCTAGATTTAACACCTTTTTTTGAAACATCTTGAGAATTAATTAAAACTCTTCCTTGAAATTCTTTTTCAATTCCACAAATAACATTTGCTAGCTCTACCTGGCCGTTACCAGATACACCAGCAACACCCAGAATCTCTCCTGCTTGAATTGTAAAAGAAATATCGTCAAGTGATTTAAATTGTTCACTGTTTGTAAGTGAAATGTCTTTTACTTCTAATTTGATGTCACCCTTCTTGTTATCTTTTTTGAAATTAGAAGTTTTAACCTCACCCATCATCAATTCAATAAGTTCCTGATCAGTTACTTTTTCAGTTTCTAAATTTTTTGCAACCATTTTTCCGTTTTTCATTACAAATATTCTTTCAGTAAAATCTTTTATCTCTTTTAATTTATGAGTAATTAAAACAATGGTTTTATCATCTTCCTGAGAAAGTTTATCCAAAGATTCTTTAAGCTGTAATGTTTCCTGAGGAGTCAGAACTGCAGTAGGTTCATCAAGAAGCATAATTTCACTATTTTTAAAAATTAATTTCATTATCTCTACTTTTTGTTTTTCACCAACAGAAAGTTCACTAATAGGAGTTAGATAACTCGAATTCAAAGTAAATATTTCTGAATATTTTTCGTATGCTTCTTCAAAATTATCAGAAAATATATTTGCTTTAGAAAGAGTAAGATTATCTTTTATTGTGAAACTATCTATAAGTCTAAATTCTTGATGTACCATTCCAACCCCAAAAGAAGATGCAATATCGGGGTTCATTTTTTGAATATTTTGGTTTTTAATTTTAATAGTTCCACTTTCTGGTAAGTAAATTCCAGATAAAACATTCATTAAAGAAGATTTACCAGCACCATTTTCACCCAGTAGTCCGTGTACGATACCTTTTTGCAGGAAGAAATCTACACTATCAAGTGCTTTGACGTTTCCAAAAGTTTTAGAAACACCTTTTACTTCAAGAATTGGAGAACTCATATATAAAAGTAATTAAGCACTCCAGCATTGCCGGAGTGCTTAATAAAAAACATGTTATGGATTTACAGTACCAATAACATTATCGATAAATTCATCTTCCACAATAGGAGGATCAAATGAACCACCAATTATCTCGTCAGTTCTTTGAGAGATTAAACTAGCAGTATCAGATGGGACATCAGAGGAAAGCTCATATAAAGAGACTAATCCTGTATCCATACCACCCCAGTATGCTTCTGCGACAAACTTATCATTTACAATAGACTCAACTACTTCAACATAGTACGGACCCCAGTCCCAGACAGGCGCTGTTACGAAGGCTCCAGGAGCAGCATCTTGTCCATATGCAGTATTGTAAGAAATCCATTTAGCACCAGCAGCTTCTGCCGCGATACCTGTCGATGGTGAATCTTGGTGTTGTGCAAGTACATCAACTCCAGTTTCAAGCAAAGCATTTGCAGCTTGTGTTTCAGCTTCAGGGCCAAACCAAGTAAATGTCCAAACAACTTCAACAGTTGCGTCTGGATTTACTTCTTTAACACCTGTAGCAAAAGCATTAATGCCTCTGATAACTTCAGGTATAGGGAACGCAGCGACATAACCTATTTTGTTTGATTCTGTCATTGCACCTGCCGCTAAGCCAGAAAGATATCTTGGTTGATACATTTTTCCGAAATAATTTCCAAAGTTTGTATCATTTTTAAGATAACCGGAACAATGTAAGAAAATGACATCAGGATATTCCTCTGCCATTTCAGCCATTGCATCTAAATAACCGAAAGTTGTTCCAAAAATTATATTGTAACCTTGTTCAATATAAGCTTCAGCAACTGTTCTGAATTCTGTAGCATCTTCTGGAACAAGCTCCGTATAAGCTGTTTCGATTCCAGTTTGTTCTACAAGATATTGTCTACCTACATCATGTGCTTGTGACCAGCCACCATCGTCTGCTGGACCTACATACACAAATGCAGCTTTGTAATCATCTACGTCTGCGGCTCCCCCGCAGGCCATAGCAAGAATACTGATAATAAGCAGGCCTACCGCCCAACTTCTTCGCATCCTTACCTCCTTTTCATACGATTAGTATAGAACATGCTCAAGCTACGTCTTTTATTTTGAAGGTAAAAAATAATTAAATATTTTCTCTGCACTTTTTATTCTTTGATAAAATTAGCACTTACGAAAATGGAAAAATTAATTTATACCTGGGAACAGCAAATTGATGACACAAATTTAATTTGTGCAAAAATTGAAGCAGATGGATTTAAACCAGATGTAATTGTTGGCATTAGTAGAGGAGGATTGATTCCTGGAGTAATGATATCTCATAAACTCAATATACCTTTTAAACCAGTACATGCTTCAACTAGGGACTTTCCACATTGGGAAAATTATCTTCCGAAATCCAATGATTCAAAAGTTTTAATTGTTGATGATATATGTGACAGTGGTGAGACTTTTGAGCGATTATCAAATTATATTAAGGATAATATAAACCATGATTGCGATGTTCGTTTTTCAGCTTTGTGGTGGAATAACGAATGTGATTTTGAGCCACATTATTACACAAGAGATTTAGCAAAAGACTCTGAACCGGTCTGGATTTTTTTTCCACACGAAAATTGGTGGGAAGGTTCAATTAGCTAATTTTTGAGAAAATTCCTTTATGGTCTTTAACATACTAAAGGCACCATTTCTTCTAGCAGGACTCAAGATTACACCTAACTCAAATTCTTCCATTAGATCAATTTCTGAATTTACAATATCTTTTGGCGCTTCGTCAGAATAGATTGATGCAATTAACGTTACAAGTCCCTTTGCTATCAATGCATCTGAGTCACTTTTGAAATATAATTTATTTTCTTTTTCTTCTGGTACTAGCCAGACTTGACTCTGACACCCATTTACTTTAAATTCATCAATTCTTAATTCTGTTGGGAAATCTTCACTTTTCTTGGCTTGTTCAATTAAGTATTGATATTTTTCTTGTGGGTTTGGAAATAATGCTAGAGTTTTTTTATACTCTTCAACTTTTTCTTGAATGCTCATTTTAAGTTAATAATTTTATGCTTTCTTCTATAGCATTGGATAAGATATCAAAATCTTCTTCATCATTATAGATATAGCCTGTAGCTCTAAATGTAGCATCAAGGTTTAATTTTCTATGAAATGGCTGAACACAATGATGTCCTGCTCTTACTGCTACACCAAAAGTGTCTAGCATTAAGGAGATATCTGTTGCATGGACGCCATCTACACTCATTGCAAAAGTACAGCCAGCTAGTTTAGAGTTTGTATGGATAATATTTAAACCATCTATGTTTCCTAATTTATTCTTTGCATATTCTCGAAGATCATCAGAATGTTTTTGAACATTATTCATATCTAGGTTGAATAAATAATCAACTGCTGCTCCAAGGCCTATTGCCTCAACATATGGAGGTGTACCAGCTTCAAATTTATGAGGAATCGGAGCCCAAGTAGCTGTATCGTAAAAAACTTCTTCAATCATATCGCCACCTCCATAAACAGGATCTAAATTTTCTAGAAGCTCTTTTCGACCCCAAACTACTCCAATACCAGTTGGTCCGAGCATTTTATGACCTGAAACACACAGAAAATCTATCCCAAGATCTTGTACATCAATTTTTCTATGAGGAACAAGTTGAGCGCCATCAACAATGTAAACTGCATCAGTTTTATCTTTTACAAGGGAATTTATTTTTTTAATGTCAGGCAGCATTCCTGATATATTTGATTCACCTACTATTGATACAACTTTTGTGTTTTTATTTAAAAGGCTTTCAAGATGATCAAAATCTAATTCAAATGATTCGGACACATTTATATAATTAATTTTCAAATTGTATTTTGCAGCAGCCATTTGCCATGGAATTATATTCGCATGATGCTCAATTTCTGAAAGTATTATTTCATCTCCTGCATTTAAATCTTTACAAATCGAATTAGCTAAGAAATTAAATCCCTCAGTACATCCTTTTGCAAAAATTATTTCATCTGAAGAGTATGCATTTATGAAGTTTTTTAATTTATTTCTTACTTCTTCATACTTAGCAGTGGTTTCAGAAGATAGCACATATGTTCCTCTATGAACGTTTGCATTCATGTTTGTATAAACATTTGTCATTTCATTGATTACTGAATTTGGTTTTTGTGAAGTTGCACCAGAGTCTAGATAAGTAAGCCTTTTTCCATTTATTTCTCTATCGAATATTGGAAAATCTTTTTTTAAATCACTTACTTTTATCATAAGTATGACTCGTACCCCTCTTTTTCAAGTTTTTCAGACAACTCTACACCACCAGATTCAACAATTGCTCCATCAACAAAAACATGTACAAAATCAGGTCTTATATATTCCAAAAGTCTCTGATAGTGTGTTACGACTAAATATCCTTTATCATCAGTTTTCAATTTACTTACACCTTCACCAACAACTTTTAATCCATCTACATCCAATCCTGAATCGGTTTCATCTAAAACTGCAAGCTTAGGTTTCAACACTGCTAGTTGCAGAATTTCATTCCTTTTTCTTTCTCCACCTGAAAAACCTTCATTTAAGTACCTATCAGCGAAATCTGCAGACAAGCCTAACTGTTCCATAGCTTCGGCAACTTTTAATCTAAGTTCAAGTGTCGTATATTCAGTTTCTTCAATATTAGTTAATGCAGTTTTGAGCATATTTACTATTGTGACTCCTGGAATTGATTCCGGATATTGAAATGCAAGAAACATTCCTAATTTTGCTCTGTTATCTACTGGTTCTTCAGTGATATCCTCACCTTCAAATATTACAGATCCTTCAGTAACCTCATAAACTGGATTACCCATAACTACATTTGCCAAGGTAGATTTACCAGAACCATTAGGCCCCATAATTGCATGTACTTCACCAGGGTTAATTTTTAAGTCAACACCCTTTAAAATTTCAGTACCATCAACTTCTGCGTGTAAATTTTTAATTTCTAACATAACATCTATGTTAATTATGATTTGAAACAAGTTAAATATGATTAGCGAAATAAAAAATAAAAATTACAATTAGATAATGCAATTTACATTAAGTGAACTTCAAAACGAAATTAAAGAAAATTCAAATAAACTTTTAAAAGAAAATATAGACCTTCTTGAAACAATCCAGAAAGTTGATGAAAACTGCAGAATCGATAAAAAAGTTTGGGATCTAGTTATCGAGCAAGGTTGGTTGGCCTTAGATGTTCCTGAGGAAGATGGTGGACTTGGTTTTTCTAATACTGATACAGCCATACTTTCTGAGGTTCTTGGTTACTATATGCCAATAATTCCAATTTTTAGCTCAGGTGTAGTTTTCAAACACATCTTAATGAATTCAAAAAAGGAAAAAAAAGACGAGTTATTACCTGAAATTATAAGTGGTGAAAAAATTGGTACATTTGCTGTATATGAAAGTGATAAATACGAAATTGATCAAGACACCTTAAACACACAGCTAACTACTACTGATTCAGGTTATATTCTTAGTGGAAACAAAAAATACGTTATGTTTGGAGATGTTTCTGATTACATTGCTGTTTTAGCAAAACATGAAGACGGATATAAATTTGTTTTAGTTTCTTCTGGCTCTGAAGGAGTAACAATTAAAGAAACCACTTCTCTTGATCAAACACGACCAATGTGTGAAGTTGAAATGTCTGATGTTGCATTAGATAGTGATGCGGTTTTAATTGAATTAGATGCTGAGTTATCTGAATGGAATAAAGTTAAAAATATTGCACTTGGCTACTTAGCGATGGAGCAAGTAGGTGCATCTCAGGCATGTTTAGATATGTCTACCCTGTATGCAAAGGAGAGGATACAATTTGGAAGACCAATTGGTTCTTTTCAAGCTATTCAACATATATGCGCCAACATGCTTATGCATTTGGAAAGTGCAAAATCTGTAGCTTATAGTGCAGTTAGAGTTGATTATTCAGACGATGTAGAGACTGAAATGAGTTCAATGCTTGCCAAATCATATTGTTCTGAAGTTTTTAATAAAATTGCTGGTGACAATATTCAAGTTCATGGTGGTATTGGATTTACCTGGGAACATCCAGCACATTTATATTTTAAAAAAGCTAAGTCAGATTCACTCTTATTAGGAACTCCTAAATTAGCAAGAGATAAAATAGCAGAACTACTTAACCTTTAAATTGAAAAGATTAGATAGATTCGAAAATTCTAGATTTGTCGGATATAGAAAAAATATGAAAGTTTACGATTGTGACAACGAAGAACAATTTGAGAAATTAACGACTTTGACTAATAAAGTTGACTACATCAAATTAAATCTTATTCAGTCATTTTCACCAGATAATATTGATGAAGCAAAAAATAGAGGTTTTAAACCTGCCTAATTTTCTCCCAGTAATTTATGTCTGAATTTAAGACGTGTTTAATTAAACCTTTGTTTTCTAAATAAATTAAATGAGCCATAGTTTCTTGAAATGCAAGCCTTAGGTTTAATTCATCAAGTTTCCTTGGAAAAAGTAAATTTACAATCTCCCAGCCGGAAAATTTTGAGTTCCCGATGAGATTGATGATTTTATCAGATCTTTTTTTGTGATGAAGTTGCATTTGTTCAATACGTGAATAAGGTTTTTCAATTAAAGCACCATGACCAGGAGCAATTAATTTTTGTTCTAAGTTGTATACTTTATCAAGTGATGAGGTGTATTTTTCTAACATATCATCTCCAGCATCTTCTAAAGGAATAAATGGAGTTATTTTTGGAAGGATATGATCACCAGAAAATAATATTTGAGATGGATTATCAAGAATTGAGATTTCTGTTCTATCGTGACCAGGGGTAAATATAATTTCAATATTTCTATTTACATTTTTTATATTTCCTTCTTCAAGTAAAACGTCTGGTTTTGATATTTTTCCTGCATAAGTTGGGGTTTCTATTTGGTCAATATCATCTAAGAAACTTTTAGGAGCACCTTCTTTTTTTGCATATTCTTTAAGTTTTTTAAACCTAATTGACCAGTCGTTATAACCTTCTATAAATTCCACTGAATTTTTATATAACGCAAATGGTATATCTTTTTCTCTAAGTGTTGAAGATAAACCTATATGGTCAGAGTGCATATGTGTACCAATTAATAGTTTTATATTTTCATATGACAAACCAAATGACTTCATTTTGGTTTCTAGTAATTCTTGATATTCACTTCCATTAACTCCACAATCAATCATCACATACCCATCTTTTTCTTCAATAAAATAAACATTTACAAAACCAGGAGAGCTCCACGGAAGCTCCATTGGGATATGTATTATGCCGTGTTGTAGATTAAAGTTTTTCAATTCTAAAAAGTTAATAGCCAAGCACCAAATGCTGCAAGTATCAATAAACCTGTCAAAAGAGAAGCAATTATTAAATGTCTTGTCTGCATAGTTACATTCTACTTAAATATAAAACAATCCTAATTTTGAACTTTGTTCAAACTTTAGTAAATTTAAGTGTGACGATAACTATTATCATTTTTCTTGGGAACCCCTTGTAAAAGTGTAGTTATTATCTCGATTGGATAGAAACCCTATCTAGAAAGAGGTAATTTGAAAAAATTGACCATTATTGGCGGAGGGCCGGCAGGATATGCTGCTGCACTTTACGCAAGCAATTTTGATTTAGAAACCACCCTTATTGAATCAGACACTCTCGGCGGAACTTGTTTAAACAGAGGTTGTATACCAGCAAAATACTGGCTTCATGTTGCTGAACTAAATCACGAAATTGAAACCTCGAGTGAATTTGGAATAGATGTTAATGAGAAATCTATTAACTGGGCTAAAACAGCTGAAAAAAGATATGAAATTGTCAATAAGCTTGTTGGTGGAATTGGCATGTTACTTAACTCAAAAAAAGTAAATGTAATTGAAGGCTGGGGCTCAATAAAAGACAAAAATAATGTCTTTGTTAAAAAAGCTGATGGCGAAGAAATAGTAATTGAATCAGACTTTATACTTCTTGCAACTGGTTCAAAACCTAGATCTCTACCAAGTATTGAAATTGATAATGAGTTTACTATCACTTCAGACACAGCATTGAATTGGGAGAAACCACCAAAGAAAGTCTGTGTCATAGGAGCAGGTGCTATTGGTTGCGAATTTGCAAGCCTGTTAAATGACTTAGATTCTGATGTTGTAGTTGTTGAACTAGCCAGTGAAATATTACCTGGCTTAGATAAAAGAACATCTGGTGAATTAAGAAAACAACTATCTAAAAGAGGAGTAAATTTTAAATTAGGCACATCTGTTGAATCAATTACTGATAAAAAAGTTAGCTTTTCTGACGGAGAAAGTGATAACTTTGACTGTGTTTTAGTTGCTGTAGGAAGAGAGCCACTAACCCAAAACATTGGACTTGAAGAAGTGGGTGTAAAAGTTAATAAAGGATTTGTGCAAACTAATCTAGAAACTTTACAAACTGAGATAGAAAATATTTATGCACTTGGTGATATTGTTGAGGGCACTCCACAATTAGCCCACGTTGCTTTTGCAGAAGCAGTAAGTTCTATAACTCATATTGCTACAGGTGAGAATAAGGCGGTTAATTACAACGCTATACCTTATGTTGTTTACACAAGGCCAGAACTTGCTGAAGTAGGTGTAAACTCTGAAAAAGCAAAAGAGCTTGGAATGAAAATTAATCAATCCCAACATGGCTTTGCTGGTATAGGTAGAGCCATGATTCAAAATCAAAATCAGGGATTAGTAAAGGTTTACTCAGAAGAAAACGGTCCTATAGTAGGAGCAAGTGTATGTGGACCAGCAGCTGGTGAAATGATACATGAATTAATGTATATGGTTGGCTGGGAAGCGCTTCCAGATGAAGCATCAGAATTTATACATGCACATCCAACTTTGAGTGAAGCAATTGGTGAATCATTAATGAGTTTAAGTGGTAGGGGGTTACATTAATATGCAAATTGAAAAAATAACTAGGCAAGGCTATTCAGCAACACTTTCAAAAGAAGTTTTGTGGGATATTTATAAATCTATGAAAACACAAAGATTATTAGAGGATAGATTGTTAAAAATGTACAAAGGTGGACAGTTAAGTGGCGCAGTTTATCCAGGAATTGGCCAAGAAGCATGTATGGCGGGTATTGCTGCTGGTATGGATTCAAAAGATATATTTGGCGGAACACACAGAGATCTTGGTGTTCAAATTAAAAAAGGGGTAACTCTTAGGGAAATTGCATTAAATTTCTTTGGAAAAAACGATGGTCCTTCTAAAGGACGAGATGGAAATAGTCACTTTGGTGTTGTTGATAAAGGTACTTTGATGGTTGTTTCTCCGCTCCCTGACTCAGCACCTGTAGCAGTTGGTTGGGCTTTAGCATCTCAACAAAGTGGTTCTGGAGTCGTTGCAGTTGCAAACTGTGGTGAAGGAGCTACTGCAACAGGTACTTGGCATGAAAGTGTAAATATGGCAGCTGTGCTTAATCTACCTATAGTTTTTACAGTTCAAAATAATCAGTTTGCTTACTCATCACCAAATGATACTGAATTCGGTACACCTAATGTAGCTGATCGAGCTGCTGGGTATGGAATTCCAGCAAAGATTATTGATGGAAATGACATATATGAAGTAATAGATGCAATTCATGATTCGTGTGAAGAAGCTAGGAATGGTAACGGACCTTCATTAATTGAATTAGTCACCTTTCGTCATTATGGTCACGCAGGACATGATCCAGCTGAATACGTAAATGATGAAGTAAGAGATTTTTGGATGAAAAGAGATCCCATTGCAAGATTTGAGAATGCATTGTTAGAGGAAGGATTATTCACAACTGAACATTTTGTAAATTTAACAGATGAGTTAGAAACCGAAATAAAAGATACTTTAGAATGGGCAAAAAATCAAGATGATCCTGATCCAAAAAATGAGGAAGCAGATATTTTTGCATTAAGAACTACTCCAAAAATTGAAAATAGTGAAGATAATAAAAAAACAATGAACTACATTGAAGCAATTACTAACGGACTAGATGAGTTGATGGAAAATGATGAAAACGTTTTTATGATGGGTGAAGATATTGGAGTTTTTGAAGGTGCGTTTAAAGCAACAAAAGGTCTTTTTGATAAATATGGACCGTTCAGAGTTATAGATACATCAATTTCAGAGGGCGGATTTACTGGAGCAGCAGTTGGAGCAGCTTTAGCAGGTAAAAAGCCGATAGTTGAGTTACAGTTTTATGATTTTGTATATCCAGCACTTGATCAGATAACAACCGAAGCAGCAAAATATCATTGGAAAGCTGGAAAAGCTGTCCCTATGGTTGTCAGGGGTCCAACAGGAGCAGGTACAAGGTCTGGTCCATTTCACTCAATAAGTCCTGAATCATTGTTAGCTCATCATCCTGGAATTAAGGTAGTTGCTCCATCTAATCCATATGATGCAAAAGGACTTTTGGTAGCTGCTGTGAATGATCCAAACCCAGTTATGTATTTAGAGCATAAAAAACTATATAGAAAACCTGACATAAAAATGGATGTGCCACTTGGACTATATGAAGTTGAAATTGGTAAGGGAAAAATAGTCAAAGAAGGCTCAGACGTAACAATTGTTACATGGTCAGGAATGGTTTCAGTAGCAGAACAATCTGCTCAAGAATTAGAAGAGGAAGGCATTTCCGTTGAGATTGTTGACATTAGAACAATTGTTCCACTTGATGAAGAAATTATTCTTCAATCTGTTGAAAAAACATCAAATTTGTGCATTTTACAAGAGGATGTTCCTTTCTCATCAGTGGCATCTGAAATTTCATCTATGGTAGCTGAAAAAGGTTTTTGGAACTTAGACAATCCAATTGTCAAAGTTACACCTCCAAATACTCATATTCCTTTTGCTCCTGTGCTTGAAGATGCTTTCATACCGAGTGCTGAAAAAGTCATAAAAGCTATAAAAGAATTACAATAAAACCATGAGTCAAATTGTAACTATGCCCCAGTTGGGTGAAACGGTAACTGAAGGAACAATACTTCGCTGGCTAGTTCAAGTTGGTGATGAGGTAAAAGAAGATGATCCTATTCTAGAAATATCAACTGATAAAGTTGATACTGAAGTCCCATCTCCATTTACTGGTCAGGTCACATCTCTTCTAGTTGAAGAAGGTGAGACTGTTGAAGTTGGAGCATCTCTATTGGAACTTGATGGAGATTCAAGTGGTAGCTCTGTCAGTGAAAAAACATCGGACGAAGTAGAAACTGTCAGCGAGCCAGTCAAGGAAGTTGTTGAAGTGGAAGTTGAAGAAGTCAAATCTTCTCCAGTTGTTAAAAGTACTAATTTAAAGTTATCACCTGTTGTTAGAAAATTAGCAACTGAAAACAATGTAGATCTTGAGCAAGTTACCGGTACTGGATCAGGTGGAAGGATTACAAGGAAAGATATTGAGAGTTTTATAACTTCTGAAAGTCAGACTGTTCAAAAACCAAAAGAAGCACCAAGCCAACAAAAAGAGAAGCAAGTACAATCAGCCGAACCTTCAAGTGGTGAAATTTCTAGATTAAGAAGAAGAATTGCTGAGAATATGGTTATGTCAAAACAGACTTCTGCTCATGTAATGACTTCTGTCGAAGTTGACTATGAAAATGTTGAAATACTAAGAAGCAAGCACAAAAAATCATTTAAAGAAGAGAATGGTTTTTCTTTAACTTATCTACCTTTTATATCTCTAGCTACAATATATGCTTTAAGAGAGTATCCCGTTGTAAATAGTTCATTCGATCTTGATAAAAATATCCACAGTTTTCACAGCAATATTAATTTAGGTATAGCTGTTGACCTCAATCAAGAGGGCTTATTAGTCGGAACTCTTCGTGAAGCAGATTCATTTAGCTTGAAAGGTTTAGCAAGAAAAATATCAGATACATCATCAAAGCTAAGAGAAGGATCTTATGATTTGCATGATGTTTCTGGAAGTACATTTACCATCTCTAACAATGGTTCATTCAATTCATTCTTAACTTCTCCAATAATTAATCAGCCAAACGTAGCAATATTGTCTACTGAGTCAGTTAAAAAAAGACCAGTAGTTATTGAAGCACAGGATGGCACTGATTCTATAGCTATTAGGCATACTGGAATGTTAAGTTTGACATGGGATCACAGAGCTTTTGACGGTTCAGTTGCATTATTGTTCTTAAATTCTATAAGAGAAAAATTAGAAAACTCTGACTGGTCACAGGAATTAAACTAGTTTGAGAAAATTAAATATAAGGTGGCTTGGTAAACTTCCATATTCTGAAGCTTATGATTTACAACTAGGTTTACACAAATCTGTATCAAACAACTTAGAAAATGACGACTACCTTTTATTACTTGAACATGACAATGTAATCACATCTGGAAGAACATCAAACGAAGGCAATTTACTTGTTTCACTAGATTATTTAGAAGAAATGAAAATAGAATATTTCGAGACGGACAGAGGTGGAGATATTACTTTTCACGGAGAAGGTCAATTGATTGGATATCCAATTATCAGACTTGAAGATCCAAAAAAAGTTGTTCCATTTGTGAGATTGATTGAGAACACTTTAATCGATTCTCTAAAAGAATTATCTATAGATTCATTTACTAAAGAAGATGACACCGGGGTTTGGACTGAAAAAGGAAAGATTGCTTCAATAGGGGTAAAAGTTAGTAAGTGGACAACGTATCATGGTTTTTCATTAAATATTTTTGATAAATTAGAAGGGTTCCAGCTCATAAATCCTTGTGGAAATGAGTTAGAAAATATTACCGCAATTCAAAACTATAATAATGAAGTTTCTTTTGAGGAAGTTTCACATATAGTGTCTAAAAATTTCTCAAAGTTATTTAAATATAAAGAAATTGACGAGCAATTTTCACAATTTACACCTAAACAACTTAAATCAAAAAAAGAATTCAACATTGACAAAATGGTTGCTGAGGGAGTTTTTAAACCGGCAAGTAAAGGAATTCCAATAACTATTAAAGGAGTTTTACAGAATGAGCCTAAAAGACCTGAATGGATGAAGGTTAAAGCTAATTTAGGTAATGATTACAGATCTTTAAAAAACCTAATAAATGAAAAAAAGCTAAATACAGTTTGTGAAGAGGCTTCATGTCCTAATATATATGAATGTTGGTCTATGGGAACTGCAACATTTATGATTATGGGTGATGTTTGTACTAGGGCTTGTGGGTTTTGTGATGTAAAAACTGGAAAGCCTGGAAGTTTAGATTGGGAAGAACCAAAAAGAGTAGCCGAAAGTGTTAATACTATGGGACTTTCACATGCTGTAATCACTTCAGTTAATAGAGATGATTTAAACGATGGTGGTTCTTTATTTTTTGCAGAAACAATAAGAGAAGTCAAAAAATTTAATAATGGTTGTGATGTAGAAGTTTTGATACCAGATTTTAAAGGTGATAGAGCAGCAATTAACAATATAATTGAAGCCTCACCAGAAGTAATCAATCATAATCTTGAAACAGTACCAAGGCTGCAAAGAGAGATACGAACATCTGCATCTTATGGAAGATCCTTATCTTTATTGCATTATGTAAAATCTCAGGGGTTTGAAGGAAAAACAAAAACAGGTTTAATTGTTGGTATGGGGGAGAGTAAGGAAGAAGTAATATCTGTATTAAAAGATATTTCAAAACTAGATGTTGATATTGTGACTATTGGGCAGTATTTGCGTCCTACTGCAAAACATCGCCCAATAGATAGATACGCACCTGAAGAAGAATTTGAACATTATAAACTTATAGGAGAGTCTTTTGGAATACCGCATGTGGAGGCTGGTCCTTTAGTTAGATCTTCTTACCACGCAAAAGATTCCTTTGCGTCTGTATAGATTCTTATATACTTAAAGCAATGTTTGATAAAGTAACAAAGTCTATTCGAGTAATATCTGCAGCTGCTGTTGAAAAAGCAAATTCTGGACATCCAGGAATGCCTATGGGTATGGCGGAAGTAGGTACAGTTTTATTTAAAAATGTTTTAAAAGTTTCAAATAAACAACCTGATTGGATCAATAGGGACAGATTTGTTTTAAGTGCTGGCCATGGTTCGATGTTGCTTTATAGCTTGCTTCATTTCAATAATTTTGATATTTCTATAGACGATATTAAGCAATTTAGACAACTTGATTCAAAAACAGCTGGACATCCAGAAGTTGACACTTCATTAGGTATTGATATAACTACAGGGCCCCTTGGACAAGGATTTGCTACAGGAGTTGGACTTGCTTTGGCAGAGTCCTATTTGTCGGAAGTTTTAGGTAAAGACATTATTGATCATTATGTATACGGAATAGTCTCAGACGGAGATTTGATGGAAGGAATTTCATTTGAAGCTGCAGAATTGGCAGGTGTATGGAAATTAGGAAAACTGATTTATATATTTGATGACAACAATATTTCTATAGATGGCAATGTTGATAAAGTATCCATTACGGATCAAAAGAAGAAATTCGAATCTTTTGGATGGCAAGTTTTAGAAGTTGATGGGCATAACGAAATTGAAATTAAAAATGCTATAGATTTATCAAAAAAAGAAACAAACAAACCTTCCTTAATTATTGCAAAAAGCACAATCGGAAAATTTGCACCAAATAAACAAAATACCAGTTCTATACACGGTGCTCCTCTAGGAAATGAAGAAATGGAATTATTTTTTGATGAAATTGGTTGGGAAGGAGACCCTTTTGATCACAGTGATGATATCTATAATTATTTTGCAGAAAAGAGGCTTGAGGATGACAAATCTTTTGAAAAATGGAAATCAAACTTAGATAATAAATTAAAAAATGATGGCTCATTTAAAAAATTATGGGAGCAATTTGAAAAAAATGAGTTAAGTTTTCCAAAAAGTTTTGAAATTCAAGAAGCAGCTACACGTGTTACTGGCGGTAATTATATGAAGTTAATTGGCTTAGAAAATAAATTTGTTTTAGGCGGGTCAGCTGATCTCGCAGCATCAACTAAACAAATTATTAGTGAAGAATCATATACAAGCGAAAATAAACGTGGACAAAATATAGAGTTTGGAATTAGAGAACACAGTATGGCGGCAGTAGTTAATGGAATAAGTCTTCACAGTAATTTATTTTCTTTTGGTTCAACTTTTTTAGTTTTTTCAGACTACATGCGTCCAAGTATCAGGCTAGCTTCATTGATGAATTTAAATTCTGCATATATTTTTACCCATGATTCAATATATCTTGGAGAAGATGGCCCAACACATCAGCCAGTAGAACACCTTATGTCTTTGAGGCTAATTCCTGGACTAGATGTTATTAGGCCTTCTAATAGTGTTGAAATAATTCATGCATATAAGTATTTATTTTCTAATACAAAAAATCCTAAAGCCCTATCGCTGACAAGACAAAATTTAAAATTTTTAGATTACGATGTCGATTATTCAGATTTTATAAATGGTGGTTTTATAATTTCCAAAGGTGAAGATTTAACTATTTTTGCATCAGGCTCCGAAGTTAATTTAGCATTAGAAATAAAAGAAACGCTTAAAGAATTTTCAGTTCAAGTTGTAAGCGTTCCAATACTAAATAAATTAACTCCTGCAGTATCTGAGTCATTAAATAACAATAAATTCACCTTTACTCTTGAGTTAGGTAAAGCTACTGGATGGTTAGATTATATTGGTGATATAACCGAATCCTTTAGCGTTCAGATATTTGGCAAATCTGCACCAGAAAAAGATTTAGCAGAGTTTTTTAAGGTTAATGCTGAATCTATTGGGGAAAAAATAAGAACCTATCTTGGCTAACAGCCTGTATAAGATTTCATTTCTGATTTAGTTCTTGTCCCAGCGACTCCATCAGGAATTAATCCAACTTTTCTTTGGAAAGCTTTAATTGCCTCTCTGGTATAGGATCCCATTTGTCCATCAATAATTCCTGGGTTAAAGCCGTTATTTGCTAAATAGGTTTGAATATCTTCAATAGAGTCAAGTTTTGCAGACCTATTATCTCGTGCTATGCAAGAATTTTCACTTTTACAACCTGTGTAAGCTCTCATTGCAGCTTTGGTTTTATTTCCAGCTATTCCATCTGCTAAAAGTCCATTTTCTTTTTGGAAGGAAATAATTGCGTTTTTAGTTTTTGGACCAGATTGACCATCAATTGGTCCAGGATTAAACCCATTGTTAGAAAGAAATTGCTGGATGTCTAAAGTCGAATTGATAACTAGAGACCTATTGTCTTGGGGTATACACGCATCATTACCTGCATTAGGATTGGAGACAGCTGTTGATGATGCTTCAGTTACTTCACCGCCATTTGCTGACCAGCCTGCCTGGAATGGATTAGCCTCAAAAACTGATGTAGGAACGAGTGACTTCTCAACTAATTTATTTACAATATATGAAACTTCTCCGATAGTTATTTTTCGACTCGGACAGAATTTTTCGCTTAAGTCACTACATGCTGGTATTACATCATTTGCTGCAAGTACGTTTATTTCATTTGTCCATTTACTTGCACCTTCATCAGAATACTTATCAATTGCGCCGCTAAGATTTTCAGTCGTTCCAGCTTTTATGGACTTAACAAGCAAACAAGCAAGTTCATCTCTGGAAACAGTTTCAGATGGTTGAATCTGAAATGGGCTACCAAAACAAACTTGCATTCCATAATAAGGCAAAGCATTTGTTGCTTGTTGGTAAATACTTTGATCATCATCACTATATGCATTTGGTGCATCGAGAGGGACCCCACCAACGACAGTTACAACCGCAGCAGCTTCTTCTCTTGAAATTGTTTTTGCTTGACAGGCGCTGGAGGTTTCACTACAAACATTCAAAAGGCCTGCTTTTGATAGGTAGTTCAGACCACTTGAAGAAGTTGCATATTGTGGAGCATCACCTGTTGAGCTTGATGAACTTTCAACAGCAGTTGTTGTAGTACTATTTGCAGTAATTGGTCCAATACTTAAATTCGAAATATCTGACTGACTTGAAGTTTTGAAATAATGAGAAGTGAATCCTAATTGGGATTTAATATTTCTACCGGACTTGGTTACAGTTTTAGCTGAGCCATTTTTAAAACCTTTCATTGTGACCTGTAAAGCAGCGCCAGACTCAGAAACAGAAGATACATAAATATCTGTGATTGCATCAAAGCACGGAGTGTCTCCACAAAGGATATTTTTGGATAGCTGATAAGAGCTGAAGTCGTATGACCATGCAGCTTTAGGGTTTCCAACTCTGTTGTCCACTGACCATGGGTCATCGACTGTTTTTAAATATGGCCAGGGGGTAGCTGAGCCAAATCCGACTACATTATCATTTGTTTTTCCACCAGTTGATGATGAATAAAATGCTTGAACAACAGTACTTTGAGTATATCCACCGTCATATGTAATAACTTTTCCTGAGGTATTGTTAACTGCTTGCACCCAGTTAGGTCCAGCAATTTCCTTTAGATACCCATAGTAATATTGACTAGACGCTGTTGAGCCTATATGGCACCAACAATAACTTTTTCTTGAGCTCGATAATCCAGCATCAGTATCAGTTTTTTCTGAGGGAATGTTTTGCTTTAAATACTGGAAGACAGCATAACTTCTACCAACTAAAGCTTGCGCTTCAAGCGCTTTAACATTCCAATGAGATGGCATTTCAGCTAGGCCATATAAATACTTTTCAATATTTACAGCTAGTGACACATGAAAACCATTTGATACATTTTTGTTTCTTAACTTTAAAATTCCATGTTTATGTTCTCTCGGACCAACTCTAATTCGTCCACCGTCAGACCAACTAATTCCAATATTGCATGATGCTGTAACTTTTGACAGTAAGGGATGTCCAGTCAAGTAGCAATTTCCATTTGAATAAATTACATTTATAGTTGCTCCACCTGCTATTTTCAATGGACCAAAATCTGATTCACATGGCCCATCAGAAGTTGCATCCGATTTAATCTTATTTAAAGTTTCATCATTTATAGTTCCTGATTGCCCTATACCCACAGAAGCTTGATAATTTTTAAGAGCATTTGCAGTCCTGTCACCAAATGCACCATCTACTGTACCTGGGTCAAAACCTCTTGATGATAGAAATGCTTGGACTCCTGCTACTTGCGGTAGATTCTCTTGACATATGAATAAGGTTGGAGGACTTGAAGAAGGAAGAGTAGTTAAGTTTATAGATTTAGCATTTCGAGCTAGTCCAACCCATAATGCATTATTATTTGTTGATATATCTGGTGAAGATAAGGAAATTTCTGATAGCTGTTTTACAGAAGTACCCTGAAAATAGTAACTTACAACTTCATTAGAGCTACACGAACTTGTGTTGGAACAAAAACTAGCTCCCAACTCAGTCAACCCTTTTGTTCCATACTGACTTAGCCCAACTCCGTGACCCCAACCACTTCCTTGGAATGTAAATGAGACAGAACTGTAGCTTCTCATGGCTTGCTTAGTTGCAGGCCCAACTATACCATCTGCTGAAAGGCCAACAGTTTTTTGAAAGCTTTTGATTGCTTGGTCAGTTCTTGAACCTGCAAGTCCATCAATTGGACCAGGATTAAAGCCATTACAACTGAGAAATGTTTGAATATCTTTTAAATTATTTAGAGGAGATACTGCATTATCTGCACAATTTAAAGTAATACTGTTTGGCACTTTATGTGCAAATGCAGGCTCTTTTTGTAAATTAATAAGAAAAGTAGTTGCAAAAAATGCAATAAGAAAGAATGTAGTTTTCTTAAGACCCTGTTTCATTATTTCATTTTAGGGTACAATGTGTATTTTTCATAGTTCATGACTTTTTTTCCACTTATTAAACAATTCTAATGAAATTAAATAACCTAGATAAGTGAAATGCGAGAGATATGTAATAGGAAACAATAGACCTTTGTAATCTGTGAGTATATTAGGAGGTATAAAAAAAATCGTCATAAAAAGGTAAATTCCTATTATTTTATATTTTTTGAGTGCTTCTAAGGAAATGGTAAACATCAGAAAATATGAAATAAATGAGAAAACTAATACTGGAGAAAATAATTGTGATGATTCTTTAGAAATAATTCTTATTGAAAACATGAGTAGAATTGAAAACGTTAAAGCTTGACTACCATTATTTTTTATTATATTTTTAAACACTTCTATTATTGTAAATAACATATGCAATTGAGTGAATTCACCTACATTTTTTTAACACTTTGTATACCTTTTTTGATATATATAGTTCGTTCTACTAATCCCAAAAAAGGATTTAGTATATTATTTGTTGCTATTATTTCAGCAAATATTTTTTTGATTTTTAATAATTTTTCCCAAATAGGGTTATTTTTTTTGGCATTTTATTTGATTGCATATAGTAGAAATGAAAAATTTTATTATTTAGCGCTTGCTTTTATATCTTTCACTGTTTCTTCATTAAATGTCATCGGTTTCAACAATATTAAAAATCTCATTCCAATTTTATTAATATCAGCTGTATTTTCATCCATGATGATTGGTCATTGGTTCCTTGTAGATCCTACGATTAATAGAGAAGGCATGAAAAACATCGCAAAATTTTCTATGTATCTTTCTTTTATTCTCTCATTGTCTGTCTTTGCAAATATATATGAAAGTTCGGCAGTATTTTTTAATATAGTGGGTAATGAATTATTAAATAATGTAATAGTATTTTTATTTATTTCAGCAGGAATACTTTCATATGCATCGTTTAAATCTTTACAAGAAAAATCATATACAGGAGTAATGGCCAGTACAGGATTAAGTTACTTGTCGCTCATTGTTTCATTAGGAGCTTCTGGAACACTAATACTTTCCTTATAACACTATTCTTAAGCTATGAAGATTTATACCAAAAAAGGCGATAAAGGTGAAACCAGGCTTTTATATGGTGATGCTGTATCCAAAGACAGTATCGCACCTGAAGCTTATGGATCTGTCGATGAACTCGTTGCTGCTTTGGGATTAATCAGATATGAAAAAGAATTACCTCTTGAGACTAAGGAAGTCGTTTTAAGGATTCAAAGAGAACTGTTTGTTGTTGGAGCAGAGCTCGCAACTTCGAAAAAGAGCAGATTAAAATTAAAACCAGCAGAAACACTTGTTACAAGCAGTATGGTAGAAAGCCTTGAAAAAGATATAGACTATTTAACTGATAAAAATGGAATTCCAGATTTTTTTGTAGTACCTGGTGAAAATAGTATTTCTTCAAAATTTGATTGGTGTAGAGTTGTATCACGAAGAGCTGAGAGAAAATGTGTTGCATGGAAAAAAATAAATGAAATCGAAGACACTTTTGTTTTAATATATCTAAATAGACTATCTGACTTATTATGGATGATGGCGAGAGATTTTGAAAAAGAATGGACATCAAGTAAATGAAAATTGAAGTTTTATTAACAGATCAAGTCAATGAAAGCATTGACAATTATGACGAAAATCGTATTTTGTTTGAAGCCAATAAATTTGAAGCTAAAAAAAATCAAATGTTTTATATGTCAAACTACAACTCAACAGATGATACATCTTTTCTCGTAGTTGGTACTGATGGTTGCAAATCAGAATATGATTTTGTAGATCTAGGAGCATCAATTGGTAAAAAAATCAATAATGATTGTGATTTGAAATTAACAGCTGTTGCTGAAAATTTAAATATGTATCTAATTGAATTAGGAATAATGTTGTCTACCTACAGATTTGAAAATTTCAAATCAACAAAGTCTCCAGAAATTAATATAAATATTTTAAATAGTGAATTCTCAGCAGAAATTGAAAATAAAGTCAATTCAATATTCTGGGTTCGAGATATGGTTAATTTTCCTGCACTAACTAAATCTCCAGAATTTTTCCAGGCTAAGGTTGAAGAATTAATTGATGGATTGAATATTAGTTTTAAGTCATATGATGAAAAATGGATAAAAGAAAATAAAATGGGTGGAGTTATTGGAGTATCTCAAGGCTCCGAAAGGTCTCCAAAATTTTTAGTTGGAGAATACAACACAAAAGCCAAAAAGCAGATTTCATTAATAGGTAAGGGGGTGTTGTTTGATTCAGGCGGACTCTCTTTGAAATCTCCTGCTGGTATGGAAACAATGAAAACGGATATGGCTGGTGCTGCAACTGCTTGGGGAATAATTGCACTAGTAGCAAAACAAGGTTTAGACATAGGTTTAAAAGTTTATACTCCCATAGTTGAAAATATGCCTAGTGGCACTGCGATTAGACCTGGTGATGTTTTAAATATGAGAAATGGTAAAACCATTGAAGTTATGAATACCGATGCTGAAGGCAGGTTGATTATGGCAGATGCATTAGCTTATGCTAGTGAGAGCAAGCCAGACATAATATGTGATGTTGCAACGCTTACTGGTGCAGCGTATGTTGCACTAGGTGTTGAGATTGGAGCGGTTTTCTCAAATAGCAAAAAAACCTTAGAAAGTTTTTTGAACTCTAACAATGATGGGTTTGAAAATTACCATTCACTCCCATTAGAACAAAGTTATAAATCACTTATTAAATCTAATATCGCTGATATGAAAAATTCTGGTGGAAGATTTGGGGGAGCAATAACAGCTGCTTTACTTCTTGAAGAGTTTGTTGATGATTTGGACTGGGTTCACTTAGATATTGCGGGACCTGCAAGGTCTAGATCCAACAACTCTATTTATCCAGAGGGTGGAACAGGATTTGGAGTTCTTGGTTATTTTAACTTTTTAACTAATGAGGCAAATAGTTAAGAATCATCTTCAGTATTGTCAATAATAAATATCAAAGTATCACCTGTTGACATCGTGGCGCCTTGAGATACATTTGTTCCAATTACTTTTCCTTCACACCCCTGAATGTCACTAGATTCAAAATTTTTCTTTAAAAATAAAATAACATTATTTTCTCTCATGAAAGTTTTAATTAGATCCTCAGCTTCTTCAGGTAATAACTGGCATGGTGGAATGCTTGGTATAGGAGCGGAAAATTTCTGTCCAGAAACTTCAAGCTCAATTACAGTGCCTTCTGGAACTTCTTCGTCAATTTCAATACTTTGACTTAAAACAAGCCCTGGTGCTTCTTCTGAATCAATAAGGTTTATATTCGGTAGTAAATAGTTTGAAAAAGCAATTTCTTCAGCAATAAGTACATTCAAACCAGTTAGTTCTGGGATTGTTACTGTGGGTATTTCATAATATTTCTGTATATCACTTGGGTCACTTGGCCATTCTACGACTGGAAGATCTTCTACTACTTTAGTCATGAATTCTTTCCACATAGGAGCTGGTACACGACCTCCTGAAACATTTCTAATTACTTCACCATTAATTTCTACATCTGTAAGTGGAAGCTGTTCTTCTGCAAATCCAATCCATACAGATGAGGTATATTGCGGAATAAATCCAATAAACCAAGCCTCCCTAAATCCTTGATGAGTACCTGTTTTTCCAGCAATAGGCCTGTCATCAAGAACTGCCCTAGTTCCAGTACCATATTGTGCTGCTACTTCTAATGTTTTTCTCACAGCTGCAGCAGCTCCAGGATCAGGTATAGAAGTTCGTTGGGAGACTATATTTTGATACAAAACTTCACCATTAGAGTCTTCTATACGTTCTATTAGATACGTTGGCGCTAACACGCCATTAGTAGCAAATGAGGAATAAGCAGAAGCAATTTCAATAGGCGTAACAGCACCGGCACCAAGTGTTAGTGAAATAACAGGATCAATCTCTGAGTCAATACCAATTCTATTAGCTGTAGAAGCAAGCTTTTCACCTCCTAGCTCAGAAGCCATCTGAGCGAAAACAGTATTAATAGATCTTCGAGTAGCTTCTTCTAATGAAATCATTCCAGAAGTATCCAATAGTTTTACAGATCTGTTGTACTCACTTTTATCACTACAAGGTTTAAATATGTACTGAGTTTCACTTTCTATATCAATTTGTGTTGTGTTTGCTTGTTGTTCAATCAATTCAGGATCTGAAATTACTACTGTACCCTCCGGAAAATTAACATTATCTGTGTCTTCTTGATAAACAATAGGATTACCCTCTTCATCGATTTGATTTAATGCCTTACCAATTTCAATTAGTTTTTCTTCTTCATCTTCTAATTCATCAAGATTTGGGACAAGCGGAAACTGTTTAATAAAGTCAAGATTTTTAATGTCTTCAATGTGATAACCAACACATTGAAGTTCAATAGCTCTATCCTGTGCAGGTATCTTATTTAAATAACGATCTGCAGTTATTGAAGTACCGTAATTTCTGACTACCCATTTTGTCCCTACTCCGTCAGGGGCACATGGATAACCACAATCTATTTCAACAGGGCTTCGTGAATCTCTGTAGCTATATAATTTAGATCCAGACTCTAAAGCTGCTAGAAGAGTGATTGGCTTGAAGGCCGAGCCAGGATTTCTTTTTCCCTGTGTTGCAAGATTATATTGTTCTTCTTCAAAGGGAATTCCGGAAGCCATTACTTCAATACCACCGGTTAAATTATTAATTAAAGTTATTACTCCAGTTGGTTTTGGTTCATTACTTTCATCATCAGAACTTTCTGAAGGTACCCATTTATTTAAAATTTGGTTGGCATGTTTTTGGAACTCAAGATTTAAAGTTATGTAAACATTTAATCCACCTCCACCAGTACATGAAGTATCATCAGACGGACAACCAAATATTTTCTTTTTCCTTTCATCCTTTGTGTTGCCTAGAACTGCGAATTGCGGATCATTTAATAATTGTCTTTTTACTTCTGCTACAACATGCTCTGCTTGAGAATTAATTTGAACTGAATCAATAACATTAAGTGGGGCAAGCTTGGCTGATCTAGCTTGGATATCTACAATAAACCCCTCTTTTAGCATTATGTTTAGAACATCATTTCTTCTTTCAATTACTCTTTCAGGATATTTTCTAGGATTGTAATAAGCAGGGCTCCTAATAATAACAACTAAAGTTGCTGCTTCATCCAGAGTTATATCTCGTATATCTTTGCCAAAGTATTCATATGCAGCCGACTGTATACCATATGCTCCAGATCCCCAATAAATTGAATTTATGTAATATTCTAAAATTTGATCTTTTGTATACCTTCTCTCTAACTCAGCTGCTACAACTGCTTCAGCAACTTTTCTTCTTACTGAAATTTCATCACCAACGAAGGACTGTTTTGCAACTTGAGAAGTAATTGTCGAACCACCACGAGTAACACCTCTTAAATTATCAAGAGCGGCACTTAAAATAGCAACAAAATCAACACCTTCGTGAAGGTAATAATTACTATCTTCTGCGGCAAGCAATGTATTGATGACAAAGGAAGGGACCTCTGATAAAGGTATTGGGTCTCTGTTCAGCCCGTCATGTAATTCATCTAGTATCTGATTATCAGAGGTAATGATTGTTGATGGCTCAGACAGTGAAACAAAGTTTAGAACCATACCTTCAGCTCTTGGAAGAAATTTTTCTTCAAGAGTTGTTACAACTTCCATACTTGATTTAACTGGCAAAAATATGAAGAAACCTACCCAGCCTGCTAATAAAATACTTGAAATAAGTATTATAAAACCAGCAACATATCGAGATCCATATCTAGTTTTGGATTCTAAATTATGTATTTGTGCCATATGAAAATGATAACCTCAATAGTGACAAACTATTAGTTTGTATAGCTAAATTTCTAGCCTTATGAAACTTAATACTGTACAATTGTACCGATGGATTATTCACCTGGTTTAAGAGGAGTCATTGCAGGAGAAACAGCAATCTCTACAGTTGGTAAAGAAGGCACTTCCCTTAGATATAGAGGTTATGACGCAACTGAGCTTACATCTAATAATACTTACGAAGAAGTTGCATCTCTGATCCTTACTGATTCTATAGAAGATAAAAATTTCAAGAAAAGTTTCTCAAAATATTATTTAGAAACTACAAAAGATACTAAATTAAATGAATTACTTGGAGAGATTAAAGAAAAACTTCACCCAATGGATGTTGTCAGGACAATAGTTTCATATAAGGGTGAATTGACAACTCTTAGAAAAAAAAGTTTAGATAATGAAGATAAAACTGAGTTATCAGCAAGAATCACAGCAATAGTTTGCTACATCATTGCTTCTTACCACCAAGAAGTGTGTGATGAGTTAGATAAGCAGTACTTGGTGGCAAGCTCTCTTTTACCTAATGAAACATCAAAAGAAAAATTAGAAGCTTTAGATGATATGTTAATTTTATATGCCGAACACGGGTTTAATGCTTCAACCTTTGCAACACGGGTTACAGCATCTACAAGAGCAGATTTAACTGGTGCTATAGTCTCAGGAATAGCAACACTTAAAGGAGAACTTCACGGTGGAGCTAACGAAAGAGCAGTAGAGCTTATTAATTCCTTCGAAACTGTTGATGATGCAGAAAAAGGAATCAAAGTACTATTAGAACAAAAAACAAAAATTATGGGCTTTGGTCATGGTGTTTATAAAATACAAGACCCAAGAAGTCCAATTGTCAAAAATTGGGTATCAACATTAGTCAATAATGATGAATCTAAAAATAGATTTGAAATAGCCCAAAAAATTGACCAAATTATGGATGAAGAAAAAAATCTTTTTCCAAATGTAGATTTTTATGGAGGTCTACTTTTAGCTGAACTTGGTTTTGAAGTTGATTTGTTTACTCCAATTTTTGTTGCCGGACGTTCAGTTGGTTGGGCATCACATTATTTTGAACAAAGAGAACAAGATATTTTGATTAGACCCGCAGCCAAATATACCGGACCTTCTGAAAGATAATTTTTGAATTCTAACAATTTAGATGTATTAATTACTAATTACATTTCTAGTGATATTGTTGAAGATGACAATCATTTCTATTCGTCTAAATTAGCAATATTAGATACTATAGGATGCATAATCGAAGCAAGTAATCATGATAACGTTCTTCAATTTGCATCAAAAAATAATTTAAGTCTGAATTTTAAAAATCCATTTAAAAATTTATCTGTTAACGAAAGCTATGAAAACATATCATGGTACATAACAGTTTTAACAAGATGGTTTGATTATAACGACACTTTTTTGGCTAAAGAGTGGGCACATCCATCGGATAATTTTGGTTCAATTTATAGTTATTTTTATAAAAACAAAAATTATAAATTTTACGATTTTACAAATGCTCTAACTAAAGCATATGAGATACAAGGTTCTTTATGTTTAGGGACATCACTAAACAAACTAGGTTATGATCATGTTTTCTATGTAAAACTTGCTTCGGGTTCTGTCTTCTCTTATTTTGTGAATAATGGTGATACCAATGCTATAAGAAGAACAGTCAACAATATACTTTTAGATGGACCAAGCCTCAGGGCATATAGACATTTTCCGAATGTTGGAAAAAGAAAAAGTTGGGCAGCTGCCGATGCCGCTAGAAGAGGTATCGAGCTTGCAATTATTAGCAACTACGAAGATGAAATTTATGAATCTGTTCAGAATGAAAATAAGTGGGGATTTGAGTCCAGTTTCTTGGATAATTCAAAAATAGAGTTTGGAAAAGATCTTAATAATTGGGTTATACAAAATATATTGTTTAAAGTTTTATTTCCAGCTGAGTTTCATGGTCAGTCAGCAGTGGAAGCTGCAATTGAGCTCAGTGAGGAATTCAATAAAAATATAAATAAGTTTGAAAAAGTCAATATTTACACACATGAACCTGCAATGAGGATAATTTCAAACAAAGAGGTTTTAAAAAATGCTTCAGACAGAGACCACAGTATGGAATATATGGTTGCTGCTGCACTTCTTTACGGGGAATTAAAATATGAAATGTATGAAGAGAGTTTTGAAGGATTTGAAAATATTAATAATTTAAGAAAAAAGATTTTTGTCTCTGAACAACCTCAATTCACAAAAGACTATTACGAATTCTCAAAGAGATATATATCTAACTCAATAGAAATTGTTTATAACGATAACTCAACTTCAGAAAAAATAACTATAGAAAATCCTATAGGCCATCCTTCAAGGAGAGAAGAAGCGATTCCCTTATTAAAAGATAAATTTGTCAGAAATGTGGAATCTTTATTTGACACAGAAAAAGCTTTAGAAGTCTGGGATAAAATTATAAATTTAGAAAAAGATGACGATTTAAATAAGTTTTTTAATATTCTTAATGAAGATGAATGAAATTTATTTATTAGTTGGAGGAGAGGCAACAAGACTTCAACCACTTTCTTCTGGCATACCAAAAGCTTTGCTTACAATTAGAGGAGAAAGAATAATTGATAAAATTATTAAACAATTTTCAAATTTAGAAAATTTTAATTTTAATTTAATTTGCTCAATCAAACATGAAGAACATTGGATAAGTTACAAAACTAACCACAATAACAATATAAATCTTCATTTTGAAAAATCTAAGCTAGACACTGCCGGATATATCATTGAAAATTTGGATTCAATGCCGGATCGATTTTATTGTATGAATGGTGATTTATTATTAAATGTTGATTTACCCAATTTTATTAATGCATCTAGTCAATGCTCTAATTCTCTAATTGGATCATTTGAAGTGGAAGACCCAACAAGATATGGAGTTTTAGAAATAGACCAAGACAGTAAAGTAACCCAATTTATAGAAAAACCAAAAGACAAAAGCTATGGAAATAAAATAAGCCTGGGTTTGTATCATTTATACAAGAAAGATATATTATCAATAAATAAAAATCTTGAAATTCCTTGTTCTTTTGAAAGACAGGTATTTCCAGCACTATCTAAAACCGGTTTATTAAGTACATACACGGTCAAGGGAGATATGTTGGATGTTGGAACACTAGAATCATACATTTCTGCACATATTGTTGAAGGTGAAGAAAATTGGGTCTCCCCAAATAATGTACAAGTTAGCGAAAGTGCAATAGTAAAAAACAGTGTTATTTTGGATAACTGTATTATCGAAGATAATGTAACTATTTCTGATTCAATAATAAGTAGTGATTCAACTATTACCACTGGCACTATTATTAACAAAGAAATTATAAGGAAAGATTAAAAAATGAAAATATTAGTAACCGGAGGAGCTGGCTTTATAGGTTCTCATCTCGTTGAAGAGCTTCTTAGTAATGAAAATGAGATTTTAATCTTTGATAATTGTCTAACTGGTAAAAAAGAGAATTTAGAAATGACAGGTAATTTTAAATTCATAATTGATGATTTCGGTTCTGAAAACTCTTTAGAAGAAATTGAAAAATTTGATCCAGATGTATGCTTCCATTTAGCTGCACAGTCTTCAGTTGTTGTATCAGTTGAAAACCCAGCACTTGATTTTGAACACAATATTTTACAGCCAATAAAACTTATTCAAGTACTTTTAAAATCTAACTGTAAAAAATTAGTGTTTACTTCATCTGGAGGAACAATCTTTGGTGAACCTTCTGTAATTCCTACTGCTGAAGAAGATTATGCAGATGAGCCAGAGTCTCCGTATGGAGTTGCAAAAAAAAGATTAAATGAATTAATAAAGATAATGACAAATAATTCAAATTTAAAATACTCAATTTTAAATTTATCTAATGTTTATGGACCAAGGCAGGACCCCCATGGTGAGGCAGGAGTAGTGTCAATATTTGCAAACAAATATTTAAATAATGAGGAACCGATTATCTATGGAGATGGTGAGCAGAGCAGAGATTATGTATATGTAAAAGATGTTGTCAGTGCATTAATAAAAGCATCAACAATTGATAAAAACCATTTTTTAAACATTGGAACTGGTGTAGAAACGTCAGTAAATAACCTTGCTAATTCAATGAAAAGACAGTTTAATTCTGAAATTAATCCTATTTATAAACCTGCAAGAGAAGGTGAATTAAATAGAAGTGTATTGAATAATACAAAAGCAAAAAAAGAATTAGATTGGAAACCAGAATACAACTTAGATGAAGGTATGAAACAAGTCTTTAACTGGTTGAAAGCTTAAAGAAAAAAGTCTTCATTATCTTCTCTTATCAATTCATTTGCATTTAGCTTAGAACTTTTAAAGTCAACACCTCTGATTATTGCTATTGGAATATCAATAGTTTTCTTCATGACCAGCTCAGCAGCACTTGCTAACTCATCAATAACTGCTATTTCTGTAGCATTAAGTTCATTATCAAAACTATCTAATTTGCCAATATAACTATCTATAGGACTTATTCCCGATGAACCAATCGCAAAATTAACTTGACCTTTTCTCCACGCTCGACCAAACGTATCAGAAATAATTACCGCAATGGGTAAATTTGCTAATGATTCAAACCTTTTTCGAAATTTATCTGCTGATTTATTGGGGTCTTCAGGGAGCAGTAAAGCTGAATTTTTCTTTACATTTGATCTATCAATTCCAGCATTTGCACAAATAAATCCATGGCGTGTCTTTGCTATAACTAGATCTCCTCTTTTTCTTATAATTTTTTTTGATTCACTCTGCAACAACTCTTCAAAATCATAATTTGAGAGATCTCTTTCCATTCCTTCACTTTTTGACACAATTTTTTGAGTGACAATAAAAATGTCATTTTTTTCAATACCAATCTCACTTTTATTTAAAACATCGAATGTGATTTCAGCCAAATTATCACCAACTTTAATTTCTGGAATACCTTCTACAGGTATTATCCTTATCTCATTCATTTTGCAATATCCTATTAGCTAGATTTTTTGAGTCATTTTCATTTCTAAAAATAATTTGGTCTTCAAAGACGTTTGAAGAGTTGTCAGAATCTCCATGATGAACATAAAATTTATTAACTCGATTTCTATAATATTTTTTTAATCCCTGAATATCTGGCTCGTATCCCATATCAATAAAATTTTGAACGGAAGGACCTTTAAGAGCTTTTTTACCTACAAACGGACTAATAGCAATAACATTATTATGATCTTGTATCGATTGATTAATCCTACCTATGGAAAGGATAGGACCGATAGACAGGATTGGATTTGAGGGACCAACAATTAAAACATCACTTTGATTTATTAAGTCTATAACCTGATTTGAGGACCTTGCTTTTCTTGACCCTTCATAGACAACTTTACTTAATCTTGGTTTTGCTTTTTTTTCAACAAAATAATTTTGAAAATTTAGCTTATCACCATTTTTTGTAATAAGTTTTGTACTTACTTTATCATCAGACATCGGAAGAATTTTACATTTGATATTAAATTTGTTTTTTATTACCTCTGTAATTTCAGTAAGTTGTAAACCATCGTTTAACATTTGGTTTCTAAACAAATTAAGTGCCAGGTCTTTGTCGCCTATCATAAAATTCAAGTTATAAAACTTTTTTAATTCGTCATTTACTGTGAATTTATCATTCAGGATACCCCAACCAAGTTTCCCTTCTATGTTTGCTAAACCATAAATTACAGAATCAATGTCAGGCGAAAGAGCTACTCCATGTATGTATTCATCATCACCAGTATTAACGATGATTGATAAGTCAAGATTTCTTAATTTGCTTAACCCCTTCGCAAATTTAGCACCACCAACGCCTCCACTTAAATAAACAACTTTTTTCATGTATAAGAACCTTAAATATTTGACCTTTCAACTAACATTTTAGTAATGATAGACAAAGATATTCTAGATGGATTATCAGAACTTGATGAAGCAGATTTAAAGAGAATAAAATTATTGGTGGACAATAAGTTAAAAATTGAATCTGATGTAAAAGTTTCTTATAGAACAAAATCAATAAAGTGTGGAAAAGAGTCATGCAATTCCTGTCCACATGGTCCATATTGGTATGCAGAATGGACTGAGGCAGGAAAAAGAAAAACCAAATATTTAGGTAAAAATTTAACCGATGCTTAAAAATAATCTTTTTATAAAAGTTGCCCTAGGTTCTTTGTTGTTAGTATTTTTGCGAATTGAACTAGTTTTTTCTGATTTGCTTCCAACTGGTGGGGATATGGGTGCACATATTGTACCGACTAAGTTTTTTGTTACTGAGCTATTTAATAATTTTAAATTAAGTGGATGGTCACAGGACTGGTTTGCCGGCTATCCGGTTTACTACTTTTATTTTCCACTTCCTCCGATCATTACAAGTTTGTTAAGTTTTTTATTTCCATTTTCTATTTCTTTTAAATCCATGGTTCTGATTTCACAAGTTTTACTAGTAATTTCTATTGAAATGCTGATGCGAAAGAATTCAAAACAATTTTCTTTTTACGGATTTGGGGTTGGATTACTTTATTTGCTTACTGAGTCTTTCACAATCTTTGGAGGAAATTTAGCTTCATCACTTGCAGGCCAGTATTCATTTACTTACTCCATTGCTTTTGCAAATTTATCAATATTTTATTTGTGTAAGTCAAACCATAGATATTCCACGGAAATTGCTTCTTTACTTTTTGGCCTATCGGTGCTTTCCCATCTAATCCCTTTCATGATTTATTTGCCAATATTTGCTTATTATTTCTTGAAAAGTGATGCAAAAATTAATGTAAAAATTTCAGCCTTTTTATTTTTCTTGTTTATCGCCATGAGATTTTCAATTTCATTATTTTTAAATTTAGAATTTACTACAAACATGACATATACTCCTTACACCCAGCTTTCAGATTTAGTAAAATCTGATATACTCCCATTTGCTCTAGGTGCAATTATTTATGTAATTTCAAGTGGTGGCAGAACCACTTTAAAGGCAGTCGCTGGATTTGAATTATATTTGGTTGCAATCGCAATATTTTTATTTTTTTATGGACCCGAAAGTGCTCTTTGGAATGGCAGGATTGTTCCATTTTTTAATTTAGGTATCATATTTTTGTTTTTTAATTTATTACATTTTGATATTAAGAATTTAACAAAAAAAATACAGGGTAAATATCCTTTCATTATATTTATTTTGTTTATCAATTCTTACTTAATGTATTTGTATTATTCCAAATGGGAAAACACTTATTCAACAACAACAATAAGCATAATTTTAATTATTTTGTTTATGTTTTTAATTTCAATAAACTCTGAAAAATTTTTAATTTATACAACCCTTGTGTCTCTAACTTTTGGAACTTTAAGCTACTTGCCACACTGGTTGAATTGGAATTTTAGTGGTTATGAAAGCAAAAATAACTGGTCAGACATTACAACTCTTTATGAAGGTTTAGATACACTTGAGCCAGGTAGAATTATATGGGAACCAAATTCTGATTTAAATAAATATGGTACCCCTATGGTATTGATGACAATCCCTATGTTTACAGATCACCAAAGTGTTGAAGGTTTATATTTTGATTCAAGTATAACTACTCCATATCATTTTTTAACGGTTTCTGGACTTGCTGAAAGACCTTCCAATCCAGTTGGTGGGTTAACTTATATCAACGGTGAATTCGATAAAGGTTTTAGATTAATGGAAGAACTGGGTGTAGATTATTTTATTGCATACACATCCTCAATCAAAGATAAAGCTAATGAAAGTGAAAATTTTAACTTTTTATTCTCTAATGAAGTTTTCAATGTCTATTCAATAAACACCAAAAAAGTTGAGTTAGTTGAAGACAACTTACACATATTTGAAAGTCCAGGTTTTTTTGATCGACTTAAGAATGCAGTTTTAAGAGAAGGTAGTGAACAAAGCTTCTTTGAATCTGCATATAAGAGCTTTAAAGATGAACTAAATCATAAAATAATTGAAAACTATGATGAGAGCTTGGCTGTTCAAAGTGAGAGTAATGCTGATCTTTTAATAAGTAATTTAAATATTCAAAACGAATTGATTACTTTTAAAACAAATAAACCTAATCAACTACATTTAATTAAAGTTTCTTATTTTCCAAATTGGAAAATTAAAAATGGCTATGGACCCTTTAGAATTTCACCATCATTTATGGCAGTTGTTCCAAAAGATGAATATGTGGAAATCAGATTTGAGTCAAGTAATGTTGAAAAAGCTCTAAATTTATTATCGATTTTGACTTTATTTGGTGCTTTGCTTATGACTTACAAGTATAAAAAAAGATCTAATAATGTTTAACAAGTTAAAATCGCTTAAAATTTTTCAAAGTGACACTTCAATAATGCAGCTTGTTAGAACTTATATTGTTGGTGCCATAAATTTGTTGCTTGGTTTAACTTTGACATATTTATTTCAATTTTTTGTACTTACTTTTATTGAATTTCCACTAAGAACTTATGTAACTAATGTACTTGGGTTTTTTATTGGTGTAGTTATTTCATACTATTTATCCAGAAGAATAATTTTTAAATTTAGTTTTTTTGGAGGAAAGTTAAAAGAGTTTTTGAATTTTACTTACACTAACTTAATAAGTTTATTTGCTCCAAATCTTATTTGGTTCATAATTAATTTTATCAACGATACTTTACAGAAAGATGAACTCTGGTTTCTTGTAATTACAATTCTTATAAATGGAGCAATACTTCCAATCAAATATTTGATTTATAAATTTTTTGTTTTTAAAGATTCTTTATAAAAAATAACTCTTAACTTAATTAAGCTCTTTATTGTTCTTGGGATTCTTTTATAAATCAAAGACACGCTAGGTCTAATTTCATTTACTTTCGCAGGTATCTCTTTTATTTTGCCTCCGTCTTTTTCTATTCTTATTAATAATTCTGTATCAAAAATGTCTTGTGTCGAAACAACTTTTGGAAGAAATTTTATAATTTCTGTTTTTTTAATTGCCTTCATTCCATGAGTGTCACTTAGTTTTGTTCCAAAAAGAGTTTTTAAAAGAATTACAAAAAAAATTAGTAGCTAATCTTCTAATTAACCTTCGACCATCTTCAGAAGACCCAAGTCTTTTGGAAGCTGTCATAGAGGAATATTTGCTATCAAGCATTAAAGCTTCACGTAAAAAAGATTCTGAATAATAATCAATATCAAATGAAATAACTAAATCATTTTTTGCTAATTCAAATCCAGCTTTTAATGCATTTCCGTAGTTTGGTTCTGGATTGGATATAATTTTAATCTCTGAATATTTATTAATTAACTCATCAGCAATTTTTTTTGTATTATCAGTAGATCCATTTTCTGAAAAAATAATTTCAAAATCTACCCCCATACTTTTACATAATGAAAATATTGCATTGGTAGATTCTTCTAGTATTTCCTCTTCGTTGTAAATAGGTATTACAATTGAAAAATTCTTATAGTTAAACTTTGATTCCATCAAGAGTACAATAATTGGGTAATGAGTAATAATCTAGATGTTATTTTTAAATCCTATGACATTAGAGGTATCTTTGGGGACACTCTATCTTTGCAAGATGCTTACAAAATTGGATATTCTTTTGCAGAATTTGTTGATTCAGAAACAATTTTAATTGGTCATGATGGTCGTTTATCCAATATTGAAATGTTAAACGCAGTTGCATCTGGTATGTCTAACAGTGGTAAATCTGTTTTGTATGTTGGTCTTGTTCCAACAGATGTTGTTTATTCTTTATCGGGACTACTTGAATTACCTGGAGTAATAATCACTGCTTCTCACAACCCCAAAGAATATAATGGATTGAAACTTTGCAACTCAGGAGCAGTACCAATTGGAGAGCATTCAGGTCTTACAGAAATAAAAAACAATATCAAAAATATAAATGTCGGTGTAATAAGCGATTTACATTTAGAAACAAACAATGAACTGGACTTATATTTTGAACATATACAGAAATTAGTAAAACCAGAAAAAGTAAATAGTCAAATAAAATTTGGAGTAGATGGTGGCAATGGAGCAATAGGTTCGATATTTGAGGATTTATTAACAATTTATAACTTTGATTGCGAAAAGCTTTATATGGAAGTTGATGGAAATTTCCCAAATCATCCTGCTGATCCATCAAATTTAGAAAATTTGAAAGAAATTATAAAAATAGTTCAAGAAAAAAAATTAGATTTTGGGGTAGCTTTTGATGGAGATGCCGACAGAGCAGTCTTTATTGATGATACTGGAAAAGTTATATCCGGAAGTATGATGACAACATTAATTGCAGAATATTTATCTGAAAAAAAAGATAATTTGAAAGTTGTGTATAACGTTAATGTTTCACCGCATGCTTTATCAATACTTGATTCAAAAAATATTTCTCTCTTTAGGTGCAAAGTGGGTCACTCAAATATAAAAGCAATGATGAAAGAACTTGAAGCAGATTTTGGTGGTGAACATAGTGCTCATTTTTATTATAAAGATAATTTTTTTGCTGATTCCGCAATACTCACTCTCTTAATGTTTATGACTATTATTTCTGAGAGAGGAGAGAAAGTTAGTAGTATGTTTGATAAGTATAATTTTCCTCCATCATCTGGAGAAATTAATTTTGTAGTTGAAGATGTAGAAAGCTCTTTGGGGAATATAAAAACTGTTTTTGATGGTGATTTTGATGAACTTGATGGTCTTTCTTATTTTGATGAAAACTTTTGGTTTAATGTGAGAGGCTCAAATACAGAACCTAAATTAAGAGTAAATATTGAAGCTACTTCTCAAAAAACACTTGATGAAGTTTTAGAGAAAATTTCAACTAACATATAGGTAATAATGATTGAACACATACTTGATTTAGGTAATCAATTAAAAAAAGATTTAGAAACTTCAACAGATTTTATAGTGGATTCCTACAGTGATTTATTAATTGTTGGAATGGGTGGTTCAGGAGTTGCGGGGGATGTTTTAAAGCTTATTTTAAATGAAACTAGTCATATAAATGTTGAAGTTAGAAAAGCTTATGGAATCCCAGAAGTAGTTGCTGACAGAAGACCAAAGTGTCTTTTTATTTCATACTCAGGAAATACAGAAGAGACTGTTGAAGCTGTAAATGATGCAATTAAAAATAAATTAGATTGGTCAGTAATTTCAAGTGGAGGACAATTACTAGAACTAGCAATAGAACATAAACGACCATTTGTTAAGGTACCATCAGGACTCCAACCCAGAGCAGCATTTGGATTTATGACAAAAGCTGTATTGCATTTTGCTTCACCTGATCAAGATAGAAAATATCTAGACATGTGTAATGAAGCTGGTGACTATTTAAATGAGGCTTTAGCAAACCAATCAGAAAACGAGTTATTATCACAAGCTTTACAAATCTCTAAAGAGATAAGCACTAAGACGTCTGTAATTTATGGAGGTACACCGTTAACATATTTAGTTGCTCAACGATGGAAGACACAAATTAACGAAAATGCAAAATCTAAAGCTTTTGTTGGATATATGCCTGAGGTGCATCATAATGAAATTCTCTCCTGGGAAGCAAACAAAGTAGATTCAAAAAATAATTATCAGTTATTATTTTTAAGATCATCTAAAGAAAATTCTCAAATTAGTAAGAGATTTGAATTAACAAAAGAAATAATTGGTGATAAAGTTAATATCTCTGAAATTGAGAATATATCCTCAAAAAATATCGTTAGTAACCTATTTCATTTAACATTAATAGGTGATTTGGTAAGTGTTTATATGGCTGACAGTTCAAATATTGACCCATATGACATTACAGCAATTGAAAAATTAAAAAAGTTATTAGAGAGGTAAACATATTATGTCAACAATCAAAGATTCTAAATTAGCCACAGTTGGAAAAGATGAGGTTAAATGGGCCCAAAGGCAAATGCAAGTATTGGAAGATATAAAACTTGATTTTGAAAAAAGAAAACCCTTAGGTGGATTAAACATCGGTGCATGCATGCATGTCACTAAAGAAACTGCAAATTTAATGCTAACTCTACAATCAGCAGGTGCAAATGTTGCATTGTGTGCTTCTAATCCTCTTTCTACTAAAGACTCAGTCGCAGCTTATCTTGCTGATAATGGCATAGAGGTTCATGCAATACATGGCGTAAGTAATGAGGATTTTTTCAAACATCTTAATTCTGTTTTAGACACTAAACCAGACATAACAATGGATGATGGAGCTGATTTAGTTTCTCTTCTTCATACTGATAGAGCTGATTTGCCTGTAATGGGCTCTATGGAGGAAACTACAACGGGAGTGATAAGGCTAAAATCAATGGAAAAAAATAATAAACTAAGGTTTCCCGTAGTTGCCGTGAATGATTCAGATACTAAACACTTATTTGATAACAGATTTGGTACTGGTCAAAGTGCTATGGATGGTGTTGTAAGGGCAACAGATTTATTAATTGCAGGTCTAAATGTTGTAGTCATTGGATTTGGTGATTGTGGTAAAGGGGTTGCTGAGAGGGCATACGGAATGGGCGCTAAAGTTACAGTTGTAGAACCAAATTCGGTAAGGGCTTTAGAGGCTCTAATGCATGGCTATGAAGTAAAGAATAGTATTAATGCTGCAAAAATTGCCGATGTTATTGTGTCAGTTACCGGTAACATGCATGCATTAGATAAACAGCATTTTGATGTTATGAAAGATGGAGTGGCATTAGCAAATGCAGGCCATTTTGATGTTGAGATAAATCTTGAAGCGCTTAAGAAAAATAGTTCAAGTGTTGACAGAGTGAGAGACCATGTTGAAAGCTATAAATATGGCGAAAAAGAAATATTAGTTCTTGCTGAAGGAAGGCTAGTAAACTTAGCTGCTGCAACAGGACACCCTGCATCAGTTATGGACATGTCTTTTGCAAATCAAGCTCTTGCAGCTGAGTGGATAAAAGATAATTATAAAACTCTTGAATCAAAAGTATATACATTACCAAAAGAAGTGGATTTAAAAATAGCTGCAACTAAATTGGGACTCATGGGTGGTGAGTTAGAGGTCCTTACTGAGGAACAAATTAAATATCTTGACTCATGGGAGCACGGCACTAGCTAAATTTGAGTATATTTAAAAAAGTCTTATCTGTTGGAAGTGGAAAGCTTGCTTCAGAACTAAAGGATGTTGTTCATGCCATCAATGATAAAGAAAAAGAATTTGAATTATTTTCTGATGACGAGATTAAGGTAAACTTTCAAGGTTTATCAAAAAAACTTAATAAAGATCCTCAAAGTATAGAAATAGAGGCTTTTGCTTATATTAGAGAAGCTGCAAAAAGAACACTTGGACAAAGACATTATGATGTACAGCTTTTTGGAGGATTGGTCTTACTAAGAAATAAAATAGCCGAAATGAAAACAGGAGAAGGAAAAACTTTAGTTTCAACATTGCCCATTTCATTAATGGCATTATTTAAAAAAGGAGTACATGTTGTCACTGTTAACGAGTATTTAGCAAAAAGAGATGCAGAGTGGATGAGTCCAATTTATAATTTTCTGGGACTTGAGGTGGGATTGATACACTCAAACCAAAACCCTGAAGAAAAAAATCAAGCATATAAAAAAGATATTACATATGGAACTAACAATGAATTTGGATTTGATTACTTGAGGGATAACATGGCTATTTCTAGTGAACAGCTTGTTCAAGGAGAGTTATTCTATAGTGTAATTGACGAAGTCGATTCAATATTAGTTGATGAGGCAAGAACTCCATTAATCATCTCAGGCAAAGTTAGTGATTCCACAAAGTGGTATTCAGAATTTACAAAAATTGTAAAAGGAATGAAAAGAGATGTTCATTATGAAATAGATGAAGCCAAAA
>CACJIM010000009.1 GCA_902593475.1 uncultured Candidatus Actinomarina sp.
ATAATAAAAAACCAGTTGCTAAATTTAACACTTGGTAATTCTAGTTATCTACAGTAACAAATCCTTCATTAGGCAAAATATGTAACCATTGAGTACTTGGTGGAACTTGAATGTCATTACCATTATTATCAGTTAAAACAAAAGGTTCACTTATATCACCCCTTCTCCAAGTTCCTTCAATGTAATTACCTTGATTAAATATATATAGATTGCCAACACCGACAGTTAAAACACTAGGTAATGTAGTAGCTTTATCTTTGTAAATTGGACCTTGTATAACAACAATAGTTTCTGTTTTTAGAATATCAGTGTAGTTTCCATCTTGGCTGATAAAATTATGTGCGGTAGCTTCATCATTGTCTGAATACTTATCGATTATAAATCTAGAGTACGTATCACCATCTAATTTCCAAATAACAGTAGTAAATTCTGAATATTTAATAGTAATTCTGTCAGCACCTTCATTCCAGTTATTCTGATTTAAGCCAAAAGGATATAATGGACCAGGACCTGGCTGTAAAAAGTAAAATCCACGATCATCTATTTTTTGTCTTATTAATTCTGTATCTGCGTATAAGTTATGAGGAGCATTTCTTGAAGATATACGAAACATAGAAGGACTGTTTTGTTCTTCTAAAACAGGAACTCCTAATTCTCTTATTGATGGTATCAAACCAGCTGTAGCACCAGAAACAACTAATGTGCCTCCATAAGGTCTTACCATTGTTGGATCGGTAGGTCTTGCTGATCTAATAGGACCAAGATATTTAGATGTATTGTCATAAAAGAAAGCAAGAAATCTTGTCATTCCACCTTCTACTAATATTTCATGTACTGCATCTGCTTCTTGTAATCCTGATTGGGGTCTGGCGTTTATATTATTATCAATCTTAAATGCAATTACTCTTTTAGGTCTTTTTAACCATGTTTCAGGTGGAAGTTCCTTACCAGTAAATGGTGACATTTTCTCAACATCAAAAACATACTCTATTGTAGGTTCTGTAGTTGTTGTAGGTTCATCAGTTTGTTGAACAGTAGTGACTGGTGCTTCAGTAGTTGAAGTAGTATCCACAGTTATAGTTTCTTCCGATGTAGTAGTGCACGCAACGAACACGAGAGCAATCATTAAGATTGTGAACTTCTTCATGTTTTTATATTAGTGTAGAAAATATTAATTTAATTAAATTAATTTTTGAATTAGTTGCTTGATAATAAGTTAAATTCTTAAAAATTTTATGTGCCTTTTTATTTGTTACAAACCATGGAGGATCAATTATTGGAGAGAGTCTAAATCTTGAATAAACAACACCTTTTTGAGGTGATTCAAATAATAAAGAATTGTGAACATATCCTTGTCCACTTTGAATATCATTATCTTTATTTCCAGGATACCCACCCCACGGTAAAGTAGGGATTACAAATCCAAGTGCTGACCATTCATTTATTGCAACCGTTCCGTATTTGAGCTCTTCAACATAGGTATTAAGAATTTTACGATTTGTTTTCTTTTTATGATTTTTTATTAAAACAGTTACTCCTAAGTTACCCCATAATTCATTATTAACAAATTCAATAGAATTTAATGCATAGTCTTCATAGCTAGTAAATTGTATTTCTTTAAAATATAATGCTGTAGCCCAAACTTCTTTGTTTGCATATTCTTTTTCTAAATCTAAATCACTTACTAAAAATGGTGTACTGCAAGATAGATTATTAATTTGGTCATAATGATCTGATTCAATTAATTCATCGAGATTTTCTGATGCACCAGGATAATATGAAGTCGTATCACCAACTTTTTTTAGATAAAAAATTATTTCATCTTTTAATTTTTGAGTATGTTTCCAATCTTTTGGTAAAACGATCACTTGAGCCGCAATACAGTTGAATCCTGAGTTGTTAAGTTTTGCTGTTACAATTTTTTTTGCTTGATGTTTAAGTTCAGATCGTGACCAATTGCCAGGATGAACAATTATTGGAGTTACATTACCTAGTTCTGTAGTGATAGGTTTTTTGTTAAATTTAGGTAATGATTTTAAAGATCGTTCTTTGTCATTAAGGGTTCTGCCATAAACAATATTCTCATATGTGTAATTTGAACCAGTTAAATGTGTTTGATGAAATCCATCATGTTGGGTTAAATATTTTGAAGCTTCCATATCTCCTTCTGTGACGATCATATATCCTCTTGATATAAATGGATCAAATACTTGTGTGAAGATTGGTAATAAATAATCATTAACTGGATTAAGTTTTAAGTAAATAACAGATTTATATGCAATCATATGAAATAATGCATCAAGAACTGGAATAGAAGAAACGTTGCCTGCTCCTAAAACAAGAGTTATTTTTGGTTTATTGTTTTTAAATCTATTTGCGAATCCTCTATACTCGTTTATTTGATCAAAATTTAAATTTTTACCAAATCTTACTTCTCCTTCTAAAAATGGGAATAAAAGCTTTTCAATATTTTTTGTAGGGAAAGCTTTGTAACTCTTTTTGGTATCATCGTATTTTGATTTGTCGAGACCATCATCATTCAAGAGTGTATCTTTGAAATACTGTATAGCATAGATACATGCAAAGGGCCCGCCTATCCACTCTTCACCTTCTTTTGATTTATTTAGAATGCCTTTTTTTTCAGATGCAAGCGTAGCCCAATAATATGCAACAGTTTTTATATTTTCAATCGATTGATCGAGCATAGTGATAAGGTTTGCTTTATCAAGATTTAAAAATTCGGAAGAGTTGACTCTTAATTTACTTATGTTTCTATCTATATCAATCTTCGATGGATTCATATATACATATTATTCAGTTAATTCAAGAAGTTCAAAATCTCCCCAATTAACTGTTAAATGTTTAGCAGGAATAAGCTCATTTGGCCTTCCAACTGGTAAATTTTTAGGATATTCTTCAAGTGAAACATCTTCACCCTGTAGTTCATCGATAATTGCTTTAAGGGTATCTGCCAAGTCATCAAGCGTATCAACAGTTTGAGTCTCTGTAGGTTCAAACATAAGAGCTTCTTCAATAATAAGAGGAAAATAGATAGTTGGGGAATGAAAACCTTTATCTAACAGAGCTTTTCCAACATCATATGCTTTTATCTTATGTGATTTCTTAAGATCTTTTACTGTCGCTACAAATTCATGCATGCATGGCTCGTTATAAGCAAGAGGTATAACTTTAGAAATGACTGAACTTAGATACCTTGCATTAAGAACAGCATAAGAACCGAGTGTATCTAAACCTTCTTTACCTAATAATTTCATATAAACAAGAGCTCGTAATGCTACTAAGAAATTACCGTGATATCCATGCATACGACCAATGGATAGTTTTGGCTTATACCACTCATAACTATCTTCATTTTTCTCAACAATTGGACCTGGTAAATATTCTTTCAAGAAAGCTTTTACAGCTACCGGTCCTGAACCTGGACCACCACCGCCATGAGGTGTTGCAAAAGTTTTATGAAGATTTGAATGTACGATATCAAAGCCCATGTCCCCTGGTCTACATACTCCAACGATTGCATTTAAGTTTGCTCCGTCATAATAAACTAATCCACCATTCTCGTGAATAATATTTGATATCTCCATAATATTTTCTTCAAACAATCCACCTGTATTTGGATTCGTTAACATTAATCCAGCAGTATTTTCATTTACTAATCCTTTAAGGTCGTCAATGTTCACCATACCTCTTACATCTGTTGATACTTCTACCACATTAAAACCTGCCATCTTTGCAGAAGCCGGATTAGTACCATGGGCTGAATCTGGAACGATAATATCTGTTTTATTAGTTAAATTGTTTTCTTCTAAATATTTTTTAATGATTAATAATCCTGTTAACTCTCCAGATGCGCCTGCTGGTGGTTGGAACGTAGCATTATCCATTCCAGTGATTTCAATTAAAAATTTCTCTAATTCGTGGAGTACTTCTAAGTTACCTTGAGTGAACGCAGAAGGTGTTGAAGGATGAGAATTAGCAAAGGTATTTAACCCAGCTACATAATCAGCAAATCTAGGATTGTACTTCATTGTGCAAGACCCAAGTGGATAAAATCCCACATCAACAGCAAAATTTCTATGTGCAAGTCTTGAGTAATGCATTACTAAATCATGCTCTGAAACCTCAGGAAGACTTGGTTTGTCATTTCTAATTGCTGAATTGTTTATTTCAGTTACTGGAACATCTAATTTAGGAAATCTCGAAGCTCTTCGACCAGGTTTGGACAATTGATTAATTGTAGGTTCAGGAGCACCGCCTACTAAAGGTAATGAACTAGCGTTACCACCACTATGCATTATCAACCTCCATTAAAGACTGCACGTAATTATCTATTTGAGCTTTGGTTCTCTTTTCGGTCACTGCTACTAAGATTTGATTATCATCATATTTAATACCAGCTAAAAATCCTTTAGATCCCATTTCGAGTATTACTTCTTCTGCAGATTTTTTAGTTTCTACTAAAAATTCTCTTAAAGAGGAAGTGTGGTTTAAAACATTGAAATTGTTATCGGTTAATAATTGTTTCATATATGAAGCTTTTTGAATAGCTTGATATCCTATTTCATAAAGACCTTCGGGTCCTAACCATGATAGGTGTATTGTTGAACCAACAGCATTTAGTGTTTGATTTGTGCAAATATTAGATGAGGCTTTTTCACGTCTAATGTCCTGTTCACGGGCTCTTAATGTCATAACATAAGTTTTGGTATTATTCGAATCTCTAGATTCACCAATTATTCTTCCTGGAACAAGTCTTGCTAATTCTTTTCTAGTTGCGAACCAACCAACCGTTGGGCCACCAAATGATAACGGAGATCCCATTGACTGGCCTTCAGCTACAACAATATCAAATCCCATTGATCCAGGGGATTTTAAAATCCCAAGCATAGATGGGTCTGCATAACAAATTGTAATTACACCTGCTGCTTTTGCGTTATGAACTATTGATGTTAAATCCTGTGCAGAACCTTCATAGTGTGGAAGTGAAACAACAAATGCTGCATCATCTTGTGAAAAAACATAATCTTCCGGAAATAAATAATCAACTAAATCTACGTAATTAACATTAAATTTATTCCTATCTAAAAGAGTATTAACAACTTCCTTGGTGTTGGGATTAAAACCACTGGAGATAACAATATTGTCTCTTTTTGTTTTATTAATTGCTACTGAAACTGCTTCTGCAACAGATGTTGCGCCATCGTAAAGAGATGCGTTTGCAAGTTCCATGTCGGTTAAATCACAGATAAGTGATTGATATTCAAATAGTACCTGAAGTATTCCCTGTGAAATTTCAGCTTGATAAGGTGTATAAGATGTCATAAATTCTGGACGCATTGTTAATGATTTAACTGTTTGTGGTAGATAAACGTCGTAATGTCCTCCCCCAGCAAAACAAATAAGATTCTGAGTATTTTTAGATTCTAAAATTTCAAAATCACTAATAGATTCAAGCTCAGAGAGTGATGACGCAACATTTAAACCATCATTCAGTTTTAAAGTTTCTGGTATGTGTGTAAATAAGTCATCTAGAGAGCTTATAGATAACTCTTCAAACATTTTCTTCAAATCAATTTCTGAATGTGGTACAAACATTAACTTAAAAACCTCTTATATAACAAATTGCCCTCTATTAAATTACCACGAATATCAAACTCTACTAAATCGTCAGCAGGATTACTTTTGAATAAAACAAAGCCAATTGGATAGCCTAATATTGGCGAAATATTGCCTGAAGTTACAATTCCTTCTACTCCATCGGAAACACAAATTGTTCCAGTACGGGCTATCTGTTTAGCATTTAACTTAAATCTCTTGAGGTGTTTGTGTTCCTTGGATTCTATTTGGTGATCAATAACATCTTTTCCTAGATACTCATCTTTATTCGTTACAGTCCATTTAAGACCTGCTTCAATTGGTGAAATGTCATCAGTTAATTCAAACCCGTATAGCGGTAAAGACGCTTCAAGTCTTAATGTATCTCTTGATCCTAAACCACAAGGTTTAACACCTTTAGCCTCCAATTCAGATATAAAACCTAGTGTATCGTTAATGTCAACCATAACCTCAAGGCCATCCTCACCTGTATAGCCTGTTCTCGCATATACATATTTTCCTTCTTTTGAAGTTGAGAATTTATTAGGAACAGACATAATATTGCTAACAATATCTATCGCATTCTTACCTTGAACAGCTATTAAATCTGTATTCATAGTGAGGTCTTCATAATTAATTGAATGAATATCTAAATGTGTTTTAATTTTATTTGTATTGCTTGCATTGCATATAAGTATCAAGTCATCTTCAAATTTCCAAAATATAACATCATCTATGGCAGTTCCGTCTTCAGAAGTAAAAATTGAGTACAGTGCCTTTGTATTACTTATATTTTTAAGATCAGAACATATTAAATAATTAATTTCTTCAATTTGGGAGTAATTTAAACGAAGTCTTCCCATATGAGACACGTCAAAATATCCTGCAGACTCTCTTACGTAATGATGTTCTTTTAATGTTCCATCATAAGAGAATGGCATAGACCAACCAGCAAAATCTATAACCTTTGCATTTTTACTTAGATGAAAATCGTAAAGAGAAGTAGTTTTAGATTCTGACATTAAGAAATAAATGATTCATATTGCTGGTACGACATACCAGAATCATCCATTTCTTTAATTTCAGCTTTAACCATCCAGCCTTCACCTACTGGATCATTATTGATTAGTTCTGGTTCAGTTTCCAAATTTGAATTTACTTCAGTTATTACACAATTCATTGGTGCATAGGCCTCTGCAACAGTTTTAGTAGCTTCAACTTCTACAATTGCATCGCCTTTATTAAATTCTTGCCCTACTTCAGGTAATGTAACAAAGACTATATCTCCAAGCTCGCCTTGTGCGTAATCAGAAATTCCAACAGTTACATTGTCTCCATCAACTATGTACCATTCATGTGTTTCAAGGTATTTTGTTTCTGACATTACTCCCCCTTTAATTATCTTGGCTTTACAGTAGATAGACCGCCATCAACATGAATAGTCTGACCTGTGACCCATTTTGCATCTGGGCTCAATAACCACTTTATAACAGGAAGTATATCATCTGCATCCCCAATTTTCGAAATAGGATGCATGTTTTTAGAGACTTCCCTTGCAGCTTCAGATGAAAGTATTTTTTCTGACATATTCGAATCCATAATACTTGGAGCAATTACATTTACTCTTAAATTATCTTTTGCATAAGTAGCAGCAGCTGACCTAGCAAATCCTTCGATACCTGATTTTGCTGCTGCAATTGCCTCATGGTTAGATAGGCCTTTAGATCCTGCTACTGATGAGAAAAATATAGCTGATCCATTTTTCATTCTCCTAGCAAAGCTTGCTAATAAATAATATGAAGAAAATAAATTTGTTGTTATGACATCATTAAATTCATCAATAGTAGTTCCATGTAATGGTTTTATTAATATTGATCCAATACAATTAACCAATCCTTTTATTTCAGTATCTGAGTCAATGATTTTTGCAAACTCTCTGGGTTCTACAGTATTATTTAGGTCGATTACTTGATAATCTGCATTTATTGTAGAGGCTTGTTCTTTTAATTTTGTTTCGTCTCTACCAATTAGAAACAACTCATTATTTTTAGATAATGTATCAACAATAGCTGTTCCCAGTGTTCCAGTTGATCCTGCAATTATGTACATAGCTTTATATTAAGTTTTAATGGTTAATTTGATAAATTATTTGTTTTAGAAATATTGCCATACCAATATGCAGACTTATGGGGTTTACGAGAATAATCCTCTTTATCTACTTCTACTAATCCAAAATTCATTTTGTAGCCAAGATCCCATTCAAAATTATCAAGAACTGACCAATAAAGATAGCCCATTACTTTTCCATTTTCTGTTATGTAATCGTGAATATCACTTAATACATCTGAGACGAATTCAATTCTTTCATCATCATCATCAGTTGCTATGCCATTTTCTGTTATAAAAATATCTTTGTCAGGAAACACTGAATGAATTCTGTAAAGGTTATATAAAATTGCCTGGGGTCTATATTCATAACCCATTTTTGTTGTTCTTATTCCATCAGGTTCATATTCATGTCTTCCAGAAAATGTATCTCGAAATCTAGGAAATAGATAAGCCCTGAGGAATGGAATTTTAATTTGAATCCAAGATAATACTTTAAATAAGATGTTTGGACTTGTTCTTCTAATGCTATATGTCTGTAAAGCTATAAAATCATCTTCATCAGACGCATATAAAAACTTATCTTCCATGTGATATTTTATATATTCTTTTAATGTGCTTTTATCATCATCTTCCCACTCATGGAGTGCGTGAGTCATACCAACTTTTGCTGAAGGATTGTGATCTTTAATTTTTTTCATTGATAGTTTATGCGCAGAAATAATATTTTCAGATGCTTTAATAAATATTTTTTCATTTTGGATGCCAGGTGGAAATTTCTTTTTAGATAAATAACCAAACATTGAAAAAATTCCTGGTTCATTAATAGTATTAAAAAGCTCAATTTCTTTTGGAAGGTGTTGCATCATTACATCTACATAATTAACAAAAGCGGTTGATGTTTTTTGAGATGCCCACAGCCCATCGTCGATTAACCATTCAGGTGTAGTGAAATGATGGAATGTAACTATAGGAGTAATATTTTTTTCTAATAGAAGTTTGGCTTTATCTACATAATGATTAATTCCATTTAAATCGTATTTACCTTCTTGTGGTTCTACCCTGCTCCATTCAATTGAAAATCGGAACGCTTTTATTCCTAGCTCAACCAATAAATCTATGTCTTCTTTGTAAAACTCATAATGTTTACATGCCTCGTTACATGGTTCTGCACAAACTGAATTATCTTTATTCTCCCAATGAGTCCAGTCATTGTTATAAATTCCACCTTCAACTTGATATGAGGCAAGTGCTGTACCAAAAATAAAATTATCTGGAAATTTCTTATTTGTCATATAAATAAATTACATAGGTTATATAAATATAAAGGACTTGCAGCAGAAATCTTAAGAAGTGTTGTTGGTTGCTCCAAATGTTTCTACCATATGGAAGTTTGTTTATCCATACATACAAATTTGCACCATATAAAAGAACTAGAAGAACAATCATTGCTAAAGCAGCTTCTTTTCTATATCTTGTAAGAAGTAAAAGCGGAAAAATGATTTCAAGTATGCCGGTAAATTGATGTACCACTCTAGGGAACGGAATAAAACTAGGAACTATTGCATCGTAAAATTGTGGATTTAAGAAATGATTCAATCCAGCTCCAACAAAGAAGAGAACATAAACGTAAATTAATACTTTTGTTATGTCCACTGTTTTGATTTATTAATAGCTTTATTCCATTTATTTAAATAGTGCTCTCGTTGTTTACTATCCATATTTGGATTCCAAGTTTTTGATTGTGAAATAAATGAATTCATATTTTCTAATGGAAGGCTATTGATAAAAAGATAGGAAGCAGCACCTGCACCTAAAGCGGTAATTTCATTAATTTTTTGTGAAATAACTTTTTTATCAAAAATATCAGCTTGAAATTGCATGAGAAGATTATTAACAACCATCCCACCATCTACATTCACAGTATCGAATGTTGTTTCAATATCTTTCTCCATTGATTCAAGTAGCTCATTAGATTGATATGCTACTGACTCTAAAACAGCTCTTGCAATATGTGATTTATTTGAAAATCGAGATAATCCAACTAATACACCTCTAGCAGTCTCGTCCCAGTGTGGAGAAAACAAACCTGAAAATGCTGGCACAAAATATACATCACCATTGTCTTTTACACCCATAGAAAGGGGTTCAATTTCATCACTATTCTCAATAATATTTAAGTTGTCTCTAAGCCATTGAACTGCTGCACCTGCAATTGAAACAGATCCTTCTAATGCGTACTGAGGATCTTCACCGTCTTTTTGGTACGCAACAGTACTAAGTAAACCATTGTTAGAATGTACAATATCATTTCCTGTATTTGTTAACGCAAAGCAACCAGTTCCATAAGTATTTTTAACATCACCTGAATTTATGCAGTTTTGACCAAATAGAGCAGCTTGTTGGTCTCCAAGTACAGAAGTTAATGGAACATTTTTTAATAAGTCAGAATTAGTTCCAAAATTATAAAGAGATGGTTTTATCTTTGGTAGTGAATTTTCTGGAATATCTAATGTCGTTAAAATGTCTTTCATCCATTTCAATGTTTTCAAATCCATCAACAAAGTTCTGCTTGCATTTGTTACATCTGTTACGTGTTTTCCCGTAAGCTTAAAAAGCAACCAACTATCAATTGTTCCAAAGGATAAATCATTATCTTGACGTGCTTGTTTCACTTCGTCAACATTTCTCAATAACCACAAAATTTTAGATAATGAAAAATATGTAGCAACTGGTAATCCTGTCTTATTAAAAGATTCTTCTAATTCTGTTATTCCTTTAAGTTCATCGCAAATATTTTGTGTTCTAGTGTCCTGCCAGACTAATGCATTATGTAACGGCTCTGCTGTTGATGTTTTCCAAGCTAGTGTAGTTTCTCTTTGATTTGTAATACCAATGCTATCTAACTGGTCAATTGAAAATTCTTTATCTACTTCATTAATACAATTAAGAACTGATTCCCATATTTCATTAGGATCATGCTCTACGGAGACCTCATCCGGAAGGTACTGGGTCAACTCTTGTTGGTGTTGCTTTATTATTGAACCAAATTCATCAAAAACTATAAATTTTGAACTTGTTGTTCCTTGATCAATAGCTCCGAAATATTTCATAGCATTTATTTTAAATTTTTAAATTTAATTATGTCCAATAAAAGAATTTATATTCCGTTTTGTGAACCAAAAGGTCCAATAATTGTGCCCATGATAAATCCATAGGTGAATCCATAAAAGAAACCAATTTTAAGATATTTTATAGTCTCATTTCTAAATCGAAGCTTACCATCATCTTCGAATCGAAACTTATATCTATATTTGTCAGAGAAAGTGTGTCGAACGACTGGATAGAGATAAAATATAAATCCAACACCAATACCTGATAAAATTCCCTCAATAAGTCTTGATAAAGCTTCTTCTAACATTCTTTCAATTTAGTGACGTTCTTAAATTATCGAGATACAATAAGGTGACTTATTATGGACTATCTTTACGACGATACAACAGTTTATATAATTTTATTTATTGTTGCCTTTTTTGCTTCTTTAATTGATTCAATCGCAGGAGGTGGAGGGTTATTGACGACTCCATCAATGCTCCTTGTTGGAATGCCGCCTCTAAACGTTTTAGCTACTAATAAATTTCAATCATGCTTTGGCACGTTTACATCGACTTTTAATTATTACAAAAATGGTTTATTGGTAGAAAAGAAAAGAGTGATGTATTTTGTACTAGCATTCATTGGATCTTCAATAGGTACCTTGTTAGTAAGCAGAATTTCAAATGAAACTTTAGAATCTGTAATACCTATTTTATTAATTAGTGCTGCAATATTCTTTATCACAAACAAAGGCCCATCAGGAGTGAAACAAAATGAGAAATTGCTTATCATTTTCAATTTAGTTGTATTTGCGATTGGATTTTATGATGGTTTTTTTGGTCCAGGTACAGGTTCCTTTTTTGTTTTATCTTTCATCATTATTAAAGGAGCAAATATTATGCAAGCAACAGCAATAACAAAGCTTTTAAATTTTGCATCTAATTTTGCTGCATTTATTATTTTTGGATTTCAAGGATATGTACTTTGGTACCTTGGTTTAACTATGGCTGTTGCTCAAATCGCAGGTGCTTATACCGGATCTAGATTTGCAATAAAAAACGGTGAAAAAGTTGTTAGACCAGTACTAGTTGTTGTCTCAATACTTTTGTCTTTAAGAATCCTCCTAGGATAAAAAAAACCGGCAGACTAGCTACCGGTCGTAAAACATGTTTAACTTTATCTATTTAAGATTCTCAGCTGATGTTTTTCCATTATTTTCTACTAAGTCGTACTCTACTTCTTGACCTTCATCAAGATCTTGCATACCTGCACTTTTAACAGCTGAGATATGTACGAATACATCATTATCTCCCTCTTCAGGTTCGATAAATCCATATCCTTTAGTGGAGTTAAACCATTTAACTTTGCCTTTCGGCATATTTCTCCTTAATTTCATTGTGTCTTGTAAAAGACATATTAACTATACAGATACTGCGATTTATATTTTTAATTTAAAGTAAATTTATTGCTTGCGTATAACTTCTCCGAACGTTTATATTTACCAAAGAGTTGTTTTAAGAATTTAATATTAAATAGTGAAGTTTATAAAATATTTTTATGAAAGCGAATAAACTCTTTATAGGTTCAATTATTGTTGTAATTATCTGTTTCTTAATCTATATTTCTTTTGCATTAATTTCAATACCATTTGTATTACTTTTTTCTCTATTTACCTAAAAATTATTTATTTTTTTTATACACAAAAAACCATAAACGAATTCCAAGATACGAAAATATAACAGCAAGAATTACTTGAGTTGGAGTGTAGGTGGAGCGAAATAAGTGAAATGCTGGCCAAACTAATGCTAAAAGACCAAGTAAACCAAAATCTTTTTTATTTTTCATTCTTTGTTTAATTAATTTCCCTGTAAAGCACTATAGCAAGCATTAATTAAGTTTTGACATCTCTCACTAATTAAATACTCTCCCCCTAATTTATTAACCATATAGCCAAAAGATATTTTGCAATCAGGATCGGCAAATGTAGCACTACTGCCTCCAAATCCAACATGGCCAAAAGCATTTTGGCCAATGATAAACGAACCACCTTCTCCTTGAAATTTGTTTCGATTGTCCATGTGTAACATGAATCCTTCAGAAAAACTTGTTGGTAACATTAACATTTTGTCTATACCTGGGACAGAATGTAACTGACTGAGCCTTTGTACTCTATCTTTAGAAAGAAGCTTACCGTTGTTTTGTGCAAGAGGTGTAAGCATTCCAGCTAATGAACGAGCATTTGTTATTCCACCTACACCACCTATTTCAGCTTTATAAGTTTCGACAGCATTGTAATCATATCCACCAGTATTAGTTAGTGACAATCTTTGCATCGACTCAGGGTCTGTTCTAAAAGCTTCTGCAAAACCGCTTGGTTTATCAGATGGAGAGGAAGTAAATGGTGTTACTTTAGCTACTCTATCAATTTCATTCTGAGGTAAACCGATCCAATATTCTAAGTTATATGGCTTACTAACTTCATCTTGAAAGTAATTTCCTAAAGATTTTCCTGTAATTCTTCTAATTAATTCTCCTATTAACCAACCAGTTGTCATCATGTGATAACCAGTTTCATCTCCAGGATTCCAGAATGGTTTTTCATTTTCAAGTAAACCTACCATGTATTCCCAGTCATAAAAACCCCCCTCTTGAACAGGTGTTTTAAAAGCAGGTAATCCGGATGTGTGATTTAAAATCATACCTACGGTTGTTTCTTCTTTTCCATTTCTCCCATACTCGGGCCAATATTTAACAACTTTTTCTTCAGGGTGTAATTCTTCTCTATCAATTAACAAATGAGCACATAGTGCAAGTGCTGCTTTAGTACTAGAAAAGGCAACTGATAATGTGTCCTCATTCCACTGTTCTGTTCTCTGCTCGGTAGTGTATCCACCCCAAACATCTACTGTTATTTCACCATCAACAACAACACAGAGTGAAGAACCTATTTCATTGTATTTATCAAAATTTTCAGCAAATACTTCTACTACCTCTTGGAAGTCTTCATGGCACTTTCCATTTATTTGTACCGAAGATTTATATTGAACTTCGACCTGTTTCATAATTTTATCCTACTGGTCAAATACCAGATTTTCTTCAATTGAAACTATCACTTCTTCCTTGTAAGGAAAGCGCTCATGGAACATTATTATTAATATAAATAAAGTAATTAAAAGGAGACAAAATGGATTTACATAAAAACAGTGGGTCACTGAGAGTTATTATTGATGTTAGCTATACATCAGCAGATGAATTTATAGATTTTATCGAAAATGAGCAATGTCAATTTATTGAAAGCTTGGGCGTAGATGGTCTTAAGAAGTTTGAATGGTACGTAAATGAGGAAACAAATACAGCAACATTGATTGAAGAGTTTGACGATGCTGAGAGTTTTAAAGAAATAGCTACCAAAGCAATAGGAACCCCCGTTAATTTAAAATTTCGTGAAATTACAACATTTGAAAATATGACAATTTTAGGTGATGTATCAGACGAGATGAAAGAAAACTTAGCTGCTATGGGTCCAAAGTTTAGAACTTATAAAGCTGGGTTAAATTAAAAAGGTAATACATGGAACCTAAAAAAAATAGGTCTATAGGTCTCATAATTAGAAGATTTTTTGCAATCTTTATTATTTTTTCAACTGCTTCAGGTATCGTTGCTCAGATAGAAACAGGAACATTTACTAATGAGACATTCGGAAGCGCATTTGTCAGTTTGTTGATAGCATATTATCTTGCCCGCTCCCCTAGAAATAAAACACAAAGTTCAAGTGTTGGTGTCGAAAGTATGAACGATGAGTTTGATGATGAAGTTGATATGGAAGAATTGCTTGAAGAATTTGAAGAGTCACTGGAAAAAATGGAATCCGATGAAATCCAGACAAACTATAAACCAGATAGGGTTAATAAAAGCAATCCAGTTAAAGACAACCAAAGTATTTTATCAAGAATCTTCCAAGGTAGAACTGATAGATACTAGCGTAAACAATCTAGTAATAGATCTATTTTACAAATCGCTCTTCAATTTCATCATAAATTTTATTTTCTATATTTTCTAAAGATGAAACAAGTTTTGTATTCTTTTTTGTTCTCTCTTGCCAAACTGGAACCATTGCGTTCCAAACTCCTTCTCCTTTGTACCGTGAATAGAGGGAGGCAGCAACATGTATACCAATAGTTATATAACTAAGAAAAGCAGATAATTCATGGAGAGCAATAGCTATCGCCATGCCTGGAAGACCTGCATTTAAGATACCGGCTATTAATAATCCTGTAGTAGGCAACATTATCAAACTAAAGTAGACAAGCCTATGTGTTGCTTTAGCGATAAATAAATGCCCTTTATGCATTTCTTGGTGAGCACCAAGCAATGTTTTTGCATCTTTCATGTAGAAAAAACGAAGCATAACGATTATCAAAAATATTACAGCAAACAGTATTTCAAAATTTAGTAGAGAAGCATCTTCTAGTTCCTCTAGATCTTCAACTTGTTTGAATATTCCGTACGCATAAAGGATAGAGAATGTCCAGTGTATGGTTTTAGCTAAAAGTGTATGCGAATTTTCCATTTAATAAATAATACAATTTAATAATTAAATTTTAAATATTTTTTTAGAAAGATAAGAGGGTTCCCATCCTTGAGAAACCCCTTATCCAAATTAGCTATTTAAATTCCTCAAAATAGATAGCTGTTTAAAGCCTAATTATTATAGAATCGAGTCATGAAAAATTTACCACTAAAAGGAACAGAGTTTCAAATAAAAGTTTGGAAAGAAATTTCAAAAATTCCTTACGGTGAAACTAGAACATATAAAGATCTGGCTATTGCAATAGGAAAACCCGATAGCGCAAGAGCAGTTGCTAACGCCTGTGGTAAAAACCCATATCCTCTAACTATTCCATGTCATAGAGTTATTCGTACAGATGGGAAACTAGGTGGATACAGTGGCAAAGGAGGAATAAAAACTAAAAAGAAATTACTTAAACAAGAACAAAAATAATTACTTTCTTTTACCTGTTCTATTTGTTCTCCAGTCAAGTCTTCCCCTACGCTTCAACATATGTTTTTTTTTACGGGCCTGACGTCGTGCTTCTGTAATTTCTTTATCTGCCATAATTTATATTTGAATAATAATCTAAATAGCTCAGAATGCTACATTGATATATGCCCTTATTAGTCCGAAGATACATACAAGCAGTTACAGGCATAACTATGATCGGTATTGGTGTTGCTTTTAATTACATGGCAGATTTAGGGTTAGGTCCATGGGGTGTCTTACACGATGGCATATCTAAAACTATAGATATATCTTATGGGCAGGCAGGAATATTAACTTCGCTTATTTCACTACTACTTTGGATACCGTTAAAACAGAAGCCCGGGATTGCAACTATATTTGATGCATTTTGGATAGGACTTACAGCAGATTTTGTTATCAATATTATTCCTGTTGCTCAGTCACTTCTTGTACAAGTAATATATCTAATTTCTGGAATTACATTAATTGGGCTTGGTACTGCAATATATGTTGGAGCAGATTTAGGTGCAGGGCCAAGAGATGGAATTATGGTTGGACTCGAAAAGCTAGGACTGAAAATTGGTAATGCAAGAACTCTTTTGGAGTTTATAGCCTTTTCTATTGGATTTCTTCTTGGAGGAAAGATTGGTATTGCTTCAATTATTATTGTTTTATCAATAGGAAGAGTGCTACAAGTATTTATGCCATATTTTGATCTACGTAAATAATATATTTTTATAAACATTAAATAGAAAATACGTTTATGGTGATATTAGGTAATAAGCCTGTTACCTCAAAAAAAGAGTTCGGGAAACTGGACTCTTTTTTGCATTTAAACTACTTTAAAAAGTAGGATGATGAATAAAATACTTCTCTTTTTTGGGCTATATTATAAATACAACAGACTTTGGGTTACTAAAAGATTAGAAAAAGTGTTTTGGGTTATAATTATTTCTCTTTCAATAAGAAATTTTGTTCTAAATCAAATGTAAAATAATAAAATGGAACCAAAGAAAATACTTTTATTAAGTTTTGCACTTCTCATACCATTATTTTTTGGCCTGTTATATTTGTTATATTAATTATGCAAAATAATCCAAAACATATTGTTCCACGCATAGGCTTAGGAACCTACAATATGGATTCTAAAGAAGCTGAAGAAATGACGTATGCCGCTATTGATTATGGGTACAGGCATATAGACACTGCAGCAGTTTATAGAAATGAAGATGGCGTTGGTAGAGCGTTAAACAATATTTTTACTGATACAAATCTTAACCGAAGTGATATAACTATAACTACTAAACTTTGGCCTGGTGGCTTGGTAAAAGTTGATAGAGTAAAAAATAATGAAGGCACTATCAAGTCATTAGAAAAAAGCCTTAGAAATCTTGATTTAGAATATGTAGATCTATATTTAATTCACTCACCACATGCTAAAGGTAAGAGGTTAGAACAGTGGGAAACATTAATATCTCAACAAGAAATTGGGAAAATAAAACATATTGGTGTATCTAACTGGGGTATTAATCATCTTGAGGAATTAAAAGAAAAAGGTTATCCACTTCCAGATGCAAACCAAATAGAGATACACCCATGGTCACAAAAATCTGAACTTGTTGCTTATCTTCAAGAGAATAACATTGATATTATTGCATACAGCAGTCTTGTACCGCTTTCTACATGGCGTCATAAGGACGGCGAGAATAGTTTAAAAACTGAACAAATGTATAAAGATAGTGAAGATCCAGACTCACCATTTAAAAAATTAGCCAAAAAATATAACGTCAGTGAAGCTCAAATATTACTTAAGTGGGCACTGCAACTTGGTTATGCAATACTGCCAAAAAGTATACAGATTGATCGAATGAAAGATAATTATGATTTAACTTTTAATATAGATCAAGATGACATGCTGTTGATAGACTCATTAGATCGAGGCGGTAGTGTTACCTGGGAATACGGAGATCCATTAGCTGTTAAATAAAATTATAAAATTTTAAAATATTTCAATACTCTAATAGCAAAAACAACGATAAGTAAGAAGGCTATAAATGCAGAAATTATTTGAACTAAAGTCACATCTGGTGGTAAATGTACAAATGCATAAGGTATAGCGAAAACACTTATTACTAATAATTGAATAATAATTGAAGAAGATTCATTTTGTTTTGAATCTCCAGATCTATTAAATAAACCTTGTATATACTTTGCTATCGCCGCAAATAAATGTCCCACTAATAATTCCTTAATAATAAAAACTGAAAGCTTTTTTTTATTTTAAATCATAAAACACAAAATTTAATGATTTTTAGTAAATAAGAATAACTAATAAGGTTATTGTATGAAAAATATTAAATCATTTAATGACTTAGATATCTTAATAACAAGTTTTATGTCTCGTTGGGGTATTACTTTATTGAGATATTCTTTAGGATTAATTTATATATGGTTTGGAATTTTAAAACCTTTTGGACTCAGTCCTGCACAAGAATTAGTTGAAAATACTGTTTACTGGTTTGAAAATCCTGCAGATTTCGTTCCTATTTTAGGATGGTGGGAAGTTCTTATTGGATTAACGATGTGTATTAAACCATTAATCAGGATTTCAATTGTTCTTCTTTTCATACAAATGCCTGGAACATTTTTACCCCTAGTACTATTTCCTGAAGTATGTTTCACAAGCTTTCCATTTGGATTAACCCTTGAAGGGCAATATATTGTTAAGAATCTAATAATTATTTCTGCAGCTCTTGTTGTTGGGTCAAGTGTACGAGATAAAAATTAATTTATATTTATGATTTACGTACTAATTATTACAGTTTTAATAATAATTAACTTTACAAATACTATTACAAAGATCCAGAACAAAGAATATTTAAGTAGTACAGAAAATTTTATTCTAAATAATTACAAATTGTTATTCGGTAGTATATTTTTACTTTTTTTTATAGCTTTTTGGAGGTATAGCTGTTTCTTTTTAAGATTTAATTGTTAGTTACATTTTTTACATTATTGCGGTAAATTAATCTTGTTCCTCTTTTATTCAAAAAATATGCAAAAACCCATTCAATTAGAACAATGAATTTAGATTTATAACCAATTAAATAAACTAAGTGGATCAAACTCCAAAAGAGCCATGCAAGTAAACCTGATATTTGAAACTTGCCAATAACTCCTATAGCCTTAAATCCCCCTACTGTAGCCATCATACCTTTATCACGATAACGAAAAATTTTATTAGTTCTGAGGGGTTTATCAGATGTCAATATTTTCGCCAAATATTTACCTTGCTGGATAGCTACTGGAGCTATTCCTGGTAATGGATCCCCATTATTATTTTTATAGTTTGCAGCATCTCCTATTACATAAATTGAATTACTATTTTTTAATGAAAAATCGTAATCTACTATAACTCTTCCAAATTTATCAACTTCTGTATCTAGTTTTTCAATAAGCGGATTAGCTTTGTTGCCAGCAGCCCAAATAATATTATTAGTAGCGTAACTTTCTTTTTCAGTTGTTACTTTGTTATATTCTATATTTAAAACTTTCTCATTCAATTTTAAATTGACACCTAACTTTTCTAAGTACTTGCTTGCTTTAGATGATAGAATTTTAGAGTAATCAGGGAGAATATCACTACCAGCTTCAATCAAGTAAACATTTATATCCTCAATTTTAAAATTTCTATATTCGTTTTTAATATTTTTATAAGCAAGTTCAGCTATCGATCCAGCTAGCTCTACTCCTGTAGGCCCACCACCAATAATTACAAAATTTAAATATGAAAGCTTTTTAAAAATATCTTTTTCACTTTCTGCTTTTTCGAAAGCTTTTAAGATATTATCTCTAATATCAAGAGCATCATTTAAGTTTTTTAATCCGTTGGAGTAAGAGCTCCAATCATCATTACCAAAATATGAAAAGCTAGAACCAACACTGATCAATAATTTATCATAGTTAATTAAATTTCCACTTTTTAATTGAAGGGACTTGTTTTGCTGATCTATATCAATTACTTCATCAAGAACAATTTGCACATTCTTATCATTTTTGAATAAATTTCGGATTGGAACAGTTATATCTGCAGGCGACAAAACAGCTGTAGCTACCTGGTATAAAAGAGGTTGAAAAAGATGGTGGTTAGTTTTATCAACTAATATAAAGTTATTTTTACTTTTACGAGCTGCTTTAAGAAAACTTAATCCTCCAAAACCTCCACCAATTATTACAACCTTCTTCATTAAGTAAATTATATATAGAGTTAATGCTTTACATAAAAACTAGATAATATGTTTAATATAATTGCTAATTATTTGCAAAATTATTCCAATTTGCTCAACCTCATTGTTTTTGGTCCGTAAATGTATTTATACTTATACAAATGAAACGTATCTACACCTTTGGTCACGAACAGGTAGAAAGAAATATAACTGTTGGAGACATATTAGAAAATAAAAAAAATAATATAAAAATGACTCAAGTTACCGCTGCTAATCAAGAAGAGGCTGAAATAATTGCAAGCCAAGATGTGGATATGATTATTACGGGAAGTGACTGGTATCAAGATGTTAGAAATGGTGCTCCAAATACGTTTATTACAGCTGCTCTTTTTGCTGGAAGATTTATTACAAATGAAGAAATACTTAGAGGTGCTTTTGATGTAATGATGGCAGGAGCTGATTCAGTACTAACTCCAAGAAGCTTTGATGTTGTAGAAATGTTAGCAAAAGAAGGTATGCAGGTACAAGGTCATGTAGGAATGGTTCCTTCAATGGCAACAAAATATGGTGGAATTAGAACTGTTGGTAAAACTGCAGACGAAGCTATAGAGATTCTTAAAGATATGAAAAGACTTGAAGATGCAGGAGCATTTGGTGCAGAAGTAGAGTGTGTAGCTGAAGATGCATTAAATGAAATTAAAAAACACACTTCCCTAGTTATAAACTCCCTTGGCTCTGGTTCAGGTGGAGATGTTATGTTTTTATTCTTTGAGGATATTTGTGGTGAAACAGCTGGAATTAAAATGCCAAGGCATGCAAAATCATGGGGAGATGGTAAAAAAATAAAACATAAATTAAATCAAGAAAGATCAAAAGCCATAAAAGGTTTTAAAGATGATGTTGATTCAGGAAATTTTCCAAATAGCAATCATACAGTTGAGATGCTTCCTGGAGAAAAAAAAGTTCTACTTGAAAAATTAGACAGTATATAAATGAAAAATTGGCAGAAGCTTGCAGTAGGTTTAGGAATCATTGGTATAGGATACAACTTTATAATAAGATATGACTCACTACCCTATTATCAATTAATTGCTATTGGAATCGGTTTATATTTTATCTTTAGAAAGTTTAGGAATTAATACAGGAGTATTCCTTTTATAGCGTTGATACTCTTCTAAATGTCCATACCTCTCATCAGCAATTCGTTCAAGTAAATTTACACCACTCATTCGAGTTAACAAAATATATACAAATACTGGGGATATAAGCGTAGTGTATTCAATACCTGATAACGTATTTAAAGCTATAACAGCAATGCCAGTCCATAGTGTTATCTCCCCAAAATAATTAGGATGTCTTGATCTTGCCCATAGGCCTGTATGAATAAAGGATTCAGTTGGATTGTTCTCTTTTCTAAATACCCGTTTTTGGTAATCAGATATAGATTCAATCGTAAATCCAGACAGCCACAACGCCATGCCAACCATTGCTAACACAGGTAGTGTGTTCTCTTCGGGAGATAAGATTGCAATAATAGCTGCGCATGCAGTTAATGCTACCCAGAGTGCTTGTCCCATCCAGTATTGTAGAAACCAGAAAAAATGTCTTTTTGCTTTTTCAAACCGTATGTCTTTGCCGTCATTTCTGACTCGTCTAAATAAATAGATTCCAAGTCTTGAAGCCCAGACCATAACGTAAAAATAAATTATTGAATCAATCATAGTTTTATTCTCTACAGCAAAATACGCCAGTGATACAGTTGTAACATATGTCAAGCTTCCTACTAAGTCGTAATATTTCTCAGTTTTTAATAGAAAAGAAGGAATAAAAAAGATTATCTGAAGTAATACTGCAACAATCAAAATAAACGTAAAGGCATTAATCCCTCTTATCTCAATTTCAATATTTTGACCTGCAAAATTTATTAAACCAATACAGATGAGGAAAACTGTAATTGCAATAATATTCTTAATTTGTCTATTCATATCTAAATTATATACCTGTATTTGGCCTTACTTCTTAAACTAGTTAGGACTTAACAATATTAATGTATACGGTATGGAAGATAATTATTATGTATCCGGTAACGAAAATAAATTGTTCATAAATTACTTTGATGTGTTGTATTTATTAAAGATTGTATTTAAAGAAAATAAGAAATATGAATTTATAGACACTTCTCATGTTGAGTCAATCTGGAATACGATTGAATACAAATATCATAAATTCTGTGTAATTAAAGCATTCAAATATGAACTAGGCGGATACGAAGTACAAATAGGCGACGAATATAAAGGTGTTTGCGATGAATTGATTCCAAAAGAAAATTCCAATATCACATATAATCCCCTTTCCTATGAAGACAATCCAGATTTTAAAAAATCATATTGGAAGAGAAGAGATAATGCTCTGAACTCTTTTACTGATGGTAACGAAAACTTGAATGAACATTACTACATTGCAGGTTTTACTGAAAAATTTGATTATGAACAACAGAAAATTCTTGGATTAAATACTCCATATGTGAATTTTGTAATTAATAATGATAAAGATTAATTTGTGGGAGATACAAGATTTGAACTTGTGACCCCTTGCGTGTCGAGCAAGTGCTCTGCCGAACTGAGCTAATCTCCCGTATTTAGAAATATAGCATCATTTAGATTTTTTATAAATTGATTATTTCTCTACAGTTATAATTCTTTTGCCAAACCTGAGAAAAAGCCTCTCAACTATTTCGATAAGTAGGTTTAGTACCCAAAGTCCTATATATATAGCTAAAAATATTTGTATAAACTGCCACAACACAAACACAATAATTCCGTAAACAAATATCCATGTAATTGTAAATTTTAAGGAATATATAGGTGACTGACTATTCACTAAAAAGGAACCTCTTCATATTTTCGTATAAGTGAATCATTATTATTTTTTGGATTATTAACTGCCCTGTCCACTTTATGAAATTCTATATCATCATACGTGTAATCTAAAATTTCCGTGTAAATCTCTTCACTTGATATATCGGATACCCAAAGCTCTCTTTCTTTTTTTGTAAGCAACAATGGTGACCTGTTGTGAATAGTTTGTAGTGAGCTAACTGCCTCTCTTGTAATAATAGAGGTTTCAATATCACCACTACTTCTATTCCAATAAAGACCTGCAGCAAACAACAAACTTTCAGAAGTATCAAAAAAATAATATGGTTGTTTGATTCCATCTTCTTCTTTCCACTCGTACCATCCAGAGATTGGAATTAAACATCTTGAGTTTTTAAATGCGGAAGTAAATGTTTTTTTCTCAAGTAAAGACTCATAACGTGTATTAAATAGTGGTCTAGGATTTGATTGTCTCTTTAACCAGTCTGGAAAATATCCCCAGTTGGCAATTACTAAATTATTATCGATTATGCACGGTGCCTGATTCTGTGGTGCTACATTAAAATTTTTTTCATATTCGATTTCAGAAACGTTATTTACAAACAACAGTTCATCTTTTGGAATATCAATATAATACCTTCCACACATGTTTTTATTGTAATAATGATATGTCTATTGTGTCACCATCAGAAAATGTATGGTGTTCTTTCTTATATATAATATGAACATTTTGTTTACCTAAAACACTTAACTTATCATCATCTTTTATAAAGTACGTGTCTTTTTCTAAACATAATAATTTGTGCTTGCCTCTGTTTAAAACATTTACAGTACTTGAAATCCATGAGTAAAAATTCTCACCATAATGTGGTATAACAATTGTGTTTGGTAAATAATTTAAACCAACTCCTTTAATCATTTTCTCGCCCATTATCATTGCGCCTGCGCTACAACCAGCAATGATTCCTCTTTTTTCTATATCTTTTAGTTCTATTGAAAAAACTGTGTCATTTATGGAGTCATACAAATGATTTGGTGAACCCCCGGAAAAGAACACAAAATTTGATTTTTTCATTTCATCAATTACATAATCTTGATTTAAATCTTCTCTATTCCTTGCGTCAATATGCTTATGACTAACATTTAAATTCTTGAAATGTGTTATTGCAAGATTTTCCCAGTAAGAAAGTCTTGCATCAGATTCTTTACCAGCAGCTGTTGAAAATGTTAGTACATATGGAATCTCACCTAAGTAATTTAAAAGTTTTCTATCGACATTAAGAATAGATGGTAAAAACTCTCCTGAACCTGTTATAGCAATCATAATTATTGGAGGCGACGACCGGAATCGAACCGGTGTACAAGGTTTTGCAGACCTCTGCGTAGCCACTCCGCCACGTCGCCATGTAGAGCGGAAGACGGGATTTGAACCCGCGGCCTCCACCTTGGCAAGGTGGCGCTCTGCCAGCTGAGCTACTTCCGCGTAACTTTTATATTAATAATAGATTTAAATAATAAAATTAATTTTTTCCTGTTGAACCAAATCCACCTGTTGACCTATCAGATATATCCAACTCTTCAACTTTTTCAAATAAAATATTCCCTGTAGTAATAGTTACTAATTGAGCAACTCTTTCATTTTGCGACACGGTATACACTTCATTTGAATAATTCATTAGTGGAACCATAAGCTCACCTGTATATCCTGGATCGATTAGACCTGGAGCATTAATTGGAGCAACAAGGTTTTTAGTAGCTAATCCTGATCTTGGTAAAACAAACCCTCCAACATTTTTTGGTAATTGAATTGCTATACCTAAATTTACAAGTACAACTTTTTGCGGTTCGATAATATACTCTTCATCTGAATATAGGTCGTAACCGATGTCATCCTCATGGCTTTTGCTAGGTATTTTGGCAAATTCATTAAGAATCTTTATTTTTATATTAAAATTATTTTGCAGTGGTACCCTTTCAATGATGAATATTAGAGATTATTTCTTAATAAATAAAACGAAAAAAGTTAATAAAATTAAAATTTTAGACCTACTAGGTTTTGAAAGCGATACTCTTATTGAAGCATCATCTTACACTGATGATGCAATTGAAGTTGTTGAAGAGCTTAATCAAGAAACATTCGAAACAATATTAAACAATACAGAAGAAATATATGTTCAACAAAGTAGCATCGAATCATACATTGCAAACACTACCCAACCAACTAATGTTGCTGACCTAACTCCAACAGATACATTTAATCCATTAAATATAACTGAACAGATCCAAAGAGTGTGGACTGATCTTGAAAGTAGAAGAAAATGGGTTTTACCAGCCTTTATTTCAATATCAATGGTCTTTGTACTGACTATTGCTACAAATACTTATTTAAGCTATATGGATAGTCAAGAAGCTGTTGTAGAAGAAGCTGTTGTTGTTACAAATAACTCAAATGAATTAGTTTCACTTCTCCCTGATTTGATTGAGATATCAACAAATACTTTTTATTCCAAATATGATGTTTCTAATGCAAGTGCAAACCTGCAACAGATTGAATCATCATTACTTCAGTATCAATATAATTTAGAAAATAGAACTGACCTCTCTGATATCAGTACTGTTAAATCAAATTTAGATAATATTTTTTTACTTGTTAATGAACTTGACCTAGTACTTTCATATAGAATTTCAGTTTCTGAAGTATTAATTTATGAAGATCTTCCAACCGAAGAAGGAAATATAGACATTGAGGCAATAACTAATAATTTATCCAATGTTATTGCACAAAGTAAAGTCAATATAGCCACTTTGCCAGATATTAATGAGTTTGAAAAGCACAAATCTCTAGTAATGGATGCTGTCACAACAGCTGAAAATTTACATGGTAGGTATTTGGGGGCATTGAGAAACAATGAATATGATGTAGCACAGTCAATTTCTCAAGCAATTCTTTTAAATAAAGAGACTGAAAGTCGTGCATTTGAAAATGCTTTACTGGAATTTAAGGACAAGTCGCTTGCAAATTATGCAAATTTTAATAATTTACCTTAATTTATAACTCTGCTACTTCTTTTTCAAAGTCGGAAGCATCAGAAAACTCTTTATAAACAGATGCAAATCGTAAATAAGCTACTTCATTTGATTCTTTTAAGTATTTAAGAACAGTTTCCCCCACAATTTCCGATTTAATTTTGTTTCCTTGAGTTTTTATTTCATTATGAATGTTATCAACAAGAGTTTTTAGCTTTTTGTCATTAATGTCTAGGCCACCAAAGGCATTTTCTATACCTTTATACAACTTTTCGTAATTGAATTCTTGTATATCGCCACTTCTTTTTTGTATCATTAAACCAATTTCAGCCTTTTCATACGTAGTGAATCGTAATTCACATTTAGGGCACTCTCTTCTTCTTCTTATTGAGTTACCTTCATTGGTTTTTCGTGAATCAACGACATTAGTTTCTTCTTTATTACAGTAAGGACATACCATATATAGTGTCATTATAGTTAACTCTAAATCTTGTATCAAATATTTACTGGTAATATCAGTACTTGATTTTCAATAAGTAATGAATTGTCTAAATTATTGATCTTTTTAATTAAATAAATAAATTCTTGATGATTTTTATTAGTAAATTTATGGGAAATACCCCAAAGTGTGTCACCTTTTTGTATTTTATATTCAACAGTTGGTGTATTTTCATAGTTATATTGTTCGTTAAACGGTTTTTTAACAAAAAATATAATTAAACTACTAAAAAAATACAAATATATTATTAATTTGATTTTTAACTTCATAGAACAATTCTAAAAAATGTGTAAGACAAAAAATTATTCGAACATTTGTTCTAAATTATGTTATACTTCATCTATATGAATAAACAATCAGAAATTTTAGAGTACATAAATAAAAAATTAACTACTGAAGGTTACTCTCCTTCAGTTAGAGAGATAGCAAAGGCTGTAAATCTTAAGTCAACAAGTTCAGTACAGTACCACTTAGATAATTTAATTAAAAAAGGTTTATTGAGTAAAAAGGCAAACTTATCAAGATCATTATCAAATAATCAAAAACTAAATACATTTATGTCAATACCAGTTATAGGTGAAATTTCTGCTGGTACTCCCCTTTTAGCTGAAGAAAATAAAATTGGAGAAATTCCAATTGTTGAAAAGAAATATAATAAGGATCTCTTTGCATTGAAGGTTAATGGAGATTCAATGATTGATGCCGGTATTCACGATGGTGATATTGTTGTTGTTGATAAAAATATAGAACCAAAAAATGGAGATATTGGTGCTTTTATGATTAATGAGATAGAAGCAACTGTTAAATATCTAGATACAGTTTCTGGTAAAAAATATTTAATCCCAGCAAATAAAAATTATGAAAATTTTGAAGTTAACCAAAATACACAACCAATTGGAAAAGTTGTTAGTTTATTTAGAGATATATAACTTCTCCTGATAAGTATAAATTATCATTTTCAAATCTAAGATTTAAATCTCCACCCGGATACATCACATATGAATTATTATCAATTTGATCTGTTTTATTTAGATAGTTAAACATGCAAAGTGCACCTGATCCACAGGCATCTGTCTCACCTACTCCTCGTTCAAAAACTCTAGCTTTAATATAATTTCTACTAACTATTTGGTATATTTCAATATTTACACCATCCGGAAATATGTTTTTGTTTAGTACTTGTGAATTCAAATTTTCTAAATCTAATCCATCTACATCATCTACTTCTATCATAAAATGAGGATTTCCGACTGAAGATTTAACACCTTCGAAAGTATTTACATTAATTTTTTGATTTTCATAAGTAGGAATAGGAGTTGATACTTCAACTATATTATTATCTACATATACTTCTAACTCTCCTACTGGTGCTTTAACAATAAATCTATCAACATCCAGATAGTTATTATCAAGAGCATATTTAGCAACACATCGTACTCCGTTTACACAAAGTTCTGCATCAGAACCATCATTATTGAAATAATGCATTTTTACAGTATTGTTATCTAATGGTTCTACGAATATTACACCATCTACTTCATATTCAGCATCACTTACAAGCGCAATAATTTGAATTTCTGAAACTTCACCTTCATACTGACCAACTATAAAATCATTCCCTGTGCCAGACATATACGCAAAATTAGACATTAATTATCTCCATCATTGAATTGTATACAAGGTTCTCGTCATCGGTTTCAATCATATGTAATTTTGGTTCCTTTTTAAACCATGTAATTTGTTTTTTAGCTAGTCTTTTTGTTTTTATATTAATATTTTCTTCAAAATTATCAGATAAATTCATACCAATAGCTTGCAGGACTGTTTTTGAAGGATTATTTATTTTGTTTATTTCTTCTACCAATCCATTATCAATCATTTTTTTGGTTCTAATTTCAATATTATTTTTATGATTAGGGTGATTCCAAAATACTCCAACTTTGTCTTTAGGTATATTTACTTCTGGAAAAACATATTTTGATTCCTCCAGCATAAAGCTTTCTATGTTTCTCATTAATCTCCTTTTGTTAAGCTCAATATCAGGAATAGGGATCTCGTTAAGTTCATGAAATTTTATCAATTGATCAAAGTTTAACTGTTCTAATTCTGATCTTATTGTTGGATCAGTTGGTTTAAATTCGTACCTGTCAATAATTGCTTTTACGTATAATCCTGATCCTCCTACAGCTAATATATCTTCATTAAATGATTTTTCCGGTATATCTTGATCAATAAGATAGTTTAAATAATCAATTATTGAAAAATTCTGGTCACAATCTGCAATATCTAAACCATAATATTTTACTTGCGCTTGCATAACGTCAGAAGGTTTTGCAGTTAACACATCAAGTCCCTTATAAACAGCCATAGAATCAACTGAAAGAATAGACATGTTATTCTCAATTGCAATTCTGTGTGCTAAATCTGACTTTCCAGATGCTGTTATACCTGTGAGAAAATATAACAAACTAAATTAATTCTGCTTTTAAATAAAAAGGTGTTGAATCAATAATTTTAACTTCAACAATATCCCCAGTAGAAACATTCTTATTATCAATATGTGTAATCTGCCCACTATCAATTTTGCCAGTTAGAACCTGATTATTTTTTTTCGATTGCTTTTCGATTAATAAAACTTGTTCAGTTCCAACAAATCTTTTTAATCTTTTTTCACTAATATCTGTTTGAACATCTTTTAAATGTTGAAATCTTTTCTTAATAATATCTTGGTCAACAAATTCATCTTCCATATCGTTTGCTTTTGTGCCTGGTCTTGGCGAAAACTGAAACATATAAACTGAATCAAATTCAACATATTTTACAATATCCATTGTGTCTTGAAAATCATCATCAGTTTCACCAGGAAAGCCAACTATTATATCTGTTGTCAATGAAACGTCTGGAATAATGCCTCTAATCATGTCTACTTTTTTTATAAATTTTTCCTTATTGTAACCACGATGCATCTTTGAAAGAATATCACTACTTCCACTTTGTAATGGTACGTGTATCTGATTACATACTTTACTTAGTGACTTGACTGCATTTATAGTTTCCTCTTTAAAATCTTTTGGATGTGGTGATGTAAAACGAATTCTTTCAAGTCCGTCTATCTCATTAAGCTTATGTAACAACTGAGCAAAGTATGGTCTACTCTTATTATCAATTTTCAAATCTCTCCCATAGGAATTTACATTTTGTCCTAATAAAGTAATTTCCTTAATGCCTGACTCAACTAATTCCTGTGCTTCGTTAATAATATCGCTTGGTCGTCTACTTATTTCTGGACCTCTGACTGACGGAACAATACAAAATGTACAAGAATTATTGCAACCGATTTGAATTGTTAACCATGCAGAATGCTCAGACTCTCTAATTGATGGTGCATCTGTTGGAAGATCTTCTATTTCATCAATTATTTCAGTTATAGGACCCCAGTCTTCTGATTGGTTGAGTAGGTTAATGATATTTGTTAAATTGTGAGTACCAATTACGACATCTACCCATGGAGCTCTCTCTCTTACAAGTTCTTTGTCTTTCTGTGCAGCACATCCACCAACAAGTAACTTGCGATCGATTCCTTCATTTTTCCATTTTTTTAACTGACCAAGTGTTCCATATAATCTATCATCAGCATTTTCTCTGATTGTGCATGTATTGATAAACATAATATCTGCGGAATCCTCAATGGTAGCTTTTGTCATACCGTCTAGTTCAAACATGCCAGCTATTTTTTCAGAGTCATGTTCATTCATTTGGCAACCAAATGTTTTAACAAAATATTTTTTACCCTCTCGCGAAGGAGTAAAATTCATTTTTGGCTTAATTACAACTGTTTGTTCCACAATTGAATTATAAAATTGTTTTTTAAATAATCTCTATATTATTTTTCAGGTGTTGCATCCTCTGACTCTTCTACAGTATCTTCTTCTGTAGCCTCTTCAGATTCAATCATGCCCACTGCCTTGTACACATCAGTTTCTAACTGCAAAGCAATATCAGCATTTTCTCTTAAAAATCTCTTAGAATTTTCCTTACCTTGACCTAATTGAATTTCATCATAAGTAAACCATGCACCAGCTTTTCTAACTATTCCATGATCTACACCTACATCTAGCAAGCTTCCTTCTCTAGAAATACCTTGACCAAACATAATATCAAATTGAGCCTCTTTAAATGGTGGCGCGACTTTGTTCTTTACAATTTTTGCTCGTACACGATTACCAATCATTTCAGCTCCAATTTTAAGAGTTTCAATTCTTCTAATGTCAATTCTTACTGATGCATAAAATTTAAGCGCTCTACCACCACTTGTAGTTTCAGGAGAACCCCACATAACACCAATTTTTTCTCTAATTTGATTGATAAATATAACAGTTGTTTGTGTTTTATTGATAGAAGATGTGAGCTTTCTTAACGCCTGTGACATTAATCTTGCCTGTAAACCTACATGGGATTGACCCATTTCTCCATCAATTTCGGCTTGAGGTACTAAAGCTGCAACAGAGTCAATAACTACTACATCGACACCTTCGGAATCGATCAACATATTTGCAATCTCTAGAGCTTGTTCACCTGTATCTGGCTGTGATACAAGTAATTCATCAACATCAACACCAAGAGCGCTTGCATAGATGGGATCAAGTGCATGTTCTGCATCAATGAATGCTGCTACCCCACCAGCTTTTTGAGCTTCAGCAGCAATGTGTAAAGATAATGTTGTTTTACCTGAGCTTTCAGGACCATAGATTTCTATGACTCTACCTTTGGGTACACCACCTATACCTAACGCAAGGTCTATTGATAGTGCTCCTGTTGAAATTGAAGGTATCTTTCTAACTTGGTCAGAACCAAGCTTCATCAAAGAACCTTCACCAAATTGTTTTTCTATCTGCGAAAAAACTGTATCGAGTTTTTTTGCCCTGTCTTTATCCATTATTTTCTCCTATTTATTAACAATAATTAATAACTATTTAAACATCTCTATATGACAAATTTTAATCGAACATTTGTTCGAATACAACTATTTAATTAAATTTAATAGATCCCATATACAGTTATTTACTGCTCTATTAATGATATCTTCCCTATTACCGCGTAAATTGTGTGTGAAATTAGTTATTTCACCATTGATGCAGACGGATATAAATATTTCACCTATTTTATATTTACTTGAAGTAACGGGGCCAGCTTCACCTAATACTGCTAAACCGACTGACGAATTATATTTTTTCATAGATGCAACTGCTAACTCTTCTGTGAGTAAGGCCCAGTCTTCACTAGGTTCCGCGTTTAAAAATTCTTTTTTTGAATCCATAGAATACAAGACATTGGATGCAATTAACGTTTCACTTGCACCTGGATGAGAAACAAGCTCTTTAGAAAATGATCCCCCTGTAATGCTTTCTACTAGTGATATTGTATAGTTCTTTGCTTTAAGTTCCCTTAATAAAACTTTCGAAGCAGGGATATTTTCATAACTTAATACATTGTCACTTAATGTTTCTTTAATTTGATTTTTAAAATCTTTTAACGCATCTTCACTGACTGAATTTTTATCGATTCGTAATTTAATTATTCCCTTGCTTGCTAAATAAGCTATATCTAAACCTTCAGGTTTGAACTTATCAATCTTTTCTGCCAAAGCAGACTCTGCTTCATTAAAAAACAAAATAAATTCAT
>CACJIM010000010.1 GCA_902593475.1 uncultured Candidatus Actinomarina sp.
GAATGTATACCAGATTTTTATCTAGTAAAGATATGAATTATCAAATTGAAGAAATTTCACAAGGTGAAGAAGCTGGAATAAAATCAGCCTCAATAAGGGTGGATTCATACAGAGCGTATGCAACTTTGGAAAGTGAAAGAGGAGTACATAGGCTTGTTAGGATAAGCCCCTTTGATAGTAATAAAAGAAGACATACTAGTTTTGCGGGTGTAGATGTTGTACCGCTAATTGAACACAGTGAAGATATAGTAATTCAAGATGATGAAATAAGAGTTGATGTATACAGATCATCAGGAGCGGGTGGTCAGCATGTAAACACAACTGATTCAGCAGTAAGAATAACACATATTCAATCAGGTATAGTTGTTGCATGCCAAGCTGAAAGATCACAATTGCAAAACAAAAATAGAGCTCTCGAACTATTGAAGGCAAAATTAATTGTTAAGCAAAAAGAAGAAGAACTTCTTAAAATCAATAATATAAGAGGAGATCAACATGAGGCTGGTTGGGGTCGACAAATTAGATCTTATGTATTGCAACCATACCAACAAGTGAAAGATGCAAGAGGTAATACTGAAGTTGGCAATGTTTCAAATGTTCTTGATGGAGATATTTCCATATTTATTAAAGAGTATCTAAAATGGCGAAGACAGGGAATAAATGATTAATTTAAAAAATGTATCTTTAGTTTTTCAAGGTGGAAGTGTAGCCATTTCTAATGTATCAGCCAAAGTAAAAGATGGTGAATTCGTCTACTTAGTAGGACATTCTGGAAGTGGCAAATCTTCTTTTTTAAAATTACTTTATAAAGAATATTTAGCTACAAAAGGAGAAATTGAAGTCGCAAATATCGATGTGACTAAATTACCTAAATGGAAAATTCCATTGTTAAGACGAAAAATTGGAATAGTTACTCAGGAACCTCAACTGTTGGATAATAGAAATACTTTTGAGAATATTTCTTTTGCTTTGGAGATCATGGGCAGCTTACCTGAAGAGATTGATACAAAAACTAATACTCTTATTGATTTAGTTGAATTAAATGAATGCGCTTACAAATATCCAGGACAATTATCTGGAGGTGAACAAACTAGGGTCAGTATTGCGAGAGCATTAGCAAACAATCCTGTAGTTTTACTATGTGATGAACCGACTGGAAATCTAGATCCTGAATTAAGTATTCAAATTATCTCATTACTAGAAAAAATTAATAGAGCGGGAACAACAGTAGTGATGGCAACTCATGACTCATCTATTGTTAACAGAAGAAAAAAAAGAATAATTGAACTCAAAGATGGAAAAATAATAAGAGACCAATTAAATGGAAGTTACGTAGTCAGGTAGTTATGGGTAAGTTTTCATATGTTTTAAAAAATACAATACTTAATATGAGAAGGTCTCCACTGCTTGTATTTGCAACGATTATTGCAGTCTTAGTATCTAGCTTTCTTGTTTTTACTACATTATCTGCCAGATCAATTGTACAAAACAATACTGTTCGTTGGCAAAGTGGTGTACATGTTGTCGTTTTTCTTGATGACAGAGTAACCACTTCTGCGCACAAGCAATTACAGGAATCATTGGAGAGTTATCCGGAGGTGAGATTAGTAGATTATTTTTCAAAATCTGAAGCCAAAGATGAATTTCAAGTATTATTTAAGGATCAACCCGAACTTCTTGCGGAGGTTGATTTTGAGATACTACCTTCTTCATTAAGAATTAATTTAAATAATCCATCGGACTACACCTTAATCATTGAGAGGCTAGAAGGAAATCCTGCTGTGAAAGAAATCCGTTCTTCTGGGGAAGCAATTGAAAGACTCTTAAGTCTTACAGACACTTTAGTTATTTCAGCTTCAGCTTTTGCACTACTGATAGGTTTTGCAGCATTTATCCTAATTATTAATACCCTCAGGCTGGCTGCCTATTCAAAAAGGAAAGAGATTAAAATAATGAGGCTATTAGGAGCTTCCTCTACATACATAAGATTGCCATTCACCCTGGAGGCAGTAGTAGAGTCTTTGATTGGTACAAGTATTGCAGTGGGGTTTGGCTGGGCTGTCATAGAATATTCTAAAAATTCTGTAGTTGCTGAAAGTATTTTTGATATAACCATTGCGGATGATTACTTAATATTTTTAACATTGTCTCTATTGCTTTTTTCACTTGTATTTGGACTATTTGCATCTTTTGTTGGTATTAGAAAAGCTTTAAATGATTAAAAAAATAACTTTATTGGTAACTCCAATCTTTTTTTTAACTTCTTTTTTGCTACCAAGCGACCTAAAAGCTATAACGGCTGAAGATAGATTGATTGAGGTCGAAAAACAATTACAAGCAATTGCTGAACAAATTAGTAAATATGAGGGGGAAAGAACAGACTTAGAAAAAGCAATTATTGCAAACGATAGAGATCTTGCACAAGTTAATAGTGAGTTAGCTGAGGTGCAAAGCAGGTTAGCTTTAGTCGAAAGAGATCTTAATAAAGCATTAGAAAACTATGATTTTTCACTAAATGACCTTGTAGCGGTTCAAGAAAATATAATTCAAGAACAAATAAAACTTGGAAAAATCAAAAGTGAAATTGCTGATGTTTCGAATGAACTTCTAGAGACTCAAAAGAATCTTTTGGAAGCAGATGTAAGTTTGCAAGAGCAAGCCGTAAGTCTTTATATAAACGGTGTTACGAACCCAACAACTGCACTATTTATAGAACTAAATGAATTATCAAGTTTTTTAGTGGCTTTAGGGTATGCTTCAACAGTTGTTGATTCTGCTTATGAAATTGTTGAACAGTTAAACGCTTTACAATCTCTTGCATCAAGTCAAACAGAATTTTTAACTCAACGTGAAGATGAAAGAGTCCAAATTGTCAGCAACTTACAAAATGAAGAGGAGAAAAAAAATGAGATTTCTATAGAAGCTGAAGAATATGCTGAAGAAATCGAGGAAAAAAAGGAAGCAGTAGAACGTGAGAAAAGACTTGTAGAATCTAAAAAGGCCGAAGTTTTGAGAGCAAGACAGAATGCTCAGAGCTTATTAAATAAAGCTAACAAAGAACTTGAAAAATTAGACAAAGAACATGCTGATTTAGAAAAACTAGAGGATGCAATTCAAGCTGATATTGATAGGTTAAGCAGTACTGGAGGTGTTGCACCTAATAAATTATCATGGCCAGTTTCTACAGGATATGTTTCTAGTGGATATAAGTGGAGACGTCTTGGTGGCACAACTACTTTTCATGGTGCAATTGATATAGCTGCTTCAAGGGGAACTCCAATAAAGGCAGCTGCTGGTGGAGTAGTTATACTTGCAAGATACTATGGTCTCGCAGGTAAAACTGTATTTATTGATCATGGTGGAGGAATGACAACACTTTATTTTCATATGGATAAAATTTTGGTAAATGTTGGCCAAACTATAGTAACAGGTGATCAGATTGGCACTATTGGAACAACAGGAAGATCAACTGGTCCCCACTTACACTTTGAAGTGCGACTTAGAAATCCTAACAGTGTGAATTGTTCTTTGCCATACTTAGACCCAACATCAAGGGGTAGAATAAATCCCTATTGTTTATTAGATTAATGAAAGTTTTTGCAGAAAATCGTAAAGCAAAAAATTCATATGAGTTTTTAGACTTCTACGAAGCAGGTGTTGTTCTTACTGGGTCTGAAACAAAAAGTGTTCGAAGTGGCGGCGTTTCAATAGTCGATGCTTTTGCAAGTATTGATAAAGAAGAGGCATATATCATGGAAATGAATATAGAGCCTTATAAATATTCTGATAATACAGATTACAATCCAAAGTCTCAGAGGAAACTTTTATTACATAAAGGTGAGATTAAAAAACTTATTGGACTTTTATCTCAGAAGGGGTATACGTTAGTTGCAACTAAGGTGTTTGAAAAAAATGGATATATTAAAATCGAATTAGCTTTAGCTAAAGGTAAAAAAGATTATGACAAAAGAAAAAAAATGCTAGCTAAAGAGCATTCGAAAGAAATTAAGAACTACTAAATGCTTTTTCTGTACCAACTCTGATGTCTGGTACTCCAATAAATTTTTCATCAGAATTCCTATAAATTGTTGAAATTGGACCGTATCCACCTATCAGTTTGTTTTTAATTGAAATTTTATGCCCCTTATCTTCTAGAGTGGATTTTTCAGGTTCCTTTATAAATTCAAACTTAATGTTAGAAGAAGTGTTAGACCCAAAATACTCTACTGTCCATCTAGGTTTTTTCATAATCTCTTCAAAACTACTTTCACCAAGAATATAAGGAAGTATGGTTTGAGCAAGCAACTGAGGTTGGTAACGACCCCCTCTAGTTCCAGTAATAAAATCTAATGAACCATCTTTAGACCAAATTGTTGGTGATAATGTATGTAAAGGTTTTTTGTTAGGACCTAAGCTATTCGGATGACCTTTGATTAAATTGAATCCACACCCTCTGTTGTGAAGAAAAAATCCATAACTTCCCACACCAATTCTGCTACCAATGCCATAAAAATTAGATTGAATTAATGAAATACCTAGTCCATTTTTATCAACTGCATTCATATAAGCAGTCCCTCCTCCATGAGGTTTTGGAAAATTATATTTTCCAGAAGCATTTTTGTTAAAAAGACTTACTTTATCTCTAATATATTCATCATCACTACCTAAAAATTTTTGATCATTTCCTTGATAATCATAGGTAATGTTGTCTCTGTCTGATGCAAAAATTCTATAAGACTCAATTAATGTGTGTAGATAGTCATCTTTATTATTAATCACTTCAAAACCTTTTAAAGTACTTAATGTGAGGTATCCTTGTGTACTTGGAGGGCTAGTCCATCCATCATATCCATAAATTTTTTGATGTAGTGGCTCCCTCCATATTGCTTTATAATTTAATAAGTCTTCTTCAGTTAGAAAACCATTTACAGAATTAGAAATCTCTTTGGCAATTTCACCATTATAAAAATATTCGAGTCCATGCACTTTTAGTAACTCAAGAGTCTTTCCTAGTTGAGGACGCCTGATTAATGTATCAATACTATAAGGTTGGTTATCTCTATAAAATGAATACCCAGAGTTTTGTCCACTCAATTCTTCACTGTGGGTATTTAAAGAATCAAATAACTCTTTGCTTACTGTAAATCCTTCATGACAAAGGTTTATTCCAATATCTAAAATATCTTCAATAGAAATATTTCCATACTTATTACTTAACTCCCTCCACCCTTCAACAGCACCTGGAACAGTTACTGATAAAGGGTGATTTAAAGGTATGTTTTCATAATTTGAAAGTAAGTCTTGGTCAACATAGCTGCCTGAATAACCAGATGCATCAAGAAATTCTGGTTTATTTTTACCTGGGATCCAAACAAGTGCAAATAAATCTCCTCCGATACCACAAGTCTCTGGAGCAACTATTCCTTGGACAAGATTTGTCAATATTGCAGCATCTACAGCATTACCACCCTTATTAAAAATTGTTGAACCAATTTCTGTTGATAAGTAGTGTGGAGAAACAATTACATTGTTCATGTATTCAATTATAAAGAAAATTTCTAATTTATTTATCACAGAAAGTTACTTGTATAAATCCAAAGGTTATAAAATAAGTAAGCAATTAAGGAGTTAAATGAAAGACATAAACGCACAAGAATATAACGAATTATTAAGTTCTGAAGCACCAGTTGTAATTGATTTTCATGCTACATGGTGTGGTCCTTGTAAGGTTTTAAGCCCTATTTTAGAAGAGCTTTCAAGTGAAGTTGATGGGGTAGAGTTTGTTAAGCTTGATGTTGACCAACATCCAGAAATTGCTGGAGCAAATGGTGTTATGGGCGTACCTACAGTAGTAATGCTTAAAGGCGGAGAAGTTAAAGAGCGATTCGTCGGTGTACAACCAAAAGAAGTCATAAAAGAAAAAGTTTCAGCACTAATTTAATTTGCTTAAATTAATTCTTTTTTTCCAAATAGTTTTATTAACTCTATTTTTGGGTGCAGGGTATTTCTTATATTCAGAGTTACAAACTTTGTCTTCAGAAGTTGATAATGCTTTAGCTGTTATTGCAGATATCCAATCTCTGCTACCTAAGTTAGAGGTTGCCGTTGATACAGTGATCTCACTTGAGACGGCTTTTCAAAGTTTGGCAGGGTTAAGCGACATACTGACTTTATTGCTAGACCCACTTCAGGGAAATTCATAAAATGAAAATAGATTTTTATACTACTGACTGGTGTGGAGATTGTGTAAGGTCAAAAGCTCTCTTAAAAAAATTAAATCTTGATTTTAATGAAATCAATGTTGATACAAATCAAGAAGCAAACGAATACATCAAATCTTTACAAATTAATCAAAGACGGATACCAACTATTGTTTTTGATGACGGATCATTTTTGGTTGAACCATCAGATATTGATCTTGAAAATAAGCTAAAAGAATTAAATTACATAAAGTAGCCTTTGTTAAATCTTTGTTAATCGGTCCTAAGATATTTTATTTGATATAAAATAACCTTTAATTTAAATAAGTGGTTTCTAGTGATTGATAAAAATGTTGAATTTGAAAAATTTATTAATAGAATATTGGATTTATCAGGTGCAATTGCGTTAAAAAATTTTCGAAAAATTAGAGACCTAACGCTTAAAGGAGATCTAAGTCCTGTAACAAAAGCCGATGAGGAAATAGAACTGTTTATTAGAGGTAAAATTTCTGAAAAGTATCCAAGTCATAAAATTATTGGTGAAGAGTTAGGTAATTTTGAAGGGTCAGAAAATGTCACGTGGTACATAGATCCTATTGATGGTACGAGAAGCTTTGTAGCTGGAAAGCATGACTTCGGAACTCTTATAGCCTTAGTAATTAATGATGAATTGATTGGAGGAGTAATAGATTGTCCAGCTCTTGGAGAAAGGTGGACTTCGTTTAGTTCAAATGAAACTAAGGTGAATCAGAAAATTACGAAATGTAAATCTGTTGACGATTTAAAAGATGCTGTCATGGCAACAACTTCTAGTCATGAATTTGGAATGAAAAAGTGGAGAGCGTATCAATCACTTGAGCAATCGGTAAAGGTTACAACAACAGGAAGTGATTGTTATAACTATGGCTTGCTTGCTAGTGGGTATATAGACATTGTTGCTGAGAGATTAACTGCTCCCCACGATTATTTACCACTAATTAAAATAGTAGAAGGAGCTGGTGGTATCATGACAGATTGGGAGGGTAAAAAGCTAGATTTTAATCAAAGTAATGTATATGTTTTGGCTTCTGCTTCGAAGGAAATTCATGAATTGGCTTTAAGGAAATTAGAAATCAGATAATGAAAATACTTATTTGCGACACATTAAATAGTAAAGTTTTAGAAGAATTACAATCTATTGGTCATTGTATTGACATCTCTTCATCTGATTCAAAAAATCAGGACTTAGTTTCAGAAATTAATGATGCAGAAATTGTAGTTATTAGAAGCTCTACTCAATTAACAAAAGAAATAATTGAAAAAGGAAATAAGATAAAAATAATTGCAAGGTGCGGGGTAGGAGTTGACAATATTGATGTAGAGTACGCAAAGTCTAAAAACATAAAAGTAACAAACTCACCATCAGCCAATTTAATTTCTGTAGTTGAACTTACTGTTGCACTAATTATCAATGCTGCAAGAAAAATTAATCTTTCTGATAGTCATTTAAAAGATGGAAATTGGGATAGAAAAGAGTTTATTGGAATTGAGTTGTCTGGAAAGCAACTCGGAATTATTGGGTTTGGAAAAGCAGGACGTCTAGTATCTGATAGAATGAAAAGTTTTGGAATGTCAGTTGCCTTTTATGATCCTTATATTAAAGACTGGGAAGGACATGAAAAGAATTTAGAACTAGATGAATTATTAAGTACTTCAGATGTAATTTCAATACATGTTATTAAAACTGATGAAACAGAGAATCTAATCTCAAAAGAAAAGCTTGATTTACTTAAAAAGAGTGCAATATTAATTAATACCTCAAGAGGTGGAGTGGTAGACGAAGATTATCTAATTGAAATGCTAAAATCAAAACAATTATTTGGTGCAGGTTTTGATGTTTACTCTGAAGAACCACCTAAAAATGTAGATAATTTCGCAGATATTAATTTAATTACCACTCCACACATAGGAGCGTCTACAAATGAAGCACAACTCAAAGCGGGTTTAGATAGTGTAGAAAATATAAAAAAAATATTAGCTGGGGATAGTTCAGTTGAAATATAACTTTTTATAAAAATAGTTGTAATAAAAAAAAATAAATATCATAATTAATGTAACAATTTGTTGTTTTTGGCTGGCACCAACTTTTTAAAAAAACTCTTGTTTAACTTATGTATTTATTACATAATGTGACATGGAAAAAAATACATATCTAGATTCAATTGATTTTAAATCAATAAACGTCGTAATAGCTATGCTTTCAGGCTTGGTAACTATAGCATTAGCTTTTGCCCCAAATACAGTTTCAGCACTATTAAAAATTGAGTATTCAGTTCAAACAACTGCTTCTTGGTTCAATTCAAGTAGAGTTTTATGGATAACTTCATTATCAATTACTATTCTAGCGCTTTGGGCAAGGTATATAAATGAAGTCTATGCTCAAAAAATATTATTAAAATTTTATAGTTTTTTTATTGGCGCTTTAGCTATTAGTAATTTTTTTGGAGGAATTGAAAATACTGTATTAAGTCATTCAATTAGCTTTGGATTCATTGGAGTTATGCTTGTCTTAAGTTCAATATGTTGGATAAAAAGTAGAGGTGTTGTTCCTAATACCAAAATGATAAATTCTGAAGGAACACTATCAGTTTTTAATACTGAAGAAAGAGTTTCTTAAAACTCGAATATAAAAATTTAAGGCGAACTATAAAGTAATTTAACTCTTTCATAGATTGGCCATCCATTTGGAATGCATCCATCAGTTGTTTTGGATTGTTGCATCATTACTGGAGCTAACGCATTTTCAGAAGGGCAATCACTATGTCCCCATCCGAGATAATGTCCAACTTCGTGGTTTATTAAATAAATACGATACGTACTTAGATCATTATCAAAGTCTTTTGCCCCCGACACCCATCTGAACATATTTATTACAACATTTTTTTCATTTCTGCATGAATAAATACCATTTGTTTGTAGTGGATAACACAGCTCATCAACTGTTTCAGGTTTAGCAAAGACAATATTTAAATCTGCATCTTCTTTATCAACAATTTGAAATAATTGATTTTCAACTGTGGACCAACCCCTTGGGTCATTTAATATTCCCATTAACATTTCTCCAAGACAATTTGGATTTAAGTTCAGACCAAACTCAACTTGAATTGAAATGTTGAAAAATCTTTTTGTGTAGTTTTCTAACCTATCGGGGGAGTACCAAATTTTTTCATCATTTAAAATATCATCTACCAAGCAGCCTTTTGACATATCTATATTTGGTACAGTTTTGTTGTTCACAATCTCTTCATCCATTTGATATATTGAAAAAGATGTAATTTTTATTTCTGCTCCGTCGCTTTCGGGTAAGATACTGTTTTCATTTTTCTCTACATTATTAGAAGTAATATTTGTATATTCATCTGCAGTAGTCCCATTAGAAAGCTTGTCTATGTCATTAAGGTTTTCATTTTTTTGATTTTCAGTAGTGAAATTATGATCAGGATCTTCTTCATTAATTTTTATATCATAATTTAATACGATGTTTGATGATTGACTTAGTTCATACGGAAGTTTGAAACTTGATGATAATGAAAATCCTACAATAAAAGCAATAGTTAGCGAAGTAAACAAAGAGAATATAGGATTTATTTTCATGTATTAAATATTAGGGAAACTCAGTTATTCTTCAAGATTTATTTTATTACCATTTTCATCAATAAATTCTTCAGGAGAAAGCCCTAAACCGTCTGCGACTCGATTTATGTAATTAAAATAGGAAATAATTTGGACAGCTTCTGAAATAATTTTGTCATCAAAACCATCATTTTTTAAATTTGTAAAGTCTTTTTCATCAATACTTCCAGGTTTTTTAGTAAGTTTTTCAGCAAACTTACATAATGTAATTTGTTCAGCGCTGAGTCTGCTACTTCTCCAGTCTTTTGCAATCTGGTCAACTAGTTCTTGATCATTTGTCTCCGACCGGAGATCATATAGATGAGCTCGAATTCAGTATTCGCACTCATTTGTAATTGATGTTACAACTGCAAGAAGCTCTCTATCAAATCTTGATAATTTTGAATTTCCCCACATAGTCGAGTTATAGAGACGCATTGAGTCTCTCAGTATTTCAGGTGTTTGGGACTGAATCGTTAAAACGTTCCAAATTCTCCCAGCTCTTCTCATGCCTTTTTCATACTCTTTTTTTAGAAGTCCAGTCGAATCCTCAAATTTGAACAATTTAATAAATGCCATATTAATAATTTTTACTTAAAATAAGTGTGTATGCAACTTCCAATTGAACTTAAACAGGCGATTGATAACAATGCTTTTTGTGCACTTGCAACCAAAGTTAATGAAAAAGAAATCCAAAACCATTTGATGTGGGTTGACTATAAAGAAGATAAAATCCTTATTAATACAGAACAGGGAAGAAAAAAAACAAGAAATATTAGACAGGAACCAAATATTTCAGTTGTTATATTTCATCCAACTGACATGTATACATGTTGGGAAATAAGAGGTGTTGTGGAAACAATAGTTCAAGATACAACAGCTAATGAACATATAGATTATTTATCAAATAGATATATGGGTAAGCCTTATGGCAGAACAGAAGAAGTCACGTGGGATGAAGCAGGATTTACATATCGAGAAATATGGGAAATTAAAGTTAATAAAGTTATATCTATGGTTAGCAGAGCTCAGGAAAAATTAGACTCGGAATAAAATTTTAAAAAAGGATTGTTCTCAAAAGATTCTTGATTGTTACCAAGAAATTCTTTGATCAGATTTTCGGCATTAAATGATATATCCCCACCTCTAGATTCGATGTGTCCGGATTTCCTAAATAAATCTTCAGGAATTTTCTTCATAAATCTTTTCAAGTTTTCCTCAGATATTCTTAAATACTTAGCAAGTGAAAGTTCAACTTTGATAGACTGTGGGAGCACATTGCAACTAAATACATATAACGATGCAAACATTGCCCAGTCCAAGCTTGATGGTCTTCTTCCTTTTTCAAAAACTGTAAAGTTGTAATTTGGAAAGTAGGTATATGGAGAGTAAGCAAGACCTGCTTTATCGGACAGTATTTTATATATATATCGATCTAGAAGTTTAATATCAATGTTTGGTATGTGAGATTCTATGCTATTTTTACTTATTTGAAATTCACTTTCAATTGGAGAGATTGCAATTTTATTGATAGTAATTTTTCCAAAATAATTTTCAATTTCAACAATTAACTCAACATTATTTGGGATAAATACCAACCCGTCATTATCAGAAGAATCAATAGTTACTGATAATTTTTCATTTAATTCAAAGCTATTGTTATTTATTTTCATATTTAAAATATTCCAATTCTCAAGTATAATTTTAGGACTAATAAAACTGTATGGGGGTGAACTGGCTTCGACTTTGAAGTGAGTCTCTCAGTAGCGAGTCGAGGGTCCTAGGGCCTCGTTAAAAACGTAGGAAAATAATATAACTGCCAAACCTAAGTTGGCTTTAGCAGCATAAGCTGCTCGTCACCTATCGGGGCTCCCACCTCGGATAGCAATGGCGTCGAAATGTGGGATGCTTAGTTAGGATACCGACTAACTACTAAGATTAAGGTAAACCTTTCAGGCCATAGGTTCCGATAACTAGCCTGATCGTATTTTATCGGATGCACTCGGAGAAGCTGTTAGGTAGCTTGGAAGGACCGGGGTTCGACTCCCCGCACCTCCACCAATGAAAAAAGTATATACACACGCAGTTGTAGGTGCTGGTATTGTCGGTTTGTCAGTTGCATTAAAACTTCAAAGTTTAGGAAACGATGTACTAGTTTTAGATAAAGAAATATCTCCTGGAAAACATCAGTCTGGAAGAAACTCTGGAGTCATTCACTCTGGAATTTATTACAAACCGAATTCATTTAAATCTAATTTATGCATAAGAGGCAGAGAATTGTTACGGGAATTTCTAGAGGAAGAAAATATTCCATACAGACTAGAAGGCAAAATTGTTGTAGACTCCGACGTCAATAAGTTATCTTCTCTGGAAGAAAGAGCAACCGAATTAAGTATGGAAAATGTAAAAGTTTTGGAAAAATCAGATATATTAACACTTGAGCCATACTGTAAATTTGATAATGCTCTCTATGTTCCACAAGCTGGTGTTGTAGATTATGGTTTGGTTACAAAAAAATTAGCTTCAAAGTTTCAATCTCTAGGTGGAACAATAGAATATTTTCAGAAAATTAAGTCAATTAAAACGAATAACAATTTAAAAATTCTTGAAAGTAACAATTCTGTTTTTCACTCTGAATTTTTAATTAATTGTGCGGGGCTTTATTCAGATAACATTGCACAACTAGATAATATTGAACCAGAATTAAGAATTATTCCTTTTAGAGGTGAGTACTTTACAATTGCTGAAGAGAAGAGTCATTTTGTTAATAATATGATTTATCCTATCTCTGATCCAGATCTTCCTTTTTTAGGAATCCATTTAACCAAGACTGTTGATAATAAAATCGAAGCTGGGCCTAATGCTGTTTTAGCATTTGCTAAAGAGGGATATGACTGGTCAAAAATTAATATTTCGGAGTTTAGTAAAACTATTTCTTACCCAGGCATGTGGAAATTAGGTAGAAGATATTTTTCAACAGGAATATCTGAAATGTATAGGTCACTTAATAAGGATGTCTTTTTGAGAGAGATTTTAAAATATATTCCTGACATAAGTAAAAAAGATTTAACACCAAGAATTGCTGGAGTTCGAGCCCAAGCAGTTGGCAAAGATGGTTCACTGATTGATGATTTTGTATTTGAAAGAAAGGAACAATCTCTTCATGTTCTGAATGCACCAAGTCCTGCTGCTACAGCATCTTTAGCTATTGGAGAACACATCGTAAAAGAGATTGGTTAAATTTTTTCTCCGGTTTGAACTGACCATAGTTTAGAGTAAACACCTTCAATATCTAACAATGACTCATGATTACCAGATTCAACTACAGAACCATTTTCTAGTACATATATGATGTCGGCATTTCTTACAGTGGAAAGTCTATGTGCAATAACAATAACAGTTCTATCTTTTTTAAGAATATCAAGAGATCTTTGAATAGCTGCTTCAGTTTCATTATCTACTGATGAAGTGGCTTCATCTAAAATTAAAATTTCAGGGTTTTTAAGAATTGCTCTTGCTATTGATATTCTCTGCCTTTGTCCACCAGATAGTTTCTGACCCCTCTCACCTACAATTGTTTTTTCCTTTTGAGGCAAATTATTTATAAATTCATCGGCTTCAGACTTTTGTGCCGCATTCCAAACTTCACTCTCTGAAGCATTCAAATCCCCATAGGCTATGTTCTCAATTACACTTCCTTCAAATAAAAATACATCTTGACTTACCAGGCCTATTTTTTCTCTTAGCGATGAAAGTTCAATGTCTTTCAAACTATTTGAATCGTATGATATTGAACCATTATTAATTTCATAGAGCCTTAACAAAAGCTTGATTAAAGTAGACTTACCTGAACCGGTGCTTCCAACAATTGCAGTAGTTTGTCCTGCGTGAATAGTTAAATCAACATTATTTAATACATTAAAGTTGTCAACATACGAGAATGAAACATCCTTTAATTCAATTTTGTTATCAAGTTTTTTGAATTCTATATCTCCATTACCAATTTCTGATTTTTCATTTTTAAGTGAAAATATTCTATTGAAAGATGCCATCGCTCTTTGATATAAATCAAATGTGTCACCCAATTCAGTTAAAGGCCATAATAATCTTTGCGTAATAAAGAGCAGCACTGAGTAAGTTGCAACTTTAATCTCTCCATCAAGAGCAAGAAACCCACCAATTAATAAAGTTGCTGTGAATCCGAACAATATTGCAACTCTGATAATTGGAATAAATGCTGCAGATAATTTTATTGCATGGTAATTTGCACTTTTTACCTCATTTGAAGAGGTTTCAATTCGTTCTAATTCTTTAACTTCTCTAGTAAAACTTTTAACATTTAGAATTCCTGAAATCGAGTTTGAAAGGTTTGAGTTTAAGGTTTCTATTGATTCTCTAATTCGTTCGTATCTACTGGCAATAGTTGAGGTAAATTTGAATGAGCCAAAGATGATAATTGGTATTGGTATAAATGCGAATGTAGCAATTAACGGTGAAATATATAAAAATGTTCCTCCTATAACAATTACTGTTGTCGCTGTTTGCAATAATTTGTTAGCTCCGGTATCAAGGAATCTCTCAAGCTGATTCACATCATCATTTAGAATTGCCATCAGCCTTCCTGAAGATTTATTTTCAAAATATTTCATGTCTAGGCTTAAAACATTTTCAAACGTTTCAGTTCTTAAACTGTGTTCTATATCTTGAGAAATCCCCCTCCAAGTAACTGCAGAGAGATAATCAAATAAAGATTCAAGACCCCAAATTATAAAAGTTAAGATGGCGAGAATTACTAGTTGTCTTCTCCTGTCAGGAATACCAAATGATGATAAAAAAGATTTATTTCCTTCAACAACGATATCAATAGCAACACCAATTAATACAGGAGGAGCAAGGTCAAATAGCTTATTTAGAATTGAATAAACAATCCCACGTTTGGCTTTCGTCTTTTGCTGTTGTGAGTAAACAAATAAATGTTTTAAGTTACTTTGACTCATTAATTTATATTACTTAATTACTTGCTAATTTTATTAATGCCGTCTCTAATTTCTTTTAATAGTTGAACTTCTTTTGATTCAGCGACTACAACAGAATCCTTTTCCTCATCATCAACCATATCTTCAAAATGGTTATACGCTTTAATAACTAAAAACATCACAAATGCAATAATTGTGTAGTTAATAATCTCACCTAAAAAAGCACCAAAACTTCCAGCTTGCATTCCAGAAGATGGATCTACATCTCCAAAAAGACCTAATTTATCAAGATTTGGGAGATTAATAATTAGGCCTATTAAAGGCTCAATTAATCTTTTTGTGAACACATCAACTAATGATTTAAAAGAAGCACCCATAACAAATGCAACTCCAAGTTCTACAACATTTCCTCGATTGATGAAATCTCTAAATTCCTTTATCAATTTTCCTCCAATTGTTTTTATAAATAATAGAATACATGTAATCTATAAACCTATGAGAAAATATTTATTAACTTTATTGGCTTTAATTTTGATTTCATGCTCATCTGCAGAGCCTTTAGCAGATGAAGTTTCTGTTGAATCTTCTGAACCAGTAACTGAAGAGAGCTCTACCACTTCGACAAGTACAACAACGACTATTGCCATCGAAGAGCCCTTTGCCTTAGATGAGTTTGGGTTAGAACTAGTTGAACCACCGATTGAAATGCAGGATCAGATAAAAGAATTAATGAAATTTGTTGAAAAATGGGTTGGACTTGAATTTACTTCTGATCCGGAATATCATTTTTATTCACTTAGTGATTACCAAGAATATAATGCACTTTCCTATCTTGATGACTTTGAAGAAGACTATGAAGAGGGTGAGTGGGAGAGAGCAGTTCTTTCACAAAACATGTGGGGTTTAAATAATTTGTCACCAGATGAATTATTAAATCTTCAAGTTGAATTTCAAAGATGTTTTTCAGCAGGCTCTTACAACTTATTAGATAAAATTTTAAGAGTTCCAATTAAGAAAAATCAAAAAAAATTAAACTTATATGAACAAAGCGTTGTTGTTCACGAGTTAGTCCACTCACTTCAAGGTCAGCATTTTGCTACAGATAAATGGTACGAAGAAATGGACGAATTAGATGATTTTACATATTATCCAGGCGTTGTGGCATTGATGGAGGCACAAGCTGACTATGTAGAGGGTAAATGGACAGGTGCATTTGATGAATATGACAGACAGACTTTTAATTCACAAATCCCTAACATTACTTGTAGAGTAAGTCTGCCATCATATTTTTATATCCCAGCGGAACTGTATTACAACATTGGACCACTTTTGGCTAAAGAGATTATTAAGAATGGCAAAATGGAGGCACTCAACGCTGCTCTATATAGATACATAAATGATGGCTTAAATACTCTTCCAACTTCTGAGCAAATTTATGAACCTGAAAAATTCTTTACTGATGAAAGATATGAAGAGGTAATTATAAATTCTATAGAGGTAGATGGGTATACATTGGTTGATGAGGGAAGTTTTGGATCTTTAGATTTAGTTTATTTAATGCAAGATAAGATAGGTCAAAAAAATGCAATAAATGCAGCAGTTGGCATAGGTGGAGGTACATGGAAAGATTATGAAGACAATTCTGGAAATCTTTTGATGACTATAAAGATTACTGGTGATGATCAAAACGAACTTCAAGAAATCAATGATGCATTTTTACTATGGGCAGATTCACAGTCAAGATTTAGTAGTTCAGAATCTTTTGCCGGTGGAACTCTGTACATTGGAGAGACTAATTTTTGGATTTCTAAAGATACAAGCTCTATGAGACTTGTTCTCTCACAAGATATTGAGTTACTAAATTCAATCAGTAACCAATTTAGCGACTTTTAAAAGAATGAGTACTCTCTTCATCTGTCCAACACCGATTGGAAATTTAGAAGACATCTCTGATCGTGTTTTGAAAACATTAGCTTCTGTCGATGTGATTTATTGTGAAGATACAAGAAGGGCCAAAAAGCTAACTGATAACTTCTCTATAACTACTCCTTTAAAATCATATTTTGTAGGCAATGAAGTAACTAAGATCAGTGAAATAGAGGAAACACTTAGTAAAGGTATGAATGTTGCATTAATTTCTGATGCTGGAACACCCCTTATTTCTGATCCAGGTAATGTATTAATTCAACAATTGATACAAAAAAAATTACAATATTGTTTCTATTCCAGGACCCTCAAGCGTTTTAACTGCTCTAACAGTTTCTGGTTTTGAATTAAATGAATTTCAATTTTTAGGTTTTTTGCCAAAAGCAGGAAAAGAAAAAGAAGAATTTGTTATTAAATTGTTAAATTCTAAAATGCCATCAGTTTGTTTTACATCTCCAAAAAGACTCTTCAAAGATCTAGATTATTTTGAAAAAGAGGGATTGGATTCAGAGATTGTCATATGTAGAGAACTTACTAAAAAATTTGAAACTATATACAGAGGGACAGTAAGCAGTTTAAAAAATCAAATTTCAGAAAGCTTGAAAGGTGAAATAACAATAGTTATAGGTCCTTCAAAAAATGATAAAAAAATAGATTTGGATATTGATTCTGCTGTAAATATATTATTAGATCAAAAAGTGCCAAAAAGAGAAATAGCAAAATCTCTAGCTTTTGTAACAGATGCGTCAGTTAATGAAATATACGAAAAGATTAAAGATCTTTAATATTGTTAACACAATCATTACAAATAAATTTTGTACCAATTTGATGTTTTATTTCTTTTGATTCACACAAAGAACATGATCTATGGCCTTTTTTAATAACTAAGCTTTCACCCTCAACATACATTGATATTTCATCATTATGCTCAATGTTTAATGCTTTTCTTATAGATTTAGGAATAACAACACGGCCTAAATTGTCAATTTTACTTAAGTTGCCTTTACTCATAAATTTATTTAATCCTATCCTTATATAGTAGTGAATAAAATAGAAACATTAGAGGATATAAAGTGGGTAGATACCCATTGTCATTTACAGTTGATGGGTGATGAGATAAATGAAGAAGACATATCTAATTTAGAGTACTTTATCATTCCTGGTGTAGATGTACCATCTTCATTAAAAGCCAAAGAGTTCTCACTAACTTATCCAGAAAAATCTTATTGGTCAGCAGGACTTCATCCTCATGAAGCTGACTCATTAGAAGATATAAAAAATGAGTTACAAGTGTTAATGGAGGAAGCCGATTTAATTGGTGAGACAGGCCTCGACTACTATAGAAATTTGTCATCAAAAGAAAATCAGATAAAAAATTTTGAATTTCATTTAGATGTATCGAAAGAATTAAATAAACCCTTAATTATTCACTGCAGGGATAGCTTTTCAGATGTTTTTGATACTTTAAGCAGCAGAGATACTACAAATCCGATTATTTTGCATTCATGGACTGGAGGAAATAAGTGGACTAAAAAATTTATTGAACTTGGCGTCTATTTTTCAATTTCAGGAATTGTAACTTACGATACTGCACACGATTTACAAGCTGCAGTAAAAAAAATCCCAATAGACAAGATACTTTTAGAAACAGATGTTCCCTATCTAGCCCCACAACCATTTAAAGGTAAAAGAAATAATCCAACGTATATTAAATTTACTGGAGTAAAGCTAGCAGAGCTGCTTGGCATAGCACCTAATGAACTTTCCAAGATTACAATTACAAACACAAATAAAGTAATGAATAGAGAAGCCTAATGAGTGAATATTTTTGGATAGAGAAATTAAAAGATAAACCAAAATATAAACTTGGACAAAATTTTTTAATAGACACAAACATTTCGAGAAAAATCACAAAATTAGTTCAGGGCCAATTGGCTGATCCAATTATAGAAGTAGGTCCAGGGACTGGCTCGTTAACTAATGAATTGCTTAAAGATAACTACAGGATTAAAGCTGTGGAAGTAGATAAAGCAGCATCAGATGTATTACTCGAAAGATTTTCGGGAATACCAAATATAGAAATTTACAATGAGGATGCAATGGAGTTTGATTATCAAACTTTAACTGGACCTTGGTGGATATTTGTCTCGAATTTGCCATACAACATTGGTACACGTTTATTGGTAAATCTTATTACTGAAGTGCCTGTGATCCACAGGTATGTTGTTATGGTCCAAAAAGAAGTTGGTGAGAGAATGGTTGCTAAAACGGGAACAAAGGATTACGGATCACTTTCAGTTTTATTCCAGTTGTTTACGGAAACAAAGATACAATTTGATGTCTCAAAAAAACTGCTTTTATCCACAACCAAAAGTTACCTCAACTGTTGTAACCATTCAAAGGGAGACTCTGTTTGATGAAGATATTAGGTTAAAAGCTTTTGAAATATCCAAAATTGCATTTCAGCAGAAACGAAAAAAGATTAGAAGTTCATTAAGTTCGATAGTCAATGAAGATAAACTTAACAAACTTAATTTAGATGTAAATTTACGTGCGTCCGATTTGAGTCCAGAAGATTTTTTATTAATTGCTGAGGAATCAAATTGAAATTAAGAACATCTGCAAAAATTAATTTAAATTTAAAAATTTTTTCTGAAAAACAAGACAGTTTACATAAACTATCTTCTCTGATGATACCTATTGATATGTATGACGAAATAGAAATCGAAGAATCATTAAGTGAAAGTATCAAATTCAGTGATGAAAATCTCAATACAATTGAAAGCACGATTCACAAAGCTTTAAAACTTATTAGGAAAAATAACCCTTCTTTCGATAAAAGCTTTGATATTTATATAGATAAAAAAATTCCATACAATAGTGGACTTGGTGGTGGAAGTTCTGACGCAGGAGCAGTAATTCGCTATCTTTGTGATAATTATGAACTAGATCTACCTTCAAATCTTGATATAGTTCGTGAAGTAGGTAGTGATGTTCCATTTTTTGTTCAAGGTGTTTCTGCAGTAATTCAGGGAATTGGTGAGACTGTAGAACCATTAGATTTAAATACTGACTTAGATTTATTAATTGCTGTACCCAAAGCTGGATTGAGCACTAAGGAAGTATTTAATACATTTGATACCCTGGATTCTAAAAACAGGGATACAAATACTTGGAATAAAATTGAGATTTTTAATGATCTTTGGCCAGCTGCTACTGAGGTAAATCCTGAACTCATATCTTTAAGAGATGGTCTTCAAGAAAAATACCAGAACAAATTTTTTATGTCTGGGAGCGGATCATCTTTCTTTTCTATTATCGAAGCAAGAGAAGAATTAAAAACTGAAAATGTGAATTTTAGATTTATTCAATATAGTAAAAAAATTGATTGTAGTTTGTATCAGAATGATGATTAATATAAGTTTATAACAAATGGGGGATGGTGTAATTGGCAACACATTGGGTTTTGGTCCCAACGTTGAGGGTTCGAGTCCTTCTCCCCCAGCAAGTATTTTATAAATGAGTGTATCAGTCGTAGTATTAGCAGCAGGTAAAGGGACTAGGATGAAGTCCACCTTGCCTAAGGTTTTACACAAAGTTCTTGGTAAATCAATACTTGCTCATTCTTTAGATACACTTTCTTTTATTGAAAACCAATATGTGGTTGTAGGGCATGAATCAGATATGGTTATTGATTCATTACCTCCTTTAACAAAACATATATTACAAAAAGATCAATTAGGTACAGGACATGCAGTTTCCACTGTTGTTAGTGGTAAAATGTTTATTGAAAATAAATCTGAATTTACATTAGTTGTTCCAGGGGATGTTCCAGCAATTGATACTAAAGATATCCAGAATCTTATAAGTGAAGTAAAAACTAAATCTTCTTCAGTAGGATTCCTTACTTCTATAGTGGAAAATCCACATGGGTATGGAAGAATTGTTAGAAATAATGAAGTCATAAGAATTGTGGAAGAAAAAGACTGCAATGATGATGAAAGAAAAATTAATGAAATCAATTCAGGTATTTATTGTTTTAATACAGATTTCTTGATTGAGAATATTGACTCTTTAGATACTAAAAATGCACAAGGAGAATTTTACTTAACCGACTTAATAGGTATTGCAAATAATCAAAAACAAGATATCGTTATAGTACAAGTAGATGAAGATTCAATTAAAGGAATAAACTCTATGAGTCAACTAAACGAAGTTGAAGACATAATGCAGAAAAAATTAATTGAAGATTTCATGGAGCAGGGTGTTTATTTTCAAGATCCTACGTCCACTTATATTGACTCTGAAGTAACTATATCCTCTGGGACAAAAATATTAGCTAACACGCATTTAACTGGTACAACCAGTATCGATGCAGACTGCGTAATTGGTCCAAATGCTCAAATTAATGATTCCAGTATTGGAAAAAACTCAACAGTAGTAAATTCTGTAATAGATCAATCAACAATCCAAGAAAATGTAAACATAGGACCATTTGCTCACATCAGACCTGGTTCTGAACTTGGAGAGGGAGTTAAAGTTGGTTCTTTTGCAGAAACTAAAAAATCAAAAATAGGAAAAGGAAGCAAAGTACCTCACCTTGCTTATGTTGGGGACGCTGAGCTAGGGGAGAATGTTAATTTTTCTGCAGGCGCAATTACTGTAAATTATGATGGAAAAGAAAAGCACAAAACTGAGATCAAAGATGGGGCATTTATTGGGTCAGATGTGATGTTAGTTGCGCCAGTTACAATTGGGGAGGATTCTATGATTGGAGCAGGTTCAGTTATCACTAAAGATGTTCCATCAAAAGCATTAGGAATTGAGAGAAATAATCAAAAAAATGTCGAAGGATATGTCGATAGGAAAAAGAAAAAATGATTGAGCAACCAGGTAAGAAAAAAATGCTTCTTTTCTCTGGCTCTTCAAACGAAGAGCTTGCATCTAAAGTCGCATTTAATCTTGGTACAGAACTCTCAACAGTTGAATCTAAAGAATTTGCTAGTGGAGAGATTTACATCAGACTAAATGAAAGCGTAAGAGGTGCAGATTGTTTTGTTTTACAAAGTCACTCTGGTGATGTCAATAAAACAATCATGGAACAATTAGTTTTAGTTGATGCTTTGAAAAGAGCTTCTGCAAAAAGAATAACTGCAGTTCTACCTTTCTATCCTTATTCAAGGCAAGATAAGAAAGCATTACCAAGAGAACCAATTACTGCAAGATTGATTGCTGATATGTATATAGCTGCTGGTGTGGATAGATTAGTTTCAATTGATTTACATACACAACAAATACAAGGATTTGTAGATCAACCTTTTGATCATTTAACTGCGATGCCATTATTTGTAGATTATTTTAAAGAAAAGTTTGATGGACCCATTTCAGTAATTTCTCCCGATGCCGGTGGGGTTGGAAGAGCTACAACATTTGCAAAACATCTTGGAGCTTACGTAGGTTTCGTACACAAGAAGAGAGATCCAAAGATTCACAATGAAGTAAAGTCATTTACTGTTATTGGTGAAGTTGAGGATCGTCATGTAATTATTTTGGATGACATTATTGATACTGGCGGCACTATTGCAGCTGCATCAAGGATTATCAAAGAAAAAGGGGTAAAGTCAGTAAATGTTGTTGCCACACATGGTATATTCTCAGATGGTTCGGTAGAGGAGTTAAAGGATGCTCCGATTGATAAAATAGTAGTCACTGACACTCTAACTCAAAATGGAAATTCAAAAGAAATTGGTAAAGTAGAGGTTCTCAGCGTTTCAACAATAATTGCTAATGCACTAACATCAATATTTACTGATGATTCAGTATCAGCTTTGTTTATGGGTGAAAACGTTTTATAGGAGAAGATATGGCTAAAAATTTAACAGCAAAAATATATATGGTAGGTTCTACTGCAGGTATTGAAGTTGAAATTCAAGATAAAGAAAAATTTTTGGAAGAATTAAAAAAATTATCATCTGAAAATGATTTTTATATGCATTCAGATGAAGACGGTGAGATAGCAATTAATACTTCCCTCATCCAAGCTATAGAATTTAGTGATGAATCAGATGGTAAAAGAGGAGCGGGCTTAGTTTCTAACGGTTAATTACTAAACCAGTTTTGCGGTAATGCCTTCTAATAGATTTACGATCTTCCTCAGTAGTACCACCCCAGATCCCAGAATCTTGATTGGTTCTTATTGCGTAGTCTAGGCATTCATTGACAACAGGACATTCCATACAAATTGCTTTAGCCTCATTGGCTTGTTTCATTGCTTTCATAGATGAACCTACAGGGAAGAAGAGATCAGTGTCTGAATACACACAGCCACCCTCTAACATCCAATCTTCTTGTTCGAAGTCAATATTTAACATTTACACATACTTCCTTACTTTGTGAAATATTTCACAAGCTAGTTATTTAATAGTACTAAACTCGAATTTATATGGAGGCATTTTGAGAAAAATTTTTGGCCACAGAGGTTTACCTCGTATTTACAAAGAAAATACGTTTACAAGCATCAATAAAGCCAATGAATACTGCGATTTTGTCGAAATTGACGTTCGTTTGACAAAAGATAATAATTTAATCCTATTTCATGATCCCAATATTGGTGATGATTTAATCAAAGACTTAACCCTTGCAGAGTTAGAAATCCTACTAAATGGTGAATCACTAGAAGATTGTGTATTAATGTCTAGAGATCAACTAGATGGAAAAATTAATTTTGAAATTAAGACTGATACTTTAGACGACTCAGAAATAGATATATTATTTCAAAAGATGCTTTCAATTTTAGAACCTAACGATATTGTTTCTTCCTTTAACTGGAAGGCAATACAGTCATTTAAAGATTTATTCAACAGTAGTTATGGAATTATTTTCGATAAGGAAGAGCAACTGTTTCAAGCGCAATCACTGTCTAACCATGATGAAGACTTATTTTTTATGGCCCACCAAACCTTGATAGACAGTAGAAATTTTGACCTTCCAAAACACAAAACAGTTCTCTGGACTGTTAATGACGAAATAGATTTTCAGCGATATATGGAAATGGAAATATACGGAATTGTCACAGATATTCCTGATACAATGCAGATATATAGAAAGTGAGATTATGGCTTTAATTGATGAATTAAGTGATGCTTTAAAAGAAGCGATGAAGGCAAAAGATAAGCCTAAATTAGATGCTATTAGACAAGTACAAACTGAGATTGCTAAAAAGAAGTCTGAAAAAGGAGAGGAAGCTACAGATGAATTAGTTCTAGGAGTTATATCCTCTTATGTTAAAAAAATGTCAAAAGCTGTTGAAGAATATAAATCATTAGGGGATAGAGGCACAGAGATGGCAGATAAGATTCAATTTGAAATAGATTTTCTAAGCGGTTGGTTGCCTGAGCAATTAAGCGAAGAAGAGGTTGCAACTATTATAGATGAAGTACTGTCGGAAATGGGAGATGTTGATATGTCTCAAATGGGTAAAATAATTGGTGCTGTGATGGCGAAAGCAGATGGACTTGATGGATCTGTCGTAAGTAAATTAGTCAAAGAAAAAATCTCCTAAACTCATTAAATAAGTTGTTGTTTCAAAAAAATTAGCATTAACCTTACTAATTATGAAAAATAATACATATACTGTTGCAATGTTAGGCGCGGGCAATATTGGCTCTGCTGTTATTGATCGTCTTCAAAACCTTGATAATGAAATAGTCAACATCAATCTTAAAAGTGTTTTGGTTTCAGATATATCTAAAGAGAGAACTTTCAACAATGATTTACTGACTGATAATTTTGAAGATATTTTAAATGATGATTCAATAGATTTAGTAATAGAGGTACTAGGGGGTGTTGAACCTGGGAAAGAATACATAAAGTTACTTCTCAGTAATGGAAAAGCAGTTATTACTGCTAACAAAGACATAATTGCAGATTGCGGAAATGAATTAGTACATCTAGCTCAGGAAAATAATACGTGTCTGTATTTTGAAGCTGCGGTTGCAGCTGGTATCCCTGTTTTGAAACCTCTTATTGAAAGCTTAAGAGGTGAAGATTTAAGTAGAGTCACAGGCATAATTAATGGCACAAGTAATTACATGCTTACTTCTATGGAAGAAGGAAGTACTTATGAAGATGCATTAATCACTGCACAGGAACTTGGTTATGCAGAACCTGACCCAACAAATGATGTGGAAGGTATTGATGCAATGTATAAGGCAATGATCCTTTCATTAATTTGCTTTGGTGCAGCCCCCGACAAAGAAAATGTACATACTGAAGGAATCTCCTCAATTACAAAAGAGGATTTTGATTGGGCTAGCAGGTTAAACAAAACGATTAAACTTGTTGCTCTTATTGATAATGAAGGTGGTGGATTCAATGCAAGAGTCCATCCTGTACTTATCGATACAAAACATCCGTTAGCAGCTATCAGAGGAGCGCTTAATGCTGTAGTAGTTGAAGGAGAGAATATAAACCAATTAGTATTTTCCGGCCCAGGTGCAGGAGCTGCTCCTACAGCAAGTGCTGTTATTGGGGATGTATTAAATGCATGCCATCAACTTTCAAGCAATCAGTCAAACTGGTACCCTCTAAGAAGTCAAAAAAATGATAATAAAAATTTTGATGATGTGTCTTCAAGTTGGTTTATTAGATTATCAGTATCTGATGAACCAGGCGTGCTTGCCTCTATAGCAGGAACATTTAGTGAAAATAATGTAAGTATTGAGAGCGTTATTCAAGAAGGTCGCGGCGATCAGGCAGAACTCGTGCTTGTAACTCACGAAGCTCCAGAAAAAGATATGCAGAATTCAATTAAGCAAATATCCTCACTTGACTCAGTTACTTCAGTAACGTCAACACTTCGCGTCTACAGCTAAGTGGTACGTTACCAATCAACAAGAAGTTATAAAGAGACACTGTCTTTTCAAGATGTTATTCTCTCTGGAGTTGCACCTGATAAAGGCTTGTATCTGCCAGATTCAACAACATTGGAAAACTTAGCCTATTTAACTCAGGAAGACTTAAGTTATGAAGATTTTGTAAAAACAATTTTCATTTCTCTTGATCAAGCATCAGCAAAATATGTAGAGGACTTATCAATATATCCAGGATTTGAGAATTCACCAGAACCAAAATTAAAAGAGTTAAATGAATCAACAGTTGTTATGGAACTTTTTCATGGACCCACAAAATCCTTTAAAGATTATGCCCTACAGCCACTTGGTGCAATTGCCAATAGAAGACTTGATGAGTTGGGTGAGAGAGGACTTGTCATTGTTGCTACCAGTGGAGATACAGGAAGTGCTGCGATACAAGCAGTAAAGAAATCTGAAAATATTGATATTGTTGTACTCCATCCTGCAAACAAAGTTAGTGAGTATCAGAGAAAACAAATGACAAGCGTCATTCAAGATAACGTGTTAAATATCGCAATTGAGGGGACATATGATGACTGCCAAAGAATCGCTAAAGATTTATTATCAGAGAACCCATTTGGCAGAAGAATCATTTCTCTCAACTCTATTAACTGGCTTAGAGTCATGGGACAGGTCTCTTATTATGTTTGGCTTACAAAACAATTTACTGCTCCAGTAAATGTTGCAATCCCATCAGGAAATTTTGGTAATGCATACTCTGCCTGGTTTGGAAGAACACATGGGCTTCCAATAAATGAAATTCTTTGTAGTACAAATGTCAATGATGTACTCAGACGTTTTATTAATGGGGGAGTATTAGAGCCGCTTGTTACAGAACCAAGCGTTGCTCCAAGTATGGATATTCAGATTCCTTCTAGCCTAGAGAGATTAATTTTTGATCTCTCTAGTGATGCAAAGAGTTTCTATGATCAGCTGCAAACAAACTCAAAGGCACAGTTAGATGAGAAAAGCGTAGGAGGTTTACAAGATGTTTTCTCTTCTGTTACTTTTACTGATGAGATGATTAAAACCCTCATAACATCATTACATGATGAGTTTCATGTTATTTTTGATCCACACTCTGTAACATCTGTACAAATGGCCTTAGACAACAACTCCTCTCTACCAACTGTTGCAGTTGCTACAGCGTCCCCTGAAAAGTTCGGAAATGTCATATCTCCACTAATTAAAAACTTTACAGAGTCAAAAATAGATGAAAAAGAACAATATTTAACATTAAGTACTGAAAACGTTGACGTCATTGAGGCAATTAAAGCATTTATTTAAAAAAACTTATTGTCTTAGAAAATTTTCTAATTTAAAATAAGAATGTTGTTGTAGAAATATATAATGTATAAATTGTTTAGCAATGCTTATGCTCGCATGCGCTATCTGCGTTTTAGAGATATTCGTCCTTTTTTAACAAAAGTCTTTAATGTCTCATTGTCTTTTTTAATGATTTTTACACTTGCATTTGTCACTATTGAAACAATTGATCCAGAACCTGCCTCTGCGACAACTGATTTTGCTTGTTTTACTTCAGGCGGTAAAGCGTACGCTTATCAAAGCGTCTGGAATAGTGGACTAGACCGGTTAGAGATTTATAGATGGGAAGCGGCCGCAGGTCAAAGCTACAATTCCAATGGAAATACTACTCTTGTTGCATATTACGAATCTGATAACAACAATAATTTTGGATATTTACAAGGTAGCCCAAACAATATTTCCGAAGTCAACTCATTAATGATGGATAGAGACGGTACGTTATTCGCACTCTTAAAACAAACTGATAATGATTTATTTGCATTTAAATTAAATGCTCCATCTTCTATTGGTGGAGAAGGAACTACAACCTACTTAAACTCATTGTCTGATGGTACTAATAATGCTGGTACATATTATGAAAAAAATGGGTACAGATATTTGATCTCATCAAATGGCTATATGAAGGGTAACGCTCTTGCCATCAGGCTTACTGATAATGATACATTCGCTGACGAAATCGCAATCAATACAGTTGGTTATAAAACAAACAAAGCTAAAGACTTTACTTGGCTACCAAATGCAAACTTTAGCGGTTTATCTAATGGTACAAGTCCAGACCTTATCGGTTATGACAGGACAAATGGAAAAGTTGTATATGGTTATATTTCGCACCAAAACCAGGGAAATGTAGGCGGAGATGAAACCATGACTATTACATCTTATTCTGATAATGTATCAACTCCTACAAATTGGTCTGGTTCAGGCAATGCTGCTGGTGCTGTATTTGGTTTTGGAAATGATTCAATTTATGCAATAAATAATAACACTGGACAACTATATACAATTGACTATGACGGCAGCAGTCAATTCTCTGTTAATCAAGCACAGTTGAGTGGTAGTAATCTCTATGCAAACGCTACAACAAACAATGATGGTGCGGCTTGTCATGAAGGAAGCCCAACAAGTGATTGGGATGTCAGTTTCAGCGCAGCGCAGAGCAGTTCTTGTAGCGGCACTGAAAGAGTTATTGACATAACACTAAATAATTCAAGTGGCGATATCGATGCAACATATGTTGTCACATATAGTGGAGATGGACATTCAGGAACCATAACAGCTAACGGAGGTACAACTGTTTCTGGTGGTGCTAGTCCCTCGTTATCTACAGCAGACTCATTTTCAAATGGATCAACAGTCACACTATCTTGGTATGCGGAAAATACTTCTTATGGAACTCGAACTCCAAGCACAGGAACGACTTCAGTTAATGTAACTATTGACGCTTCAGCTTGTAGCAGTGGTCCCAATGACATTAGTTCAACTGTCTCGCAATCACTTGGTACATGTAGCAATGGTAATGCGACTTCAACTCTGAGCATTACAAATAACTCAAGTGCTACAGGGTATTACTATGTTCAATACAAAATTGATAATGGCTCATATCAAAATGCCAATACTAACTTGCCGGTAGGCGCAGGTGCTTCAAACACTTCTCTGACACAATCGGTACCTAGTGGTTCTACGATTACTTGGAGATATATAGATTCTGATACAAACAATGATTTCACAGGCCTCAGTTATTCAACATTAAGTACAAGCTCAGCAGTTGGCTCCTGTACAACAACATTTACACTTGCACAATCTTTGGGTACATGTTCTAGTGGCTCAGCTGTACCCCAATTAGTAGTAAACAATACTGGAAACAGTACTGGCTATTTTGATATTGAGTACAAACTCACACTAAATGGATCAGATGTATCTGGTTGGAATACATTATATAATGGAAATTCGATTAATTCTGGTCAATCGAAAACGTACACTTTGACGGCAAAAGAACATGGATATCAAATTTCATGGCGAGTACGTTCTGGCTTATCAAATCCATCTTCTGGGTCTTACACTTCTGCTGGTACAGGATTGATAGTAGACTGTCCAATAATAGATGTCAGTGGATCTCAAGCTTTATCTGGAAGTTGTTCAACTGGTGCAAAAACATCAACCTTAACTTTATCTAACTCTAACTCAGCCAATACAACAGCATATTTCTTAGTTGAATATTCATTAGATGGAGGTTCAAGCTGGACTCAGAAAGCAGCGAACCAGTCTGTTGCAAAAAATGCATCTGCAACACTGACACACTCTGTACCACATAATTCAGCAATTCAATGGAGATATAAAGCTTCATCAACATCTGGATCTTTTTCTGGTAGCTATGTCACAAGTAACAGTATGAATAGTACGACTGTTGATTGTCCTTATATTGACCCATCTGTTTCCCAATCACTTGGAGGTTGTTCAGCTGGCTCCGCAACTTCTACATTGACTATAGCGAACTCTAACTCTGCAACAGTACCAGCATATTTTTGGATAAGGTACAAAATCGATAGTGGGAACTGGGTTAACGCCAACACAAATCAACAAGTCGGTATAGGTGGTTCAACAACATTTACACAATCTGTGCCAGATGGTTCTGTTATTACGTGGTCTTATTTAACTTCTATGACAAGCAATACTTTTTCCGGAAGTGGTACAGAGGTAGCCAGCTCTGAAGTGGATTGTTTATATATTGATGTCTCAGGATCACAACAACTCGGAGCTTGTTCAGCTGGCGCAAAAACCTCAACATTAACTTTATCTAACTCTAACTCAGCTAATACAACAGCATATTTCTTAGTTGAGTACTCATTAGATGGAGGTTCAAACTGGACTCAGAAAGCAGCGAACCAGTCTGTTGCACAAAATGCATCTGCAACGCTCACACAATCTGTCGCTGACGGTGCATCAATTCAATGGAGATATAAGGCTTCTACAGCATCAGGATCTTTCTCTGGTAACTATGTCACAAGCAACAGTATGAATAGTACGACTGTTGATTGCCCTACACCTCCAACCCTCACAGTCTCGCAATCACTTGGTAGTTGTTCTGGTGGGTCAAAAACTTCAACTCTTAATATTGTGAATACCTCAGGAGCTACAGCTTATGTCAAAATTGAATATTCATTAGATGGTGGCTCAAACTGGACAGAAAAAAGCGCTAACGCAACAATTACAAATGGATCTGGAAGTTTATTTACTCAAGTCGTTGGAGATGGAAGCGCAATAACTTGGAGATATACATCTTCAGATACCAGTAATAACTTTACAGGATTAACGCCTACAGCCATATCTGCAAGCGCAACTGTAGACTGTCCTCAACCCGTAACTGTATCACCCTCACAAGCTCTTGGTAGTTGTTCTAGTGGAGCAAAAACTTCTGACTTTACTGTTTCAAACACCTCTGGCTCAACAGCATATCTAAAAGTTGAATACTCATTAGATGGTGGCTCAAGCTGGACAACTAAAAGCGCTAACACAACATTAAATAACAATTCAGCATCAATTTTTCAGCAGTCTGTAACTCACAATTCAGCAATAACTTGGAGAGTTACTTCTTCAGACACCTCTAATAACTTTACAGGATTAACACCTACAACCATATCGGCAAGTGCAACTGTTGATTGTCCAATAATAGATGTCAGTGCACAACAATCACTTGGTAGTTGTTCTGGTGGTGCAAAAACCTCAACATTAACTTTATCAAACTCTAACTCAGCCAATACAACAGCATATTTCTTAGT
>CACJIM010000011.1 GCA_902593475.1 uncultured Candidatus Actinomarina sp.
ACCATTCAAAAAGTATTCATGAACTTGGTTATGAATCATTATTGATCAAACAATCTAAAGATTTAACATCTGTGGATGCTTTAATTCTCCCTGGTGGTGAATCTACAGCAATGAAAAAGATTAATCAGTTTAGTAATTTATTAACTGATTTAGATCAACTTATTAAGGATGGCATACCTACACTAACCACATGCGCAGGAACAATACTTTTAGCTAAAGAAGTTATTGGTGGTGAAGTAACCATTCCAAATATTGATATTGAAGTTACAAGAAATGCATATGGTAGACAGACAGAATCATTTGAAGGAAGTGTAAAGTTTTTTGAAAACGAAGATATTTATTGTTTTATAAGAGCACCAAAAATATCAAAAATATTGTCTGATACAGTAAATGTGATTGCTCAACATAATGATGAGATAGTTGGAGTTGCTCAAAAAAATGTTGTTTCATTAACATTTCATCCAGAACTGAATAATGACGAATATTATTTGAATTGGTTAAACGATTTTATTAAAGAAGGTAAAAATGTCCGGTCATTCTAAATGGTCTACTATCAAAAGAAAAAAAGGTGCAAATGATGCAAAAAGAGGTAAATTATTTGCAAAGTTAATCAAAGGAATAGAAGTAGCTGCAAAAAACGGTGGTACTGATCCATCAGCAAATGCATCTCTATATCAAGCAATTTCAAAAGCGAAATCCAGTTCCGTTCCTAATGACAATATTGAACGAGCATTAAAAAGAATTGACGGAAATGCTGATACTGGAGAAATATTCGAACTTACGTATGAAGGTTATGGACCATTTGGTGTAGCTATTCTAATTAACTGTCTAACTGATAATAAAAATAGAACTTCATCTGATGTTAGAGCTGCTTTAACTAAAAACAACGGATCAATGGGTAATCCTGGTAGTGTTAATTATTTATTTGAAAGAAAGGCTATATTTCAATTCGACACATTCGATGATGAACTTATTGAAATGGGTATAAATAACAATTGTTTAGAAATTCAAGAAGATAAAAATTCATTAACGTTTGAATACGATCCAAAGGATTTTAAGTTAATTTATGAACTTTTCAACTCAAGCCCTTACACACCATCCAATGCTGAAGTAGCCTATATACCTTCTTCATCTATAAATTTAAATGCCGATCAATTTACAAAAATAACAAAATTGATTGAGTCTTTAGAAGAACTTGACGATGTTCAAGATGTTTACGCAAATTTTGATATTGAAGAAAAAGAACTAGAGTCATTACTTTCTGAATAATAAAAAGTAATATTTAGATATGGTTAATAAAGCAAAAAAACAGGGAACTACGTACGAAACAAATATAGTAAATAGATTAAATAAAAATAATAAATTTAAATCACAACGATTTGCAGAAGGTGGATCGAAAGATTTAGGAGATGTCCAACTTTTCGTTGATGATGAAGAATATTTTATAGAAGCTAAATCCCGACAAAATTTAAACATTCATCAATCATTAGATAAAGCAATAGAAAAATCAGGAAGTGATAATACTGTTTTATTTTGGAAAAAGTTAAAAAAGAGAGATGGTAATTCTAGAAGATCATCAGACGGTATGCCAGAAGTGGTATCAATGTCATATGATTTATTTATTAAATTATTAAATAAATAATGCCTTTTGAGTCAAAGGTTTATAATTACAATCTTCCTAAAGAGTCTATAAACCAAACTCCATATACAGATCCAAATTTATCTAAATTATTAATAGCTGACACAAAACAGATTATTGAATTTAAAGATATAAGCTCGATAATAAAGAAACCCTCATTATTCATTCTTAACAAATCTCAAGTACAAAGTGTAAGAGTTGTAAGTAAAAAATCAACTGGAGGAAAAATAGAAGTATTTGTTTTAGACATTCGATCTACTTATATTGCTACATGTTTAATTAAATCCACCGATAAAAAAGTCCTTAATAAAAAATATAAATTACAAAATTTTAACTTAGAAATTATAAGAATCCTAAATGATACATATGAGATTAAATTTAATATTCCAGTGACAGAAATAATTAAAAGTCATGGTCAAATTCCGTTGCCTCCATACATAAAAGATGATTCTTCTAAGTATGAATATTACAATAACCAATTTGCTGAAGGTGGGTTTTCTGTTGCATCTCCAACGGCAGGTTTACATTTTTCTAATCAACAAATAAATAAACTTACAAAAGAAGGACACCAATTTATTTTTATCAATTTAGATGTGAATATAGATACTTTCAAACCTATAACCGAAAGATATTTAGAAGATCACAAAATACATAAAGAAAATTATCAAATCAGTAAAAATGATTTTGAAATAATTTTAAATGCTAAAAATTCAAATATAGACATTTATTGTATTGGAACAACATCATTAAGAGCTATAGAGTCTGCTTATGTAACTGGGGAACTTTCAAGTTCTACAGATTACTTTATATATCCAGATACAAAAATTAATATTCCTAACTATTTGATTACTAATTTTCATGCACCAAATAGTTCACTACTTTCAATAGTGGATTGTATATACGGATCACAATGGAAAGATTTATATAATTTTGCTATTGATTCTGAATTAAAATTTTTAAGTTTTGGTGATGCAGTACTATTTAATGTAAATGAATAAAATTAACTTAAAAACGATAGCTACAGATGGTAAAGCTAGAGTTAATGATGTAATAATTAATGGTAAATCTCTTCAAACTCCTACATTCATGCCAGTTGCAACAAGAGGTGCAATTAAATCTCTCCCTCTTAATTATTTAGAAAAAACGGATGTTCTTTTAGCTAATACCTACCACCTTTATTTAAGGCCTGGGCTTGATGTAATTAAAGAGTTTGAAGGACTACATAATTTTATTGGTTGGGATAATTTAATACTGACTGATTCTGGTGGTTTCCAGGGATGGTCAATTCCAAATAAGTTTAATGATGATGGTATAGAGTTTAAAAATATTTATGATGGATCTAAATTTTTTATGGATCCAATTTTGTCAATGGATATACAAAATTCTTTAAATAGTGATATCGCAATGATTCTAGATTCTTTAGTGGATATAGATAAAGATTACAACAATCAACTTCAATCAATAAATACAACAAAAAAATGGGCTGAGATTGCTCGTGAGTATCATTCGAATAATAATCAATCATTGTTTGGAATAGTGCAGGGTGGCAAGTATCTCGAATTGAGAGAAAAGTCATCTATCGATATGGTTTCATTAAATTTTGATGGTTACGCAATAGGTGGTCTAGCAATAGGTGAAACACCAGAGGAGAGAAAAAGCATAGTGGATTTTACTGTAGATTTTCTTCCAAAAGATAAATTAAGGTATGTTATGGGCTTAGGTGATATCGAAGGAATGTTAAATCTAATAGATTCAGGGATTGATATGTTTGATTGTGTATGGCCTGCTCGTCTTGCACGACATGGAAAAATAATTAATAAAGGTAAATTTTTTAATCTTAAAAATAATCAATTTAAAAACGATACAGAACCTTTGGTTTTAGAATGCGAATGTTTTGTATGTAAAAATTATTCAAAAGCGTATTTAAGACATCTACTTATAAATGAATCAACTTCAGCATGGCTATATTTAACTTTACATAATATATTTCAGACTGAAAATATACTTTCCGAAGTTAGAAAAAGTATATTAAACTCAGAATTTGAAAACTATAAAGAAAGTATTATAAATGGATGATTTAATTGCTCTTCTACCGTTAATAACAGTTTTCCTATTGTTCTATTTAATCCTTTATATACCTCAAAGAAGACGACAAAAAAAACATAAATCTTACATTGAAGCTTTAAAGATTGGTGACGATGTAGTTACTGATTCTGGAATATACGGTAGAGTTACAAATATAAAAGAAGAAAGTATCACACTTGTCCTAAAAAAAGGTGAAATTGAAATATTAAAAAGCAAAATACTTCATAAATAGATCATGAAAAGAATTATAAAACTTTTATTTTTACCATTACTTTCTGCTGGTTTATTGACTTATGTATTTATGAACTCGATACAACCTAAACTTGGTCTCGATCTTCAGGGTGGTATTTCAGTTATTCTCACAGCCGAAGAAGATACTGAACCTGAATTAATTGAACAAGCTGTTGAAATTATGAGAACAAGAATAGCTGCATTTGGTGAAGTCCAAGAACCTGAAATATCGATAAGTGGAGAAAACTCAGTATTAGTTCAACTTCCTGGTTTAACTGACCAAGAAAAAGCATTGGAAGCTGTAGGTACAACAGGATTATTAACATTTAGACCAGTAATCAGTTCGTCAATGCAGTCTGGCTATTCTCCTGCATTAACTATTACTGAAAATCCTGATGATCCAGAGAGTCCTATTATTACTGCACTTCCTGGTGTAGATGAATTAACAGGTTTATCTATAAATGATGACCCATCAACAACTTCTTATTTATTGTCATTGAGAGATGGATTCCCAATCATATATGAACTGGGCCCAGCTGAGTTAACAGGTAATGATATTGATGATGCTTTAGCCGTGTATCCTCAAAACGAGTGGGTTGTTCAGTTAAATTTTAAAGATGAATCAGCAGATAAGTTTACAGAGTTAACAAAGGTTCTCGCATCTAATATTGGAGACCAGCGTAAATTAGCAATTGTTCTTGATGAAGAAGTAATTTCTGCTCCTCAAGTAGCATTCGACGTTAATCCAGATATTGGTATTACAGGCGGAACTGCATCTATTTCTATGGGAAATGTTGATCAAGGAGAATCTGCAAATAATCTTGCAGTCATATTACGATACGGTGCTTTGCCAGTTTCATTTGAAAGATCATCAATTCAAAAAGTATCAGCTACTTTAGGTGAAAATACACTTAATTTAGGTCTACAAGCAGGTTTAGTTGGACTTATTATTGTAAGCATATTTTTACTACTTTATTATCGTCTATCTGGGTTAATAGCAATTGTTGGTCTAGCATCTTTTGGAGCTTTATTTTACTCAGTTATTTCACTTCTTGGTGAATGGCAAGGATATACATTAACACTCGCTGGTATTGCAGGTGTTATTGTTTCAATAGGGCTTACAGCTGACTCATATATTGTTATTTTTGAAAAATTAAAAGATGAATTAAAAATTGGTCGTTCTTTTAATTTTGCTACTGAAAAAGCAGTTAAAGAGGCTTGGAACACTATATTAGTTGCTGACTTCGTTTCAATAATTGCAGCTGTCATACTTTATTTACTAGCTGTAGGACCTATTAGAGGTTTTGCTTTAACTCTTGGTTTAGCAACCGTATTTGATTTGTTTTATACAAGAATGTTCATATCAACTGCAGTACCTGTTGTTGGTAATATAACTGATAATCCAAGATTCTATTTTCCTTTGAATAGAAAGGATATTGAGAATGTTTAAAAGATTATTTTTAGGTACTACACAAATTGACTTCAAAGATATAGGACCGAGATTCTATAAAATATTCGTTGTTGAAATGTTAATATTTGGAGCAATTCTTATAGCTTCTCTTTTTGGTGTCTTATCATTAAATTTGTCTGTTGACTTTACTGGTGGAACAACATATCAACTTGATACTGAATATTCTGATAGTGATATTGCAGATGTTTTAGGAAACTCAATCTTAGAAGTTTCTCGCTATCAAACATTCGAAAATTCTAATACATTGATTTTTAGAGCTGTAGAGTCCTCACAAGAAAATGAGACAGAATTTTTAAATTATTTAGGTAATAAATTTGATGTACCAACTGGAGAAATAGATTTTCAAAGAGTCGGCCCAACTTTTGGTCAAGATATTACTGAGAAAGGAATTAGGGCATTAGTTATATTCCTTACAATAATCGCATTGCTCATTTCGTTAAGATATGAATATAAGTATTCTCTTATTGCACTAGTTGCATTATTACATGACTTATTGTTAACATTCTCAATTTATGTTCTCATAGGTCTTGAAATCACACCTTCAACAGTAATAGCTCTTTTAACTATTCTCGGTTATTCCCTTTATGACACAGTTATATTATTTGATAAATTAAGTGACTCACAAAAAGTATTCAAATTAAATAGTTTAAATAAAGATGTTCTAAATAAAACATTTAATGAAGTACTGATGAGAAGTATAAATACATCATTAACATCTGCTATTCCTATAATTTCAATTATTGTCATTGGTAATTATTTAGGAATTGAAGGTAATCTTGCAGACTTCGCAATACCATTGTTAATAGGTATAGTCTCTGGTACTTATAGTTCCATATTTGTTACTGTTCCATTTTTATCAAAAATTATTAAATCTAAATAAATTTAGTACCATTAAGTTATGGCAACTATAAGCCCATCAAAAGAAGTAAATAAACTATACGATAAATTATTAGGTTACTTTAATCCTAAGGATCAAGCTTATATAAATAGAGCATTTCAATATGCCTATGACGGTCACAATGGTCAAAATAGAAAATCTGGGGAGCCCTATATTACACATCCATTACATGTTGCATTATATTTGTGTGAATTAAATTTTGATAAAGAAACGATTGCAGCAGCATTGCTACATGATCTAATAGAAGATACTGATATATCATATGAAGATTTAAAAAAGGAATTTGGTGAAGAAGTTGCTGATATTGTAGATGGTGTCACAAAATTAGATAAGATCAAATACAGCAGTAACGAAGAAGCAAAAGCGGATGCTATAAGAAAAATGGTTATCGCTATGTCAAAAGATATACGTGTATTAATACTCAAATTAGCTGACAGATTACACAATATTCAAACTATAGAATATCACCAAGATTGGAAGCAAGAAAAAATCGCTAATGAAACATTGTATGTTTATGCTCCACTGGCTCACAGATTAGGTTTTCAATCAATAAAACATGTTCTCGAAGATAAATCATTCAAAATCTTACATGCAAATCAAGATAAAGAAATAAAAGATATGATTACAGAGACAAATCCAGACCGTGATTCACAAATAGGGAGTGCTATTGATATTATAAAAACTCTTTTAAACGACAATTCCATGTCTGCTGAAGTATACGGAAGACCAAAACACAATTATTCAATATATAAGAAAATTGTGAATCAAGGACTAACTTTTAATGAAATCAATGATCTTATAGGAATAAGAATTGTTACAGATGATGTTAAAAATTGTTATACAATACTTGGTCTAATTCATGCTAACTTTCAACCTGTACTTGGTAGATTTAAAGATTTTATTTCAATGCCAAAATTTAATCTCTATCAAAGTTTACACACAACAGTGTTAACTAGTGATGGTACCAAGATGGAGATACAAATAAGAACACATGACATGCACTACAGAGCAGAATACGGTGTAGCGGCTCATTGGAAATATAAAGAAAAGCCATCAAACGATCTCACATCTTGGACTAGTGAGTTATCAGAAATTTCAAATGAATATCCTGATCCAAATGAATTTTTACAACACATGAAACTTGATTTATATGAAAATGAGGTTTTTTGCTTAACACCAGAAGGAGATGTTATTGCTTTACCTCAAGGATCAACGCCAGTAGATTTCGCTTTTGCAATTCATACTCAAGTTGGTGAAAAATTAATAGGAGCAAAAGTAAATGGTAAATTAGTAAATTTAAGCAATCTCTTAAAATCTGGAGACACAATTGAAATACTAACTAGTAAAGATAAAGATAAAGGCCCCAGTAGAGATTGGTTAAATATTGTAAAGACCTCAAGAGCTAGGTCAAAAATCAAGCAATGGTATCAAAAACAAATGAAAAATGAAGATATTCAAAAAGGTAAGACTACATTGAACTCTTGGTTAGATGAAAATCCTGAAATATTAGAAACTACTTCAAAAGATCAATTAATGGATGAATTATTAAAAGATTTGAAATTACCCAATTTAGAAACGCTATATCAAAATCTTGGAAATGGTAACACAGGAATTAATTCAATAAGTAATAGGATTAATAAAATTGTATTTCCTGGCGAAATATCCGTTGACGAAGATTTATATTCTCCTGAAATTAAAGAAGACTCAAAATCAGATTTAGTAATTGTTGAAGGATATGATGACATAAAAGTACGAATGGGTAAGTGTTGTGTACCCGTACCAGGTGATGACATTCTTGGTTTTGTAACTATTTCTAATGGTATAGCAATACATAGATCTGATTGTTTAAATGTACAAATTGATTCTACAAAAGGTGAAAGAATAATTGATGTAAGTTGGGGATACACAGGAAATACAGGGATTGTTGTATGGTTAGAGATTGAAGCTATTGATAGACCTTATCTACTTAGAGATGCAACAATAGCTATTTCTGATAATGGTGGAAATATATTGGTAGCCAAATCTGTAACAAGTAGTAAGCGAATCGTTAACCTGATATTTCAAGTTGAAATAAGTGACAATGATCAATTAGATGCGATTATAAATGATGCTAAAAACATTGAGAATGTATTTGATGCTTCTCGGATATACCCAGGCAGAAAATGAATGCTGTAATATATACATTTACAAGCTTCACAACTTCAAATTCATATATAGTAAAGCCATTTAATGATGAAAAGTGTTTTATAGTAGACCTACCTCCAGATTTAGATAATGTTATTGAATTTATTAACAATAAAAATTTAACTATCGCTGGTGCCTTAATAACACATGGTCATTATGATCACTCACTTGGTCTATCTAACTTTGAAGGTAAAGCATATATTAATTTAGATGATGAATTTTTAGCTAGAAATCCACAAGAACAAATAAGATCATTATTAGGAAGTTCATTTGAAGTAGGAGAGTACACAGGCGATTTATTTTCAACTTCTGAACTACCGAGTGAAATTGTAAAAGTTCATAAAAATCCAGGCCATACTAAAGGTAGTGTTTCGTATGAGTTCCCTGACGAAGGTCTGATATTTACAGGGGATTTTGTATTTAAAGATGGTATAGGTAGAACAGATCTATTTACAGGCTCTATGGATGAAATGAAGAATTCAATCAACAATACATTTCAAAATTTTAATGAAGAATATGATATTTTACCGGGTCATGGTCCTTCAGATAAGGTAAAAACGATAAAAGAAAATAATGAATTTATTAAGATGTTAATAGATGATTGAACAAGTAAAAGGTACAAGAAATATCGCAAATGATGATTCTGCGAAGTTTTTACATGTTAAAAATACTTTTATTAATAAATTTTCTGATTACGGATACAAATATATCCAAACTCCTTTGCTTGAATATAAGGAATTATTTGATAAATCTATTGGAGAATCTTCTGAAATCGTCACTAAACAAATGTATGAACTAAAAGATAAAGGTGGTAGGGATTTAGTTTTAAGACCTGAAGGTACGTCAAGTGTAGTAAGGTATCATGCTGAATTTAATAAAGACAATACAAGTAAATACTCATATTTTGGATCTATGTTTAGATATGAGAATCCTCAAAAGAATAGATATCGAGAATTTAATCAGGCTGGTGCTGAAATAGTTGGATTAATTGATATTTATTCTGATTTTCAAATTATTAATGATTCGTTAAATTTTATTAATAACTTATTGCCCGGAACAACACTGAAAATCAATACTATAGGAAGCATCGAAGATAGAGAAGCTTATGTAAAAGTACTATATGAATATTTTTCCAAAAATAAAGAAAAATTATCAAATGAGAGTCTAGAAAAAATTGAAAACAATACATTGAGGATACTCGATTCCAACAACTCAGAGGATAGAGAAATTATAAGTAACGCACCTACAATTAACGAATATATAAACACTCATTCAAAAGAAAATTTTGAAAGTTTACTGAGATTACTTGATAATTCTCAAATAAATTATGAGATAGACTTCTCACTAGTTAGAGGTTTAGATTACTACAATGATTTAACTTTTGAGTTTCACACAGAAGAAAGTGTAGTAGTTGGTGGGGGTGGTAGATATGATAATCTAGCCAAAATACTCTCCATTGGTGACTTTAACGGTGTAGGTGTTGCCTTTGGTGTAGAAAGGATAATGAATTTACTCTCAGAAATTAAAATATCATCTAAGTACTATCTGCTTGGCACAAATATTGATAATCTAACTAAATACTCAAAAATTTTGGATGAAAATAATATCAATTACAATAAACCATCTAGAGTGTCTAAAGAAAATGCACAATTTAAAGAAGCTAAAAAGTTAAATGCAGAATATTTAATAAATGCAGATGAAGATACAATTAAGAACTTAATAACAAATGAGACAGAAGCATTTGATATAGAGGTTATCCTTGAACATTAAAGACTTAGAAAATTTAAAAGACGGACAGCAAGTAATTGAACTTACCGGATGGGTTGATAATATACGAGACCATGGTGGTTTAACTTTTGTTGATTTACGAGATTTTACAGGTTTAATTCAACTAGTTTTTGATAAAAGTGGTGACGTAGATACAAAATTGAAAAATGAATTCTATATATCAATTAACGGTACATTCAAAAAAAGAGATGAAGCACTAATAAATGATAAAATTTTATTCGGCGATTATGAAATAGAAGTAACAGACTTAATAATTATTAATCAAAGTAAAACACTTCCATTTCAGATTGAAGATTCAATAGAAACTGATGAAAATATACGATTGAAATATAGGTATTTAGATTTAAGACGACAACCTATGAAAGTCAACATCATGACACGATCGAATACTTTTAAAAGTATTAGATCCATTATGAATCAATTAAATATATTTGAAATAGATACACCAACTCTTATTAAATCAACACCAGAAGGTGCAAAGGATTTCCTAGTACCATCGCGTAAATCTCCAAGTAATTTTTATGCTCTTCCACAATCGCCACAGATGTATAAACAGTTATTTATGATGTCAGGTTTTCCTAATTATTATCAAATAGCTAAGTGTTACAGAGATGAAGATTCTAGAAAAGATAGACAACCAGAGTTCACTCAATTAGATTTAGAATTTTCTGACGCTAGTCCAGAATTAGTAAAATCAAAAGTTGAAGAGATTGTAAAGTTTGTATTTAGTGATGCTTATGATTGCAAAATTAAAACACCATTTAATACATTAACTTATGAAGAAGCAATTAATTTTTATGGTACTGATAAACCAGATTTGAGAATTGAAGAAAAAATATTTGATATAACAGATATTTTTACTGATACATCTATTAATTTCCTTAATGATATCTTGTCTTCACAAGGATCTATTAAAGCCTTGCACACTAAAGAATTACTGACTCGAAAACAAATAGACGATTTAGACACTGAAATTAAGGAACTAGGCTCTAATGGTTTAGGGTGGTTTAAAATTGAAGATACCAATATCAGTGGCCCGTTAGCAAAATTATTAAATGATAATGAAAAATCAAAATTGCTTTCATACGGATCAGGTACTTTATTATTTCAAGCAGGAATCATTAAAGAAATTGCAAACTTTTTAGATGTAATTAGAAGAACGGTATTTCAACCCTTAAATAATGATGTTTATTCTTTCGTTTGGATTGAGGATTTTCCATTTTTCGAGGTCGAAGATGGTGAATTACAACCATCCCACCATCCTTTTACTTCGCCTAAAAGCAATGAAATATTCAAAGATGACCCAACTAATGCAACAGCACTTCATTATGACCTCGTATTAAATGGTGTAGAGCTTGGTTCTGGTTCTCAAAGAATTAATAATCCTGAAATTCAAACTTTAGTTCTTGAAAAGTGGGGTTTAAGTAAAGAAGAAATATCAGAAAGATTTGGATGGTTTATAGAGGCTCTATCATACGGAACACCTGTCCATGCTGGCTTCGCTATAGGTATAGATAGACTTATCGCTGAAGTATTAAATCAACCATCTATAAGAGACGTTATACCATTTCCTAAAACACAATCAGGGTTGGATCCTCTTACAAACGCTCCAGCTAATATTGAAGAAGAAGTTCTTGAAGAATATAATCTTAAATATATAAATAAAGATGAATAGTAATAAAATACGAGAAAGCTTTTTAAGTTTTTTTGAATCAAAAGGTCACAACATAATTCCTTCCTCTTCGCTGATTCCTCATGACAATTCACTTTTATTTACGGCTGCAGGAATGGTTCCTTTAAAAGATTATTTTTTAGGTAATAAAAAAACTGATACTCCAAATATGGTCTCTTCACAAAAATGTATAAGAACTATTGATATAGATATCATAGGAGAGACTGATAGGCATTTATCTTTTTTTGAAATGTTAGGTAACTTCAGTGTAGGTGAATATTTTAAAGAAGATGCAATTAAATATTCTTACGAATACATAACAGAAGTTCTTAAAGTAGATAAAGATAAATTGTGGTTCACTGTTTATAAAGATGACGAGGAAGCATACAATATCTGGAAAAATGTCATTGGTGTTCCAGAAAAACGTATCCAAAGAGGAAATGAGGATAATTTCTGGCATATGAACATACCTGGTCCTTGTGGTCCCTGTTCAGAAATATTCATTGATAGAGGTTCAAAATATGGCAAAGATGGCGGCCCAATTGGTGGTGGTGAAGATCGATTCATTGAAATTTGGAATTTGGTTTTTATGGAATCTATTCAAGACCAACCATTTCAAGTTATTGATGAGCTACCCAAAAAGAATATAGATACCGGTATGGGACTTGAAAGAATTGCAATGATAATGCAAGACAAAGATAACTTATTTGATACTGATTTGTTCAAACCATTACGTGATGCATTATTATCACAAATAACTGTAAACGATAATAAATATGAAAAAATAATTATTGATCATATTAAATCATCAACTTTCATGATCTCTGATGGTGTAGTACCAACTAATGAAGGAAGGGGTTATGTATTAAGAAGGTTAATAAGACGAGCTATTAGAGCTTACAATCAATTAAATTCATCAAATACAAGCCTTACTTTCTTAATAGAAATAGTTATTGATATGTATGCATCTTCATATCCAGAACTTCAAGACAATAAAGATAAGATTCTAAAGTTATTTATAAAAGAAGAAGAGATATTTCAAAAAACACTAAATAAAGGATTACAGGAAATTAACAATCTAATATCTTCCAATAAATCAATAACTCCTAAAGATGCTTTTTATCTATTTGAAACTTTTGGATTTCCTTACGAACTAACTAAAGAAATATCTGCAGAAAATAAAATTGATATTAATGACGAAGACTTTAATAAGTTATATGATGAGCACAAGGAGAAATCTAAAGCTGAAAAATCATTAGGAAATGAGAATATGGAAATAGAAGTTGATTTGAATGAATTCGTTGGTTATGAGAACACAGAATCTAAATCAAAAATATATCAAGTTGAAACTTATGATGATAAATTTATAATTTTTACAGAAGAAAACCCATTTTATTTCGAAGCTGGGGGGCAAATATCAGACAAAGGTGTAATAACAATAGATGATACTTCTATTGAAGTAATAGATGTATTTCAAGCAAGCAATGGCGCAACTGGTTTAATCGTTGATTCTGATATTTTCAAAGTGGATCAAGAAGTTGAGCTATCTGTTAACAAAAGTTTTAGATCTGGTGTGTCTAAAAGTCATACAGGAGCACATATAGTCCATTCAGCATTGCGTAATATTCTTGGAGACCACGTTGCTCAAGCTGGCTCGAATGTTACACCTGGTAAATTTAGATTTGATTTCAGCCATACCGAAAAGGTTTCTCAGGAGGAGTTAGATGAAATATTTGCATTATCTAATAGTGCAGTATTTGAGGATTATGAAGTTAATACCAATATTATGAATATTGATCAAGCTAAAAGTGAAGGTGCGTTAGCTTTTTTTGGTGACAAATACGAAGATGATGTTCGAGTTGTAAATATTGGAGATTTCTCAAAAGAATTATGTGGTGGAACACATGTTCATAATTCACATGATGTTGGACTTATTGTTCTATTACAGGAATCTTCTATAGGTTCAAATCTTAGAAGGGTAGAGATGCTCTCAGGTAAACTAGCTTATGAATTTTTATCTAATGCTTACAAGTCATATAAATCTGTATCGAATATTTTAAAGGTAAGTGTTGACGATGTTCAAAATAAGCTTCAATCACAATTAGAAACTTTGGAAACTTATGAAGAAAAATTCAAAAAAGTTAGAGAACAAGAGATATCAAATCTTGTTAGTAATATTGATGAACATATAGAAGAAATAAATAATTACAAAGTATATATAAAAGAAGTGTCTCTTGATAGCGCAAACGAACTTCGTAACTTAGCATTACAAATAGTCAATGAATCTAATGTTGATATAACTTTAATATATGCATCTATCAATGGAAAAAATTCTATAGTAGGAGCAACAAAAAATAATGTGTCATTAAATATCTCAACTTTAGTTACAGAAGTATCAAAATTATACGGTGGTGGAGCATCCAAAGATCCCAATCTATCGATAGGTGGAGGTCCTAATAATTATAAAACAGCTGATGCATTGAAATTGGCAAAAGAGCTAATTCTTAAAGACAAATAACTTTGAACAATATTTTATCAATCGATTTTGGGGAAAGATATCTCGGCATTGCTGTAAGAACTGAAAAAACTAGGATACCAATACCCATAAATGTTGTTGATTCAAAAAACGATGAACCAATATCAGTAGTTAAGAAGTATGTTAATGAGTATCAAATTCAAATAATTGTTGTTGGATATCCTATAGGTTTAAATAATTCCGAAAATCGTATGACAAATTTAGTTGATCAGTTTATTAACGAGTTAGATACATTAAATTTAGAGGTTCATAAAATAGACGAAAGATTATCTTCAAAACTTTTTGAAAACAATAAAAGTGACAGAATTGATGATCTTTCAGCATTGGAAATATTGGAAAGCTATTTGTCTCAAAATGAATAAATTTTATCTAAAAAATCGTGTGTACATTCAGTTATTTGTAACATTAATTTCAATATTTATTTTCTATAACATTGTTACGAGTTCTGCTGATTCTATTGAAAGCAGTGATAACAACAGTCCTATATCAGAAACAAATGTAGAAATTATTTCTGTAAACATACCTCAGGGATCTGCAGCTGCTGAAATTTCAAGTATTCTTGATGCAACTGGAGTGATTACATCAAAATTAGCTTTTGAATTATATCTAAGAAATGAAAATTTAACTGATAAATTACGTGCTGGTACCTACGAACTTCCTAATAATTTATCTTTTGAAGATTTAACAGCGTTATTGTTAAAAGGCCCTCCTTTAAAAACATACACGATAACTATCCCGGAAGGTTTATGGATATCTGAGACTCTAGAAACTTTGTCAGCACAAACAGGTTATGAAGTTATTCAACTTGAAAATTCATTAACCTCAGGACAGGTTGTAAGTAAGTTTTTAACACAGCAACAATCTCAAGTATTACAAAATTGGGAAGGACTACTTTTTCCAAACACTTATCAGATTGATATAGAAGCTAATGGAGAAGATATTCTCCAAATTTTAGTAGATGAACTTGAAGCTAGGTACGATTCACTACTAGCAATAAATTCTTTACCTGAATGGATTAATAATGAAAATGAATTTTTTACAATTGCAAGTCTTATAGAAGCTGAAGCAAAGTTAGATGAGGATAGGCCGTTAGTATCATCTGTTATTAAAAATAGACTTGAAGAAGAAATGTTATTACAAATTGACGCAGCAGTTCTTTACGCACTTCAAAAGAGAAAGTCTCAAGTTCTGTTGATAGATTTGCAAGTTGATAGTCCTTACAACATATATAAATATACAGGCTTACCACCAACACCAATATCTGGATTTGGTGAAAGAGCTATGCAAGCAATTTTCAACACACCTGAAAATGATTTTATATACTATCTATTAACAGATATAAATGGAAAAATGACTTTTACAAGCAATTATGAAGAATTCATAAACCTAAAAAATAAAGCAAAAGAAGAAGGAGTAATTCCATAATGGTATCAACGAATGATATGAGGCCTGGTCAATCAATTATTGTTGATAATATCTTGTATCAAATACTCGAATATCAACATGTTAAACCTGGTAAAGGCAAAGCTTTTGTTAAAACTAAACTTAAAAATTTATCAAATGGTGGAAATATAGAAAAAACTTTCCGAGCAGATGAAGATGTACAGCAAGCATACATAGATAAACAATCATTTCAATTTCTATACAACGACTCAGATGAATATTATTTCATGAATAATGAATCATTTGAACAAATTTCAATTGACCGATCTGTTCTGGATGGCCAAGAAATTCTATTAAAACCAAATGAAGAAGTTACTATTGCAATGCATGAAAATAATCCAATAGATATAATCCTTCCTACAACGGTAACTTTGCAAGTTACAAAATCTGAACCTGCAGTAAAAGGTGATTCCGTCAATTCATCTACAAAAGAAGTAACGTGTGAAACTGGATTTACACTACAGGTGCCTATGTTTATAGAGGAAAATGAATTTATAAAAATTGATACTAAAACCTATACTTACATAACTCGAGCATGAAAAATGATTTTAGACATTATTGTCTTGTTTCATTATTTTCATTAGATGAAATTGATGCTGTAAAACTTGTTAATAATGATCTTTCTGATAATCAAGTATTAAGAGCAGAACAATTATTAAAAAATACAAAAGACAATATTGATACAATCTTGAATGTCTTAGAAGAAAATTCGCTTAATTGGAGTGTTGAAAGGATTGGAAAAGCCGAAAAGACTTCACTTATTCTTGGTATATCTGAACTAATGTTAAATCTAACTCCTTTTAAAGTAATAGTTGCTGAATGGACTAAATTAACAGATAAACATGCTTCTTCGGACGGTGCAAAGTTTGTAAATGCTATCCTTGATAATATAAGTAAAAATCATGAATTTACATAAAGAGATACAAGAAATTAAATTAAAAAGAGATCAATTTTTAAAATCGTTCGCTCCAGGTGAAGTAGCAGCAAATGATATTGTAAATGCTTCAAAAGATATTTATTTACAATCAATAAGAGTTCACAAATTCCTAACAAGCAATGGTGAAATAGGGAAGGTCGCTACAGCTAAATTTCTAGACTCAATAGATTTAAATGAAAACACTAAATTAATTGAATTAAACAACTCACAGATAGAAGCCATTATCGAATATGTTGACCGATAAATGATATATATAATTACAGGTCCCTCAGGTGTCGGTAAAAATACAATTATTAATGAATTGTCTAATCATTTAGACTTTTACTTTTCAGTTTCACACACTACAAGGCCACGTAGAGAAAACGAAGTCAATGGTAAAGATTATTATTTTATTTCAGAGGAAGAGTTCGAAAATTTAATTAAAAGTGATCAAATGATTGAATACGAGCAATATGGTGATTTTTATTATGGCACCAGTAAGGATGAGCTCTCAAACAATGCCTCAATAATTATTTTAGATCTTGAAGTGAACGGAGCTACGAAACTATTAGAAGAGAATAATAATTTTAAAGGAATATTTATAGATATAGATGATTATGAACTTATAAATAGACTTAAAAATAGAGGCCATGATGCAGATTTTATTAAAAAACGTATGAAGCTAGCTAATTTACAACGAGAAAAAAAAGAGTTGTATCAATACCACGTCGACAATGAAGATATAAAAACTTCCGTTAATCAGATACTTGATATAATATATGAATTGGAGGAATCATGATAAAACCACCTATTGAAGAATTACTAAAAGAAACACCTGGTAGATTTGCATTAGTTATAACTGCTGCACGTAGAGCAAGAAATATTAACTCGTACTTTAATCAACTTGGCGAAGGTATTGGTGCATACACACCACCTCAAGTACAAAGTTTAAGTAGAAAACCTCTAACTGTTGCATTTGAAGAAATTGCAGCAGGAAAGGTCGAAGTTTCAGACCAAGATTAATGAAAAAGAAAATACTACTTGGATTATCAGGTAGTGTTGCATGCTCTAAAGCTGAACTGTTCGTAAATCAAAATTCAGAAATATTTGAATTTAAATTCCTCTCTACTCATAATGGATTAAATTATCTATCTGAAGAGTTTATTAGCTCTAATAATATCTACTCTGATTGGAGTGAATTATCAGGTTCCCCACATATCGAGTTAGCTAGATGGGCTGATGAAATTATTATATATCCTGCATCAGCAAATTTAATATCAAAAATTTCATCTGGAATTGCAGATGATTTACTGACTTCAACAATATTAATGTTTTCTAAACCTATATATATATGCCCAGCAATGCACGAGGAGATGTATGTGAATTCCCAAATTCAATCTAATGTTTTAAATTTATCAAAAAATCATTATATTGTAGGCCCAAGATATGGAAACTTAGATATTGGCGACAAGGGATTAGGCAGACTTATAGAGCCGGATGAATTATTGGGAGTGCTAAATAAACAAAAAGGTAAAGTCATAGTTACTTCAGGACCTACGTATGAAGAAATTGATGATGTAAAAGTTGTAACAAACAAATCATCAGGGAAACAAGGAAAAGCATTAGCAATAGAACTAAGCGCAAGAGGTTATGAAATAATTTATATACATTCTGCCTCTATTGATCATATACCTGGATTAGATAATGTATCATTTCATAGTTCTGATGATTTAAAAAATAAAATTTTAGAAAATATTAATAACACTGATGCAATATTTATGACTGCTGCTGTATCTGATTTTACTGTAAAAAAATCCTCTGGAAAAATAAGTAGAAGCAACGGTAATATGACACTTGAATTTATACCTAACGAAGACATCATTGCTTCTATCAAAACTTTATATCCAGAAATTAAATGTATAGCATTTTCAGCACAAGTGGATGATGAATTAAATTTCAATAAAATCAATACAAAGAACGTAGATTATTTAGTAATCAACAATATATTAAAAAATAAATTTGCAAGTGATACTAACAAAGTGTCAATAATCGATCAACAACATCTTATATTTGAATCAGAAGAATTAGATAAAAATGAAATATCTAGAGATATCCTCAATGCATTAGAGTATTGAAATGTATGTTGATGTAGAGTTAATTTCGAATAATACGTATCAAAATAGTACCTTTACATACCAAGTCCCAAATAAACTAAAAGATAAAATTAATGTTGGATCTATTGTTATTGTGCCATTTAGAAATAGAGACTACAAAGCAATAATTGTGTCAACTTCGAACGTATCGTTAATTAAAAATCCAAAACCATTAAAAAAATATTTAGACCTTACTCTAAATAGTAATCAAATTAAATATCTTCAACAATTAGCTATATCGTATCGATTAAATACAGGCATTTTGTTATATAATTTTGTTGATATCTCTACTTTAAAGAAGCAAAAAGTTATAAATAAAAAACAGATAAAAAATATCGCAATAAATGACTTCAATGATTTTGATAACAAAAAAAACAACGTGTTCTACGTCCCATCCTTAAAAATTGGTAAAGAACTTTACAATTATTTGTCTGATTACTTACATATTGATTTTTATCAACGATATGGAGGTAAGGAGGAAATTGATTTATTCAAGAATAATAAATTAAAGAATGTTATCTTACTAAATACAAACTTTGATAAATTAATTATTGATAACAATACGAACTATTACTTTTATGATTCAAACAACGCTGCATGGAAATTACCAAAACTGAACAATTTTAATGTTGTAGAAGCAGCTTATATAAAAAATAGAATTTTCGGCGGTAACTTTAGTTTTGTTAATTACTTTCCAAATTTAGAGTTTCATAATGAAAAAGTTGAACTAAACAACAATTTCTCATATGAAATTGAATACTTCTACGGGAATAGCATTCAAGATTGTATTGATTTATACACCATTAAACATAAAGGAGAGCAAAAACATTTTTATACCAATAACAAACTACCAGGTGTTCAACAATTAACTTTTGCTGAAAAATTAACTGAAAAAGAAGTGGAAGGGATTCTTATAGTTAATCCAACATTACTAACTAACAATATATTAAATTCGTATAAGGTAATATATTTACTGTCTCTTTTAAATTATGCTCAACAAAATAATATCAATATTGTAGTATTCTCTACATCTGAAATTGACGTTAATAATGTACTCAACAGTAAAAGTATGACTAAATGGATTATAAAAGAACAAGATACAAGACTAAAATTTGGACCAAGTTTGTTAAACAAAGTATTTACCTTCAACACGTCAAAAAAGATTATCGTTGATAATAATGAATATATTCGTGGCCCTATTGAATTAAACGATGACTTTTTATATGAAATCAACATAGATTTAAATAAAAGTTATGATTATTTAAAAATTATGAAAATGTTTAAAAATCTTAAAGATTACGAAATAAATAGAGCTAGGTTTATTTAATGTCTGAGATAGTGATATTTGGACACCCATCATTAACAACAAAATCTGCAAATGTTGAAAATATTGATGACTACATTATTTCGCTAACAAAAAAAATGATTCAGATAATGTATGACGCACCAGGCGTAGGTTTAGCAGCCCCACAAATAGGGATTAATAAAAATATATTTGTATTTGATGCTGGTGATGGTCCTAAAGTAGCAATCAATCCAAAACTTGAAGATTTACAGGGGAGTGTTGTCTTTATGGAAGGTTGTTTATCTTTACCAGGTTATTACTGGGATATTGAAAGATATGAATATGCGAAACTGACATGTTTAAATCAAAATGGTGAAGAAGTAACTTATGAAGGTGAAGATTTACTGGGTAGAGTACTGCAGCATGAATATGATCATCTACAAGGCCAATTATTGCTAAAACAACTAAAAAGAAAAGTAAGAAAAGAAGCATTAAAAGAAATCTCTATAAAAGGTTTTCCAGGTGACAAAATATAAATATTTTTTTGGTTCAGATTTTAGGAGCATTCCTTATCTAACTACTATCAATAACTCTGAAGAAGCTATTACTGTAGTAACAACTAAGCCTGTTAGGAGTGGACGAGGAAAAAAACTTGTTGTAAATCCTGTAGAAGAGTTTTGTAAATCAAACAATATTGAATTTAAATACTTTTCACAAGATGCGGTCTATAGCAATATGGATATAGGTATAAGTGCAAGTTTCGCAAAAATATTTTCTACAAAATTTCTTAAATCAAACAATAGTATTTTTAATATACATTTAAGTTTGTTGCCTGAACTAAGAGGTCCTTCACCAGTTGAAACTGCAATATTAAATAATTACACTACAACGGGATTTACTGTTTTTCATATCGATGAAGAAATAGACACTGGGAGAATTATATTTCAAAAAGCTGTATCTATATCGGATGACGATTATGCATCAAATATATATGAAAAGTTATCAAAATCTTTTAATGATAATTATAAAGAAATAGACTTTCTAACCACAGGTCAACAACAGCCTCAAAATAGTTCTAAAACATCTAAATTTTCAAAAAGCGATTTCAATATAAGTGAAGATTCTCTTTTAAAAGCTAAAACAAAAATCAGAGCATTTAACATAATGGGCCCATCTTTTACTTCGCATAAAAATAAGATTCTGAAGATCCATAGTTATACAGAAGAGAGTAATTCAGAAGGTATAATGTATAAAGAAGGTGTTCTATATCCAGAATATGTAACTCCTGAAGGAAAAAATAAAATGTTATTTCCTGATTATTTAAGAGGCTTAAAATGAAAATTTCAGCAAGTATTCAGGCGGCTAATCAATTAGATCTTTTGAATCACATAGATAGCAATAATACAAAATTTGACCAGTTACATATTGATATTACAGATGGACATTTTGCCGAGAATATAAGCATGTCATTTAAAGTCATTGAGATGCTTAAAAACAATACAGATTATTATTTAGATGTTCATTTGATGATAAATGACAATCTAAAATATGGAGAAATAGCATTCGACTGTGGTGCAGACTTAGTAACAGTTCATAAAGAGTCAACAGAGTTAAAAGACTTTATCAAGCTTTCTGAATTTAATAAAAATATTGGTATAGGTCTTTTACCGGGTACATCAAATTCAGAACTTGATGAATATTTAGAATATGCACACTCTGTGTTGTTATTAGGTGTGAATCCCGGGTTTTCTAATCAAAGCCAGGCTATTGATTTACCTAGAAAAGTTAATGACTTTAATACAAGTTTTCCTAATTATTCTGGTGAAGTCATTGTGGATGGTGGTGTTAAAAACGAAGATTTAGAAATATTTGAGAAAATTGGTGTTGATGTAGTAGTACAAGGTGGTGCAATTTTTGGATAATCCTTTGTCATATTTAAACTATTCAAAATTTATGCAGGATGCAATAATTGCAGCATTAAACACAAAAGCATATCCAAATCCAAAAGTTGCTGCTGTCCTTACTGACAACAGAGGAAACATAAAGGCTACAGGTGTTCATCATGGCCCAGGTACAAATCATGCTGAAATAGATTTATTAAATAAAACAATTATTGATACGGATGATGTACTATACGTCACTCTTGAACCATGTTTTCATGCTGATAGCTCACCTTCGTGTGCAGTTGAATTACTCAATACATCATTACAAAATATTGTTATAGGCGATATAGATGTTGATCCACGAACTAATGGAAAAAGTATTGACCTATTTAAAAGTAAAGGTCTTAACATTCAATTTGAATACAATGCAAATAATATAATTAATCCTCACTACTTAAACCAAAAAACAAATGAGAATTCAAATACAATAATTGGAAAGATTGCAAGTTCACAGAATAATTATATCTACAATGATCAAACTGAAGATAAATATATATCTAATAATATATCGTTAGCTCTTACACACATACTACGTGCAAGTGTTGATGGAATAGCAATAGGGAAAAATACACTTTTAATTGACAGTCCAAAACTTGATGTAAGAAATGTAAATATTAAAGATAGCAATCCAATAAAAATCGTTTTTTGGGGAGCTGATCCAAATATTGACTCACATATATCAAAACATTCAGACATTTATTTTTTAACATCTTTTACACATAAGGCAGATAATGTTATTCCAATAATTGATGTGAATTTTGATTTGAATAAGTTATTTAAAAATTTAAACATCAATTCACTGTTAATTGAAGGTGGTAACTACATACACAAATACTTCACAGCTAATGCACTATATGATAAGTTTTATTGGTTTAAAAGTACAGACAATATACATAGTGGAGTTAAATTGAGCGATGAAGTTATTGAGTCATTAAAAAATAGATATAAACCAATTAATAAATTTCTTCTTAAAGATAATCAATTAACAACATATACTTGTATGTAATGTTTACTGGGATTATTAACGATATAGGTACAGTTGTAGATCTAAATGAAGATATTTTAACTGTTAGTTTTAATAACAACATTTACACAAATTTAGATCCAGGTACAAGCATTGCAATTGATGGGTGCTGCTTGACTCTGAAAGAATATAGAGATGGAAATTTAGTTTTTCAAGTGTCAAATGAAACATTTACCAGAACATCTTTGAACAATAATCATTGTGGATTTGTTAATTTAGAGCTTCCAGCAACACTAGATAGTTTTTTAAGCGGTCATATAGTCCAGGGACATGTAGATTCAACAATAAATATTCATGAAATTAATGAACTTGAAAATAATATGTGGAACTTCAAATTTAAAGATGCGAGTAGTAAATATATTGTTGATAAAGGATCCATAACGATTAATGGTATTTCATTGACTATAGTTAACCCTGTCAAAGATATGTTTGAAGTTGCTGTAATAGATGAAACATATAATAGAACAAACTTAAAGCATTTAAATATTGGTAGTGCAGTTAACGTTGAATACGACATAATAATAAAATATCTAGAGAAAATTAATCATGATAACTGATATAAAAAATATTATTAAATCATTTAAAGATGGCGAGATGATCATCCTTGTTGATGATGAAGATAGAGAAAATGAAGGTGATTTAATTATTTCAGCTGAACATTTAACTGCTGAACACATAAATTTTATGATTACATTTGGTAAGGGTTTAGTTTGTGCGCCAATATCATCCAAAATTGCTAAAAAATTAGAACTTCCATTAATGCAAGGTGTAAATAATGAAATGCAGACTGCATACACTGCTTCAGTGGATTTAAAAGGTAACGGAGTAACAACTGGAATATCAGCTGATGACCGTCATAAAACTATAAAAGGTTTATTAGATGAAAACTCTACTAGAGATGACTTTAATGTTCCCGGTCACATATTTCCTTTACAAGCAATGGATGGTGGTGTATTAAGGCGCGCTGGACACACAGAGGCAGCAATAGACCTTTGTAAACTTTCAGGACACAGTGAAGTTGCTGTTATTTGTGAAATTATAAATAAAGATGGTTCAATGGCAAGAATGGATGATCTAATTGAGTTTTCAAAAGTTCACAATATTAAAATTGGTACAATCAAAGATCTTATTCAACACAGATTAGATAGTTCAAACCCTGTGGAATTTGTATCGAAATCAAAAATCCCTACTCATTATGGAGAGTTTACAGGTCATGTCTATAAAGATACTGTAGACAATACTGAACATATTGCATTAACATTTGGAGATTATCTCGATAACGAAGACACAATGGTTAGAGTTCACTCTGAGTGTTTAACTGGAGATACTTTATTTTCTTCAAAATGTGATTGTGGTTCTCAGCTATCTAATGCTTTAAACACTATTTCCAAAAATGGAAGTGGTGTTCTATTGTACATGAGAGGTCACGAAGGCAGAGGTATTGGATTAGGCAACAAAATAAAAGCATACTCACTTCAAGACGAGGGGGATGATACTGTCGATGCAAATCTTAAACTTGGTTTCAAAAACGATCAACGAGATTATGGAACCGGTGCATTAATTTTAAGATCACTTGGAATTGAGAAAATGAACTTATTAACTAACAATCCATCTAAGAGAGCTGGACTTGAAGGCTATGGCCTAAGTATTACAAAAAGAACACCGTTACTTGGGCAAACAACACCAGAAAATGAAAAATATCTTGAAACTAAAGAATCAAAAATGGGACACGTATTCAATGAAGAATAAGGTAGCCATAGTTGCAGCAAACTATTACGAAAATATAACTAATGATTTAGTTGATGGTGTTAAAAATAATCTTAATGAAAGTTTTGATACGAGTACATACTTTGTAGATGGTGCATGGGAAATAATATATAAAATTAACGATCTTTCAGAGAATGACTCTATAGATAAATTTGTTGCTATTGGTGTAATTATAAAAGGTGACACAGATCACTATGAATATATATCAAAAGGTGTGGTTGATGGATTAATTAATCTAACTATTAAAAATAATATTTACATTGCAAACTGTGTATTAAATGTATTGAGCATGGATCAAGCAATAGCTAGAACTAAAGGTTCTAAAAATAAAGGGATTGAAGCCGCTTCAGCTTTAAATAATCTTTTTGTATAAATAAATTAATAATTAGCTATAATTATCTCAAGCGAACAATGTTCCACCCACTGTGAACAATAGTGAGGTAGTAAAACAGCTTCGTGCTGTTTTTTTTATTGGAAGGAGAAAATATACCTGAATTAAAGATAAACGAAGGAATTCGTGCAAAGAAATTACTTGTTATTGCACCAGATGGTGTTCAAATTGGTGAACTAGAACTAAAAAAAGCACTAATTGTAGCTGAACAACTAGATCTAGATTTAGTAGAAGTATCGCCTGAGAGTAAACCGCCAGTCGCAAGACTAATGGATTATGGAAAATACAAATATGAACTTGCTCAGAAAGCAAAAGAATCAAGGAAGAAACAAGTAAAAATTTCAGTTAAAGAAATTCAACTTAAACCTAAAATCGATACAAATGATTTCAAAATTAAGTTAAATAAGTCACGAAAATTTCTTGATTCAGGGGATAAGGTTAAATTCACTATGAGATTCAGAGGAAGAGAAGCAGAACATCCAGAGTTTGGCCAGAAAGTATTAGATAATTACATTGAAGAACTAAGTGATATAGCAATGGTTGAATCTACTTCAAGTCCTGATGGAAAGTCTTTATCAATGGTGCTCGCACCTTTAGGAGGAAAAAAATGAAACAAAAAACTCATAAAAGTATGAAAAAAAGAGTAAAAGTTACTGGAACTGGTAAATATATGAGACGTAGATCCCACAGATCTCACTATAAGTTAGCAAAAAGTTCTGGCACTTGGAAAAGGCTAAAGCGAGATGTGGAAACATCTAGTGGTGATAGTAAGAAAATCAGAAAGTTGTTAGGTTAATATGGTACGTATTAAAAGTTCAGTTCAAAGTAAAAAATCTAAGAAGAAAGTACTAAAGAAAGCTAAAGGTTATACGGGGGCTAGAAGTAAAAGGCTAAGAGCTGCAAAAGAACAGGTAATGCACGCAGGTGCTGATTCTTTTACGCACAGAAAAGACAAGAAATCTGATTATAGAAAACTATGGATTTCAAGAATAAATGCAGCTTCAAGACAGCATGATCTTGCTTATTCTAAATTTATTAATGGTTTAAACAACGCAGGTATTAAAGTCGATAGAAAAATACTCGCAGACTTAGCTGTAAATGATCCTAAAGGTTTTAAAAAACTTGTCGATCTTGCTAAGAAAAATTTAAATGCCTGAACTAAATTTCGATAAAGTACTAGCATCTCTCAAACTACGATTAGACGAAGTTCTTGATGAATCAGAGTTTGATGAGATTTTAAAAGAATATGCTGGAAAAGAATCACTCCTGTCTGCTGAAAGAAAAAATTTATCTAATCTTTCTAATGAAGACAAAAAGATTTACGGTGAAACTTTAAATAATGTTAATAAATCAATCGTTACAAATATAAAAAAAGCTAAAGAAGAATTTATTAACAACAAATATGCTTCATTAGAAGATGAAGAAAATGAAGATATAACAATAGATTGGATCACTAATACTGGAACTCATAGGCATATTCTTTCACAAGTTATGGATGAGGTTGTAAACATTTTTGCTTCCATAGGATATAAAGTAGCTTATGGACCAGAAGTTGAAACATCTTGGCACAACTTCGATGCATTAAACACCCCAGACTGGCATCCTGCACGCTATGAATCTGACACTCTTTATACAGATAATGATTTGGAAACTTTACTGAGAACTCAAACTAGCACTGTGCAGATTAGACATATGGAAGAAAATGACCCACCTGTTTATATAGTTGCACCAGGTAGAGTTTTTAGATCAGACCAACTTGATGCCACTCATTCGCCTGTTTTTCATCAACTTGAAGGTTTAGCAGTTGATAAAAACTTGAAATTTACAGATCTTAAAGGCACATTGGAATACTTTGTTAAACAATTTTTTGGTGAGGATATTGAAACAAAATTTATACCACATTTTTTTCCTTTCACTGAACCCTCTGCTGAAGTTCTAGTCAAGTGGAAGAATGGTGAGTGGTTAGAAATATTAGGATGTGGAATGGTAGATCCAAATGTACTAAACCATGTCGGTTACTCAGATGAATATCAAGGATTTGCCTGGGGAGTAGGTATAGAAAGGCTAGCTATGCTTAAGTACCAAGTTGACCACATTAAAAACTTTTATGATAATGATTTAAGATTTTTGGAGCAATTTTAATGAAAATTTTAAAATCTTGGTTAAATGATTGGATAGACATTGAAACTATCAGTACAGATGATATATCTGAAGCATTAGAATCACTAGGATTTGAAATTGAGTCTAGGACAGATAAAACTCCGAACTACAAAAATATAACGGTTGGCAAAGTGTTAGAAATATACGAACACCCAAATGCCGATAAAGTTCGAGTTACTAAAGTTGATGTAGGTTCAAAAACATATGAAATAGTTTGTGGGGCTTGGAACTTTGATGTTGGTGCAGTTGTACCTGTAGCGTTACCTAAAAGTGAAATTAAAGATGGATTTAAAATTGATAAACGAGATATACGTGGTGTTGAATCTAATGGGATGATATGTTCAGCTTCAGAACTTGATTTATGGGATGATCATGCAGGGATTTTAAAACTTTCAGATGAAACAAAATTAGGTTCTGATTTTTCAAAAATATACAACTCTACTGATACCTTATGGGAAATTGGTGTTACTCCAAATAGGGGGGACTGTATGTCACATTTAGGAATCGCTAGAGAACTATCTAATTATTTCAACCTGACTCTTAAAGAAAATTCACAAACACTTAAATCTAACATTGAAAATGTAATAAAAGTTAACAGTGGCAAAATAAAAGCATGTAATTCATACCAATCAATTGAAATTGAAAATTTTACTTTAAGTGATTCAAATTTAAATATAAGGTACAGACTTTCATCTATTGGTGTCCGCGTTATTAATAATGTTGTAGATTACACCAATTACGTACTTCACGATATTGGTCAGCCCTTGCATGCATTTGATAGAGATAAATTATTTGGAACCATTTCTGTCAGATTCGCAAAAGATAATGAAAATCTGAAAACATTAGATGAACAAGTGAGAAAGTTAACCTCTGAAGATTTAATTATTACAGATAATGATAAGCCAATTGCACTTGCAGGAGTTATGGGAGGGTACGATACCGAAGTCACTGATACAACTACTAATCTTTTAATAGAGAGCGCTTATTTTGATAAAGTATCGATTATGAAAACTTCGAGAAGATTAAATCTAATATCAGATGCATCAATCAGATTTGAAAGAGGTATTGATTTCAATTTGCAAAAACAGGGGCTACAGAGATTCGTTAATCTTTTTGAAAACGATCAGGAAATAAATTATTCAAGCATAATAGATAGCAGTAAAAATGGAATTTCTTATGATTCAATATCATTCGATAAAAATGAAATAGAACAAATATTAGGAGTAGAGCTAGATGATAATTTTATTAAAAACACTTTGATAAAACTACAAATTGAATCTGAAGTTTCTGATAAAAAAATCAAGTTTAAATCTCCTTCATGGAGATACGATTTGGAAAGACCAATAGATCTCATCGAAGAACTTGCTAAACATTATGGGTTTAACAATTTTGAATCAACACTTCCAATAGGTAATAATCTAAACTCAACGGGGGACTACTGGGATAAACGTATCTATTTATCTGAAAAATTATCATCTACAAATTTTTATGAAATTCAAACACTTTCATTCACTGATTCATTATCAAACGAATTATTCACACCTGAAAAAAAATCTGTAAGTGTGATAAACCCCATAGATCAAACACAAGAAAATTTAAGAACAAATTTACTTACATCATTAATAAATACATATAAATTTAACTTTGAAAGTAATGGTAAGACACACAGGTATTACGAAATTAATAATGTATACGATGATTCAAAACATAAGAAATTTAAGATGATACCAAATCAAGAATACTCTCTTGGTTTACTCATTCCTGAAAATGAAACAGTGGAAGATCGTAAAGGAAAAACAAAAACAAATAACATAAATACTCTAGCTAATGTTATTAAAAACCTTTTTCCCTCTTCTGAATTAGAACACCTTGCACGACCAGGGTTTCATAAGAATTATTCATATTTAATAAAACTTGATAATAAAATTTTAGGATTTATGGGTAAACTTTCGTACAAACTTCAATCTGAGTTAGTACTACATGATTCACTATATATTGCACAAATTAACACAGAAAACTTTAATTTTGACCAATTGAAAGCTTTCACTTATAAGCCATTGTCTGCTTATCCATTCATTAAATTTGATCTATCTTTTTCTGTCCCTAATGATTTTCAAGCTTCTGATTTAATTAATTGCATTGAATCTATTCTTAGCGACAACGAAAACAATATATCTATTTTTGACAATTTTACAAATGAGAAAACAAGAAATTTAGGAATTAGAATAGTAACAAGAAGTTATGAGAAAACTTATACAGAAACAGAAAGTACTGAAATTT
>CACJIM010000012.1 GCA_902593475.1 uncultured Candidatus Actinomarina sp.
GTCAGGTTGAATTTTGACAGTTTTGGCAGTCTTAAGGCCTTTTGAAACAGCAGATTTGCAGTAATTAGTGAATTATAATTTTACTATGCCTGATAGAGATAATACTTATTCAACCAATCAAATAAGGAAGATATCACAATGCCACAGTTCTTACGGCAAAAAGACAAGACTTGCAAGTCCAAAATTAGATAGGTGGAAAGATTTAAATAAAGCAATTGTTGATTGGCTTAATAATGATGCTCTTGAAGAAACATCTGTAAAAGTTGCTGAAGAAAATAATTTTCAATTTTATGACACTATTCAAAAAAGGATACTTTCTGATTTATTCACAAGATTTAGAACAATTTATCCTAAAAGAAATTCCAATTTTAATCATGAGTATTTAATTAAAGAGGCCATAAAAGAAATAGATGGAGAAGAATACGGAATAACTACTCACTTTGCCTATGAGTTCGAAGATGATAATCAATATGAATATATAAGATTAAAAACTGCTCATGACCCAGAACCAGAGTTAATTGATAGAGCAATTATTACAAAATTGAAATCTGAAAATGAAGAATTCTATACGGCTGCTATTGAATTAGATGACTTAGTAGAAATTGAGATGGTAGAAAATCCTGATGAAATTATTGATGATTATTTCAACATCTTAGAAGATTATCTAGAAGGTAGAAAAAAGCGTACTCCTGGTAAACAATGCGATTACTGCGATCAAGCATCAAGATGTGGACAATTTCCACTAATCAATGCTGACAAAATTACTAATCGAATTAGAGAAGTAAAAATATCGAAAACGAATTTGGTAAAACTTTCTAATTGCGAGAGAAGAACGGCATGGAATGTTCAATACGGTTTACCAAGAGAAGACTTTATTGAGTATGAGTCAGAATCAGTGGCTACTAAGTTTCATCAATTTTCACAGGAAATTTTAGTAAATAACGAAAAATTTTCTGAAAAGCAAAATATTGAGAGTTTCAACCAATTAACAAATGAAGAGGACGAAGTTACTCGAGAGCAGCTTTATTTAAAATACCAACAGCTAGTTTCACAATTAAATAATTATGAGGACTTAATAATAAAAGAATCAGAATATATTTTAGGTTTTACCTGTATCACCGAAGGAAAAGGCTTGAGAGATGGAAAAGTTATTGACCAGAAAGTAGCAACTATATTTACTGGAAAGTCTGACTTAGCTGGAAGACTTGGTGATATACCTCTAATAATTGAGTTAAAAACACGTCCAGAAATTCCCGAAGACTTTTTAGAAGCGCAGCTTTATGCTTTAGGGGCTTCACAGCTAATGAAATCTGAAAAAGAAATAATAGTATTGCATATTTACGTATCTGACAACAATGCATCTGTAAAAGAAAGAAAGTTTGGTATTAGTGAACTCGAGTCCGCTAAAGCAAAATTTGAAGATATTGCAAAAAAGCCAGCATCTTGGATACCTTTTGATGCGTTGAGCCCTAGTCACAAAGTTGGTGAATGGTGTGATTATTGTGAGTTTAAAAATACTTGTACAGAATTTAGATAAGTTCATCTTTAGACTCAAGTAAATATATAATTATTTTGATGGATCTTTCAAAAACACATATTCAATTGGTAGAAAGAGTTTATAAAACTCTTGAATCAAATATTGCTGAATTCAAAGCCAGAAAAGGCAATTCACTGACTTTAGCTGAGAAAGTTTTATATGGTCATGCTAAAGATGTATCTGATATCTCACTAAATAGAGGAAAAGACTTTGGTGACTTTTTACCTGACAGGGTAGCGATGCAGGACGCAACAGCACAAATGGCATTGCTTCAATTTATGCAAGCTGAACTACCAGAGACAGCAGTTCCCACTACAGTTCACTGTGATCATTTGATTCAAGCTTATGAAGGGGCAAACAGTGATTTAAAAGTCGCTAATAAAACACATAAAGAAGTATTTGATTTTTTACGAACAGCATCTGAAAAATTTAATATTGGTTTTTGGGGTCCAGGGGCTGGAATTATTCATCAAGTTGTTCTTGAGCAGTATGCATTTCCTGGTGGAATGATGATTGGAACTGATAGCCACACACCAAATGCAGGGGGATTAGGTATGGTTGCAATTGGAGTTGGTGGAGCTGATGCAGTTGATGTAATGGCTGGTATGCCTTTCAATACAAAAATACCAAAATTAATTGGAGTAAAACTTACAGGAAAATTAAGTGGTTGGACAGCTCCAAAAGATATAATTTTGAAAGTTGCAGAAATTTTGACCGTAAAAGGTGGCACGAATGCAATCGTTGAGTATTTTGGAGAAGGAACAGAGTCTATTTCTACTACAGGAAAAGCAACTATAACAAATATGGGTGCTGAAATTGGCGCAACATGCTCTATATTTCCATTTGATGTAAAAGGTGAGGAATACCTCAAAGCCACAGGAAGAGGAGACATAGCGTCTCTTGCTAAGGAAAATATGCATTTGTTAACTCCAGACGATGATGTTGTTGCAAACCCTGAAAATTATTTTGATCAAGTTATTGAAATTGATTTAGATAGTCTAGAGCCACATGTTGTGGGTCCACATACACCAGACTTAGCTCGCCCAGTATCAGAATTGAAAGATGATGCTGTAGAAAATAGTTACCCTTTAGAAATTTCAAACGCTCTTATAGGTTCATGTACTAATTCATCTTATGAAGATATTGGTCGAGCAGCTTTTATAGCAAGAGAAGCAGCTAAAAAAGGTTTAAAATCTAAAGTCCCACTTATGGTCACTCCAGGGTCCGAAATTACTAGAGCAACTATTGAAAGAGATGGATACTTAAAAGATCTTGAAGCAATAGGCGCTACTGTCCTTGCAAATGCATGTGGACCGTGTATTGGACAATGGAAGAGAGATGATATTGAAGAAGGACAGACTAATACAATTGTCTCTTCGTACAATAGAAACTTTCCAGCAAGAAATGATGGCAATAAGGAAACGTTATCCTTTATTGGTTCACCTGAAACTGTAATTGGCCTTGCTTTAGGTGGAACTTTAGAATTCGATTTTCTTAATGATACTTTAATAAACGAAGACGGTGAAGAGGTTAAGCTCTCACCTCCAACTGCAGAAGAGCTACCTTCAGAAGGGTTTGAAAGCACTTTGGAAGGTTTTGTCCAGCCTAAAGAAAATAGTGAAGTTGAAGTTGTTATAAGTCCGGATTCTGAGAGATTACAAGCTTTAACACCATTTGACTCATTTGATGCAAGCAATTATTTAGACATGACTGTAATTATGAAAGCTGTAGGAAAGTGTACAACTGATCATATATCACCTGCAGGTAAATGGTTAAGGTTTAGAGGTCACCTAGAAAATATTTCTCAAAATTTATTTATAGGTGTTAATAATGCTTTTTCAGAAGACTCAGGGACAGGTGTTAATACCCTTAACAATGAAATTATGACATTGCCAGATCTTGCAAAAACATACCATGAAAATAATATAAACTGGATTGCAATTGGTGATGAAAATTACGGTGAGGGATCATCAAGGGAACATGCTGCCATGGAGCCAAGGTTTAGAGGTTGTAGGGTAGTTTTGGTTAAAAGCTTTGCAAGAATCCACGAAGCTAATTTGAAAAAGCAAGGGATACTACCGCTAACCTTTGAAGATAAAGCTGACTATGAAAAGATAGAGCAGAATGATAAATTAACTATTAAAAATCTCGAAAACTTAAGTCCTGGAAGTAAAGTTACAGTCTCTATACAGAAAGAAGATGGTTCAACAATGGATATAGATACCAGCCATTCCCTATCTGAAGAGCAAATAAGTTGGTTTGAAAAAGGATCAGCTTTAAATTATATTAAATCAAATTAATGGAAAATTTTTCAGAAAAGATTCAATCTCTTCGTAATGAATACAGCGATTTAGACCTGACATCAGAAGATTTAAATCAAGACCCTATAACACAATTTACAAAGTGGCTAGATGAAGCTATTGAAACGCAAATTTACGAACCTAATGCAATGGTTCTGGCCACAGTAGATGAAAATGCTCCGAGATCGAGATACGTATTATTTAAAAATATCGTAAATAATAATTTGATCTTTCATACACACTATGAGAGTCCAAAAGCAGTGGAGATATTTGCTAACCCAAATGTTTCTGGTATTTTTTACTGGGCTGAAATCCATAGGCAAGTCAGATTTCAAGGCATAGCAAGAAAAGCTGACTCACAAGTATCCGATGAATATTTTAAAACAAGACCAAGAGGCGGACAATTAAGTGCCTTGGCATCTGCACAGAGCAACATCATCTCCTCCAGAGAAGATGTTACGAATAAAATCGATGAGCTTGAAAAAGAATATGAAGGAAAAGAAATACCAAGACCTGACTTTTGGGGTGGGTTTGCTATTGAAGTTAATTATTGGGAGTTTTGGCAGGGGAGAAGAAACAGGACACATGATAGGTTTTGTTATAAGCCAGAAGACAATTCATGGAAAATTGAAAGGATGTCCCCATAATGAGACCAATAAAAGTAACCAAAAATTTTATTAATTCAGCTGAAAACTCAGTTTTATACGAATCAGGCAATACAAAGGTATTGGTTACAGTATCTGTCTCAACTAGGCTCCCAGACTGGTTGCTAAATTCTGATAAGGGTTGGGTAACTGCAGAGTACAATATGTTACCTGGGTCATCAGGCAATAGAATATCAAGAAAATCTTATGAGTCTGGCAGGTCTAAAGAAATTTCAAGATTAATCGGAAGATCTTTAAGAGCTGTTTGTAATTTAGGAATTATAAACGGCTACTCCTTTACAGTAGATTGTGATGTGCTGGAAGCTGATGGCGGTACAAGAACAGCTTCTGTTAATGGTGCTTGGATAGCTCTGAATGATACATTTGAAAAAATGATCCAGGAAAACAAATTAAATCAAAATCCACTTACAAGTAAAGTTGGTGCCATTTCAGTTGGGATTGTTGCTGGCGAATTGGTAGCAGATCTTGATTATAAAAAAGATTCCAATGCAGAGGTTGATCTCAATTTAGTACTTGATGAAAAATTTGAAATACTAGAGATACAGGGCACTGCAGAAGGAAAGCCATTTCCAAAAGAACATCTTGATCAACTTTTTGAACTTGGAAAAGAGTGTATAAAAGAAGTATTTGAAATACAAAAATAAGTAAATGGAAATCCTCTTAGCTTCAAATAATAAAAATAAGCACAAAGAGTTATTAAAAATTTTTCAAGAATTTGGAAGTAAACACACCTTGATAGTTAATAAAGATATTCCAGATGTGATTGAAGATAAAAATACAATTGAAGAAAATGCAAAAAAGAAGGCTGAAGAATGTTATGAGATTTTTAAATCTCCAATTATTTCAGATGATTCAGGTTTGTTTGTAGATGCATTAGATGGTCAGCCTGGCGTTTATTCAAAAAGATATGCAGGCTTGAGTTCTACAGATGTTGAAAATAATCAAAAACTAATAAATGAACTTAAAACAGCTGATAATCTGAGTGCGTTTTTTAAAACAGTTCTTTGTTATTTTGATGGTTTAAATTTTATAACATCAGAAGGAGTTCTTGAGGGAAATATCGTATTTGAACCAAGAGGAAACTACGGTTTTGGCTACGATCCTATTTTTGAGGTTAGCGGTAAAACATTGGCTGAAATGACTCTAGATGAAAAATCAAATATAAGCCATAGAAAATTAGCAGCGGTAAAGTTAGTTGAGAAATTAAATGAAATATAAAAATAAAATTTATTTGCTAGTAGCTTTTCTTGTATTTTCAGCATGTGAAATTAAATGGGATATGAATGTTGAATTTAACGAAAATTTTTCTGGAAAGTACACTATAAAATTATTAATTAATGAAGAACTTCAATTGTATGCTCTTGATATAGGCGAAGAGTCATCAATAGGAAGTCTTAATGATATTATTACAGATCTTCCAGATGGATTTGGTTCGAGTATATTTCAAGAAGATGCTTATCTTGGAATACTAGTGCGTAATGATTTTGACAATATTGATGAGCTAAAAGACCAGTTTGAACTTCTAAAATCTAACGAAAATACAGCCCTATTACTTTTACCAATTGAAGACATAGATTTTCAAAATAATGATGGAGAATTTAGAATTTATGGATCTTTTGGTGAGTTGTTTGATACTGAAAATGAAATTATTAATCAATCGGGCTATGAAAATGTCTTTGATGGGAAGCTGGGCTTTAAAGTACCTGGAGAAATTACAAAACCAAATATTAGCAACATCGTAGAAAATACTATCATTTTTGAAGCCGATGGTGTTTCTAGTAAAACTTTTGAACTGATATCAAGTAATGATAGACCTCTAAATCCAATAAATATTGCTATAGCTTTCGTTGTATTAACAGCAGTATATTTTTTTGTTAGACAATCAAGAAAAATAAAGTAATATTGTCACAATGAAAAAAATTATAATTATTATTTAGGAGCAACGTACTAAGCGTTGTTACCCTTGCGTTGCAAGGGTTTTTTTTTGGAATTATGAAAATAGACATATTTGATACAACTTTAAGAGATGGCTTCCAACAAGAAGGAATTTCTCCTTCTGTAAAGGATAAAATTGCAATTGCAAAACTAATAGATGGCCTAGGAGTTAGTTTTATTGAAGGTGGTTGGCCAGGTGCATCACCAAAAGAGGAAGAGTTTTTTGAAACTGCAAAAAGAGAGTTACATTTAAAAAATGCAAAACTTGTAAGCTTTGGTTCGACTAGAAAACTAGACTTATCAGCTAAAGACGACCCACAAGTAAAGGCATTAGTTGATTCAGGCACTGATTATATCTGCATTGTAGGTAAATCTTCAAAACTTCATATTACAAAGGCGTTGCAAACTGATGTTGACAGTGCAATTGATATGGCAGTTGATACAATTTTGTATTTAAAGTCAAAGGGTAAAAAAGTATTTTTTGATGCGGAACATTTCTTTGACGGCTACAAAGAAGACTCTAAAACAAGTCTAAAAATTCTTGAATCTGTAGTTACAGCTGGTGCAGATTGTTTTATATTCTGTGACACAAATGGTGGTACATTACCTGAGGAAGTAAGAAAAATTCTCTCTGAGGTTATAGAACAATATCCAAAAACAAAATTTGGTGTTCATTTTCAAAATGACAATGGCTGTGCAGTTGTTAACTCAATGGTTGCAGTAGATCTTGGTGTTGATCATGTTCAGGGAACAATAAATGGGTATGGAGAAAGGACTGGAAATGCTGACCTGTGTACACTCATTCCTAATCTATCTTTAAAACAAAATTATGACACAATACCTTTAGATTCTCTTGAAAAACTAACCCAGACTGCCAACCATATTGCAGAACTTGTAAATGTTTCTATCGATTCAAGGCATCCATATGTTGGGTCATCAGCATTTACTCACAAGGCAGGACTTCATGCATCTGGTATGGCAAAAGATAGCTCACTATATGAACACATAGATGCTTCAAAAGTTGGAAATTTTACAAGAACTACTGTTTCAGAATTAGCTGGTAGAGCAAGTGTTATTACAAAAGCAGAGGAGTTCGGATTAAGTATTAATAATGATGAAGCCAAAGATTTAATTCAACAAGTGCAAAACTTAGAGCACATTGGTTTTCAATTTGAAGCAGCGGATGCTTCTTTATTTATATTAATGAATTCAATAAAGGGAGTTAAGCCAGATTTTTTTGAATTTGAAAGTTTCAGAGTTTTTTCGGAAAGAAGGAATTCTGAAAATGTTGTTTCAGAAGCAGTTTGTAAAATCACCGTAAATAATAATAGATATGTAAAAACAGGCGAAGGTGTTGGCCCAGTAGATGCTCTCTCAAAAGCATTGAAATCAGCACTTGAAAATGACTATAAAGACATTAATAACGTGAAACTTATTGATTACAAGGTTAGGATAATTGATTCCTCTGATGGTACGGAAGCTAAAACAAGAGTACTAATTGAATTTACTGATTCAAAAAAACAATGGAGCACTATAGGTGTGCATGAAAATATTATCAATGCATCATGGAATGCTCTTTGCGATGGATTTAATTATTATTTTATGACTTCTTAAGTAGATTTTTCACTTTACGGATATATATACTATTTCTTAGGGGAGAGTTTATGAATGAAAAAATTGAAAACCTACTTAAAGAAGATAGAAAATTTCCGCCTTCTGAACATCTAGTCAAAAATGCAAATGCTCCATCTTCATGGTATGACGAAGCAAATGAGGATAGATTAAAATTTTGGCAAAAACAGGCTTTAACAAGAATCTCTTGGTTCAAAGAACCAACAGAGATACTAGATGATTCAAACCCTCCTTTTTTCAAATGGTTTAAAGATGGCGAGTTGAACTTATCTTATAATTGCTTAGATAGACATCTTGAATCTGATGGGGATAGGATTGCGTTTTATTGGGAAGGAGAACCCGGAGATACGCAAGAAATTACATATCAGGATCTATATGAGCGAGTTTGCAAACTTTCAAATGCATTAAAAAAACTTGGTGTAGAAAAAGGTGATAGAGTAGCAATTTATTTGGGCATGACTCCAGAAATAGTAGTTTCTATGTTGGCATGTGCACGGATAGGAGCCGTGCACTCAGTTGTCTTTGGAGGATTTTCATCTGAAGCTCTTGCAGACAGAATCAATGACGCAAAAGCAAAAACAGTTATTACTGCTGATGGTGCATGGAGAAGGGGAGATATTGTTCCTCTAAAAAATAATGTTGACGGCTCATTGGAACTTACTGAATATGTAGAAAATGTAATTGTTGTTAAACGAACTGAGCAGGAAATTAATATGGCTGATGGTCGAGATCATTGGTACCACGATATAACTGACAAAGAGTCTTCTGATTGCGAACCTGAAGTAATGAACTCCGAGGATATGTTGTACATTCTTTATACATCTGGAACAACTGCTAAACCAAAAGGTATTGTCCATACGCAAGGAGGGTATCTAACAGGGGTGACAACAACTCATCACGAAGTTTTTGATGTAAAAGAAGATGATATTTACTGGTGTGCAGCAGATTGTGGTTGGGTTACTGGTCATAGTTATATTGTTTATGGGCCATTAGCTAATAAAGCAACAAGTGTTATGTACGAAGGGGCACCAAATGCACCAGATGAGAAAAGACTTTGGAGCATTATTGAAAAGTATAAAGTCAACATTTTTTATACAGCTCCAACTGCAATAAGGGCATTTATGAAATGGGGTGTAGAGCACCCTCAAGCTCATGATTTAAGTTCACTAAGAATATTAGGTACTGTAGGAGAGCCAATAAATCCTGAAGCATGGATGTGGTATCACGAGAATATCGGTGGTGAGAATTGTGCAATTGTTGACACATGGTGGCAAACAGAAACTGGCTCAATAATGATTTCCCCACTACCAGGTGTGACAAGCACTAAACCTGGATCTGCTTGCGGACCACTACCAGGTATCGAATCAATTGTTATTGACAATGATGGAAATGAAGTAGGCAAAGGTGAAGGAGGCTTTTTAGCTGTAAAATCTCCTTGGCCATCAATGTTAAGAACTGTTTATGGAGATGATCAGAGGTATTTAGACACTTATTGGTCACAACATAATGGTTTATATTTTGCTGGTGATGGAGCTAAATATGATGACGAAGGTTATATATGGCTGTTAGGACGTGTAGATGATGTAATGAATATATCTGGACATAGAATATCAACAGCTGAAGTTGAAAGTGCTTTAGTTTCCCATCAAGCGGTAGCAGAAGCTGCAGTAATTGGTAGAAGTGATGAAATAACTGGAGAAGCTATTGCCGCATTTGTTTCATTAATTGGAACTGATGAAGGCAATGAAGACCTAATTGCTGATCTTAGACAGCACGTAAGTGATAAAATTGGTCCAATCGCTAAACCAAAAAGTATTGTTATAACAGCTGATTTACCCAAAACTAGAAGTGGAAAAATCATGCGCAGACTTTTAAAAGATATTTCAGAAGAAAGAAAGCTCGGCGATGTAACAACATTAGCAAATGCAGATATTGTATCTGAATTACAAACAAGAGCATCGGAATCTGACGATGAATGAAAGAATAGTTAAATGGGATTTAGTTCCAGGCTTAGTCTTGGAATTAGTAAATTTAGATAAAGATGGTAGAAGAGATTTCTTTATAAACTTGCCAGTTGAAAACATTCCAATGGGTGCTCTAATGGATACTTCACAGATGGAAGTAGACGATAAAGGTCAGGTAACCTTTACACTTACACCACAAGAGTTTCATTACAATCCCCTTGGAACTGTTCATGGGGGCTTAGCAGCCACAATGTTAGATTCTTGTAATAGTATTTCAGCTAACTGTCAGCTTGATAAAGGGTTTTTAACAATGACAACAGATATAAGAGTTAATTACTTCAGGCCTATGACAGTATCTACTGGTGAAGTTACAGCATCAGCAAAGATTGAAAAAATAGGAAGAAGAGTAATTTTTGTTACTGGCACATTAAGTGATAAAGATGGAAAAATTTATGCAACCGCAAATTCAACAGAGCTCATTGTAGAATTTCCACCAAAATAAATAATTATAATTTGTGCGGATGAGAGGACTCGAACCTCCACGAGCAAAGCTCACTAGATCCTAAATCTAGCGCGTCTACCAGTTCCGCCACATCCGCTAAAATGTCGCGTGGGTCGCCGGGGACTTGAACCCCGAACCTGCGGATTAAGAGTCCGTTGCTCTGCCAAATTGAGCTAGCGACCCCTTTTAAAGATTAACTTAGATTATGATAGTTAAGTATAAATTTTTTCTATTTATTCTTTTTATAAAACAGTTAAGATAGAAAAATGATTAAGTTGCGGGCTGTGGCTCAGCTTGGCTAGAGCGCCTGCTTTGGGAGCAGGAGGTCGTGAGTTCGAATCTCACCAGCCCGACTTACCTGCGGGTGTAGCTTAATGGCAAAGCTCCAGCCTTCCAAGCTGGCTATGAGGGTTCGATTCCCTTCACCCGCTCACGAAGAGCTCTCGTAGCTCAAATGGATAGAGCAACAGACTTCTAATCTGTAGGTTATAGGTTCGAGTCCTATCGAGAGCGCTGTGGTGATCGTAGCTCAGTTCGGTTAGAGCGCCTGGTTGTGGTCCAGGAGGTCGCGGGTTCGAATCCCGTCGGTCACCCTTATATTTATTAGGAGATAAATGAAATATAAAGTTAAAAAAGTTGGCGATTTTGAAAACAATATTGAAATTGATATTGATTTTGAAGACCTTGAATCTAAAAAAGATGAAGCAATTTCTAAAATTAGCAAATCACTAAAAGTTAAAGGTTTTAGACCAGGAAAAATTCCAAAAAATATTGTCATTAGAGAAGTGGGTGAAGATTATATTCTTGAGGAATCAATTGATTTATTTTTACCTGAGCAAATTTTTGAAATATTGCAAAAAGAAGAATTAAATCCAGCTGTTAGGCCTGTGGTAAAAGATTTAAAAAAAGAAAAGAAATCTTATAAGGTTGATGTTTTGATCACACTATGGCCAAAATTGTCTAAACTTCCAAAGCTAAATCAAACTGTAGAAGTAGAATCCATTACCCCTACTGAGGAAGAGATTTCAGATCAAATTGACAGAATAAAGCTACAGTTTGCTGATGTGACTAAAGTTGAAAGGCCCTCAAAGACATCTGATTATTTATTAGTAAATATCAGTGCAATGGAAAATGGTAAAGAGCTAGAAGAATTTTCCTATCAAGATTATTTGTACGAACTCGGAAGCAACTCACTGACACCCTCAATGGATTCAAAATTAGAAGGTGTATCTACAGGAGCAATAATAAAATTTAATGATGATATACCATCTATTGGTAAAAGTAATGTCGAAGTTACTGTTCTAGTAAAAGAAATTAAAGAAAAAGTTATGCCAGAATTGACTGATGAATGGGTTTCTTCAATGACTGAGTTTGATAATATTGCAGAAATGAACGATGAGTTATTTAAAAATATTGAGATGGTTAAAAAAAGACAAATTGCTAATCAGTATCAAGGTTTATTAACAAGTAAATTGATAGAAGAATCAAAGCTAGAACTTCCTGAACAGTTAGTAATTGCTGAAATGGATAGTATATTACAAAACTTTATGGCTGAATTGAACCAAAATAATATAAAAATTGAAGATTACTTACAAATAACTGGATTAACTGAAGAAACTCTTCAAGAAGACTTAAAAAATCAAGCTACTAGAAATTTATCTATGGTCGTTATTTTGGATAAAGTTGTTGAAGATCAAGAGCTTAAACTGGATGATAAAGAAATTAAATATATTGATGACCACATGTCAACACATGATGAAGATGGAAATGAAGTAGAGGATGCAAGTCATAGGTTAAATTTAGAAGCTGAATCCCTAAGAAATAAGGCTATGCTGCATATTTTGCAACAAGGAGTGTCTGTTGACAAGGATGGTGAAAAAGTATACCTACAAGACGTCTACAATCAAGAAGAAGAAGTAAGAGAGGAAGAATAATATGAAAGAATTACCTTCAAATTATGTTATCCCTACTGTTATAGAAAATACTAACAGGGGCGAGAGAGCCTTTGATATATACTCAAGGCTTTTAAAAGATAGAATTATATTTTTGGGAACACCAATTGATGATGGTGTAGCAAACTCCATAATGGCTCAGCTATTACATTTAGAATCAGAAGACCCAGATAAAGATATTTTTATGTATATCAACTCGCCAGGAGGATCAATCACTTCATTATTTACAATTTATGACACAATGAAGTACATAAAGCCAGATATTTCAACAGTATGTATGGGGCTAGCAGCATCTGCAGCTTCTGTCATTTTAGCTGGTGGTACTCCTGGAAAAAGATACAGCTTACCAAATGCAAGAATCATGCTCCATCAACCATCTGGTGGTATGGAGGGTACTGTAGCTGATATGGAGAGAAATTTTGACCTTATTGTATCAATGAGAACCCAATTAAACGGTTTATTGGCTGATTTTACTGGTCAAAACGTTGAAAAAGTTGCGGAAGACACAGATAGAGATTTTTGGATGACCGCGCAAGAAGCAAAAGAATACGGTATAGTAGATGAAGTGCTAATTCAAAGGGAGTTAGCAGACAAAAAATAGCTAAAAAACAACAGGGTAGTTAAAAATGGCAAATAAAGATTCATCTCAAGCACTAAAGTGTAGTTTTTGTGGCAAGTCTCAAAAACAAGTAATAAAACTAATTGCAGGCCCAGGTGTGTACATTTGTGATGAGTGTATTGAACTTTGTGTTGAAATAATCGAAGAAGAAAAAGTCGAAAAGCTAGAAACAAGCTCAGAAGAGTATCTACCTTTACCAAAAGAGATTAATCAATCATTAAACGAGTACATCATTGGCCAAGAAGATGCAAAGAAGACCTTGTCTGTTGCAGTTTATAATCACTACAAAAGAATTTATAAAGGTGATTTAGTAGATAATGAACTTGAAATTCAAAAATCAAACGTTTTACTTTTAGGACCAACTGGTAGTGGTAAAACACTGTTAGCACAAACTTTAGCAAAAACACTAAATGTTCCTTTTGCAATAGCAGATGCAACTACTCTTACTGAAGCTGGTTATGTAGGTGAAGATGTTGAAAATATTTTGCTTACATTAATCCAATCAGCTGATTATGAAATTCCAAGAGCTGAAAAGGGAATTATTTACATTGATGAAATAGATAAAATTACAAGAAAATCTGATAATCCATCAATAACAAGAGATGTTTCTGGAGAAGGTGTTCAACAGGCGTTACTTAAGATACTTGAAGGCACTACTGCTCAAGTGCCACCACAAGGTGGTAGAAAACATCCACAACAAGAGTATTTGCAAATAGATACTACAAATATTTTATTTATTGTTGGAGGAGCTTTTGACGGACTTGATCAAATTATCAGTAAGAGGCTTGGAGAAAATACAATTGGCTTTAACACTAGTATGTCAGATGCTAAAGAATTTAATAAAGAAGAACTTTTTGCATTTGTTGAACCAAGAGATTTAATTAAGTTTGGCTTGATTCCTGAATTTATTGGAAGACTACCAGTTACTACTAATGTAAATGAATTAAGCAAGGATGCTTTGATAGAAATTCTAACTAAGCCTAAAAATGCTATTACAAAACAATTTAAAAAAATGTTTGAATTAGACGATATCGATCTTGTGTTCACTGATGCATCACTTGAAGCTATGGCTGATTTAGCGCTGGAAAGGAAAACTGGTGCAAGAGGTCTACGTTCAATATTAGAAAAAATATTGTTGGATGAAATGTATGAATCACCATCAAGAAAAGATATTTCTAAAATAATTATTGATAAAGAAAATGTTTTAGAAGATATTGCACCAAAAATGGTTTTGAAAGAGTCAAAAGACGACAAAACTGCATAAAATATAATATATGCAGAATGAAAAATACGATCCATTATCAATAGAGAAGAAATGGCAAAAAAATTGGGAACAAGGGAATAAATTCCAACCAGTAGATTCTGACGATAATTTTTCTATAGTAATTCCTCCTCCAAATGTAACTGGTTCACTTCATATGGGTCATGCTTTAGAGCATTCGATTATTGATGTCATCACAAGGGTAAAAAGACTACAAGGCTTTCAAACTCTCTGGCTTCCTGGAACTGACCATGCTGGAATTATTACACAACTTCTTGTTGAAAAAGAATTAGAAGAGAATGGGATTTCTAAGCATGACTTAGGGAGAGAAAATTTTCTAGCAAAAGTTTGGGAATGGAAAGAAAAATCAGGTGACAATATTACTAATCAAATGAAAACTTTAGGTATGAGTTGTGATTGGTCCAGAGAAAGATTCACAATGGATGAAGGACTTTCACAGGCAGTAATAAACGTATTTGTTTCACTATATGAAAATGATTTAATTTACAAAGGTACTCGAATGGTTAATTGGGATACAAAATTAAAGTCAGCAGTTTCTGATTTGGAAGTTACGTCTTCAAATGAACTTGGAAAGTTGTGGACTATAAATTATAAGGTCGGAGATTCATTAATAGAAATTGCAACAACAAGACCAGAAACTTTACTAGGCGACACAGCTGTTGCTGTAAACCCTTCAGATGATAGATATAAAGATTTGATAGGAAAAACTGCAATTATCCCAGTAGTAAATAGAGAAGTAGAGATTATTGCTGATGACTATGTTGATGTTGAATTTGGCTCTGGGTGTGTAAAGATTACTCCTGCCCATGACTTCAACGATTATGAAATTGGTAAAAGGCACAATCTAGAAATGATAAGATGTTTAGATTTTGATGGAAAAATTGAAAATCATGAATTTATACCTCAAGAATTAAGAGGGCTTGATCGGTTTGAAGCTCGAGAAAAAATAATAGACATGCTTAAAAATCAAAATTTACTTAAAGGAGTAGAAGATCATCAAATTCAAATTCCAAAAGGGGATAGGTCTAAAACAATACTTGAACCAATGGTTTCTGAACAATGGTTTGTAAAAACTGAAGAGGTTGCCAAAAAAGCAATACAAGTTGTTGAAGATGATGAAATTAGATTTATACCAAAAAATTGGGAAAAAACTTATTTTGAGTGGATGTACAATATTCAGGACTGGTGTATATCTAGACAGCAATGGTGGGGCCACAGGATTCCAGCTTGGTACGATGATGAAAAAAATCATTATGTTGGTACCAGTGAGGTCAATGTAAGAGAGAAATATGGTCTTAAAGATGATGTTCAATTAACTCAGGATGAGGATGTATTAGACACTTGGTTTTCTTCAGCACTTTGGCCATTTAGCACTTTAGGGTGGCCAGATGACACTGAAGATTTAAAAAGTTATTATCCTACTACCTTACTTGTTACTGGTTTTGATATTATTTTTTTCTGGGTTGCAAGAATGATAATGATGGGTTTATACACAATGGAAAATATTCCATTTAAAGATATTCTTATCCATGGTTTAGTTCGGGATTCACAAGGTAGAAAAATGTCAAAAAGCCTTGGAAACACAATGGACCCCTTAGAATTATCTGAAAAACATGGAGCGGACGCTTTGAGATTCTCACTTATTGAAAAAGCTAATCCAGGACAAGATGTACCGTTTGATGAAGAGTGGACAGTATCTGCAAAAAAATTTGGCAACAAGATATGGAATGCTGCAAAATTCGTACATTTATACACTGATGAATCTACACCGTCTGAGATTAATACTGTATCGTTAATTGAAAATAAATGGATCATATCAAGGTTTAATGAAACCTTAGAGGAATTTAATGAACTTTTTGAAAAATATAAAATTTCAGATGCCTATAAATTACTATATAATTTTTTGTGGTCAGAGTTGTTTGACTGGTATTTTGAATTTTCAAAGAACTTGTTCATTGACGAAGATAAAAAAATTGAAACCCAAACTGTTTTAAAGTCAATATTTTTAGAGTCATTGAAATTGCTAAACCCTGCAATGCCACATATAACTGAAGAAATATGGTCTTCTTTTAATAAAAATTACATAATTGATAATTCATGGCCGACCAAATATCAGCAAGAATTGGTTGATATTTTTCAAATAGAAAATTTGAGAGAGATAATTACTAAAATTAGAAACTTTAAATCAACTTACAATTTAAAAAATTCTTTAAGTATTGATTTGTACCCAGCTAGCACTTATCCGGATTGGTTTATCAATCAGTTAGAGAAAACTGTAAATGTTACTATTTCGACTGTTGAAAATAATTTAAAAGAAGGTGTTATTCTTTCTTTCCAATCCAATGAATTTGAATTAAGTATATTGGCCAATAAATATATTGATGTTGAAAATGAAATAAAGAGATTAAATAAAAAAAGAGAAGAATTGAGTAAATCATTAGAAATATCTATTCAGAGACTTAATAATGACAAATTTGTTGAAAATGCTAAACAAGAATTAATTGATCAAGAAAAACAAAATGTACAAAATCTAAATAGTCAGATCGAATCAATAAATTCAACATTAAAATCTCTCGATAATTGAAGGAATTAGAAGAATATTTAAATTCTAAAATTGGGTTAACCAACAATAAGAATCTTGATGCACTTCATAGATTTTTTACAGAAGATCAGATGAAGTATTTAATGGATAAAACTATCGCTATTGTTGGAACCAATGGAAAAACTTCAACAGCAAATTTTATTTATAAACTGCTTAGCAAAGAAATAAAACAAGTTTTAATGTTTACCTCTCCGCATTTAGTGAACTTTCAAGAGAGAATACAATCTTATAGTGATATTAATTTTGATTTCATATCGAGATCCATTCATGATTTTGAGACTAAAAATAATATAACTTTAGGCTATTTTGAAACTCTTTTTTTGATTGCTTGTAAAGCTTTTTTAGATAATGAAATGGATTATTTTATATGTGAGGCTGGTATAGGCGGAGTTTTAGATACTACTTCTGTCATTCAAAGTAAAAATGTTGTACTTACAAATATTGGAAGAGATCATCAAGATATATTGGGTTATACAGACCTTGAAGTTTTAGATCAAAAAATATTTGTATCAAATAGTATAGATAATTTATTTGTTGGTGAATTAAGCGACGAGTTAATTATATTGATAGAAAATAATTACAAACATTTTAAATCAAAGCACTTATTAAAGGATTATATTGATGGCAAATCAAATGAGTTCACATCAAATCAATTAAATTATTTATTCGCTTCATTAATCGTAAACTTTTTACTAGGTTCGAATACAAAAAAAGTTCCTCTAGATTTTAATCAAGAATTTGTAGAAGGAAGGTTTGAAATTATTAATCGAAATCCTTTAAAAATCTTAGATGGCGCACATAATATAGATGGGTTTATTAGAACTGTAGAAGACTATGAAAAAGAATATAGCTTAGGAGATACTCATTTATATCTAGGTTTCAAAAATGGGAAAAACATAGAAAATATCATTAGCTATTTAAAGCCAAAAAAACAATACAAGTTAAATTTTATTGAGGAAAATACTTTTTTCAACCAACAAAACCCTGATAAATTTATTGATTATCTAGAAAGTGAAAATATAGATTATAAAATAGTTGAACTTAGTACTTTTTCATCAAATAAGAATCCTTCTATATTGCTAGGTAGTTTATATTTAATTGGAGAGTATAAAAAAAGGATAACCACATGAAAACGTTTTTTATGATAAAACCTGATGGTGTACGAAGAAATTTGGTTGGGGAAATTATTTCAAGAGTTGAAGCCAAAGGATTTTCCATTACAAAAATAAAAATGATGACTATTTCTAAAGAATTAGCAGAGCAGCATTACGGGGAACATAAAGAAAAACCATTTTTTAATGATCTAGTATCTTTCATAACAAGTGGTCCAGTTGTTGCTATGCAGGTTGAGGGTGAAAATGTTGTGCTACAAATCAGAAACCTTATGGGTGCTACTAATCCAAGCGAATCAACACCTGGCTCAATTAGAGGTGATTTAGCAACTGAATTAGACAAAAATGTTGTTCATGGATCAGATTCAGACGAAAGTGCTGAGAGAGAACTTTCATTATTTTTTGGAAAGTAAATAAATATTTAAAAACAGCAACTATTAGATTATTCTATTAGTACATGGTTGACTTAAATTTACGAAGAACTTTATTTGGTGGCAATGATATTGCAATTGACTTAGGCACTGCCAACACTCTTATATATGTAAAAGGGGTTGGGGTTGTAGTTGATGAGCCCACACTTCTTGCTGTAAACAAAAGCGATAACTCAATCATCACTATTGGTCGGGAGGCTAAAAAATTAATCGGAAGAGTTCCAGATACGATTGAGCTTGTAAGGCCATTGCGAGATGGTGTGATATCTGAAATTGAAATGGCAGAGGAACTTGTTAAAACCTTACTATCAAGAGCAATAGGACGTGCTTATTCAAGACCTAGGATTGTGATATGTGTTCCAAATGGTGTCACAAGTGTTGAGCAAAGATCAATTGAGACGGCAGCTCATGCCACAGGTGCATCTGAAGTTTTCACAATAGAAGAACCTATGGCTGCAGCGATAGGCAGTGGTTTAAATATTTTTGAGCCTTATGGAAACATGATTGTAGACATAGGCGGTGGCACAACTGAAATAGCAGTTATTTCTATGGGGGATATAGTCAATGCCAACTCTGTCAGGGTTGGTGGTGAAGATATGACAGAGATATTAATTGAATGGTTGAGGAGAGAACATCAAATACTTGTAGATACTGGTATCGCAGAAAATATTAAACATGCAGTTGGCTCAGCTTATCAATATGATAAAGAGCCTCAAGTAACAGTAACTGGAAGAGATATTGTAAGAGGTATACCCAAGCAAGTATTACTAGAGGCAAGTGATGTTAGGAACGCCTTACAACCAGTTGTAAATGATATTATTGAGGCTATTAGAATATCTCTATCACAAACTCCACCGGCCTTGGTTTCAGATATTGACAAGGATGGAGCATGGCTTACGGGTGGAGGATCTCTATTAAAGCAAATGGATAAAAAAATAGCTGAAGAGTTAGGTATACCAATTAATAATACAGATGATCCACTAAGTTCAGTTGTAATTGGTTCTGGTATTTGCTTAGAGAGATTTCAAGACTACAAAAGTGTTTTGAAATTATCTCCAAAACCTAATTAATATGCGAAGTACTCAAGTTGTTAGTATAAGAAAATATGTAGTTTATTTTCTTTTTATTCTTCTTTCAGGTTTATTAACTGCTGTAGATTATTTTTCTAATAAAACATTATCAAACTTTATACCAGAACGAGTAAATTTAATATCTAATTTCCAAATACCTGACAGACTACTTCAAAATGAATTTTCTAGCTTAACTTCAAGTAGAGCGGATTTAGTTGCAGAAAATATAAGATTAAAAGAAGAACTCTCTAATTTGAGAGTGTTATATGTAAAGAATCAAGAATTACAGGATAATATTGACTCTTATGAGCTCCTCATAAAGAATATAAGTGACTTTGAATTAACATATTATGCAACAAGCTTAATTTTAAAAAACTCGACAGACGAATATATAATTTCTGGTGGTAGAGACTACAATTTTGAGCCTGGAGATCTCGTGATAAATGAGACAGGGTATATAGTTGGGTATTTAGGGGAAGTTTTTAATGATTATTCAATACTTGAATCATTCAATTCTACAAATTTTAACTTTAGAGCATTAGATGAAAACAACAACATTTTTGAGGTCAATTCAAATGGTAAAGAATTAATATTTAGCTCTTTAGAATCAACATTTATATCAAAAGTTGGAATGCTATATTCAGATATTACATTTGGACATATAAACAAGTTCCCATTCTATGATTTACAATCTTATGAACAAACAAAGCTTAATAACAAATTTACAGTGATAGTACCAATAGAGGAAATGCTAACTTACCAAAGTAATTTATTCATTCCTAAAAGTAAATGAAAGTCATAAGACTAATTTCAATATCTATTTTTCTTTTTATACTTTGTTTGTTTGAAAATTATGTGAACACATTTATTTCTTTAGATTTTGGAGTTTATATATTCTTAATTTCACTTTTATATATTGGCACTGAATTATTTAATCAAAATTTAGTAATCCCAATCTTCTTAACAGGAATCTTGTATGACTCTTTCTTTAGTACTTACTATTTAGGTCTATATACATCAATATTCTTAGTTGTTGTTGTTTTATCAAATTTTGCAGTATCTAGATACAGTAAATCAACTGTCATATACACAACAACCATTTCATTATGTTTATTGATTTATAAACTTCCAATTATCTTAGAGTTTGATTTAGATTATTGGTTAACAGGTTATTTAACTTCTATTATTGTAAATTCATTAATTTTTTTCTTCTTAAAAAGGACCTTGAGAAATAGTGTTTAACCAAAAAAGACTAAAATTTACTTTTATTTCCTTTTTTATTTTATTAGCTTTTATTTTATTTGATATTTTTCAACTTCAAACAACTGAATTCCAGTTGACGTCTGAAATTATTGACCAACAAAATTTAGATAAATTTTACATAACAGCACCAAGGGGAGAAATATTTGATGCAAATGGAGAAAAAATAGCTGAGACTAAATTAGAACCTCATTTATTTATAAACATGAGAAAAATAACCAATGAAAACTCCTCTGACTATAGACAAATTATTCAATATAATTTTCCAGATTTAACAACTAGAGAAATTAATGAAATATTTGAAAGTAAGGATATTTTACAATTAGTTATAAATCTCTCTTCTATTGAATATGAGGTTACAAATAATCTATTAACTAATTTTGATGCTTTTTTAATTATTGATTTACCAATAAGAAACTATATTAAAAATGAACTTTTTGCTCACACGATCGGATATTTAGGAATACCAAATCAAGATGAGTTTAATAATTTTCAAAATGCATTTGGAAATAATCAGGTTGGCAAAAATGGATTGGAAAGATATTACGAAGACTATTTATCTGGAATTCCAGGTGAATTAACTTTTTTAGGTTCTGAGATTATAGAATCAAAACAACCAACTTCAGGTAGAGATTTATTTTTATCAATTGATTCGTCAACTCAGTTAATTACAAAAGAATCATTGCAACAGGGAATAGATTTAGCAAATAAGAGTTTCGAGTCTATAAATGAAATTAAACGAGGAGCAGCTGTGGTTTTAGATATTGAAACTGGGAACATTATTTCTATGGTTTCTTTACCTGATTTCAATCCCAACAAGTTTGTATCTGGCATAACTGACTTTGAATACAAACAGCTGGATAGAGATCAAGCTTTTAATAATTTTGCAATCCAGGGTCTTTACCCTCCAGGTTCAGTATTTAAAGTTGTTGCGTACTGGTTATCACTAAGTGAAAGTATATTCCCTGAGGGTTTAAATAATAAAGATTCAAAAGTTGATTGTGAAGGAAGTCTTTCTTTTGGATTTGATGATGGATCTCAACAAGTTTATAACGACTGGAAACTTGATGGCCATGGAAAAGTAGATCTTACCAATGCAATTAAACAATCATGTAATGTGTACTTTTGGGACATAGCTTTAAATATATGGCGAAATTTCGGTAATACAGAAGGTGAGTCCATTCTTCAGGAGTATTCTAAAGAGTTGGGCTTTAGTGAGAAAACAAATGTTGACTTACCATTTGAAAAGGTTGGAATCATTCCTGACAGAGACCTTTTTGAAGAATGGAAGATATCTAGACCAGGTCTTGTAAGAGAAGAGGGATGGTTAGGTGGAGATTTAATGAACTTAATCATAGGCCAAGGAGCTATAACAACAACACCTCTTCAAGTTGCAAATGCATATAGAACTTTGTTCACTGGAGAAAACTTATCGCCAACCTTAAACGTAAATGCAGAAAAGATAACAAATAACAAAATAAATGTGAGTGATGAATTTATTACATTTCTTTTAAGAGACTTAAACACAGTTACTAATAAAGGTGGAACAGCCTATGCTTCATTCAGTATATTGGGAAACAAAGCAAATGATATCGGTGGAAAAACAGGAACAGCACAAAATGCTGGTGACAAAAATAATACTTCTTGGTTTGTTGGAGTTGATTCCATAAGTAATCCAAAATATATTATTGTTACAGTTGTTGACGAGGGCGGATCAGGAAGTGCGGTTGCTGCACCAGTTTCTAGGAGAATTATTCAGCATTTACTTGAATACGAACTAACTCCAGTGGAATTTGGGGAAATTACAGAATGATAAATCGAAAAATTACAATATTAGGTCCAGAAGGAACAAATTTATACATTGTGCTTCAATTTATGTTATTTAGTGTCATTTCATGGTTTACATTGTTCAGCTCTATTGACTCAATTGAGTTTGAAACAAGCAATATTTTAACAAGACAAATAGTATTTTCTTTGATAGGGTTAATTGTATTTTTCTTAACAACATATCTTTCAATTGAGAACTTATATAATTTAATAAATTCATTATTTATACTTTCTATTTCTGTTTTATTAGGTTTACTTTTCACAACACCAATACTTGGTGTAAGAAGGTGGTACGATTTAGAACCAATTGGATTACCAATTTTTATTCAGCCATCAGAATTCAGCAAAATTATTTTAGTTTTGTTCTTAGCTAAGATACTTAGTCAAAAGTCTTATAAGTTAATTGCTCTGTTAGGGGTTCTAATAAATTTACTTTTAATTTTTATACAACCTGATTTGGGAACAACAATGTTACTTTTAATAGTCACTTCTTTCATGTTTTTTATGTCTGATATTAAATTTAGGAGTGCTGTTTTAGGGTTGTTAACACTATTTCTTTTATTTTTCATGCTTTTAGAAATGAATTTCTTAGGTGATTATCAAATATCAAGAATTACAGATTTTTTTTCTGGTGATGACTTTTCGCAAAAGCAAAGTAGGCTTTCAATTTCTTCGGGAGGTTTGTTTGGAACTTATTTTACTAATTCACAAATAACTGAAGTTTTTGTACCTGTGCAAACTACTGATTTTATTTTTTCTCTTTATTCAAGAAGCTTCGGGTTTTTTGGAGGGTTTTTACTTTTATCTCTATGGATCCTTTTTTTCTTTAGGGTAAATAGAATAATTAAACTTACTCAAATTGAGTTTGAAAAATATCTCCTTTCAGGTTTATTAATTCTCTTAGGTGTGCAAATACTTATAAATTTGTTAACTATTCTTGGCTTTATTCCTTTGACTGGAATACCCTTTCCACTTTTAAGCCTTGGAGGGTCATCAATATTTTCAACCGCAATAATATTTGGATTGATTAATAGAGTTTTCATAGAAAACAACATAGTTGTTTAATTTTTAAATCTAGTATTCTTAACTCATGTTAAATTTATATATTCGTCATCTCGGAGGTTTTAATGTTTGGTATGTTCAAAAAGTCAAAGATTGTTCGCAAAAGCGACAACTTGGACAACACAAAAACTAAATGGTTTAATGGCCAAAAAGTAAAAATAAAATCTGGGACTACTCGCTCAGGCTATCAAAAAAATAAGGATTTTAAAGATAAGAATCCAACTTGGTTTAGAGAACAACCATTACCAGTTCCAGAGGTAGAAAAAAAGCAGATGCTTATAAGCTCTAAGGATGGTACATCGAAGGTAGCTATTCTTGAGGGGCCAACACTAGTTCAATATTATACTTCAGAAAATAACGCTAAGTCTAAAGTTGGCAATATTTACCTCGGAAAAGTAAAAAATGTTTTACCTGGAATGGAAGCAGCATTTGTTTCTTTTGGTGAAGAAAAAAACGGTGTGCTTTACGTTGCTGATATACAGGGTTCTCATAAAAATTCAAAAATTGAAAATTTACTAAAACCTGATCAAGAAATTTTAGTTCAAGTAGTCAAAGATGCTATGGGGGAAAAAGGGGCAAGGTTAACAGGCCAAATTTCCCTACCAGGAAGATATTTAGTATTAATTCCAAACTCTAGAACAAAGGGAATCTCAAGAAGGCTTTCTGATAATGAGAGAAGTAGGTTAGACAGAATTATTCGTAAGCTAAAACCTGAAAATTTTGGAATTATTGTTAGAACTGCTGCGGAAGGAGTGAGTGAAAAAGCACTAAAAGTAGATATAGAAAAACTTGTTGAAGAGTGGGATGTTGTTAGTAATTACAAAAGCGGTGATGCTCCAAAATTAATTCATCAAGAGCCGGATGTTTCTATAAAAGTAATACGAGAACACCTAAATACAACATTTAAAAAGCTTTTAATTGATAGAAAAGATCAGTTTGACGAAATCAAAAATTATGTTTCTTCTACTTCTCCTGAAATAAGCGATATTGTCGGCTTTTATCAGGATGAACTAATGTTATTTGAAAGATACCACATTGAAGATCAAATAAAAAAGGCTTTAGATAGGAAAGTTTGGCTGCCATCTGGTGGACATCTTATTATAGACAGAACAGAAGCATTAACTGTTATAGATGTTAATACTGGTAAATTTGTTGGAAAAAATAGTCTTGAGGAAACTGTGTATGAAAATAACCTAGAAGCTGCAGAAGAAATTGCAAGACAGTTAAGACTTCGAGATATTGGTGGAATTATAGTGATCGATTTTATTGATATGGAGTCAACTAAAAAGCAGCAAAGTCTTTTAAATAGATTTAAGCAGGAATTAGCTAAAGACAAGACTAGAACACAGGTATTTGAAATATCCAGACTTGGATTAGTAGAAATGACTAGAAAGAATGTTGCAGCTGGTCTCGTTGAAAGTTTTTCAGAAGAATGTGAAAAATGTAATGGTAGAGGTCTAATAATTAATGATATTTTTGCTAACAAAAGTATAGAAGAAGGCTTGATTGAGTCCGAGGCTGTAGTAGAGTGATTGAGTTATGAGTAAATATGCTGTTATTAGAGTTGGATCATCCCAAGAAAGAGTAAGTGTTGGGGATGAGTTTTTTGTTTCATCTTCTTTTGAAGAAAAAACCCTTGTTCCTGTTTTAGTAAGCCCTAGAAAAGGCCAAATAGTTATAGATGACAAAAAACTAAAAAACTATAAAGTTGAACTTGAGTATCTTTCTGCATCAAAGTCAAAAAAAATTAACATTTTTCAATATAAAAACAAAACTGGAAACAGAAGAAGAGTTGGATACAGAGAAAACTCAAAAATTGTTAAAGTTAAAAGCATTCAAGGACTTGAAAGTGCTGAGGAGGAATAATGTCTAAAACAAAAGCTGGTGGTTCAACTAGGAATGGTAGAGACTCAGAGTCCAAACGACTTGGTACTAAAGTTTATGACGGTGAAAATATATCTGCTGGCTCGATTGTAGTCAGGCAAAGAGGCACAAAAATTCATCCAGGAGAAAACGTATCCAAAGGTGGAGACGATACTCTCTTTGCAAAAATAGACGGTGTTGTAAAATTTTCTACAAGAAATGGTAGAAAATTGGTTAATGTAATTCCAAAATGAGCCAATGTTCGTTGATGAAATCAAGCTTTCAGTATCATCTGGAGCTGGAGGACCAGGCTCTGTTAGCTTTAATAATCTAAACTCTAAAACTAAACCATCTGGAGGTACAGGTGGCATCAGCAGTTGGTCAAATTGAATTGATTAACCAGTATGAAAAAATTTTCAAAGATAAAAAAATGAATATTGCACAAGTTTTAATTACCAAAAATTTGATAGATGATAGAGAGCAATTCGTTAATACCACACAAGCATTAAATGAATTGTTATCGCAAGAAATTATTCCAGTAATTAACGAAAATGACGTTGTAGCGACTGAAGAGCTTAAATTTGGTGATAATGATAGGTTATCTGCAATAGTCTCAATTATTGTTAATGCAGAAAAACTTATAATCATTACTAATAAAGAGGGGTTGTACAATTTCAATCCGGATAAGAATAAAGATGCAAAAAAAATAGATTACATTGAATATGATTCCAATCAACTTAATGAATTAATACCTCTTTCAAAGGCTGGAGAAGGCATGGGAGGATTTTCAACAAAAATTATGGCATCTCAAATTTCTGGTTTTTCCGGTATACCAACACATATAATCTCTTGGTCAAAATCTAATCTATCGAAAGCAATTTTAAATGAAAAGGTTGGAACCTATATTACTGCCTCAAATAAGAA
>CACJIM010000013.1 GCA_902593475.1 uncultured Candidatus Actinomarina sp.
TCTTTGGCGTCTTTGAGCTGACTTGGAATCTAAGTCTGTTTCTAATTTTTCCATTTCAGCTTTTAAGTCAACAAGTTGTACTAATTCTCTTACTGCTTCTGCTCCCATACCACCAGTAAAATACTCATCATATTTGTCAATCATTTCACGCCACAATGTGTCGTTTTCTATAAGCGTTTTTGGCTTAAGAGTCTTTAAAGTAGAGAATGCTTCTTCGATAACTTTAATTTCAGCATCAGACTTAGCTTTCTTTTGTTTTATTTCTTTTTCAACTTCTTTTTTCCTAATTTGGATTTCTGGCTCAGGAATTTTTGCATTCTCCATAGCTTTAATTTCAGTATCCATCTGTTTTATTCTTTTTTGTTCCCATTCTTCAAAATCTTCATTAACAATCTCTACCTCTGCAACAACTGCTTCTTCAAGCTCAGCTAAATCTTTTGTTCTCTTTTTAGAATCGATAGAAACTACTAGATATGCTGCAAAATAAATCACTTTTTCAAGTTCTTTTGGAGACATGTCTAAGAAATAACCTAATCTACTTGGAACTCCCTTAAAGTACCAAATGTGAGTAACAGGTGCTGCGAGTTCAATATGTCCCATTCTTTCTCTTCTAACTTCACGTCTGGTTACTTCAACACCACATCTTTCGCAAACAATTCCTCTATATCTAATTCTTTTGTATCTTCCACAAGAGCATTCCCAGTCTTTTGTAGGTCCAAAAATTCTTTCATCAAAAAGACCGTCTTTCTCAGGCTTTAAAGTTCTGTAATTAATTGTTTCTGGTTTTTTAACTTCACCAAAAGACCAGCTCCTCATTTGATCTGAGGTAGCAAGACTAATACTTAACTCATCAAAAACTTTATCCATATTTATACCTCAGCCTCGTCTTGTTCTGGACGTGTCATATCAATTCCTAGTGTTTCAGCTGTCTTTACATATTCATCGCTTATATCTTTCATTGAAATTTCCTCACCTGCTGAAAGAATTTCAACATTCAAACACAAACTTTGCATTTCTTTTAATAGAACTTTAAAAGACTCTGGTATGCCTGGTTCAGGAATATTATCACCTTTAACTATTGATTCATATACCTTTACTCTACCGACAGTATCATCAGATTTAATAGTAAGAAGTTCTTGAAGTGCATAGCTAGCACCATAAGCTTCTAACGCCCAAACTTCCATTTCTCCAAATCTTTGCCCACCAAATTGAGCTTTACCACCCAAAGGTTGCTGAGTAATCATAGAGTAAGGACCAGTTGATCTTGCATGAATTTTTTCATCAACTAAGTGAATAAGCTTTAATATATATGTGTACCCAACGGTAATTTTTGAATCAAAAGATTCACCAGTGCGACCATCATAAAGAGTTGCTTTACCATTTTCATCGACCATCAAATTTCCATCTCTGTTTGGATTTACATTTCTTAAAATTTCATGTATTTCATCTTCATCTGCCCCATCAAAAACCGGTGTTGAGATAAGAGTTCCAGGCTTTGCACCACTAGATGCTTTTGTTTGACCTTTGTATTCATTCCAACCCTGGTCAGCTGCCCAACCAAGATGCGTCTCTAGAATTTGGCCCAGATTCATTCGGCTTGGAACACCAAGAGGCGAGAGCATAATATCTAGAGGTGTGCCATCCTCCATATAAGGCATGTCTTCAATTGGAAGAATTTTTGATATAACACCTTTGTTTCCGTGCCTACCTGATAACTTGTCTCCAACTTGAATTTTTCTTTGTATTGCGACATATACCCTTACTTTTTGATTGACGCCAGGAGGTAAGTCAGCTCCATCATCACGCTTTAAAATTTGTACATCGATGACTTTTCCTCTTTCACCATGAGGAACTCTCAAAGAGGTATCTCTAACTTCCCTTGCTTTTTCACCAAAAATAGCTCTCAAAAGTCTTTCTTCAGGTGTTAACTCGGTTTCTCCCTTTGGAGTAACTTTTCCAACAAGATAATCTCCTGGTGATACTTCAGCACCGATTCTAACAATTCCCATTTCATCTAAATCCATTAAAACTTCTTCAGCTACATTAGGAATATCTCTTGTTATTTCCTCTTCACCAAGTTTTGTATCTCGTGCTTCTATTTCATGTTCAGCTATGTGTACAGAAGTTAAGACATCTTCTTTAACAAGTCTTTCAGATATTACAATTGAATCTTCAAAGTTATAGCCATCCCACGGCATATATCCAACAAGTAAGTTCTTGCCTAGAGCTAACTCTCCACCTTGTGTACTAGGGCCGTCGGCTAGTACGTCTCCTGGTTTAACTTTTGTACCAACCTTGACAAGTGGTTTTTGATTCCAACTTGTAGCCTGGTTGGATCTTTTGAATTTTAAAACTTCAAATCTATGTTTTTTATTAGTTCCTTCTTCTTTTACTGAGATTTCGTCACCAGATACTTCTTCAACAGTTCCAGAAATATTAGATATAAGAGCTTCTCCAGAATCTCTTGCAACATTTTCTTCCATTCCTGTACCTACATAAGGTGCTTCAGTTTTAACTAATGGAACTGCTTGTCTCTGCATGTTTGATCCCATTAATGCTCTGTTTGCATCATCATGCTCAAGAAATGGAATAAGAGCTGTAGTGACTGAACAGATTTGTTTAGGACTGACATCCATATAATCTATTTCTTTATCTGAAACGAAAGCAACTTCTCCTCCATTTTGTCGAGAGAGAACTCTCTTATTTTGGAAGGTTCCATCATCTTTTAAAGGTGCGTTAGCCTGAGCAATTGTAAAATTATCCTCTTCAGCAGCAGTTAAGTACACTGCTTTATTTGTTTTGACAACCCCATTTTCAACTTTCCAATATGGTGTCTCAATAAATCCAAATTTGTTAACTCGACCATATGTAGCAAGGGTACCTATTAGGCCAATATTTGGTCCTTCTGGTGTCTCAATTGGACACATTCTTCCATAGTGGGAAGGGTGAACGTCTCTAACTTCAAATCCTGCTCTTTCTCTTGACAAACCTCCAGGACCTAAAGCTGACAATCTTCTTCTGTGAGTTAAACCTGCAATCGGATTTGGTTGATCCATGAACTGGCTTAATTGACTTGTACCAAAAAATTCTTTTAATGATGCTTGAATTGGACGAATATTAATTAATGACTGAGGTGTAATCGCTTCCGGTTCCTGGGTTGTCATTCTTTCTCTAACTACTCTTTCTAACCTACTTAGACCTACTCTTACTTGATTTTGAACTAATTCACCTACTGTTCTAATTCTTCTATTTCCAAAGTGATCAATGTCATCTAGGCGAACAGGAATTTCTTTACCTTTATTGTTAATAAAACTATCTTCACCTGCGTGTAAAGCGATGACATATTTAATTGAATCAATCATATCTTCAATTCTTAACATTCCGTCATCTTCAGTTGTATAAGTCTCAGCATCTTTTTCGCCGTATTGTCTTCCTAACTTTTGTTCAACTTTGTATCGGCCAACTTTTGTTAAGTCATATCTTTTAGGAGTGTAAAACATTTGTTTTACCAAGTTTCTAGCAGATTCAACTGTTGCAGGTTCTCCTGGTCTTAACTTTCTATATAAATCAATAAGTGCTGCTTCTCTTGTTGTGTCAGGATCTCGTTCAATAGTGTTTCTTACGGATGGGTAATCTCCTAATAACTCTATTGCATCTTCTTTATTTTCAATAACATCAAGGGCCATCAAGAAACCAGTGATGTGTTGTCTTCTTTTTCTATCTACTCTTACACCGAGAGTGTCTCGTTTGTCTGTGTCGAACTCAAGCCATGCACCTCTTCCTGGAATCATTTTTCCAATGAAGACTTCCTTGTCAGATGTTTTATCTATTTCTTGAGAAAAATATACTCCAGGTGATCTGACTAACTGACTAACAATAACTCTTTCTGTTCCATTAATAATGAAAGTTCCAGTATCTGACATGATTGGAAAATCACCAAGGAAAACTGTTTGTTGTTTTATTTGACCGGTTTCACGATCTAAAAATTGAGCAGTTACATATAAAGGTTGTGAATAAGTTGAGTCAGTTATCTTACAATCTTCAAGAGTTTTTAATGGCTCTTCGAAGTAATGATTTAAGAATTCTAAAGAAAATCTACCAGAGAAATCTTCAATAGGAGAAATTTCATCTAAAATCTCTTTTAAACCCTCTTCAATAAACCACTTGAAAGAATCTTTTTGTATAATTAACAAATCTGGAATATCTAGAACTTTAGGAATTTTTGCAAATGAAAGTCTAGAATTCTGAACAGCGGACAACAAGCCTCCTCAAAAATTAAATAACAGCTACCCGAAAGGTAGAGTATATTAGTACTTTTTATTTAAGTAAACAAATAATTAATAAATTATTTGAGTTCTACAGTTGCGCCAGCGCCTTCTAAAGCTTCTTTTGCTTTATCAGCATCTTCTTTAGAAACACCAGTCAAAATGTCTGATGGAGCACCGTCTACAAGCTCTTTTGCTTCTTTAAGTCCAAGACTAGTAAGGCCTCTTACTTCCTTAATTACTTGTATTTTTTGTGATCCTGCATCAGAAAGGACTACATCATATGAATCTTTTTCTGCTGCTCCTGCATCATCTCCTCCACCAGCTGGTGCAGCAGCTACAGCTACAGGGGCTGCGGCAGTAACATCAAATTTTTCTTCAAATGCATCTAAAAACTCTTTTAGTTCTAAGACAGTCATTTCCTCAAAGACACCAAGCAACTCATCAGTTGTCATTTTTGCCATTTGCTATTCCTCCTCTTTTTTAACTTCTTCAGAAGCTACTTCTTCTTTAACTGAATCAGCAGCTTCAGAAACTTGTTCTCCGCTTGCTTTTTTATCTACTAAAGCACTCAATGCATAGCCAGCCTTGTTGATTACAGCTTTTGCACCAGCAGCAACCTTTACCAATGGTGCATTGAAGCCACCAGCAATTTTTGCTAGAAGTACATCTCTAGGTTCAATTTCAGCTAGAACATTAAGTTGGTCTACAGTTAATGGTTCAGAATCCATCAAACCACCTTTAACTACAAAGGCTTCATTTTCTTTTGAAAATTCTTTTAGGACTTTTGCAGCTTCGACTGGGTCAGATTCAATTACTGCCACTCCAGTAGGGCCAGAAAAATAATCATTTAAAGAATCTAAGCCAATATTTTCTGCGGCTCTTTTAGCTAAAGACATTTTGACTACATTGAATGAGGCGCCAGCATTTTTTAATTCACGCCTTAGCTTTGTTTGCTGGGTAACAGTAAGTCCTCTATACTCTGCAAGCACTAAAGCATTTGCAGATTTGAATAAATCTTCTAAGTCTTTTACAACTTTTACTTTATCTTCTCTTACCATAAAAAAAGTCCTTCAATACCAAGGACCTGTAAACTTTACCTGCGTTAGATTTACATTTGTTTACTAACGGTCTTTGGTTTTAATTGTCAGATTTAAATATAAACCATATCAAAAAATAAATGCAAATTATTTATATGTTTATATCGACACTAATTGATGGACCCATAGTTGAAGACATATGTACAGTTTTTATGAATTCGCCTTTAGATGATGAAGGTTTAGCTTTTGTTAAAACAGCAATAACCTCGTCTAAATTTTCAGCTAACTTAGCTTCATCAAAAGAGACTTTTCCGATAGACAAATGTACATTGCCTAATTTGTCATTCTTAATTTCAACTTTTCCTTTTTTAAAGTCCTCAACTGCCTTTGCAACATTAGGAGTTACTGTACCAGTCTTTGGATTGGGCATTAACCCTTGTGGTCCTAAAATTTTACCTAACTGACCAACCTCAGCCATCATTTCAGGTGTAGAAATAACTATATCTGCATCTAGTTTTTGTTCGGATGCAACTTTGGTAGCAAGCTCTTTACCGCCCACAATTTCTGCTCCAGCTGATTCAGCTTCTGTTAAGGCTTCTCCACCAGCAAATACAGCAATTCGAACATCCTTACCAGTTCCATTTGGTAATGAGACTGTTGTTCTTATGTTTTGTTCAGCATCTTTTGGATCTATGCCTAATGAGAATGCAACATCTACTGACTCATCAAAGTTTGCAGGAGCGTTGTTTTTACACAAGCTTATTGCTTCTGATTTTGACTGTTTTTCAGCTGGGATAGCTTCTTTAGCTGATTTGTACTTTTTTCCTATTTTTTTCATTTTTCCTCCTTTGGTTCAAACGACTTTTAATCTCCCAAAAATAAGTTTTCTAGTTTTCTACAGTTACTCCCATAGACCTTGCTGTTCCAGCAATGATAGAAATAGCTGCATCTATATCATTAGCATTTAAGTCTTCCATCTTTGCTTCAGCAATATTTTTAAGCTGGTCTCTTGTGATTGAGGCTACTTTTTCTTTATGTGGCTCTGGAGATCCTGAGGTTATGCCGATAGCTTTTTTAATTAAATATGAGGCAGGAGCTGTTTTTGTAACAAATGTAAAAGAGTTATCTTCATATATTGTAATTTCAACAGGAACAGTTTCACCTTGCCTGCTAGCAGTATCATTGTTAAATGCCTGGACAAAATCCATAATGTTAACTCCGTACTGACCCAAAGCAGAACCAACTGGAGGTGCTGGAGTAGCGCCGCCACCTGGAATTTGAAGTTTTAATAATGCTTTAACTGGTTTTGACATATCTTTTCCTTAATTTTTTACTATATCTGTGAAACCCAATTCAACAGGAGTTTCTCGTCCAAATATATTAACTAAAACTGTAACTTTTGATTGATCTAAATTAATTTCTTCAATGATGCCATTGAAATCAGCGAAAGGCCCTGTAGTTACTCTTACAGTTTCACCAACTTCAAAATCTGGCTTAAATTTAGGTGATTCTTTCTTTACTTCTTCAACTTCATTTGAACCTAATATTCTCTCAATTTCTCTTCTGGAAAGAGCAATTGGTCTTTTGCCAGATCCAACAAAACCAATTATTGAAGGTGTATTTCTAATTTCATACCAAGTTGTATCATCCAAGTCCATTCTTACCAAGACATATCCAGGAAAAGTTTTCTTTTCTAAATTTACTTTTTTGCCATTCCTAATTTCCACCACTTCATCTGTAGGAATAACAACATCGTAAACTTTGTCTTCTAAATGAAGGTTTTTTATCCTGGTTAAAATATTTGTTTTTACTTTTTTTTCATGTCCGGATTGCGCATTAAGCACAAACCATTCACCAGGCATATCATAAGGGTGTATTGGAACTGACGTTTCTTCAATTTCAACTTCTTCAGTTGACTGATCCTCTTCAGTTGTAGCTGTATCTTCTAACATTTATTCTCCGAAAGATAATAGGTTAATCAATGAATTTTTAAAACTAAAGTCCATTCCAAAAATAAAAAAAGTAAAAAAAGCAATAGTAACAACAGTGACAATAGTAAATGAAGATAATGTCGAATAACTTGGCCAATTAACTCTTTTTAACTCAGTTCTAACTTCTCCTAAATAATTTGCAATTCTTCTAAATCTTGAAACTTTTTCGCCTGATTGATGCCTACCAATATTTCTATCAGCCTTTTTTGCTAAACGCTCTTCACGCTCAGACATCCTTCTCATTTCTCTGTTCATTTCATTCATAATTACCTCAGCAGGGGCGGTGAGACTCGAACTCACAACCTACGGTTTTGGAGACCGTCGCTCTGCCAATTAGAGCTACACCCCTCAGTTATTGCTCCTTCTCTAATTTGCTAGATGAGCGCTTGCGTCCAAATATTAAAAATATAATTGATAATATTCCGAGCAATGTCAATAATATTATTTTTGTGCTCTTACTTGTAGTTGTTTTTACTTTTTTATCTAATGATGACATTACCTTTGAAGCAAAGTCAGTGGGTACCTGAACTTCTTTTTTTAATTCATTATCTAATTCCTCTTTAAAAGCTTTGTATCTTTTTCCGGAAACTTGACATTTAATACACGAAGAGGCATGTGCATTGTTATCAAAACCAAAATATTGATTGCTTAGATAAGAAGACAACATCTTATTTCTGGTTCTTTTACAAAGTATATTTGTTTTCAAGTTTGAAAAAATATCTCTCATCTTTCTACTTCCTCTAATATCTGTCTTAATTTTTGATGAGCTCTATGTAATCTAACTTTTGCAGCTGTAACACTTATTCCAAGAAACTCAGCAATTTCTTTATGTGATCTTCCTTCAATGTTTTTTAACTCAACAATTATTCTTTGATCCAATGGAATCTTATTTAAGGCACTAACTAAGACAAAGGATAAGTCAGAGTTAATTGCAACTAACTCCGGGTCTTTTTTTTCATCTATAACAATTGGCTCATAAGTGTCCTCAATATTAAGTGTGTTATGTTTCTTTGCTTTTTTTCTGAGAGTCCATGCTGTGTTAACGGTTATTCTGTAAATCCAGGTACTGAATGTAGAATCTCCGCGAAACTTTTCAATTGCTTTCCATGCTCTAATAAATGACTCTTGTGCTACATCATTTGCCATTTCTCTGTTGCCGGTTAATTTGTAGGCTAATGAAAAGACTAAATCCTGATGCCTAACAACTAATTGTTCAAACGCAGATTTATCACCGAACTGTGATTTTTTGACTAACTCTGCATTAGAGATGTCATCGTTGTAGTTTTCTATATTAGAAACGTTTTTCATTGCCTAATGTAAGAATAATTATGAAAAATTGATAAATCTACCTTTTTTCTCTGTGAAGAGTATGCTTTCGCAACCTAGGGCTATATTTCATTAGCTCTAGCCTATCTGGTGTGTTTGTTTTATTTTTGGTAGTCACATAATTGTGATCACCAGTTTCCGTACATACCAAAGTGATTGGTGGCCTTTTGTCAGACGCCATTTTTTTCCTTTCTTACTTTTGTAGCGGCGGGCAGACTTGAACTGCCGACCTCACGATTATGAGTCGTGCGCTCTTACCAACTGAGCTACGCCGCCTTTAGACTTAGTTTAGCCTCTGAGCCCTCTTCCGGGATTGAACCGGAGACCTCTTCCTTACCATGGAAGTGCTCTACCAACTGAGCTAAGAGGGCTTTAGTGCCGAGAGTAGGATTCGAACCTACGAAGGCGTAGCCGGCAGATTTACAGTCTGCTCCCTTTGGCCGCTCGGGCATCTCGGCATAACAATAAAGTCTCTATAAAGTTTAGATTATAAATAAAAATTAGTGAGATGAATTTTTAAATGATTAGGATATTTTTATGGACAAAAAAATCCTCAACTTATTAAATAAGTGGAAAGAAAACAATTTAATAACAAACTCTACCTACCAAGAAATTGTAGAATTCGAGAGTAATTCAAGCCCAACACAAAAATCAAAAGTCGCAAAAGCAATAACCTTAATAGGAAGTCTTTTTTTACTATCCGGATTACTAGGAACTCTTCCTTTAATTTGGGATAATTTAACATACTGGGCGCAACTCCTTCTTCTAGTCGTAACTACAGTTTTTTTAATATATGAGGCAAATTACAGTGAAAAGTTTGAAGATAAAAATATTTTTATTTTTAAATCATCTGAAAGGGTGTCTTCTGTACTGTTTTTAATATCAACAATTTCTTTTGGTTCAGTAATAGTATTTTCTTTAAATATAATCAATAACACCACAGAATTCTCATTGTCAGAAGATATCCAGATATTAATAGTTTCATTTATGGTATTAATTTATTCTCTCTATATGTATTCAAGAACTAAACAAATTTTTCAACATGTAGCTCTGTTTTATTCTTCTATCTTTTTTCTTGGATCAGTCGGAAATATTATATTTCCTAATATTGAACCATGGGCAGGTGGCTTATTCCTCATTGCAACAGGGCTGATTTGGGGACTTTATACTTTTAATAAAATTTTAGGCCCTAGTTGGCTTGGCTATTTATTATCAACTTCTACTATTTCAATTGGTTCGATAATTTTGATTGAAAATTTATTTGGAAACAACAATCTAATTAAAATAATTTTATTAATTATTGGTTCAGTAATTTTTGTGTGGGCAAGTATACAACTCTCAGAGCAGGTAATTTTCTACATAGGTGGCTTGGGATTAGTAATTAATCTACCTAGGTTAATAACAGAGTTACTTCCGGATAACATCTGGCCGCCACTTATACTTTTCTTAGTTGGTGGAGTGCTTGTAGCTGTAGGTTTGTATTTAAATTCAATAAGAGAAAATCTAAAAAATTAATGACAAGTAGGTTATTGTTACTAGTTTCAATTTCAATTCTTTTAGTCACTACTGTTGTTGTAGCATTATTTGGAGTTGTCCCATTACCTGAATATGAAACCTTTACATCAGGTAAAGGTTTTAATGGAAAGTTAATTTATCATGCTGAGTTTCAATCGGAAAATATAATCCCTCCAGCACCTGACATCATGGATTCCTGTATTTTTTTTATAGATTTATCTGAAAGTCCAGCACAAGAGAAAGAAGTAGTTTGCAATAGTGATCTTTACAACATCTCTTATGATGTAAGTTTTTATGATGCACAAATACACAATGATGACCAGATTCTGCTTTCATACTGGGACTATCAAGAAAGTAATGATCGTAAAGTTTTAATTGTTGATATCGAGTCAGGAATAATATCTGAAAGTAAGGATGTTACTCCCTTAAGCGAAAATAACAGAATGAATGTATACGGTGAGAAATTGATTGAGCCTTGGGAAACCACTGATTACAACTCTCGGCTAATTGGTGTATATTATGTAAACAGAATTGACACTATTGAAGTCTACAATTCTAGAGCACCATCAAATTACTACTTTGATTCTTTGCACTGGTCTCCTGATGGGGACAATATTGTTGCAGGAGACTCTGAAAATAATTTGATTATATTTTCTAAGAAAAAACTATTTACTCCAGTAAAAATACCTTTGAGTTATGAAAAAGTTAATGGCGAGAGGGTTGAATTAATAAATGTATTAGGTTGGACTAACTAGTTAAATTCATTCTTGGGCCTGACCCCAATTTCACTAATTACATGAGCTGCACTTCTATTAGCAATTTCAGCTGAATCTACTAAAGATAGATTTTTTTGGAGTCCATACAAATAGCCACCAGCAAAGAAATCACCCGCACCAGTTTTATCTACAACGTTAGCTTCCGTTGCATCAAAATGATAAGGCAGTCCTTCTTCAATAATCATTACACCTTTAGAACCAAGTGTGCAAATTAGTTGTTTGATATTAGGAAATAAATTCAAAAAATTTTCAATGGATTCATCAATATTGTTTAGCTCAAAAAGAGAATTTAATTCATCTTCATTACAAAATACATAATCAATATCACTTTTGATGAAATCTTTAAAGCTTTCCCTGTGCATATCTACACAAAACACATCAGATAAACTTATTGCATTCATTCCACCAGTTTCTTTGTTAAGTTTTGCAGCATGAAGAAACGCTTCCTTACTTGAAGGCTTGTCCCATAGGTATCCTTCCATATATAATATGTTTGCATCTTTTATTGAATCTACGTTTAAATCATTTACTGAGAGATATTCACCAGCCCCAAGATAGGTATTCATAGTCCTTTCACCATCGGGAGTAATGAAAATAGCACATAACCCAGTCTGGTAGTCCTCTTCTTCATAAACTGTAAAATCTTTTAATCCTGAGTCTCTTAAACTCGATTGGAATTGATTACCTAACTCATCATTTGAAATCTTTCCAATAAAACCAACTTCTCCACCTAGTTGAGAAATCCAATAAGCAGTATTTGCTGCTGAGCCACCAGCTTCATAAATTGGGTTCTCCATATTTTGAAGAAGAAAGTTGGAACGTTCCTTATCAACTAAAGTCATTCTTGCTTTGTTTAGACTTAGCTCATTGATCTTAGGTTCTTCTATTTGAGTTAATGAATCTACTAGTGCGTTACCAATACAAATTATCACAAAATGATTTTAGATGATTTGTCCAGGATTGCCTTCCAAATCAACTATTTCTTTTGTAAACTTTTGAAGCTCTTTCATGCCACCTGAAAGGTTGTAGGATTCAATATCTACAGAATTAACATAGTTTGTCACTCGACCTGACCTTGCTCCAGACCTACAAACAAAGATATATTTTTTATCAACCATTAACTTGTCAATATTTTCAACGATACTTCCCATAGGAATGTGTGTGGCACTTTTGTAATGGCCTGCATCCCATTCATCATTTTCTCTTACATCAATGAGTTGATACCCTTGTTGAATTAAATTTTCAAGATCTTCTGGCATTACAGAAGGAGTATTATTAATACCTAATACCACTCTGACGCTGCCTTAATCTTCTGACTCTTTCAACTGTAGGTGGATGTGTTGAGAATAATTTGCTTAAACTATTTCCAGAAAATGCTTTGAGTGGGTCAGAAATAAATAGCTGACTTACAGCTGGGTTGACATCCATTGGAACTTTTGCATACCTTTCAATTTTTTCTAAAGCAGATGCTAAGGCTAAAGGATTGCCAGAAATCTCTGCACCAGTTTTGTCCGCACCAAATTCCCTAGTTCTAGAAATTGCCATCCTGATAATTAATGAAGCTATTGGTGCCGCAATCATTGCGATAACAATTACTGCTGGATGAGTGTTTCTGTTTCTGTTACCACCACCCCAAAATACCATTCTGGACATAAAGGAAATAGCAGCAGCCAACATTGCTGCAATACTTGAAACTAAAATGTCTCTATTTTTTATATGTGATAATTCATGTGCAAGGACTCCTTCTAATTCATCTCTATTCAAAAGTTTTAAGATACCAGTTGTTACTGCTACTTTTGCATTTTTTGGATTTCTGCCAGTTGCAAAAGCATTTGGTTGATCACTGTTAATTACATATAACTCAGGCATTGGCATTTTTTCTTTCTGTATAAGATGGGATATTATTTGGGTTACTTCTTCGTATTCTCCATCTTTTATTGGTTGAGCTCTTGTTGATTTAATAGCTAAATTACCAGAAAAAAAGTATATAAAAAAATTAAAAATTACAGCAAAAAAGAGTGCAGAGATTACATCAAAACCTAAAGCAGTTGCTGAAAATAAGACAACCAAAGTCATTAACGTTAGTAGTGCTGTAGTTTTTACAAAATTCATGATTTAATTATAAAATTGTCATAATTATATTTTTTTTGCTTCCAAACAATAAAAGCCGCCAAGTCCATTTGAGTCAATAAGGGCCTTAAGCCCTGACAGTTGACTATTAATTTTCAAATTTTCCATACCTTCAGATAGCAAAAGTTTTTTTTGCAAATTATCAAAATACTCATCAAAACCATTAGAAATTAAAAAATCTCTCTGTAGTGACAATTTTGATTCATAGCCAAGAGTTTTTAGTTTTTTTATCACAGCAGAAAAATTAATATCATAAGTAATATCTACATTTCCCGGTTCTAATATTGGATCTACAGAGAGGTGATGGTCTTTATAAGTCCTGAGTAATGACCTATACTTTCTTTTACTTCTGTCCTTTTGTTCATAACCATAATCAAAAAAAAGAATATTTTTTGGACTTAATTTACTGATTATTTTTTCTAAAAATATATCGATATTTGTTTGAATTTCCACGTCTATATTTTCATCAGCCTTTATACGGTTCAATTCAATCCACTCAACAGTCTTTGTTCTTGCCTCAACAAAATCATATGAAAAGATTCCATCATTAAAACAAACTATTTTTTCCTGCCATTTTCCATCTTTATATACTGCAATAGAACAAGGAATGTTGTCTAAAACTTCATTTCCAAAAACCAAATCACTATTTTTAAAAGTAAGCTCTTCAAGGTTTGAGGCATTTTGGATATTTTTTTGACTCAACTCTGTCCTAGCTGTCGAAGATTTTTCAACAGCAAATTTATTTTTAGTTTTAATTTGTTCAATAAGTGATCCCGTTCCAGAACCAAATTCAGTAATATTTAAATCTAAATTGCTTTTTTGAATCCATTTATTAATAATTTTTCCAAAATACTCAGAAACTTCTGGAGAAGTAAGAAAATCTCCACTTTTCTTTGATCTAACTTTTTCATTAGTAAAAAAACCATATTTTGAATAAAGAGCTTCCTCCATATATTCATCAAAAAATATTTTGTTGGTTTTATATTTTTTTAGAAGATAGTTATTAAATTCTTTGAATTCCAAGTTTTAATTACCAAAAAAAATCGAAGATACTTCACCAAGGTAACTGAATATCCCAGGAAAAATACCTGCAACAAAAGTTATAAGAACTGTAAGAGCTCCTACAACTTTAAGAGGACTTTGAAATTCAAATGATTTTTCTTCTTCAGGATTTTTTAGTTCATCCATCCATATAACTTTTGAAATTCTTGCATAGTAGACAAGCGCAATAACTGCATTAATCGCACCTACTATAGCTAAGGAAATACCGATTATTTCCCCAGTACTCAAAAGACTTCTAAAGACCACAAACTTAGCAAACCAACCTCCAAGCGGAGGTATTCCTGCCAAAGAGAAAAAGAAAACAGTTGTTAGAACTCCAGCAAGAGGTGAGTGTTTCGCAATGCCTCCCCATTCATAAAAATTATCTGATTTCGTAAAGTTCGTAAAAAGATGTACTGATAAAAAGGCCCCTATATTCATAAAGGCATAAATAATTAAATAAGTAACACTTGCAAAAATACCATCTTGATAATTTCCAGTTATTCCTGATACAGCGAGTGGTGCAATAATAAATCCCGCCTGAGATATTGAAGAATACGCAAGCAACCTAACTGGGTTTGTTTGCTGCAGTGCTACTAAATTTCCTAATGTCATCGTGGCACCTGCAACAATTGCTAAAATCACGCCCCAGCTTTGGCCAGAACTTTCAAACACCTTCGTCAAAAGTACAATCAGTGCAACAAAGCCTGTTGCTTTTGAACTAACTGAAAGATAAGCAGTTATTGGCAAAGGTGCACCTTCATACGTGTCTGGAGCCCATGAGTGAAATGGAACAACAGATATTTTAAATCCAATTCCTGAAATAACTAAAATAGCACTCAATAAAAGTACTGGTGAAGAGCCCAGTGAGTTTGCAAGTAAATAGGCAGAAATGTCTGCGAAAACTAATTGACCAGTTAATCCATAAATTAGTGAGAATCCATACAATATTAGAGAAGCCGAGAGAACGCCTAGTAAGAAGAATTTAATTGCACCTTCATTAGATTTTCTATCTCCCTTTTTCCAACCAGATAATAAAAACATAGGTGTTGATGCTAACTCAATTCCAATAAATATTGTTAATAGGTCCCTTGACGAACTTACTACTAAAGCGCCAAGTAAAGAGCTGAGGAGAAGGTAATAATACTCCCCTTGATAAAACTTATCACTTTCTATGAAGTTTATTGAAAGTAAAAATGTCAAATAAGTGATGAGTATAAATAGGCCTTTAAGAATGATTGAAAATTTATCTACTACAAAGCTGTTGCCAAAAGTGTAAATTGGATCTGAGTAAGTAGCCCACTGAATTACTAAGGGTGCTAATGAAGCTAATGTCCCAAAAAGAGCAAAAGCTGCAACATAATATTTTGATTTTCTTGGAAGAATTAAATCTAATATTAAAGTTCCAACAATAGTGAATATAACTATTAACTCAGTTGAAATTGCAAAGTAGTTTATAGTAATTTTTATCCTCCAAATGCTTTAGAAAGAAGGCTAACAACAGCATCATTAGTTGCTCCAAATATTAGCTTTGGAAATACACCGATAAGAATTGTTAGAATTACCAGTGGGATCCATGCAGCTAATTCATAGCCGTCTGCATCATGAAGCTCCATTTCTTTCCATTCATCAGATGGTTCACCAAGATTAACTCTTTGCAACATCCACAACAAATATCCTGCGGTTAATACAGTTCCAATTGCACCAGCGACCATTGATCCTCGAAAAACTGTAACATTTAATCCATCAAGTGGATTAAATGCTCCAAGTAATGCCATAAACTCTCCCCAAAATCCAGCAAGTCCTGGCAGGCCTAGAGAAGCCATTGCAGTAAACCCTAATAGTGCTCCAGTCTTTGGAAGTAGTTTCATATTTCCACCTAACCTTCCCATATCCCGAGTGTGATATGTGTGAGCCATGGATCCCGATAGGAAAAATAATAAGCCAGTGATCACTCCGTGTGCGACCATACCAATCATTGCAGCATTTATACCAATTGGTGTTAATGAAGCTATGCCCAACATTACAAAACCCATATGACCAACGGAAGAAAATGCTATTAATCTCTTTAGATCAGTTTGAGCTAAACATGCAAGTGAACCATATATAATCCCTATTGCAGAAAGAATTGCGATCGCAGGCGCCCAGGCTTTTGCTTGTTCAGGAAGTATTGGTATTGCGATTCTAACAAAACCATAAGATCCTAACTTCAAGAGTATTGCTGCTAACAATACTGAACCAACTGTAGGAGCTGCCGTGTGTGCATCGGGAAGCCAGGTATGTAGCGGCCACATTGGTACTTTAACCGCAAAGCCAAGAAACAAAACTGCAAAAACTAGCATCGCAAATGTTCCTGTAAATGCACCATTAGTTCCAAGCTCAATTAACTCAGGAATGCTAAAAGTTCTATTTCCTCTGTAATACAAACCTAAAAAGCCCAACAACATAAATGCGGAACCAAATAGAGTAAAAACAAAAAACTTAATACTTGCATATAGCCTTGTTTCAATTTGATTTTTAAATCCTGCTACAGTTCTTACAGTTTTATCTCCCCAAATTCCAATCATGAAATACATTGGAAGAAGAACTATTTCAAAAAATACGAAAAACAATATTAAATCAAGTGCAACAAATGTGCCATTCATACCGGTCTCTAAAACTAGAATTAAAGCAAGAAATCCCTTAGGACTTTTTGGTTCTGGTAGATGTTCAATTGAATAAATAATTGCTAAAACTGTAATAAATGTAGACAAAATTAATAGAGGAAGAGAGATCCCATCTATCCCAATTTCATAATTTGCGTTGATGCTTTTTATCCATGAAATTTTATTACCTAGTTGTAATTTGTCTGCATTAGAAAAATCAAACTGAGGTAGGAGTAAGGCACTTAAAATAAATGTGACTATTGACGATACTAATGCGAAGCCTTTAATTAAAAGCTCTTGGCTTTTTGGTATTGCGGTCAAAATTAATGCACTAATTAAAGGCAGAAAAACTACTGCCGTCAATCCTGTACCGTTTGTTAATAATTCCACTTTTCCTCCTATATAATAAACAAAATTAATAAACTAATCGTCACAACGCCACCTAAAAACAACATTAAATATTGCTGTGTTCTTCCTGTTTGTAGTAATTTAACTTTCCCACCAAAGCTATCAGTTCCTGTGGAAGACATATTCAAAACTTTATCGATTCCATTTTGATCAATATTGTTATAAACTATTGCACCCATAAATGATGCAAGCTGACCGAAACCATTTACAAATCTATCTATTACATTTGTGTTAAATGCATCAACTGCTTTAGCCATATTTAATTTGATTGGATCAATAATAAATTTGAAATAGAAATCATCAATGTAGTATTTATTTTCTAATACTTTCCAAATAGGTTCGATTTTTATTTTGTCATCTCCAGTCTCAGCACTTCCTTGAAGTTGGTATAAATAGTAACCTAGACCTATCCCTAGCAATCCAGCAGTTAAACCGAGTCCTAGAGCAAATAAGTCAAAGCTTTCTGGGTGATATTCAATAATAGGATTTTTACGAGTAGTTACCCATTTGGTAAAACCTGTGTAAACCCCTGGAATATTAACCCATCCAGAAGCTGCTGCAAATACAGCCAGTACAACTAAAGGTGTTGTCATCATGGAATCTGACTCATGTGGATGCCCGTGGCCTCTGTACTCTCCTAAGAAAGTAAGGCAAACTGCTCTAGTCATATAAAAAGCAGTTATGAAAGCACCTAATACAGCTATAAAGAAAAAGGTTGTTTCACCTTCATGATTAAAAGAGGCAAGGATTTCATCCTTAGAAAAGAAACCTGCGAATGGTGGTAAACCGGCAAGTGCTACTGTTCCAATAATAAATGTTGAAAAAGTTTTTGGCATCACTTTTCTTAGACCACCCATCTCTAACATGCTATTACTGTGTACTGCGTGGATTACTGATCCAGCCCCTAAAAATAATAGAGCTTTAAAAAATGCATGTGTCCACAAATGAAAGAGTGCTGCAGTGTACGCTCCAGAACCAATTGCTGCAACCATGTAGCCAAGCTGACTAACAGTTGAATAAGCGAGAACTTTCTTTAGATCATCTTGAACAATTGCTATAAGTCCGGCTGTAAGAAGAGTTATTACTCCAAATAACATTACTATGTCTAATGCTTCATTTGCTATTCCTTGATAAAAAGGGAACATTCTAGCTAGTAAGTAGACTCCTGCAGTAACCATTGTTGCAGCATGCATTAGTGCTGAAACTGGAGTTGGGCCAGCCATTGCATCAGGTAGCCAGACATGTAATGGAAACTGTGCACTTTTACCCATTGCACCTATAAATAGCAACACCCCAGCAACAAATGCTACATTTTTTATTGCTGGATAGTCATGCGTTGCTTGATACAAAATTTCAGATATCCTCATAGTGCCAGTATTTAAAGCCAGAATTATTATTCCAATCATTAAGCCCACGTCAGCAATCTTATTTGTAATAAATGCCTTCATCGCTGCTGAAGAGTTATCCTTAACTTCCCAGTAGTGACCTATAAGTAAATAAGAACAGACTCCAACCAATTCCCAACCAATCAAAATTTGGATTAACGTAGGTGAAGAAACTAATACAAGCATACTGCCTGCAAATAAAGTCAAAGACGTGAAGAAAAATGTATATCTTATTTCACCTTCCATATAATTTGTCGCATAAATAAATACAAGAAGCGCGACAAGTCCAACAACAAAGTACATCATTATTGAAAGACCATCTACTACCCAACCGAATTCAATATCAAATTGTCCAATATTGCCAACATTAATAAAAAATTCATTGGCAACTCCTTCAGTTACATGAAGGTACATAAGAGCTAAGCTATAAATAAATATAATTCCGATGGTACCTAATGCAACTTCAGCACCCTTGAGTGGAAGGCTCTTTCCTACAAAAGTAATAATTAGTGCAGCTACAAAGGGAAGAACTACAAGGATCCAAGCAAATTCAGCAAGTACTCCGCCGTCTGTATAGACGACCTCACCCTCAGCGAACAAATTAATATTTGTTTTTACCATTTCATTAAATCAAATTCGTTAATGTTTGCGGTTTGTCTATTTCTAAACAACATGAGTACAATCGCAAGACCAATTCCAACCTCAGCAGCAGCAATTGTAATAATAAAAATTGTAAAAATTTGTCCTTGCATCAATGTATCTGCAAGCATGGTGTCAAACATAATAAAGTTGATATTGACAGAATTCAAAATTAACTCAATTGACAATAAAACCATTACAGCATTTCTTCTAACTAAGATTCCATAAATACCTAAAGAAAATAAAGCAGCTGCAACAACTAATACAGGCTGAACAATCATACTTGATCCTCATCAATTAGTGCTTCATCTTTTCTAGCAAGCGTTATACCTCCAATTAAAGCTGCGAGTAAAACAAAAGATACTAGTTCAAATGGGAATACAAATCTACTAAGTAGTATTTCACCTAATAGCTCAGTTGAAGAACCCGATGTTATCGTAACATCACCACCAAAACCATTAATTAATATATATGAGAATAGAAGAAAAATTGATCCAGCTATTGCTGCTCCCAGTTTTTTGTTTTTATCGTTATCAAGTTCTGCATTTTTACCAAGGGGAGCACGTGTAATCATAATACCGAACAAGAAAAGAACTATTACTGCTCCAATATAAACAAGAACCAAGACAAGTGCTACGAACTCTGTTGACAACATTAAAAACAATATTGCCGTTAAAGCCAAGGTAAAAACTAATGAAATAGCTGCATGAATAACGTTTGAAGTTGTAACCACCCTTATTGCAGTTGAAAGAAGCGCAAGAAGAACGAAATAAGTTACAATTTCAAAAATTTCCATTTTTAGCTTTCTAGACCTTCAGCCTCTGGAACAGTTTTTAACCAATCATCCAAACGTTCTTTGTCGTGCAACATGTCACCCATGTTAAATTCGGAATATTCATATTCAGGAGACCAAAATAATGCATCAAAAGGACATACTTCTACACATATTCCACAGTACATACATAATGCATAATCAATATCGAACCTATCTAAAACAGCTCTACTTCTTTGCCTACCCCCAGGTTTAGATGGAGGTTGTAATTCTTTATGCCCCTCAATATAAATACACCAATCTGGGCATTGACGGGCACAAAGCATACAACTAGTGCATGCTTCCTGATCCAAAGCGATTACACCCCTTGCTCTTGGTGCAACTTTCTCTTTTTCAAACGGATAGTTTACATTTGGTTTTGAATGGAAAGGAGACAAAGTTTTTAACATATTTACAATAACGATTTTTATTCCAATTAAAAATCCAGGCACTTTTGGTTTAAATGTTTTCATTAGAATCCGACCTTCATAACTGCAGTTACAAGAATATTAACTA
>CACJIM010000014.1 GCA_902593475.1 uncultured Candidatus Actinomarina sp.
AGTAGAAGCTGCGGATCCTGTAGCAGCCGTATTTGCGGCTAGTGCTGCAAATGGAATTCCTATGCCTAACATTCCAGAAATGGGAAGTGTATGGGGACCATTCGGTGACGCTTTGTTAATTATTAGAGACCAAAATTATGGTACAAATGAAGAAACAGGCGTAACAGTTAGCAATGCATCTGATGCTATGAAATTAGCAGCAGAACAAATTCGTAATGCAATTGCTGGCGGTTAATTTTTAATTAATCAATATTAAATTGGGGCTCTGTTGAGCCCCAATTTTTTTAATGATATATTTAAGTATGACTCTCTCAAAAATTTTTAGGTATACCTTATTAGCAATATTCAACGCATTAATTGTTTATGCTGTGCCTCTTGCTTTAACATTTGAATCTTGGTTCTTTTTATCGTTAATTTTAGTTATTGGCATTTTGGTAAATATTGTTTACTTTACTGATAGATTCCAACCTATGAAATGGATACTTCCAGGTATGATATTTATGTTATCTTTTGTAGTATTTCCTGCTTTTTACAATACATACGTTTCATTTACCAATTGGTCTACAGGACATATCCTTACTAAGACTCAGGCAATTGGCGTTTTGGAGGATAGAGTATTTACCCCAGATGATCAAAAAGGACTCGAATTCGAAATGTATATTCTCCAAGATCTAGATTTAAATTTTTATTATGTCGCTAATTTAGATTCTGAAAACATCCTATTTGGAAAAGCAGTTTCAGATGATGAGATTTTTTCTACATCCTATGCAACCCATGAACCTTCACTTTTCATTAATGGTGAATTTTCTACACCAGATGGCTATTATCAACTTTCTGGAAAAGAGCAAATAGCTAATTCAACAACCCTGCAAGAACTTTCACTAGTAATTGATAAAAACACTAGAGCACAACTATATAAAATTTCTGTTTTTGGTGCCTCTACAGGTCGACTAACCTCCACTTCTCAGCTCTATACATATGATGAGATGAATGATGCCATATTTAATAATGCAACCAATACGATATGCCCAGTTGTAAAAGATAATTTTGAATGTGAAGGTAAAGAGATAGAACCAGGTTGGAGGGTTTATGTAGGAGGCGAGAACTACAGTAAACTTTTTTCTAGTCAGAGGATTAGGGGTCCTTTAGGTGTTGTTACTAAATGGACATTTCAATTTGCTTTATTATCTGTCATTTTTTCATTTGCAGTAGGACTTCTTTTAAGCATGATATTAAACAAGGATGGTTTAAAATTTCAAAGAATCTACCGAGCTGTTTTTATACTTCCTTATGCAATACCAGCATTTGTCTCAGCTCTTGTATGGAAAGGATTATTAAATCCTGATTATGGTGTTATTAACTCGTGGCTAGGTCCTTTATATGAAATGTTGGATATAGAGCCTGTTAAATGGCTCAAGACTAAAGAAAGTGCCAGATCAGCTGTTCTTCTAGTTAATACATGGCTTGGTTTTCCTTATATGTTTTTAATTACTACAGGAGCATTGCAATCCATTCCGAAGGAACTTATCGAAGCTGCAAAGGTTGATGGTGCAAATGGAATTCAATCATTTTGGAGGATAACTTTTCCTTTGCTGATGGTCTCTATATCACCATTATTAATTGGTTCATTTGCATTCAATTTCAATAACTTTACTTTAATATTCCTACTTTCTGGAGGAGGTCCTCCAATTATTGGAAGTGAGGTATCTGTTGGGTGGACCGATATTTTAATATCCTTTACTTATAAGCTCGCAATTTCTGGAGGTAGAGGAAATCTTTTTGGGCTTGCATCAAGTGTTACAATAATTATTTTTGCACTCGTACTTATAATTTCAGCTATTTCATTTAGATATACAAAACGATTGGAAAGAATTTATGGAAACATCTAAATTTTTTAATTGGGTTAAAGAATATGGCTGGAGACATTTAATAGCATTAATGTTTGTGACATTTGCTGTTTATCCAATTTTATTTGTTGCAACAAATTCGATTGCAGATTTTGCAAACTTAACTAATTCGAAATTAATTCCAGATGGACTTACTTTAAAGCATTACAAATTGCTTTCTTCAGATCCATTAGTTCCTTATTTTAAGTGGCTTTACAATACCTATAAAGTTGCTTTAATTGCTGCATTCTTTAATGTTTTTCTTGGGACACTAGCAGCATATGCATTTTCTAGACTCCAGTTCAAGGGTCGAAGAGCAAGTTTATTAACATTAGTAATTGTTCAAATGTTTCCATCGTTTTTAGCATTTGTTGCAATATATCTTTTGTTCTTTCAAATCAGTGATGTTGCGCCATTTATGGGGCTCGGTACACATATTGGATTAATTCTTGTTTACCTTGGTGGTTCAATAGGATTCAATTCCTGGTTAATTAAGGGCTTTATGGATACAATATCACCTTCACTTGATGAAGCTGCAAAAGTAGATGGTGCTACTGATTTCCAAATATTCAGAAGAATAATAGCACCGCTTTCTAGACCAATATTAGTTGTAATTTTTGTCATTACATTTATAGGAATTTATTCCGACTTCATACTTGCCGCTATATTCCTAAAAGATAAAAATTTATGGACAGTTGCAGTTGGAATAAACACTGTTTTTATAGACGATTTCAACGCAGACTGGGGAGTAATCGCTGCTTCATCAGTTATAGCTGCAACACCAATTGCAGTTCTATTTATCTTTTTCCAGAAGCAAATTACTGGTGGATTAACTGCAGGGTCTGTAAAAGGATAAATCCTATTATTTAATAGCTCATTTTGCTTTTTTTAATTAAAATTGAGTATCAGATTCATGGGAGGATATTTTGTCTAAGTTACACGATTATTTGAAATCACAGGAAGATTTAATTACAGCTTCTGTTGATGGTAAAACGCTTTTAGATTTTATTGATAGAAATGCAGAAGAGTATCCTGACTATCCAGCATTAAATACTCCAGCTAATAGTGAATACTCAGCTTGGGATTCAATATCTTGGTCAGAATATAGAGATGTATCAAAAAATTTAGCGGCAGGATTAATGTCACTCGGACTAGGTCCAGGCGACACTGCATTTATTATGTCTAATAATACAAAAGAACATAACATTTCTGATCTAGGAATTGTGTATTGTGGAGCAACTCCATCTACTTTATATAAACAATTAAAATCATCCCAGATTGAATATGTAGCAAACCTCATGGAAGCCAAAGTTGCAGTAGTTGGTGATCTTGAATTGTTTGCAGAAGTAAATGCAGCAAAAGAACAGTGCCCAAAACTAGAAGCGATCGTGCTTATAGAAGGTTATGAAGATAATAAAGAACTTGATTATGTTCACAGCTACCACGAGTTAGTTGAAAAAGGAAAAGAACTTAATCAAGAAGATAGTTCAAAATTAGATTCTGCTATTGCTACTGTTACTCCAGACTCTCTAGCTTGTTTAATATTTACATCTGGAACAACTGGAAAACCTAAAGGCGTAATGATTTCTCACAAAAACGTCCTATGGACAATTGAAAGCTTATTTGGTCAAATGATTCCTGCAACAAAATTTCCAAGGATTGTCTCTTACCTACCAATGGCACATATTGCTGCAAGAGCTGGAGACCATTATCAAGCTATATACAGAGTTGGTCAGATATTTCCAGTTCCTGTATTAGAAGACATGAGAGATGCGCTTCCTACAATCAAGCCATCAGTATTTCTTGCTGTACCAAGGGTTTGGGAGAGATTTAAAGGTGGATTACAGGCAAGAATTGAAGAAAATCCCAAAAAGGATTTAATTGATAAAGCAATTAAGAATGGTCTAGAGAAAGTAGATTATGAACAGAGAGGTGAAAAAGTTCCCCTTGGCATTAGTTTAAAAGATAAAGTATTTGCAAAACTGGTCTTTTCTAAATTTAAAGAAGGACTCGGAATAATGAATACTGAATATTTTGTTACTGCTGCAGCACCAATGAATAAAGATGTTCATAGATGGTTTCATGCAATAGGTATAGATATAACAGAGATATATGGAATGACAGAAGACACTGGACCTGCAACAATTGGTGTTCCAGGAAATGCTGCTGAGTCTTTTTCAAAAAAATTAAAAGTTGACGGACTTGAAGTTCCAAGCGTTCTAAATCCAATTGGAAAAGTTGGCATTCCAATACCTGGAACTGAAGTAAAAGTATTAGATGATGGCGAGCTTTGTGTTAAAGGAAACCACGTAGCACAGGGTTACTACAAATCTGAAGAACAAACTATGGAGACTTTCGATGAAGATGGTTGGCTTCATACTGGGGATTTAGCAGAAATTGACGATGATGGATTTGTAAAAATTATAGGTCGTAAAAAAGAAATTCTAATAACTTCTGCAGGAAAAAATATCGCCCCTGTAGAGATTGAAGACCTTGTGAAACCACATCCTTTAATTGGTCAAGTTTGTGTAGTAGGAGATGGCAAAAAGTTCTTGTCAGCTCTTATTGTATTAGATGGTGACGGAGGTGCAGAGACATGGGCATCAGAAAATGGCATTGATTACTCTCTTAAAGATATGGCTAAAAATGAAAAAGTGATACAAGCTGTTCAAGAACAAGTAGATGAAGCAAATTCTCAAGTTGCAAATGTTCAAGGTATTAAGAAATTTGTAATTTTAGATAAAGAATGGACTGACTCAAGCGGTGAATTAACACCAACTTTGAAATTGAAGAGAAATGTTATTGCTGAGATGTATAATGATGAGATTGAATCAATGTACGAAGGAATCGAATAATGTCACAAGTATCTTTTGAAAATAGGACAGTAATAGTAACTGGTGCCGGTAACGGATTAGGTAAAGCATATGCTCTTGATTTAGGTTCACGAGGCGCAAAAGTTGTTGTAAACGACCTAGGAGGTGCAGTAGATGGATCAGGCTCTGGTAGTACTCCAGCAGATGAAGTTGTTAATGAAATAATTGCAAATGGTGGAGAAGCTGTTGCCAATTATGATTCTGTTGCAACCAAAGAAGGTGGAGAGTCTATTGTGCAAACTGCGATTGATAATTTTGGCACTGTTGATGCAGTTGTTAATAATGCAGGCATCTTGAGGGACAAAAGTTTTGCAAACATGTCTGAAGAAGAATTATCTTTGATTATAGATGTACATTTAAAAGGTACTTTTTTTGTTTCCCAGCCTGCTTTTAAAGTGATGAAGGAAAATGCATATGGCAGAATTGTTAACGTAGCTTCACCTTCTGGACTATTTGGTAACTTTGGTCAATCAAACTATGGTGCAGCAAAAATGGGCATAGTAGGTTTAACAAACGTATTAGCTATAGAAGGGGCAAAATATAATATCAAAGTAAATGTAATTGCTCCAACAGCATACACAAGAATGACTGAGGCACTACTACCTGAAGATGTAGGTAAATTGTTCAGTGCAGACTTAGTTACACCAATGGTTTCATATCTAGCATCAGATGTTTGTGAACCAAGTCATGAAATCTTTGGAGTTGCTGCTGGTCGTTTTGCTCGTATTGGAATTATTACCCATAAAGGATATGTAAATACAAGTGCATCCGCCGAAGATATTGCTGACAATATTGAAGAAATAAGAAACATTGAAAATGGCACATATCCTCTTAGTAATGAGGATGAGCTAATGATCATTCAGCAAGCCATACAGGGTAATCAATAAGATAAATTTGATGTATAATTCTCTATGGTAAAAACTGAAACTAAAAACTCTGATGCAGAACAGCTAGTAAGAAGCAAGTTGGATGAATTAATTAAATTCAGAAGTCAAACAGATGACATTAAAGAATTTTGGGGTAAACAATTCGATCTTGGACTTGCGTGGGTTCAGTTTCCAACGGGTGCTGGGGGATTAGGATTAAATCCAAAATATCAACTTATTATTACCGAAACTTTAAGAAATGAAGGGATTTCTCAACAAAACAGAGTTGCAAATATTCTTGGTATAGGAATGGGAGCACCAACTATTGTTGAGTATGGCACTCCAGAACAAATTCAAACATACTTAAGACCAATGTTTACTACTGAAGAAATATGGTGCCAATTATTTTCAGAGCCAGGTTCAGGCTCAGATTTAGCTAGTTTGTCAACTAAAGCTGTAGATGATGGTGATGGATTTATTGTAAATGGTCAAAAAGTTTGGACAACACTAGGACACTTAGCTAAGTGGGGTTTAATTGTTACTAGAACAGATCCAGATGTTCCAAAGCACAGGGGCCTAACATTTTTTATAGTTGATATGGAGTCCGATGGTGTAGATGTTAGACCTCTTCGACAAATTACTGGTGAAGCAGAATTTAATGAAGTTTATTTTACCGATGTTAAGATTCCAAAAGAAAATATTTTAGGCAGCCTTGGAGATGGTTGGAGAGTTTCACTTGCAATATTAATGAATGAGAGAGTTGCAATAGGTGGGAATGTTCGTGAAAGAGGAAGTGGTGCACCTGGTCATTTAGTTCAACTTTGGAACGATAAAGAACTTGATGATCCAGTTTCAAGAGATAAGTTAGTAAAACTATGGATTGAACAGGAAGCAGTAAGATTAACAAATGTTAGAGCATTTGAAAACAGAGAAAAAGGCACACCTGGTCCAGAAGGCTCTACTAGTAAATTATATGAAGCTGAAATCAATAAAGCATCATATGAGTTTGGTATGGAAATGCTTGGCAATGATGCTTTGCTATTCCCAAGAGGTTATGAGTTGACACAACCCGAATTAAATTTTGAAAATGAGACTTTTGGCTTTACAGATACACAGAGTTTGTTTTTAAGGTCTAGAGCCAATTCAATTGAAGGCGGTACATCTGAAATAATGAGAAATATTATTGCTGAAAGGGTTCTAGGACTTCCGAGTGAGCCAAAACTAGACAAAGATAAAGCCTGGAAAGATATTCCAAGGTCTTAGTAAATTACGCTAAATAAACCTTCAGAACAACTTATCATTATTTGATTATCTGCTGATTCATTTCTTAGCGTTTTAGAACTACCAGCTTCAACATCTTCTTTATCTACATTCCACTTTGCTCCTGTGATAGTCAACGACTTTAAACTTGTTAATGGTACGATACTAAATTTTGTACCTTTATTGAGAAAAATTGATACATCATTTCTAAAAACAATAGTTTTATCCATGTAAAGCCAAGTTACATTTGTGGAAAATTCATAATTAATTATCAATGAAAAGATAGAAAACAGATGATCAACTTCACCTTCTTCTCCTCCTATTATGTAAATATTTTTTTCTTTTGGCTCACTAATAATGTCCAAAGATAGTTCAAAGTCTGTTTTGTCTTTATCTGCCTCATAGCGATTTAAATCTATATTTAAGTTTTCTACTTTTTCTAATAAAACTGGTGTAATTGAATCTAGGTCTCCTAGAACTTTTGAAGGAATTAATGATCTATCAAATAGGTGAGCTGTACCATTATCAACTCCAATTATTTCATCAAATGTTAGTTGATTTAGGTCGTATCTAGTTGAGCAATTACCACTTAATGAAATTAGAACATTTTTCATATCTTAATTATATATAGCTACTTTAATTTATTAATTTCTCACATATCTCAAATAGGTTAAACTATATAAATATGAGTGAAGAATTTAAATTTAATATTGGTGATGAAGCAGTGAAAACTATTATTGATCTACGAGATCAAGAACCTGGAGATAAAGAATATGCCTTATTCTTACAAATCGATGGGGTTCATGGAAATCAATTTACTTATGATCTTAGTTTCCTAGATATAGATCAAGCAAGATCTGATGATAGAAGAGTTGATTTTGGAGATTTACCTGTAATAATTGCTGCAAAAGATGTTGACAAATTTGACGGTGCGAGCTTGGATATGTCCGAAGACCCAGATGCACCAGGATTAACTATGGACAATCCTAATACACCGAGTCCTGCAATGATTGGCAATCCTGCAGACCTTCCCGAATTGAAGGGTGAATTAGCTGAAAAGGTTCAAGCAGTATTAGAGAACCAAATAAATCCAGCTATTGCATCTCATGGCGGTGCAGCTCAATTAATTGGAGTTGAAGGAAATGATATTTATCTTAGACTAGGTGGAGGTTGCCAAGGTTGTGGTATGGCACAAGTAACACTCACTCAAGGTATTGAAGCCTCTTTGCGCGAAGCAGTTCCTGAAATTGGAAACATTATAGATGCTACGGATCATGCTGCTGGTGAGAATCCATACTTTGCCTCTCACTAGACACTAATAACAGTTTTACCTATATTTTTTCTGGTAAGAAAGTTTTCTAAAGCAATGGAAGTTTCTTCTAATTTGTAATTATTTTTTGGAACAATGTCTAATTGTCCATTTTCAACATGGGAAACTAATTCTTTAAAATCTTCTGCTGTTTCGTGAGGAGATGTGTTTGTCCATCGACCCCACCATACTCCAACAATTGATACACCTTTAACAAGTGTTAGATTAAGAGATATTTTAGGTATTTGTCCATTAGCAAAGCCAATAACTAGTAATCTACCATTAAATGCTGTTGCTCTTAGTGCTTGTTCAGACACCTCACCACCAACAGGGTCTATAACTATATCTACACCCTTGCCGCCAGTCAGTTCCTTTACTGTTTCTTTTAAATCAACCTGATCATATCGTACTATTTCATCGCCACCCAAAGATTTGACATATTTTGCTTTGTCTTCAGAACCAACAGCACATATGGTTTTTAAGCCCATAACTTTTGCTAATTGAATTGAGGCAGTACCAATTCCTCCAGAAGCACCGAGAACTAAAAGACTTTCTCCACTTTGAGCATTTGCACGTCTTTTTAAAGCATAGTAAGAAGTGCCATAATTGATAGGCAAACTTGCTCCAGCTAAAGAACTGAAATTTTCGCTAACCGGAATTACCAAATTTTTATTAATAGCAACAAATTCAGCAAACCCTCCAATTGGAGGAATTCCAATTACTTTTGTTCCGACAGGGATATCAACATTTTCACCTTTGTCTTCTACAATTCCACATACTTCATTACCTGGAATAAAAGGTGGATCAATTACAATTTGGTATTTTCCTTGCACTAACAGCGCATCTGGAAAATTAACTCCAGCAACTTCAACTTTAATTAATACTTCATCTTTACTAATAGTTGGTTTATCTACTTCTTTTATTTCTAATAAATTTGGCTCACCTAATTTTGTACACACAACTGCTTTCATTCTTCCCTCTCAATAACTCCGGACAATTTTTTTGCAAAGTCTTTTTTTTCTTCAATATCTACTTTTCTTCTAATCTGCACTCTTTGTGCCTGCGGAGAGCCAGCACCATGGAGGGATTCTGTTAAATAAGCAACTGCATTTCTACCTAAAGTCATATTTTCAATCAACCTTAGAATTTTCACTCGATCTTCTGAATTGATATCTTTCTTACCTTTTAAATACTTTTTCAGATCCTCAGACATTGTTCCCTCGTTAAAATCAATCCCTGAAGGCATTGACCCAACTAATCCACCTGCAAGGTCTTGTGCAATTCTTCCAATCTCAAATGTTTCTTTTGTTACATGTTGTTTACATACATTAGCCAAAAGATCGTCATTAATGAAGTTTCCTGACTTAGTGCTTGAACCCTGTAGTGATGAAGCAATGCCAGTAGCATAAATTGTTTCATTTAGCTTATTCATTTCAACAAGCTTATCTTTAATATGTGATACTTCTTCAACACCGTTGTACTCTGCAATAGTTGCTGCAGCACCTATAAGTACATCGCCAACGCCTGATTTACATACATAAGATCTTCTATGATATGTTGTAAATCTCTCAACCAACATAGATGCAAATTCATATTCGCCGTTCATAAAAATGTATTCATTTGGTATGAATACATTATCAAAAATTACCATCGCTTCTTGGCCGGCAAAATATTTATTTCCTACATCGTATTCACCAGGCTCCATGCTCCTTGTATCGCATGACTGCCTACCATAGATATACGTTATTCCCTCTGAATCAATCGGGATTGCACCAACTATTGCATAGTCTGTATCTTTATTAGACAATCTCAAGGTAGGCATTACAACCATCCAGTGTGAATTTATACACCCAGTCTGATGTGCTTTTGCGCCCTTAACATATACACCTTCTTCGGTTCTTTTAACAATTCTTAAATATACATCTTCATCTTCTTGCTCGTGAGGTAATTTTGATCTATCACCTTTAACGTCTGTCATTGCACCACCAATTACCAAATTGTATTTATGCATTTCTGTTAGAAAATTAATAAAATTCTTGTGATAGTTAGTATTGTGTTTTTCATCAATTTCAAAAGTTACAGAATGAAGTGCATTGAAAGCATCCATACCAACACATCTTTGAAAGCAGGTACCTGTTAGTTGACCAAGCTTTCTTTGCATTTTATTTTGTAAAAATAGATCATCATTGCTTTCTGCGATATGCAAAAATCTATTTATCTTTTCACCAGTATATGGAGATGTTGCTGATGCTAATTCTGGTTCTCTAACAGCTAGCTCATATGTTTCAGCCATCGCATCAATGCTCGGTCTAATAATCGGATGATCTAAAGGTTCATTAATGAGTTCACCCATTAGGTAAATTTTTAAATCTCTATTTTTGATTGAATTCAAATAACTGTTTTTGTCAGTAATCTTATTCATATTCAATTATACGTTTAGATTTTATGCCAAGTCTTTTAAATAGTTGTAAATTTATATGACTTCAAATAATCCAGCAGCGCCCATTCCACCACCTACACACATTGTTACAACAACATATTTTGCACCTCTTCGTTTACCTTCCATAAGAGCATGCATTGTCATTCTTGCACCGGTCATTCCATACGGGTGACCTATAGATATTGAGCCACCATTAACATTGTAAATTTCATTATCAATGCCTAAATAATCTCTACAATATAGTGCTTGTACAGCAAAAGCTTCATTTAGTTCCCATAAACCTATGTCATCAACACTTAAGTTGTATTTATCAAGCAATTTAGGAACAGCATATATTGGCCCAATTCCCATTTCTTCTGGTGCTAAACCTGCAACTGCCATTCCTCTGTAATAGCCAAGGGGAGTAAGGCCTTTGTTTTCAGCAACCTTCGATTCCATTACAACTACAGATGCAGATCCATCAGATAACTGAGACGCATTTCCTGCAGTAATAAACTTTCCTTCACCATACACTGGGACTAATGATGACAGACCTTCTAAATTTGTTTCTGGTCTGTTGCCTTCATCTTTTTCTAAGATAGCTTCTTGCTGAGAAATTTCACCGGATTCTTTGTCTTTAACTAACTTAGTAGTAGTAGTTGAAATGATTTCATCTTTGTAAAGGCCTGCTTCTTGTGCGGCTGCTGTCCTTTGCTGACTTTGAAGGGAGTACTCGTCTTGACTTTCTCTTGTTACATTATATTTTTCAGCAACATGATCAGCAGTCTCAATCATTGGCATGTATGCATGTTGTGCGTGAGCAGTAACATTAGGATCAATATCTACCCTAAAATCTGCAGTCTGTACGAGTGAAATAGACTCAACTCCTCCAGCTACAACAACATCCATATTATCTGTTACAACCTGTTTTGATGCAGTCGCAATTGCCATCATTCCCGATGAACATTGCCTGTCGATTGTCATGCCTGGAACATTATCAGGAAGTCCAGCTGCAATTCCAGCTAATCTTCCTATATTGATAGCTTGTGAACCTTGTTGCTGAGCACAACCTAAAACAACATCTTCAACCTCTTTTGGGTCAATTCCAGCTCTTTCCACAGCTTCTTTTATAGAATAAGACGCTAGGGTTGGAGCCGCGGTATTGTTAAACGCTCCTCTATAAGCTTTACCTATTGGTGTTCTAGCTGCTGATACAATTACTGCTTCTCTCATTTATTTACTCCTATATTTTTTTATTCACTTACTACATACATCGCTAAAGCTTCAACTATTGCAGCTGGCTTATCTTTGCCCTCTATTTCAATAGTACAAGTTGTTTTTAATAGCCATCTACCGTTTCTTTTGTACTGTACATCAGTTAGAACATTTCTAGCTCTGATTTTACTATTTACAGGCACTGCTTCCATAAATCTAACTTTGTCTGCCCCATAGTTTATTGCCATCTGTAACCCTTCAGGCATATAACCGATGTCTGCTTGAAGAAAGGTAAGAAGGCTTAAAGTAAGGTATCCATGCGCTATTGTTGTACCCCATGGGGTTGCCTTAGCCATTTCGGGATCTACATGTATGAATTGGTGATCATTTGTTGCTTCTGCAAATTGATTAATTCTTTCTTGTGTTACCTCAAACCAATCAGAAACACCTACCTCTTCACCAATATGACTTTCTAGTTCACTTGCTGGAATAACTTTCAAAATATCTCCTTAAGTAGATTCTTATTTGATGCTTTTTTTGCAAAACTTAATGTGCTTTGTCCAAATGCATCTACATCTTTCCTATCAACATTACCATAATAACCAAGTGAATACCTTACGTAGACCCCTTCCATTATCATTGCATGTTTCCAGAAAGATAGCCTTATATAGAATTCAATGTCATCCAAACTAAGGTTTGATTTAGATTCATAAATATCAATTATTTCTTGCCTACTTGGAAATCCATCGCTTAATGAAGGTGAATAAATAAATGGAGTATCAGTTTCATTCTTGTTAGACCAAGAAGCAATGACAGTTCCTATATCAGCTAACGGATCTCCTAATGTACAGAGTTCCCAATCGACAATAGCTGCCACAGAGTTATTATTGATCCTTACATTATCCAATCTATAATCACCATGAACAATACTTACTTTTTGCTGTGCGGGGATAGTATCGAATAGTAATTTTGTCGCAACATCTAAATCAGGAATATCTCTTACTTTTTGTGCATTAAATTGTTTAGTCCATCTGTTCAACTGTCTCTCAACATAATCTTCATGTTTGCCTAAATCATTTAAATTGGAATTTTTAACATCAAAAGTATGTAATTCAGCAAGTGTTGTAATGAATGAATTCGTAATTTCTTTTTTATCATTATTGGAATAATTATCTGCTACTAAATTATCTGCAATAGTTACACCATCAATATATTCCATAATGTAAAAGTCATCATCTGAAATTGTTCTGTCAGTGCATAAAAGAATGGGCTTTGGAACTTTTATATTGTTTTCACTCAGTTCACTAATAATTCTAAATTCACGTTGCATGTTATGTGCAGACTCTAATTTATCCCCAAACGGTGGTCTTCTTAAAACATAGCTATTTGAATCGTCAAAGATTTTAAAAGTAATGTTCGATCTGCCTACCTTAAATTTTTCATATCTAAATTGGTATTCCAATTCAACATTAGAAGTAATAAAACTTCTTATTTTTTTATCAAAAAATTCCATTAACAAATATCTTATGATTTAATTCTCTTGGTCTCAAGTTAATTGATAGAATAAAGCAATGGATTTTAAATTTTCTCAAAAGTCATTAGATCTTCAAGAAAAGATGAATAAATTTTTTGAAGAACATATTTTTCCCAACGAAGAAGCCTACGAAAAAGCAATATTAGATTCAGGAGACCCTTTGCACATTCCTGAATTACTTGATGAATTAAAAGAAAAAGCTAGAAAAGAAAATTTATGGAATTTATTTTTACCCGACAGTGAATACGGTGCAGGACTAACAAATGTTGACTATGCACCATTAGCAGAAATAACTGGACAGGTTTGGTGGGCACCTGAGGTATTTAACTGTTCTGCTCCAGATACTGGAAACATGGAAATACTTGCAGAATTTGGAACACAAGAACAAAAAGACCAATGGTTGAGTCCTTTACTAAATGGTGATATCCGTTCTTGTTTTGCCATGACAGAACCTGATGTTGCTTCATCTGATGCAACAAATATTTCAAGTTCAATAGTTTCAGACGGAGATAACTATGTTATTAATGGAAGAAAGTGGTGGACTTCAAATGCAATTAATCCACGTGCCAAAATATGTATTTTTATGGGAATTACAAATCCTGAAAATCCTCCACACACAAGACAAAGTCAAGTTCTTGTCCCAATGGATACAGAAGGGATAACTATAGTTAGGCCGATGCATGTTTATGGCTATGATGACGGGTACACTGGCCATCCAGAATTAAATTTTGAAAATGTTGTCGTACCAAAATCAAATATCATAGGCGGGGAAGGTATGGGCTTTAAAATTGCCCAAGCGAGATTAGGTCCTGGAAGAATACATCACTGCATGAGAACAATTGGAATGGCAGAAAGAGCTCTTCAACTTATGATAAAAAGAGCATTGTCTAGAGAAACTTTTGGTACAAAAATATCCGATCATGGTGTAGTGCAAGATTGGATTGCAAGATCAAGAATTAAAATTGAAGAGGCTAGACTTCTTACTTTAAAAACAGCATGGTTGATTGATAACGTTGGTAAAGAACAGGCCAAAATTGAAATATCTGCAATAAAAGTTGGAGTCATCGAAGCTGCCTCTTATGTAATTGATAAAGCTATACAAGCGCATGGAGCTATGGGTGTTTCCCAAGATACTCCTTTGGCAAAAATGTCAGCAGGTGTTAGAACTTTAAGAATTGCTGATGGTCCAGACGAAGTGCACTTAAGATCTATTGCAAGACGTGAAATAAACAAACACACATGAACGAAAAAATTGCAGTAATTGGTGGAGGGCAAATGGGAAGCCAAATAGCAGCTTTAGCTGCGATGGCTGGTTATAAAACAAATATATATGATGAAAATAAAGAAAATTTAGAATATAGATATAAATTTGTTGAAGAAAACATCAAAAACTTAATAGACAAAAAAATATATTCTGAAGATAAATTAGATTCCTACAAAGAAAATCTGGGCCTCAATTATTCACTTGAAGATGTAATAGATGACAAAACGTTTGTGATAGAAGCTGTAGTTGAGAGATTTGATGTAAAGCTTGAAATTTTTAAACAAATTTCAAAATTGATGAATCAAGAGGTTGTAATGGCAACTAATAGTTCTTTTATACAAGCTTCTGAAATCTCAAAGCATTGCGACCATCCCGAAAGGTTTATAAACATGCATTTTTTCTATCCACCAATACGAATGGATTTAATTGAAATTTCATATCCATCCAATGTATCGAAAGAAGTTTTAGAACGTACCAAAACTGTTAGTGAAAATATGGGTAGATCAGTAGTTGTACTTAAAAAGGAAACCCCTGGGTTTATTGTAAACAGGATGTTGGCAGCCCTAGTAGATGAAGCTTATGAACTTTACGATGAAGGGATTGCAGATTTTGAAGATATAGATCTTGCTATTAAAAAAGGGTTAAATCATCCTTTGGGTCCATTTGAACTTTCAGATTATTCTGGATTAGATATACATTACTATGCTAAATTGAAAAAATTTGAAGAATCTGGCAACCCTAAAGATGAACCAAAAAAGTTTTTAGAAGAAAAAGTTATGAAAGGTGATTTAGGCGTAAAAACTGGCAAAGGCTTTTACGAGTACAAAAAAGACTAACTTACTCGAAATCTTCGTCTTTTAGATTAAACATCACTTCCTTGTTTGGTTTTATTACCAGTACAATTCTTTCCGTTTGTATAGGAAATGGATAAGGTTTCTCCCAGTATTTTTGTGATAATTTATCAATATTGTCTCTCGCTTCTTGACCACTAATTTCTCCGATTACTTCACCTCTTATTTCAACAAATTTAAATGGGTCATCGTGCTTCCAAATCATAACTGTGACTCTGGGATCTTTTACAATATTCTTATATTTGAATCTATGTATCTCTGTATTGATCAATATATTTTCACCATCTGTATCAACCCACATCACATGTGTTTGAGGAACACCATTCTGAAATAAAGTTGTAAACGCTGCATAATTTGGTCCAGATGCCATTTGAATTGTTTTATTGTCTAACCTCATCTGTTAAATTATAGTTTATGAAAGTTGTTTTGCAGAGAGTTAAAAGTGCTTACGTAAAAGTTGATTCAGACGTTATTTCAGAAATTGATAATGGTTATTTACTTTTATGGGGGATTGAAGAAGCAGATTCTGAAGTTGAAAGTGAAATTTTGATAAATAAAATTTTAAATTTCAGAGTTTTTTCTGACGAAAATTTGAAAATGAATAAATCAATAACAGATATTTCAGGAGAGATACTAATTGTTAGTCAATTCACACTAGCCGGAAAATTTTTAAAAGGAAACAGGCCTTCGTTTGTAAATGCGAAATCTCCAGAAATTGCTGAAGAGATG
>CACJIM010000015.1 GCA_902593475.1 uncultured Candidatus Actinomarina sp.
AAAATTAAGACATACTGTTGAAGGCGTTACTCTAATATCTCCGCCACCACATCATGATATATATTCAATTGAAGATTTAGCTCAATTGATATATGACTTAAAAACATTTAATCCAGATAACCCTGTTTCTGTAAAGCTTGTATCCGAACCTGGTGTTGGAACAATTGCAGTAGGAGTAGCAAAAGCTGGTGCTGACATTATTACTATTGCTGGTAGTGATGGTGGAACTGGGGCTAGTCCTTGGATAAGTATTAAGCATGCTGGATCTCCATGGGAACTTGGTCTAAGTGAAACTCACCAAGCTCTTGTAAAAAACAACATGCGACATAAAGTTTTGATTGAAGTTGATGGTGGCCTGAGGTCTGCAAAAGATGTAATAATTGGGACTATATTAGGTGCAGATCGATTTGGATTTGGAACACTACCTTTGCTAGCTCTTGGGTGCAAAATGGTTAGACAATGTCATGAAAATACCTGTCCAGTTGGAATCGCAACTCAAGATGAAAATCTTAGAGCTAAATTCCCGGGTGCTCCTGAACAAGTCGTACAATTATTTAAATTCATCGCTAATGATGTAATGGCGTATCTAGATAAATTTGGTGTAGATGACATTGAAGATTTACTAGGTAGAGCAGATCTTTTAGGATTAAAGATTTCTAACAGTGATCTGTCTAAAAGTCTTCATAAAATATTGATGAACTTTTCGATAGAAGAAAAACACCCAGGTTTTATCAGGCACAGTGAAGGTCGTTTATCAAGAAGAATTACTTCTGAAGTTATTCGATCCGTAGAAAGAGGAGAGAAATCATTCCTTCAGTATCCAATTTCAAATGAAGATAGAAGTATCGGTGCTAGATTATCAGGAGAAGTTACATTAAGAAAGTTATCCATAAAACTTGCCGAGAATCCAACAACAATTAGTTTATCTGGTGCAGCCGGACAAAGCTTTGGAGCATTCATTAGAGATGGTATTAATTTGAAATTAACTGGTAATGCCAATGATTATGTTGCAAAGGGCATGGGTGGTGGAAGCGTTACGATTATTCCACAAGGAAGAAAAATGCAAGGTGCATATCATGCTGCTGGAAATACAATTCTCTACGGTGCTACTGGAGGACAACTTTTTATTGCTGGCACAGTAGGTCAAAGATTTGGAGTAAGAAATAGTGGTGCAATTGGAGTTGTTGAAGGCTGCAGTGCTCATGGTGCAGAATACATGACAGGTGGTACCTTAGTTATTCTCGGAAACATAGGATTTAATTTTGCTGCTGGAATGACAGGCGGCAAAGCAATTGTCCTAAAAACACAAAAGAACTTTGAACAATACATCTCAGAAACTGCACCTGAATATAAGAAAATGTCCGACATAGACAAATTGGAACTAAAAACATTATTAGAAATTCATATCGAAAAAACAAACTCTGAAACAGCTAAAAAGATTTTAGATAAATTCGATAATTGGGAAAATATGTTTGCTGTATTTGGCGGAATTGCAGAAGTCGAAAAAGACTCTGTTCAACTCAAGCCAGAAAATGTCAAGGCTTTAGATTAATTAGTACTACTAAAAAAAATATAATCATTTAGCATAAAATTATGGGAAATATAAAAACTTCTGATCTTTCAATACAGTGGTCCAATGTTTTGGAAATGGTATACGAATCACGCATTGATTCCGTTGGATTAAATGAAAGAGTAAACTCACTTGCAACAAGAAGCATTAAAAAAGATTCAAAATTAGAAGCATTAAATATGATTGTTTCGATGTGCGACCTAACAACTCTTGAAGGAGAAGATACCGAAGGTAAGATATCTCAAATGGTTGCAAAAGCAATTAAACCTAACCCTTTAGACTCTTCAGTGCCAAGTGTTGCAGCAGTGTGTGTTTATCCTTCATTAGTTGGTACTGCTAAAGAGAAAGTACAAAACTCTGATGTTAAAGTTGCGGCAGTATCTTCATATTTTCCAAGTGGACAAGTGCCTATGGAGTCAAAATTATTAGATACAAAATATGCTATTGAATCTGGTGCAGATGAAATAGATATTGTAATTAATAGAAAAGCTTTTCTTGAGGGAGACTATAGAAGAGTATATGACGAAATAGTTGCTTTAAAAGAGGTGTGCCAAGATGTTCACTTAAAAACAATACTTGAAGTAGGTGATTTAAAAACTTATGAAAATATAAGAAAAGCTAGTTTAATTTCATTAGCTGCTGGTTCTGATTTTATAAAAACATCAACTGGTAAATTATCTATCGGCTCCTCAAGACAAGCTTGTTATGTAATGCTTAAATCTGTATTAGATTTTGAATCTATGACAGGAGTAAAAGCTGGCATCAAGGTCGCAGGAGGCATTAGAGATGCAAAAGATGCCATTCGATATTTAGTAATGATAAATGAAGAAATGGGGTCTGATTGGTTGAATCCAGAGTTATTTAGATTTGGTGCATCAAGCCTTCTAGATGATGTATTAAAACAAATAAAAAAACTAAAAACAGGGGCCTATCAAGCTGGCTATTATTTTCCTAGGGGATGATTTAATATGATTGATTGGCAATACTCAGAATCTATAGAATCACCAGACATAGTGTCTATTAAAAAAAAGTATACAAATTATATTGGTGGTAAATTTGTAGAACCAAAGAGTAAAAAATATATAAATACTATTTCACCCTCAACAGAAGAATTATTATCAAAAGTCCCACTATCAAATGAAAAAGACATAAATAGTGCCGTAAAGTCTGCAAAAGAAGGATTTGAAGTTTGGTCTAAACTGACACCAAATCAACGATCACGATATTTATTTAAAATAGCTAGGTTAATTCAAGAAAGATCAAGAGAATTTGCAGTTTTAGAATCTCTTGACGGTGGAAAGCCAATTAAGGAGTCCAGAGATTTTGATTTACCACAGGTTGCGGCTAATTTTTTCTATTTTGCTGGATGGGCAGACAAATTAGATCTTTCTTGGGCAACAAAAAGCCTGAAACCATATGGCGTTGTAGGTCAAATAATACCCTGGAACTTTCCATTATTAATGCTTGCTTGGAAAATTGCACCTGCTTTAGCTACCGGAAATACAGTTGTGTTAAAGCCTGCAGAAACAACACCACTGACTGCTTTATTATTTGCTGAAATCTGTGAACAAGCAGGCCTTCCTCCTGGAGTTGTCAACATAGTTACAGGAGATGGGTCAACAGGTTCACTTATAGTTAATCACAGAGATATAAATAAAATTGCTTTCACAGGATCTACTCAAGTTGGAAAACTTATACAGAAATCACTAGCTGGTAGAGATGTCGGGCTTACTCTTGAATTAGGAGGCAAAGCTGCAAATATTGTGTATGAAGATGCTGCAATCGATCAAGCTGTCGAAGGAGTAGTAAATGGTATATTTTTCAATCAAGGTCATGTATGCTGTGCTGGCAGCAGACTGCTTCTTCAAGAGTCAATACATGATGAATTTATTAAAAAATTAGAGAAAAGAATGCAGTCGCTTAGAGTTGGAAACCCATTAGATAAAAACACTGACATTGGCGCTATAAACTCAAAAGAACAGTTAGATAAGATTACGGGGTTAGTCAATGAGGGCGTTGAAGATGGTGGCGAATTGTTTCAAACTGAATGTGAATTACCAGGTAATGGATTTTGGTTTAGACCAACTTTGTTTACTAATGTTCAACCTTCTTACTCAATTGCGAGAGAAGAGATTTTTGGCCCTGTTTTGACAACTTTAACTTTTAGGACACCAGAAGAAGCAGTTGAAATAGCAAATAATACTGAATATGGTTTATCAGCTGGTGTGTGGACCGAAAAAGGTTCTAAAATATTGTGGACTGCAGATAGGCTTGAGGCTGGTGTTGTTTGGGCTAATACATTCAATAAGTTTGACCCTTCGTCTCCTTTTGGGGGATATAAAGAGTCTGGATTTGGAAGAGAAGGTGGAAGGCATGGACTTCTTTCTTACTTAAAGGCATCATCATGATAGATATTAAGAAAACATATAAGAATTATGTTGACGGTAAATATGTACGTTCAGAGTCTGGAAAAACATATACTAAGGAATTAAAAAATGAATTTTATGAATTGCCGTTAACTTCAAAAAAAGATATTAGAGATGCAGTTACATCATCTAAAAATGGGTATAAAAAATGGTCTTCAACAACTCCTTATTTAAGAATGCAAATTCTTTATCGTTTATCAGAGATGATTGAAGGAAATAAAGAAAGTTATGTTGAGCTACTTATGGATCACGGTTTTACAAAACAAAAAGCAAATAAAGATATAGATGAATCCATAAAAAATATAGTTTGGTTTGCTGGATTAGCTGATAAATGGGAACAATTAGCAGGTAATCTGAATCCTGTCTCTGAGGAATATTTTAATATTTCACATCAAAACCCTATAGGTGTTGTATTTTCATTGAGTGGTTCAAATGTATCTTTAAATGAGTTATTAATGAGTATTCTCCCATCATTAACAGTTGGTTGTTCAGTAATATCATATTCTGAAGAAAATAGTGTTATGGCATTAAAATTTGCAGAGGATATTAATAATTCTGATTTTCCATCTGGATCTTTGAATATCCTTTCTGGAAAATTCGAAAATATTCTTGATGATGTAAGTAAACATGTAGAAATAAATTTAGTGGCACTCCATAAAGAACTAGACAATGAAGGACTAAAAACTATAGAGCAGAATGCTTCGGAATCTGTTAAAAGAGTATTTTCACAACCATCTACAGAAGGCTTTTCATCCATTCTTCCTTACCTTGAAACTAAAACAGTCTGGCATCCAAAAGGCACATAAACTGTCTTACCCTAAAAGTATTATCAAATTAACCCTGTTTAAGCTGTCTTGATTGCCAAGACAGCTTATTCATAATAAGTTGCTATTATTACATGATGGTTGAGGATAATCTCGAAAATCGGTTAAAAAACGAAGGTATGCCAGTTCCGAATGTATGGGTTGAGCTAGAAGGTGAGTTTTTAGATTTTAATAAAGAAAAACAAACATTAAGGTGTAAGTTTCCTGTTCGTGAAAGATATTTCAACCCCCTCCCAACAACACTTGGTGGAATTATTGATTCATGGATAGATATTACTATGGGCCCCCTAACTGTTTTACTAGGTCAAAGAGCAGTCAGTAAAAATTTTTCAATAAAATATTTAAAACCCGTTGGTCCTTCTACTGAACATGTCACAGCGGTTGCTTGGAGGGAGAGCATTGATGGTCGTGATAGTTTATATAAAGGAGAACTTTATTTAGATAATGGTACGTTAGCTGCTGTTGCTGAATCAGAATTTGTTGAAATAAGAAAATCTTAGGTTCTTGAATATAGAAAAGCAGAACATAATATTACACCAATTCCTATAAATTGAATTGAATTTGTTATCTCGTTTAAAAATTGATAGCCAAAGAAAATAGAAAAAATAGGAATCATATACACAATAAATGAACTAGATATTCTGCCAACACTCTCTAATAATTTATAATATGTTAGAAACGCTATTCCAGTTCCTCCAATACCCAATATGAGCATTGGAATTAGTGAAACTTCGACAGTTGGTAACTTAAACGATGCAGTAGGCCCTAACATTATAAGTGAGATAATAAATGCATATCTTATTACCATTTTTATAACTATTAATGAATCATATTTTTGAATTAATGGTTCTACCATATTTACAGCGATGCCATATGATATTGAGGCAATCAATGCATAAAGAAAACCAATTTCAAAAGAAACGTCATTAATTCCTCCACTTAAAGAAATAAGTCCCACCCCAATAAACCCAGTGAAAATATACAAAACTTGAATTTTTGTAACTTTTAACTTGTAAAACACAACAGCAATAAAAGCAACAAAAATTGGAGTTGATCCATTTATTAATCCAGCCAATGAAGATGTTATTGTTTGTTCGGCAATGCCAAACATATAAAATGGAAGAGCCATCCAAAAAAATGAGATTATAAAAATTTTTATATTATCAGTTTTGACGATATTTTCTTTAGCTCTAACAAAGAAATTAATAAATAAAGCACCTATTAAAATTCTGTAGATAGCTATATCAGATGGATTAAGTTCTTCCAATGAATACTTAATCATCAAAAAAGATGATCCCCAAATTGAAGACGTTACAAAAGCTAGTAAAAGATTTTTAAAATTCACAGGCTTTGAAGCTTAACATAGATTCCTTCTTAAGAACAATAGAGTCACCATCCAACAGGGTAGAAGGATTAGTGTAGTGGTTCAAACTGACACAAAGATGACTCTAGAAGTATTATATAAATAATAAAATTTATTGGTCAGTCAATAAAACAGTTTTTTTTCTTAAACGAATTAATTTATTTACAGGTAAATTATTCTCTTTACCTATTTTTTTAATAATCTCTTTTTTATTATCACCTGTTACAAGTAAATATACGTTTTCAATATTTTTTAGTAGTTCAAAAGTAGAAGTAACTCTCCATTTAGTGAGAATATTTACTTCGTTTTGTACAAATCCTTTCTTATCAGCATTTAATGCAGTTGTATCTGGAAATAGTGACGCAATATGACCATCTTCTCCAACCCCTAATATTGCTGCATTAAATTTATCAACTTTGCTAAAAACTGTAGTGGCGTAGTTTTTAGCAGAATGGCTTGGATCTTCTTCGTAAGAGTATTCAATGATATTTAGATTTGAATTACTGAAAATTGAATTAATCATTCTTTGATTAGAATTTTCATCATTTATATCTACATGCCTCTCATCAACAGTCCATAGATAAATATTTGAATAATCTTTATATTTTTCAGCAAATAATTCATAAAAAAACTTAGGCGTGCTTCCACCTGACAATCCAAGACTATAGTTTTCAGAGTCATTGATTTCAGAGCTTATTAAATCCAGAAGTGTATTTGAACAATCAATATGATTGTTTTCCTTAAGTATTTCTAATGAGTTCATCATTTCTTTTGTTACGTTTATTTTTTAAGTAGTATCAATGTTAGTGGAAAAAAGTATTCAAATAATTGGTGGAAAAAAATTAACAGGAACCATTGAAGTTTCTGGTGCAAAAAATGCTGTTTTAAAACAAATGATCCTTCCCATACTTTCAGAAGGTGTATATAAAATAGAAAATGTCCCAAACATTGCAGATGTTTATTATATGCAAGAAGTGCTAGATGTTCTTGGAATAACATCAAAACTTGATGATAAAACTTTAGAGATTAATTCTCCATCAGACATTTCAGTAGAAGCCCCGTATGAAGTTGTTCAAAAGATGAGAGCTTCAATTATCGTCTTAGGCCCTTTATTAGCAAGAAAAGGTGAAGCTAAAATAGCTTTTCCAGGTGGTGATCAGCTCGGCCCAAGACCTGTCAAGATGCATATTGAGGCACTAGAGAAAATGGGTGCTAAGTTTGAACTAGATCACGGTGTGCTTATTGGAAAAACCGATGGACTAAAAGGTGTTGAAATCAATCTTCCCTATGCTTCAGTTGGGGCAACAGAGAACACAATATTGGCAGCTGTATTAGCTGATGGAACAACAATTATTGAAAATGCTGCAAGAGAACCAGAAGTTGTTGATTTAGTGAAGATGCTTAAAAATATGGGTGCTCAAATCGATGGTGAAGGTTCAAGTGAAATTACAATTCAAGGAGTTGACTCTCTAAAAAGTACAAACCATGAAGTAATTGGAGATAGAGTTGTTGCGGGAACTTACCTTGCTGCATTTTTAGCTACGCAAGGATCAGGTGTAATTGAAGGAATTAATCCAGACTGCTTACCCATGGAATTAAAGAAGTTAAAAGAAATGGGTGCAGATTTAGTTATTAATGAAAATTCTATCGAAATAAATAGTGTAAAAGAAATTTCCTCAATTGAAATTTCTACTCTTCCATTCCCAGGTGTAGCAACAGACTTGCAGCCTATTTTTGGGGCATGTCTATTAAAAGCGAATGGCACGTCAATAATAACTGAAAATGTTTATGACCAGAGGTTTCAATGGATACCAGAAGTACAAAGAATGGGTGCAGATATACAATCTGGCTGGCAACATGCAATGATAAAAGGAGTGAAAGAACTATCCGGTGCACCAGTCCACTCAACTGATATAAGAACTGGGGCAAGTTTGATAATTGCTGCTTTACAAGCCGATGGAGAGTCTTTAATTACTGGGATTGATCATATTGAGAGAGGGTATGAAAATATTGTTGATTTACTGAGTTCGGTTGGAAGTGAAATACAATATAATTAATATATGGCAAATTTAAATTTTCCAGAAGTAAAAGATCGTGATCCAAATGCTGAAGTAGATATGGAGGTATTAAATGATACGATCGAATACATTCGTCCTGCAGTACAAGCTGATGGTGGAGACATTAAATTAGCATCTGTTGAAAATGGTGTTGTTAACATAGAAATGCTTGGTGCTTGCCAAGGATGCCCAATGTCAATTGCAACTTTAAAAAGTGGAATTGAAAGAATATTAAAAGATAAAGTACCTGGGGTAACAGAAGTTATTGCCAGCTAGTTTATCCAGAATCCCTTGTTGAGTATAAGTTAATACCTCTTAAGACTCCACGATCAACCAAAGGCTCAATTACGTACCTAACATTATTGATAGTCACACCACCCCCAATTTGATTTGGATTTTCTACTTCGTCATAAAGACCAACTTTAGAGAGGACGGATTCTCTTCCATCTTTGTCTAAAGAGTCATCAGACATTGCGATAATAATTAAAAAGAATAAACGAGTTCTTTGAGATGTTACTTCATCATTTGCTACAGGTGAAAAGAATTCAACACCCTCGACAATATCGTCTGCAACAAGAATATTTAAAACAAAAGAAGATTGAGTATCTTCATTAAGTCCAAATTGATAAAAAAGAATATTTCTATCAGTAGATGCCCATTGAACATTGTCAGGATTTATAGAAAAGTAAAAAAGAGTTTCTTCGTCACTAGAAATTTCTGAAACGAGTTTATTCCAGTTTGAGACATACTCACTAGGACTTTTCCCAAAACCTTGTTCAAAAACTATCTCTGAGGTTTGGTTTTCGTTATTGTTTGACTCTTCAGAGTTATCATTACTTGAACAAGAAACTAAAAGTAAAATTAAAAGAATTGTTAAAAATTTTCTCATTTTTCAATTATATTTTTTAAATTTTCTAAATTTTTTTTCCATATTTGCTTTAATAATAGTCCACCAAAAATTTCACCAATTGGTCCACCTAAATAAATTGGAAATTTTAGTTCTTCTACCCATTCAAATTTTGTGGAGTTTACATCTATAGCACTTAAGAAAAATACTCCCTCACCAGTTACAATTCCTTCGTGAATTACCCCAATACTTTTCATCTCTTCCCATCGAGTAACTGTAATTACATCATTTAGTTTTATTGGTCCTACTTTAGTTAATACATTCATTTTGGTGTCAATCCCTGATGTGTTTTCTGATAGAAAGTCAATATTTGCAGCATCTTGCATCCAGTTAACATGATTTTCCATTATTTTGACCTCATCCCAAACGATTTCAAGAGGTTTATTAATAATTGTTGAAACTTTAATTCTTTTACTCATTGCTTGTTAAACAATATTAGTTCATAAGTAAAATAAATATATATGAATAAAAGCGATTATATATATTTAGATCACGCAGCAACAACTCCAATGCGTGAGGTGGCTTTTGAAGCATACAAAAAAACAGAAATGGATGCTTTTGCAAATTCTTCTGGTGGCCATGCGTTGTCACGAAAAGCTAAAAACATACTTGAGGAGTCCAGGGAATTTATAGCAAGCTGTTTTGGTGCAGCACCTAATGAAATAACATTCACTAGTGGTGGGACTGAAGCAGATAATTGGATTATAAAAACACCTTTTATAGACAAAGACTCTTCAGCTGAGCTAACAACGACGCAGATTGAGCATGAAGCAGTCCTAGCTTCTGCAGAAAATGTACACAGTAGGGGATTTAATGTTAATTTTGTTTCGTGCGACAGTGAAGGAATCACAAATATTGATGAATTTAAGAAGTCAATTAATGCAAATACTCTAATTGCTTCAGTAATGTACGCAAATAATGAAACAGGAGTTGTCCAACCTATTCAAGAAATGTCAAAAATAGTTAAGGATATCAATCCAGATGCATTATTTCATTCAGATGTAGTACAAGCAGTTGCTACAAAAAAATTAAACTTTCATAATCTTGGAATTGAAAGTGCTGCTATTTCAGGACACAAAATTGGCGGACCCAAAGGTATTGGAGTTATGTTTTTAAAGACTGGATATAAGATTCCTAGCTTTTTACATGGTGGAAAACAAGAACTCGAAAGAAGAGCAGGTACAGTAAACGTTTCTGGTGCTGCTGGATTAGCTGCAGCTCTTGAAGAACAGCAAAACAATTTAGAAAAAGATATTAAATTAATTGAAAACGAAAAAACAATATTTGAAAATAACCTCAAAGAGAATATTGAATTAAGAGTAGTTGGAGAAAATGTAGAGAGATTGTGTCATATATCTAATATACAATTCAAAGATATAAATTCAGAAACATTAATGGTAGCTTTAGATTTAAATGGGATGGGAGTCTCTAGGGGTTCAGCATGCGCTAGTGGTGCACAGAAACCATCTCACGTATTAGAAGCTATGAAAGTTGATGAACAAGTTATTAATAACCATCTAAGATTCAGTTTTGGTTGGAATACACAAAAGGCTGATGGTGAAAAGTGTGCTGAAATTGTCAAAAAGACTATAAAGGAACTGTCATGAGGATTTTAGTTGCAATGAGTGGTGGAGTAGATTCCTCTGTTGTAGCAGGTCTTTTAAAGTCACAAGGACATGAAGTAATTGGTGTAACCATGAAGCTTTGGGAGGGGCCTAATGGTGAAATGCCTGAAACAGGGTGTTGCACATCTGCAGATTCTGAAGACGCTCGAAAAGTAGCTGCTAAATTAGACATTCCATATTATGTACTAGATTACACAGCCTCTTTCTCAGAAAATGTTATCGACAACTTTGTTGACATGTATGCACAGGGCTTGACTCCAAATCCATGTGTGGAGTGTAATAGATCGGTAAAGTTCGATCATTTTATAGACCAAGCAAAAAAATTAAATTGTGAGAAAGTAGCTACAGGCCATTACGCAAAGATAGTAATGAACAATAGTACGTATGAACTTCACAAGGCAGATTATTTGGATAAAGACCAATCTTATGTGTTGCATATGCTTGATTCTCAAAAATTAGAAAATATAGAGTTTCCGCTTGGTACAATTTCAAAACCAGAGGTCAGGCAAATAGCTGCATCTCTTGGATTAAAAACTGCCTTTAAAAAAGACAGCCAAGATATATGTTTTGTTGGAAAAAAAGATTATAGAAATTTTGTAAGTAAAAGAATAGATGTTTCATCAAAAGGATTAATAGTAGACAAAGATGAAAACGAAATGGGTACTCATGGGGGTATACATGCTTATACTATCGGACAAAGAAAAGGAGTTCCAGGCGGCCAAGGTGAAGCTAAATATGTAACAAAAATAGATGTTGAAAACAATAAAATTTACATAGGAAGTAAGGATGAGCTTACAACCAAAAAATTTATCTTGGATGAAGTGACATTTGTTAATGAAGTTGAGTATGAAAACTTATCGATTCAAACTCGTTATAACTCTGAAGATGTCCCGTGTGCAATTGAGAAAATAGATGAATCTACTTATCAAATTGTTTTAAAAACACCAACTATGGGTGTGGCTCCAGGACAATTTGGAGTAATTTATAATGACACAAAACTTGTTGGGGGAGGCAGAATTACCTCTAAAGTTTTAGAAGACGTTTATGAATAGTAAGGACGTTAATGATTTAATTGAAAAGCTGACAGCTGCTGAACACGCATATTATGTATTAAATAAACCAATCATGTCAGATGGTGAATACGATAAGTTATTCAATGAATTAAAAAAAATCGAATTAGAAAACCCAGATTTAGTTTTCGAATACTCTCCAACCCAGCGGGTAACCGGTACTCCTGATAATGTTTTTGAGCAAATAACTCATAAGCAAAGAATGTACAGTTTAGACAATTCAGAAAGTATTCAAGATATTACAAAATGGATTGAAAAAATTGAGAAATTAACGGACAACAAAATATTTCCTCTGACAGTAGAACCAAAGATAGATGGCCTTGCAATATCTTTAATTTATAAAGATGGTTTGCTTGTAAAGGGACTTACTAGAGGAGATGGGTTTGTGGGAGAAGATGTCACGCACAACATAAAAACTATCATGAATATTCCACTCAAATTAAAACAAAACATCAAGGGTGAAGTAGAAGTAAGGGGAGAGATATTCATGCCTACTGAAAGTTTTGAACAATTGAACAATCAAAAAATTAATGATCAAAAGATGTTAAATCATCTATCCCAGCTTGATAAAAAAGAAATGACAGCTGAGCAAGTAAAAGAACTTAGAGAGTTAAGAAATGAAGGCACTTCTGAGTTTATAAATGCAAGAAATGCAGCTGCTGGTTCTTTAAGGCAAAAAGACTCAAATATTACAGCCAAAAGAGATTTAAGACTTCTTGCTTACCAATTAATTGAACACGATCGTCAAGCAATTGATAGTTACTCTGATCAAATAGCACTATTAAAAGATTTAGGATTTAGTACTAATGAAGTAACTGTTACTAAAGATATAAAAAATGTTGAGTCAGAACTGAACAGAATTGAAGAAAATAGAAATAATTATAATTACCAAATAGATGGTGCTGTTTTAAAAGTAAATTCATCAATCACTCAAGACGAATTAGGTTTTACATCAAAAGCTCCAAGATGGGCAATTGCTTTCAAGTTTTCAGCAGAAGAGCAGACAACTCAGTTGTTAGACATAAAATTACAAGTTGGAAGGACGGGAGCAATTACTCCCGTTGCTGTTCTTGAGCCAGTCAATGTTGGTGGTGCACTGGTATCATTCGCTACTTTACACAACCCCGATGAGATTAAAAGAAAAGACTTAAGAATAAATGACTATGTAATTGTTAGACGTGCAGGTGATGTTATTCCAGAAGTAGTATCTTCTATTCCTGAAAGAAGAGCGGGTTCTTCAAAAAAATGGTCTTTGCAGAAGAAATGCTTGTGTGAAGAATATTCAATTGAGTTTGTCAATGATGAGAAAGTTCCACGTTGTGCAGGCAAGGAAAAATGTAAAATTGCTAGTAAAGAGGCTTTGATATTCTTTGGATCTAAATCTGGCCTTGATATCGACGGTTTGGGAAGAGAGACTGTTGAAACTTTATTAAATGAAAATCTAATTACGAATTTCGAAGATTTGTACAATTTAAATTATGATCAGTTAATAAATCTTCCTCAATGGAAAGAAAAGAAAACTATTAACTTACTAAATGCAATAAGAGAATCTATTGACGCTGAACCTTCCAGGCTATTAGCTGCACTTGGAATTAGATTTGTAGGAAAGCAAACAGCCAAATTATTGGTAAATTCTTTTGGTTCAATTGAAAATGTTTTTAAAGCAAATGAGACTGATTTACAAAATATTCATGGTATTTCAGATAGTGTCGTAAATTCTTTATCTGAATGGTATTTAGAAAATACAAACAAAAGATTAATAGACAACTTAACAAAAATAGGTTTTAAAATAGACACCCTTGTAGAAACTTCTTCAGGAAAATTTCAAGGTAAGACATTTGTACTTACTGGAACATTGAGTCAATTTACAAGACAACAAGCCACAAAATTTATTGAAGATCTTGGAGGAATTGTGACTTCATCAGTTTCTAAAAATACAAACTATTTAGTGTATGGTGAAAAAGCAGGATCAAAATTAGATAAAGCTAAAAAACTAAATGTTGAAACTTTGACAGAGTCTGATTTCTCAAAGTTAATTAGTAAGTAGTGAACTCCCACTCATATTCACCAAAATCAGGCAAACCAGTTATAGTATCCCAACTAATTCTCACATTGTGTTTTCCTGGATTCCATGTTTCAAAAGTTTTATTTGGTCCAGGCCTCCATATATAAACACCAGTAGCTTCGACATACCGAATTTCTGATTGAGGAATTATATAGTTATCAACTATTAAAGTTAACTGATAACCAACAGGTAAATCTATCTCTAATGAGGCTTGTTGAGGAACTTGATCGTATGGTAACGGGTAGATATTTTCTAGTGAATTTGGCAACACTAATTCTTCATTGTTGTCTTGAGAAAATGTTACTCCCCATGTAATTACTAAAGCTAATAAGCCAGTTAATAAAAGAATAATAAATCTGTAAGTCTGTTTAGTCATACATTAAAATAATATCTAAGAAATAAAAAGAGACCAAAGTGAAAATAGAAAATTTAGAAGAAAAGATATCAAACATTGACCCTAATAATTTATCTGAAAATGATTTGTCAGTCATAGAATTTACAATTCAAGAACTCGACAAGGGAAATATTAGAGTAGCCAGTCAAAAAGATAATGAATGGTTGCTTAATGAATGGGTAAGAGATGCCATTTTATTATTTTTTTCAATTAGAAATTTAAAAGAAATTAGTGCAAATGACCTCATTTATTATGACAAGTTAGAACCTAAAAAGAATTACAAAGAACTTGGCATAAGAGTTGTCCCCCCAGGAGTCGTAAGATATGGAGCTTTTTGTGAGCCCGGAGTTGTTGTTATGCCTGGCTTTGTCAATATTGGAGCATATGTAGGTACAGGAACTATGGTAGATACCTGGGCAACAGTAGGTTCTTGTGCTCAAATAGGAAAAAATGTTCATCTATCAGGTGGAGTTGGTATTGGTGGAGTTCTTGAACCTGCTGGAGCAATGCCGGTGGTTGTTGAAGATGGAGCATTTATTGGATCCCGTTCAATTATTGTTGAAGGCGTCAGAGTAAAAAAAGGAGCAGTAATAGGTGCAAATGTTACTCTTACTGCCTCTACGCCAATTATTGACGTAACAG
>CACJIM010000016.1 GCA_902593475.1 uncultured Candidatus Actinomarina sp.
AGCATTCTGGTAGGGCTGGCTTTAAAGATGCCCTCGATAAGTTAAGTATCTCTTTAGACGATGATGCATTCAATAATGCTTTTGATACCTTTAAAAAGATTGCAGACAGAAAAGGTGAAATTGTAGAAAACGAACTTAGAGCAATTGTAGGACAGGTAGAATCAAGTAGCGATAGTGCAAAACTTGTGTCTGTCTCAGTTAATAGTAAAGATGAATTTGCGTCTGCAAGCGTTACGCTAAAAGTTGGAAATGACGAAATAACAGAAGAAGCAACTGGAGATGGAATGATTCATGCCGCATTTACTGCGGTTAAATCAATTCTCAAATCAGACGCTACATTAATAGATTATAGAGTTGAGAGTATTACAAAAGGTGCTGATGCAACAGCTGAAATTGTAACAATAATTAACGATGGACACCTAATGAAACAAGGAAGGGCTGTTTCTACAGATGTCGTTCAGGGTTCAGTAGAATCCTTTTTGAATGCGTTGAACAAATGAGTAAAGAATTTAACATTTCCCTACTTCCAGGTGACGGAACTGGTCCTGAGGTCGTCAATGAAGCTGTAAAAGTCCTTGAAAATACTTCTGAACAATACAAAATAAAATTTAATTTTACTAACAATGATCTTGGTGGAGATAGATATTTAAATACTGCAGAACTTGTAACTGAAAAAGATATTGAACAATTTAAAAATTCTGACGCAGTTTTACTTGGAGCTATTGGTCATCCAGATGTAAAGCCAGGAATTTTAGAACAAGGAATTCTTCTTAAATTACGTAAAGAATTTGATCAGTATATTAATTTAAGACCTGTGGTTCTTTATCCGGGAGTAGAAACTCCCCTAGCTGACAAATCTCCAGAAGATATTAACTTTGTCGTTGTTAGAGAAAATACAGAGGGATTGTATGCTGGTGCAGGAGGCTACATTCATTATGGAACAGAAAATGAAATTGCAACACAAGAATCCATTAATTCGTATTATGCAATACATAGATGTATAAAATATGCTTTTGAATATACAAAAAATAACAACCGTAAAAAAATTACATTGTGTGCAAAAACTAATGTACTTACTTATGCTCATGATTTATGGGAGAGAATTTTTTATGATGTTGCGAAAGATTATCCTGAAATAGAGACTGATTATGGCCATGTTGATGCTGTCTGTATGTGGATGGTGAAAAATCCTGAGTGGTTTGATGTAATAGTTACTGACAATATGTTTGGTGACATTATTACTGATTTAGGTGCCATGATTCAGGGCGGTATGGGTATTGCAGCTGGTGGTAATATTAATCCTGAAGGTGTATCTATGTTCGAGCCAATAGGTGGCTCAGCACCAAAATATACAAATAAAAATGTTATCAATCCATTGGCATGCATTGGAGCAGCGGCAATGATGGTCAAACAACTTGGTGAGGAAAATTATGCAGAGGATATTGAAAAAGCCATAATTGAAACTGCTATAAAGCTTGATTCCCTATCAGCTGGAAAAATGGGTATGTCCACTAGTGAAGTTGGTGACTCCGTAGTCAACTATATGCAACAAGTTAATGACTAATGAAACAACTTATCTTGAGAATCTTTTAAATAATAGAAAAGTTGTTAGAAACTATAAAAAAACTTCATTAGAGGATACTAACTTAAAAAATATTTCAAAGTTTTCAATAAAAATTCCTACTGCAGGATTTTCTCGTGGAATTGAGATTCTAAATACCTTTGATGTAATAAAGATAAAAAACGTATCCAGAATCTTTAATGAGGATAATTTCATTAAAGATGGTAAATCTCCATGGATCTCAAATTCCTTAGCTTTATTTTTTATATTGCTTAACGAAGAGGCTTATCACCAAAGATACTCAAAAAATGATAAAACAAACGCTGTAAACTCCAAAGATTGGGATGTGCCATATTGGTATGTTGATGCTGGTGCAGCGATGATGAATTGTATTTTACTTATAGAAGAAAAAGAGTTATCTTCAGGGTTTATGGGATTGCATAATATCGATAGAAAACAAATTCATGAGGAATTTAAAATTCCAGATACTTATCAAATAATCGGAATGATTACTGCTGGAGTTGAAGATAGCAACACAGATATTTCTAAAAATAAACATAATAAAAAGAAACTTATACATAATGAATTTTTCAGTAGATAAACAAATAGATTCCCTCAATAATCCAGAGTATAAATTTTTAGTATCTCTTAAAAAAAATCGAAATAGAAAATCAAACAATAAATCTCTTGCAGAAGGATTTAGAGAATGTTACCAATTAATAGAATCTAAGTACGAAATAGATACCTTGTACTTTTGCAGTGACCTATTTATTGGAGATAATAATCAGAATCTTTTAGAGGAATATCGAAAATCAAATGTAAGAATAGTTCAGGTATCAAAAAAGGTTTTTAATGCTATGTCTTATAGGGATAGGCCAGATGGTTTTATATCACTTTTTAATACAGAACATATTGGTATAACTTCTGAAATTAATGGTCCTATTTTGATACCTGATCAAATAGAAAAACCTGGAAACTTAGGAACAATGATAAGAACGGCAAAGTCTTTTGGAATAAATAATGTTTTTCTTTCTGATGAAATTACAGATATTTTTAATCCAAATGTCATCAGGTCTTCTATTGGGCACTTATTTAATATGAATATTTCAAGTGGCACAAATAAAGAAATAATTGAAATACTGGAAACTAAAAAATATCAAATTATATTACTAGACCCAGAAGGAGAAACTGTATTAGAAAATTTTAAACCTGATGCGAATTTTGCACTGGTTGTTGGTGCTGAACAGTATGGTATTTCAGAAGATTGGTTTGCATCTAATCACATATCTTTAAGTATTCGATCAACAAATAATGTTGACTCACTAAATGCTTCTACTGCTGCGGCTATCGGTATGTGGGAATTAACAAAATAAATTGAAATTCGTAAAAAATCAACATCTTGTCATTTTAGATGTTGAAACAACTGGTGTTAAAGCTGGTGTTGATAAAGTTATTGAACTTTATATGCTAAAAATATTCAATGATGAGGTTGTAGATGAATATTATTCTAAATTTAATCCGCAAATAGAAATACCCCTCTTTATTTCAAACCTTACGGGTATATATCCTTGGCATGTAGAAAATTCTCCAAAAATTGATAATGAAATTGAAAAAATTAAAAATTTTGTGGATGATTCTGTAATAATTGGCCATAATTTAAGGTTTGATTTATCTTTCTTAAATTATGAATTGAACAAAAAAAACTTTAATGAATTAAATAATATGACACTAGATACATTAAATCTCTCAAGAGCGTTGCTGAGAACTAAAGTAAAAAATCATAAACTCGTGACCTTGAGTAAATATTTTAAGACAATTAATCAAAATGAACATAATTCTAAAGCAGATGTACTCACGACTTATGAAGTATTTAAACATTTGTCGTTATTTGACGAAATCAAAAATAAAGAAAGTACTCAGAGAGTCAATGAATTTCTTAGCAGTATTGATTTAAATTTAAAAAAGAAGTTTAATTTACAAAATATTCCAACTTCACATGGTGTTTATATATTTTCAAATAATAGAACTTTAAAGTATGTTGGTAAATCAAGTAATTTAAAAAATAGAATAAATTCACACTTAAGCCACTCAAGAAGTTATAAATCAAACAAAATTGTAAATACTTCAAATAGTTTAAAGGTCATGAATCTACCAAATGAACTCATTTCATTAATAGCTGAGCAACGATTGATAAATAAATTTAAACCTCAACTAAATAGAAGTGGGAGAATACCAAAAAATATATACTGGATAAAACTAAAGAGTAACAAATCTAATTTGGAGATTTCAAAAATTGAATTATCTAAAAATACAATTTTTCAAATTGGTCCATTCTTGAGCTATACAAAAGCTAAAAATTTTAAAAATTTTTTAGATAATAGATTTGAAACAGTTAGGTGTAAGAATAATAATTCAAGAAAAACAAAATGTGATATATCTATACTTCTAAATACACAATGTGCATGCATAGATTCATTTAATCTTGAAAAATATAACTACGACTTAAGAAAAAAACTGGATTTATTCTTTAGTGATTCAAGTAAAGAAGTAAAAAGATTAAATGATAAGTTAAATTCATACTCAAAAGAACAAAATTTTGAGGAAGCCCAAAAAATCAAAAACTACTTATCCCTTCTTCAAAATTTTCTTGAATTCAACAGCTTTAAAGAAAAAATTAATGTATTTGATAAACAGACTTTGAAAATTTTAGAAAATTTTAATATAGAGATAACTGACAATAGAGTAAATCTTAAAATTGACTTAAGTGATGAAGATATTGAATTTTTAAAAATTCATCCAGAGAACTACACAATTATAAATTTTTACAGTGAACTTCTGTTAATTTTACGTTTCATTAGAAATAAAGAAGCTAATACAATAAGAAGATGAGTTTATTTTTCAAATCAAACAATTTATCCCTGGGATATGGAAATCAACTTGTTATAAATAATTTAGATTTATCACTAAAAGTCTCAAATAATTACGAAATTGTTGGAAAAAATGGTTCTGGAAAAACAACTCTTCTTATGTGTATAAGTAATAATTTTATTGGAAATACTTTCAATTCACATATTGAAAGAGGAGAATACTCTTTTATGGAGATTGGTTCGAGTCCATCACTAATTCCAAAATTATCCTTAATAGAAAACATAAAATATTTTCTTTACAAAGAAAGTATTGATAAAAAGTTAATTGTTGAAACACTTAATAAATATCAACTAAGTGAATTTAAAGAAGATTTAATTGAAGATTATTCAAGTGGAATGGTCAAACGAAGTGAGTTGGCTATTGCAGATTTAAAAAAACCAGACATTCTTTGTATTGACGAACCAAAAGTTTATTTAGATGAAAATGGGATTCAGCTTTTATTTGATTTATTAAATTATCGAGAGACTCAAAAGATGACTTCAATTTTATCAAGTCAAGAAAGTATTAATGCCTTTTCAAATATAGAAAGAACTATAGATTTAAATGATTAAGAAATTCATCATTAAAAAAGAATTAAATTTGGAATTAAGAAATAACACATCACTATTTCTGATTACACCAACAATGTGTGTACTAATTATTGTTTTTCCTATTCTCTCTGAAAATAGGTTTCGAGTTGAAAATGATATGTTTGTCATTGTTCAACTTTTATTTCTAATTATTTTTACAACACTTTTTTCTATTAGGAACCCTTTGGAAGAGCAAACACTAATCAAGGAATTAAATTTTGGATCAATAAAAAAAGTAGATTATTTTTATAGTAAAACTATTTCTGAACTTGGAATTTTTTATCCTCAAATAATTTTTCTTTTAATTCTATTTTCTGGTTTCACGAATACTTCTATAAACAATTCAATCATCTATATTATTTTCTCTGTTTTATTCTTTTGCTTGAATGCAATTATGGTAAATCTATTTTTCCAAATGTTCACAAGTTTCAATAGCAGATTTGTTCAATTTATTTTAATTGTTCCAATTTACATTGGGTTTGCAATTTTAATTGCTCCAATGTGGTTAGGTGTAAATCAAGAAATAAGTAACATTTATATAATGATGTTTTTAGGTATAACTATGATTATTTATTCATTTACAAACTTTTATTTAAGGAAATCACAATGATGTTATTCGGACCCCTTGTTGTATGGCTACTCATCACTATCTTTGGACCTTATGATGTTACACAAGGTGTATCGTCAAAATTACTTTATGTTCATGTTCCAACTGTGTGGATAGCGTATTTAGCCTACACTCTTACCTTTTTGTATTCTGCACTATATTTATTTTCTAAAAAATCTAAATACGACTCAATAGCTTTGGCTAATGCAAAGTCTGGTGTTGTGTTCACCATTGTTACTTTGCTATCTGGTTCTTACTGGGGGAAGCAAACATGGGGAACATGGTGGGTTTGGGGTGATGCTAGGCTCAATTTGACTGCAATTCTTTTACTTGTGTATTTAGGATATATTGCTTCAAGACAATTTAATAAAGATTTAGGAAAAACAGCTAGAAACTCATCGTTTATAGGAATTTTTGGAGTTATTCAAATACCTATATTGCATTTTAGTGTTATTTGGTGGAGGTCAGTTCATCAACAAGCTAGCATTCTTAGCCAAGAAACTGTAGCCTCTGGAGATGCCCCTATGTCATCTGACATACTGATTACTCTCTTATTAAGTGTGTTATTAGTTACGCTTGTTCATACATTTCTCACAAAAAGGTTCAGAATTTCAAATGATATCTTATGGGACAATTATTTAAATCCTAAATCAAGGGCTAAAATTTAAATAGAGTGAAAAAAAATTTTATTATTGTCCTCTTGGGCATTGGGTTAATTATTTATGCAAGTTCAATTATTGCTTCTAGAAATACTATTTATTACTATACGACATCAGAAACTTTGAACATTGAACTAGAAAATGAAGAAAGAATCAAATTAGGAGGTTTTGTAGTTGAAGGAACTATTGCTAAGGATGGTGGATTTACAAATTTTATAATAACTGACGGCAATAAAGACATTGAAATAATATTTGATGGTTTTGTGCCAGAATTATTTCAAGAAAATATGGGTGTGATTCTTGATGGAGTGTTTGATAATGATACTTTTCTTGCTGATGATATGCTAGTTAAACACGACAATGAATATGTATCAAGTGATGGTGAAACATATAACGTAGAAAATTATTCGGAATGATTTACAACACCGGAATTATTTTTAGTTGGATAAGCTTTGTTTTATTAGTAATTCTATTCTTTAATAAAAAAGAAATCTTTACAGAAATTCTTGTAAGATTAAATCTTTTTGTACAAGTTTTCTTATTTTGTTTGCTTGAAATAGGATTATTTTTGAATGACTTTTCTATCTCTTACATAGCAAACTATTCTGCTGAATCTACTCCCCCTTTATATAAGTTTGCCTCTCTTTGGGGCTCCTTAGATGGATCTATACTTTTATGGAATCTATGTTTAAGTTTCTTTATGTATCTTTATTTAAAATCATATAAAGATATTTCATCAGATATAGATATAAAGATTTTTTCATTAATTATGATCTTTTTTGTTGGATACACAGTTTTTAGCTCCTCTCCTTTTGCAGGTTGTATTGAACTTGCAGCTGTAGGTTGTAATAATTCAAGTTTGTTACCTTTTCAGGAATTGGTAACAAGTAGCATTGGTCGTGGTCCTAACCCTTTACTCCAAAATCATCCTCTAATGGCAATCCATCCACCAATGCTATATATAGGATATGTCGGGATGACAATGCCATTTGTTGCTGCGACAAGCAGGTTATATTCAAAAAAACAAAATGCCAACGATTGGATAGAAGTTGCTGAAAAAACAACTTATATACCATGGTTATTTCTAACAATTGGAATAACACTTGGTGCTGCCTGGTCATACGAAGTTTTAGGCTGGGGAGGGTACTGGGCTTGGGATCCAGTTGAGAATGTCTCATTTATACCATGGCTTTTGGCAACAGCATTTCTTCATTCAGCAAAAATACAAAAGTCTCAAAATACATTATTAAATTGGAATTACATATTGGTTGGCTTGATGTTTTTATCTACAATATTTGGCACTTTTGTGACGAGATCAGGTGTTTTAATTTCTGTTCATGCATTCTCTAATGGGAATATAGGAACTTATCTATTGTTTGGAATGACGCTTTTTGGAATTATTTTTATTGTTATTGGATCAAAGAATGCTGAATATTTTTCAAACTCAAAAAAAATTGATAATTGGTTCGGAAAAGCAGGGTTTTTTGTTTATAACAATATTTTTTTATTTTCCTCTGCTTTAGTTATTTTCATCGGAACAATTTTCCCACTAATTTATGAAACGCTTTATGACAGGCAAATAACAATTGGTAGATCTTATTATGATATTCTGGTTGGACCTCTTTTAGTCATATTGTTAGGGCTTATGATTTTTTCAAACAAGTTGACTATAAAAAATTTAAATATCAACAAATGGTTTAAAGAAAATATGATTTTAATAAATAGCTCATTAGCAATAAGTATTCTTACTCTGCTTACATTTGATAATTCATATATTTTGGTTGTTACTGTAGCAGTGTCATTTATTTTAATTCTTATAACTGTTAATAACTTATTTAAAAACTTCAGAAAATCAAAAATCAATAAGACATACTGGACAGGCCAAATAGCACATCTAGGTATAGCTATTTTTGCTTTTGGAATAATTTTGAATGTAAGTCAAAGTTACTCAACTGAAAAAGAAATTAATTCATTTGAAGAATTTAGCTTTAACGATCAAACTTACTTTGTTTATGACTCAATTGAAGAAAGTTTTCCTGAAAAAAATGTAATAAAACTTCCTATTTCAAATCAAAATACTACTAAATTCACTTCTTTAAATATATTTAATAATTCTTCTCAACAAGCAATAAGCTCACCTGCAGTATTTAGAACTTTTTTAAATGATGTATACATAACTGTAAAATTTATTGATGAAAATAGTTATAAGCTTATCGTCAGAAATAATTACGGGATTTTTATTATGTGGATAGGATTGTTTGTTTCAAGTATTTCATTTGTACCAAGATTAAGTAAAAATGAAAAATAGGTATTTAACTCTTTTGCTTTTAGTTTTGCTATTCACATTACCTAGTTTATTTCCAGATAATGATTCTAGATATGAACAATGGAGTAAATCACTGCTATGCCCAGTTTGTCAAGGTGAAACTATTTATGATTCTCCGTCCGAATATGCAGACGATATGGGTGCTATCTTGCTTGAACAGATTAACGAAGGCTTAACTGATGATCAAATATATACATTTTGGGTATCAAGATATGGTGAAAGAATTATTAC
>CACJIM010000017.1 GCA_902593475.1 uncultured Candidatus Actinomarina sp.
ACCTCTAGAATAAGTAAAATACAAATTTATTATTGCGATAGATAAAAAAATTGTGTTTGAATAATTTTTATAAACATAAATTTTAGGACTATTCGATTTCAAAATATTGTAAACACAAAAAATAGAATAAATTGCACAGATTATTCCAATAACATTGGGGCCACCACCTTGAAAACCTCCCAATCTTCCGGAAGTTAATTGATTATTGCTACCAGTATTATTTAAAATCCATCCATCAATTGTTCCAGGAAGCTGAAATTGAAACACAATCAAAGTAAAATTAGCGAGCATAACTATCCATAATGAGTGAAATATATCTAGAACTGAGTCTTTATTAAAACTTAAAAAATCAACAAGAAAGTAGCTAAGCAGATAATAAAAATAAAATCTTAAATTAACTTGGTTAAAAAATTCAAAATTACTTGATACAAATGTTGTATATACAACAAAAAAAATAAAAAATACAGAAAAGAATTTATCAAAACTTCTGATATTAAAATTTTTAACCTTCTGAAAAAAAAGTAAAAAAAATAGGAAGATTAATGGTACATCTTCAAAATTTATACCGAAAAAATTAATACCTAAATTGGATGGTATCAAAAGGGTTAAAGCAAACACTGTACCAATGCTTTTAGAATTTAACTTTACATTGTTCATAATAGTGTTCAAGTGGGCCCGGCAGGACTCGAACCTGCGACCGACGGATTATGAGTCCGTTGCTCTAACCAACTGAGCTACAGGCCCTTTTAACTAAGAAATTATTGATTGAACTTTAAGAGCAAGACTCATATCACCAGCAACTTTTAATTTACCAGTCATAAAAGCTGCTTGTGGACTTGAAGATCCATCCATAATTGCTTGCATAGTTTCAGTATCGGTTGTAACTGTACAAGTAGCTTCATTATCGTCTGATGAAATTTCTCCATTTACACCATCGATAAAAACAATTGTATCGTCAGCAACAAATTTAACTGAACCACCTAAAACACTTAGATCTTTTCCTTCAGCTCTTTCTTTAACTATTGCGAGATAATCCATTTTTCCTCCATTCGCTTTAATTATAGTGAAAAATTTAATGTATAGCTCCGAGGGTGGGACTTGAACCCACAACCAACGGATTAACAGTCCGCTGCTCTGCCAATTGAGCTACCTCGGATAGCAAATTAATAATACTAGAATTCAAATGGTATTCTGATAAATTTCTTTTTTCTTTTTTAAGTCTTCAACTTGTTGTAATAGGGAGAAATCCTTATCTTCCTGTTGTTCAAATCTATTTATTAATGTTTCAATTTTAAAATTTGCAAAATGAAGATATAACCTAACAACTGCCTCTTCATATTGATCTGGTAAGAAGGAAATATTTTGATATTCTTTGCTTTTGTTTTTGTCATTTTGAAGAGTGCTTATTAACTCAGCGTACTCACTGTTTAAAGACAGAATTTCTTTTTCATTTTTTGATATTTCAAAATTATTTTGAACAATATTTGAAGTAACAATGTCTTTAAATATTGAAACAGAATTTAATGATGTCTGACCTACTTGTTCAAACTCTTCCTCTGTATGAAAGTTAAGCTCCCTTTTTAGAATTTCTTTTTCAGTATTTAACTTTGTAGACAATAAATCTAAAGCAATATCAACTTCCAAAGGGCTTAATTTAGCGGTAATCTTTCTGAAATAATTAAAGACGCTTTTTTTATTTGACTCTTTTTTTAGAAATTTGTTTAATAAGTATTCAATTATCTCGTCATTATCCTTTAAGATATCATCAAATGTTTCTGGTTTTGATTCGAAAACATCAGAAATGTCTTTGTATTCAGTAGGAAGATTTAAGCAGTGAATTTCAACTTGCTTTGAAATTTGGTTTTTAATTTCTAAGACTCTTTCAGTTGCTTTTAAACCAGCTTCATCATTGTCAAAACAAATAAGAATTTTACTTGTGTACTTTGAGATAGATTCTAATTGTTGATAGGTTAATGCTGTACCTGATGGAGATGCCGAGTTTGCATAACCTAACTTGTTTAAAGAAAGAACATCAAAATAACCCTCTACAATAAATGCATATCCCTTTTTTTTAGTTGCAGTTATGAAATCATTAGTAAAGTAGAGATTTCTATTTTTTTTATACAGTACTGAATCTGAAGAATTTAAATATTTAGGACCAAAATCGTCTATTGCCCTTCCTCCAAAAGCAATAATATTGTTTCTAAAACTTAATATTGGAAACATTATCCTGTTTTTAAAAAGCATGTTTCCATTACTACTTATAAAACCAAGTCTCTGAAGATCATCTTTAGTTATTTCATTTGTTTTACAAAATTTATTAAAGCTTTCTTCATCCTTACTGATAAAAGAAATTGAATATTTCTCTATATCGCTGTTGTCATACCTTCTGGTTTGTAAATATGCTTTTGCATCTTTGGATATATCAGATTTCATTGTCTCTAAAAAATAGTTGTTAATAAGATCTATCTTTTCTTGATAAATTTTAAAATCGCTGTTGTCACTAGTTTGAGTATAAGTTAACTTAAATCCATATTTTTCTGCTACAAACTCTATTGCATCTTGGAACTCTAAATTGTTTATTTCCTGTACATATTTAAAAATATCACCCCCCTCTTTGCATCCAAAGCAATGAAAGAGGTTTTCGACATCCGTAAAACTCATACTTGCGGTTTTTTCACCATGAAATGGGCATAGAGCCATTCCTTTTGTTCCCCTTAATTTACCTGATGTTGTATCAAGAATAAAGTCACTAATTTTTGACCTTTTTTTAAGATCTTCTATAGATTGCCTAGCTATTCCCATTACAAATCACTAAAAAAACCAGGGAGTTCGGTAATTAAAACTCTTTCTTGTTCCATTGAGTCTCTGCTTCTTATTGTCACACTATTATCATCAAGAGAATCAAAATCTACTGTAATACAGTATGGTGTACCAATTTCGTCTTGTCGTCTGTATCTTTTTCCTATTGATTGAGTAACATCGATTTCAGTTCTATAGTTTTCCTGTAAGATATTTTTGATATTATTTGAAACCTCAATTAACTCATCTTTTTTACTTAATGGCAATATTCCAATTTGTATTGGAGCAATATTAAAATCAAAGCGAAAAAGCGTTCTTGTTGTATCATTAACTTCTTCTTCATCATAACAAGAACAAAGTAGAGCAAATAATGTTCTAGTTAATCCTCCAGCAGGCTCTATTACGGTTGGTGTTATTTTTTCATTAGTGTCGGGGTCAAAGTAAGACAAATCTTTACCACTTGCTTTTTCATGAGAAGAAAGATCAAAGGTGCCTCTATTTGCTATTCCCTCAAGCTCTCCCCATCCCCATGGATACAAAAACTCAATATCAACAGTTTTTGAAGCATAATGAGCCAATTCATTATCACTATGCTCTCTAAGTCGAAGGCTGGTATCTGAGATTCCAATAGATTTATACCATTCAATTCTCTTTTTTACCCAATAATCAAACCATTTATTTTCATCTTCTTCTTTACAGAAGAATTCAATCTCCATTTGCTCAAACTCTCTAGTCCTAAAAATAAACTGTCCAGGTGTTATTTCATTTCTGAAAGATTTTCCAATATTTGCAATTCCAAAAGGAATCTTTGCTCTCATTGTTCTCAAAACATTCTCAAAATTTACAAATATACCTTGTGCTGTTTCTGGCCTTAAGTAAACAGTTGAGTTTTCATTTTGTACCGGACCAATAGTTGTTTCAAACATAAGATTAAATTGCCGAGGCTCAGTGAGATCTTCTTTGTCTATATCGTCTGGTACTTGATCAGCTCTATATCTTTCACCAGTTGGTTTATGATCAACCATAGGATCTGAGAATTCAGCTAAATGACCTGAAGCTTTCCAAACTTCAGAACTTTGAATAATAGCTGTATCTACAGGGAAAATAGATATTTCGTTGTCATTATCAATGTCTTTCCACCAATAATTAGATATATTATTTTTAAGTAAAACTCCAAGAGGTCCATAATCATAGGAGCTTCTGAGACCACCATAAATAGAAGACGCGTTAAAAACAAACCCTCTTGCTTGTGCGATCTTTACTACTTTTTCAAATAATTCTCTATTAGTTTCTTCCATAAGTTCTATTCCTTTTGTTAAATTCTAGTAAGACATCATCTAATATGTCTGCATTTACATCAGGCCATAAAGCGTCTATAAAAATAAGTTCTGAATATGAAAGCTGATATAGCAAAAAATTACTAATTCTTTTTTCACCTGCAGTTCTAAGTAAAGCATCAGGAAAAGGAGCTTCTGGGTATTGAAAAAAATTATAAAAACTACTTTCTATATCTTCCAATTCAAGATTTTCATTAATCTTTTCATTGTGTAAATTTAAAACTGCATTATGAATTTCATTATGAGATCCATAATTAAATGCAAATACAAGATTTAGTGTGCTATTTGTTTTTGTTATTTCTTCAGTTTCTTTCATTAGATTTTTATTTTCTTCTGGTATTTTTGAATCTGTCAAATCACCTAAAAATTTAAATCTGACTCCCTTTTGATTGAACTCTTCTCTTCTTCGAATTAATATGTCTCTGTTGAAAAACATTAAAAAATCAACTTCCTCTTCAGACCTGAGCCAGTTTTCAGTTGAAAAAGCATATACTGTCAACCATTCTAGTTTATTAGCTATGGCCCAATCTATAGTTTTTGATAGAGAATGCTCACCTGCAGCATGACCTGCTGTACGAGGTAAATCTTGATTTAACGCCCACCTTCCATTGCCATCCATGATTATGGCAAGATGTCTTAAAGACTTATCTTTTTCCATTATTCCAGACCTTATTTAATATTTTGTTTTCAATCATTTTAAGTTTATCTTCATTTTCATGGGAATATCCAACTAAATGCAGTAAACCATGGACCAATACTAATTGAAGCTCTTCTGACATCGTTTTTTCATATTTCAATGCATTATTTTTAATAAGTTGTCTATTAATAAACAAGTCTCCCAGAACCTCACTGTTTTCTTCATTAAGCTTGTAAATTTCTTTTATATTTCTATATAGAGGAATTGTAAGTACATCAGTAGGTACATTTTTTTTAAAATAGTGTCTGTTAAGCTTTTCAGACTCTTCTTTAGAAACAGAGTGTAAAAAGAATAAAAAGTTTTTTGAAATATTAAAATGCTTTAAATACTCTTCTCTAGCAATTTCTAATGCAATTTTTTCATTGCTAAAGAAATACCCTTTGTAAATAATTTTCAAATTATTTATTCTTCTTCAGTTATTTCAGGATAAAGAACTCTTTGGTGATATAAACCTTCAAGACTAATTTGAAAGGATTCTCTGATAACTTTTAGCTCTTTAAATGTGATGGGAGCATTATTTAGCTGTCCATCAGAAATTTTTTCGTTAAAAATTTCCTCTATTACATTCTTAATTTTTTCTTCATCTGCATCTTCATTCATAAAAATAGCTCTGCAAGCAGCTTCTAATGAGTCTGCAAGCATTAGTATTGCTGCCTCTTTAGAAGAAGGCTTTTCTCCTAAATGTCTAAAGTCTTCTTTTGAAACATTTGGGTTAAAAGTTTTTTCTTTTTCGTAAAAAAATCTTAAGACTGCATCACCGTGATGTTCAAGAATTCCTTGATATACAATTTCGGGAATTTTAAACTTCTTAGCTAACTTAATACCATCAACTACATGGCTTTTTATTATATTTGCTGATTCAGTTGGTGAAAGTGTATCATGTGGATTTGTTGAGCCTATCTGATTTTCTACAAACATTGTTGGATTCATAGTTTTGCCTAAATCGTGATAATAAGCCATAGCCCTTGCGAGTTGGCTGTTAGCTCCTATCTTATTAGCAGCTCTGTCTGCAAGAGTTCCAACTACAAGCGAGTGGTTAAAAGTACCTAATGCATTATCTTCTAGATACCTTAAAGCTGGGTGATTTCTATCTGCTAGTTCTGAAAGTTTGAAACCTGAAGTAAGTCTAAAAATACTCTCAACATATGAAGTTAAAGCAAACGCAGCTAAATTTGCCAGTAAAGCACTTAAAAAAGAAAAGATTAATATTTGAGTTAAATTTGCATCATCGCGCAAAAAGAAATACACACCAAAAGCTAACAGTGGTTGGGTTAAGGAAATATAAACAATTCTCTGTCTTAATAATGACCTATCAGTGTCCTCTGATAGGAATATAGCTGGAACAATTGTTCCAAGTGCGCCAAGAGCTACTAAACCTATATTCCCACCACCAGCAAGAGCTAACAATGAGCTAGATAACGATAAGATTAATGTCGCTCTTAAATTTAATAAAGTAACAGACAAAATACCTACAAAAGAAATAGGTACTGCATACTGAATAAATTCTAAATCTGAAACTTGAGAAAAGTATGAAACACCTCGTAAGAATATTGAAGAAATCAATATAAGTGTAAGCATCAATAATAATTCATTATTATTTAACCAAATACTGTCTCTCAAACGCCATAGCAATATATATAAAACTACAAAAACTGCAAATATAATAGGTATTGCAGCAGTTTGCACTGTCCTTGATTCTCCAGATAGAAAACCAAACTCATTCAAAGCCTGATATGTAACTTCATTAATTGGATCACCCTCATTTACAATTACTTCATCCTTGAAGAATTGGACTGTAACATTTTCTATGGATTCAGCTGCTTTTTCTTTTTGTTCATTCCATAATTCCTCTTCAAGCTTTTGATTTGCTATTAAGTTTTCAGCAATAATTTCTGCAACCGTCGAACTAATTCTTGCTTCAGGGACAATTGCATAAAGTTCACTTGATAAATTTAAAGTAGGTGGATTGGAAACTATTGTTTGTCTCTGTTGATTTAAGTTTTCATTACCAATACCTTTTGACAAAAATTCATTGGCTTTGTTTTTTGCTTC
>CACJIM010000018.1 GCA_902593475.1 uncultured Candidatus Actinomarina sp.
GATGAGGCAGAAGAGACACCTGATGCGTACACAGGCGAATATCTTAATTTTGATGGCTTTGAAGGAAACAATCAAAATCAATTAGACGAATTAGTGTTGTCAATGCCAGAACTTTTACAAGAGTTGTTAGCTGATAAAGTTATTTACGTTAATGGATGTCATAAGTACGCTGAATCACTTGTAGGTAGATGTCCTTATGGAGTTTGGGATTCCTCAGGAACAAATAGTGATGGAACTAAAGGTGCTGATTGGTCAATGTCTATTTGGGTTTCAAACAGAGCCTTTGAAGCAAATCAAGCTGAGGATGTTTTGATCCACGAATCTTCTCACGCTCTCTCATATATAACAAGAAACTGTAACACCTCTGAAAACAAGAGTTATCGAATAGATGCATGGAATTATTTTGATGGAGAGGAAAAATTTGCCGATGCCTTGGTTCTTTACTTTGGTGGTGCATATAATCATTACAGAGAATCTGGAGAACTTTCAAATGAAGAAAGCCAGTACTTAAAAGAATATATAGAGGTTTGCACAAACTCATAAAATATTTGATATATTTAAAAAGATGGCTGAGGCAGTAAACAATTCACTTCCATTAAATATTGTTACCTTATTTATTCCTGTTTTATTTTACTTTTTAGGACTGAAAAGTAATTTTGAGCAGTTCAAAGATTTGTTTTCTGAAAAAAAATCTCTCATTTATGGTTTTTGCATTCAACTTTTATTACTTCCTTTAATTGGTATTATTATTTCGGAGTTGTTTAGCACATCTTTATTTGCAATAGCAGCAGTTATCGTACTAATTGTTCCTGGAGGACATGTTTCAGGTTTACTATCACATATTAAAAAGGGCAATGTGCCATTATCAGTTTTCTTAACCTCTTTTGCGTCAATGATTTCTCCATTAACAATAATTTTTTGGCTAACAGTGATAACTACTAGGTCAGGTGAATTTAGTATTAACTTAGTTGAATCACTTACTCAGCTTATTATGTTTATTTTGACTCCTTTTGTATTTGGAATGATTGTAAAGATAAAGTTTCCAAAATTTTCAAATATTATTTTTAACCCTCTTGATAAATTTTTGAAAATTTTAATCATAGTTGTCTCAGTGTGGACACCGGTAGATTTAGCAACTTACATACTTGATAATATTCGAGAAGGATTAATGATCTCTTTACTTTCTTTGTTAGCTATCTTTGTTTCAAGTAGGGTCCTTATCAAGTATTCAAAAATTGATATTGCTAATTCAAAGACTTTACAAATTGAGGCGTTATGTCAAAATTTTCCAATTGTTTTAGGCATCTCAATTGCCCTAGAGATGCCGGAAGTAGCAATTTATGGAATGATTTACTACTTAATAAGCATGGTTTTTGCAGTAGCGTATTCTTTTTCAAAAAAATTTTAAAAATTATCTTTTAAATAAAAATATGTATATAATAAAGTTGTCTTTCAGACAAACAATTCACAAATCATTTCCAAAAAATTGATTTTATATAGGAGAAAAATATGTCCGCAAGATCACAATTACAATCAAAACCTGTAGCAGACCTTAGGTCAATAGCTGAGAGTTTAGGTATTGAGCATAAAGGGCTTCAGAAAGCAAAGCTTATAGATTTATTGGTTGAGCACAGTGATGAAATACTAGATGTAGAGGAAACTGAAGTAGCTGAGGTAATTAGCAAATCAGACAGTGATGACGGCCCTTCTGTCGTTAGCTCTGGTGACAGTGATATTAAAAAAGGCGATACCAGGGATGGTATTCTTGACATTCTTCCAGAAGGATATGGATTCCTTCGATGTAACGGTTATAAACCAAGTGAGGAAGATGTTTATGTTGCTGCAGGCTTAATAAAGAAATATAGAATGCGCAAAGGCGATATGGTCTCTGGTCCTATCAGAGCTCCAAGGCAAAAAGAAAAGTATCCAGCACTTATTGAACCAAGTACTGTAAATGATGCTGATCCTGAATTACTTGCTAGAAGAGTAGATTTTAATAAATTAACACCTCTGTTTCCAGATGAGAGATTAAAACTTGAAATGGATGGGAAACCAGAAAAAATTCTTCCAAGAATAATCGACTTGATTGCACCAATAGGAAAAGGACAAAGAGGGTTAATCGTTTCTCCACCAAAAGCTGGTAAAACGACAATTCTAAAAGAAATTGCAAATTCAATAACCACTAATAATCCGGAGGTTTACTTAATGGTTGTTCTGGTTGATGAGAGACCAGAAGAAGTAACAGATATGCAGAGATCAGTTGATGGTGAAGTAGTATTTTCTACTTTTGATAGACCACCAGATGAGCACACTCAAGTTTCTAAGTTAGCAATTGAAAGAGCTAAGAGATTAGTTGAGGAAGGTAGAGATGTTGTTATTCTTCTCGACTCAATTACACGTTTAGCTAGAGCTCACAACTTAGCAACTCCTGCTAGTGGTAGAATACTTTCAGGTGGTGTTGACTCAACAGCTCTTACTCCTCCAAAACAATTCTTTGGTGCTGCGAGAAATATTGAAGGTGGGGGAAGCTTAACAATCCTTGGAACAGCACTTGTAGAGACTGGTTCAAAAATGGATGAAGTTATATTTGAAGAATTTAAAGGAACAGGAAATATGGAGTTACGTCTTGATCGCCAGCTTGCTGATAAGAGAGTATTTCCAGCTATTGATGTTACACCTTCAGGAACCAGAGAAGAGCAAAGACTTGTCTCTCCAAAAGAGCTTGAGTCTCTCTGGGCCCTTAGAAGAGTCTTGGTAGCTCTTGAAGGTGGAGCAGCTACTGAACTTTTAATTGATAAATTAAAAGAAACAAAAAGTAATGATGCATTCCTAAAGGATGTCGCAAAAGCAAAATAATCTTATAAAGTAATAAAAGTATTATTGTAAAGTAGAACTATGAAACAAGGTATACATCCAGATTATAGAGAAGTTGTTTTCTCAGACGACGACGCTGGTTTTGCGTTTCTAACTCGTTCAACTATTAAAACAAACGAAACTATTCAATGGGAAGATGGAAACGAATATCCATTAGTAAAGCTTGAGATTTCTTCTGCTAGCCATCCATTTTTTACTGGTAAGCAAAAATTAGTTGACTCTACAGGTAGAGTCGAAAGGTTTAAGCAAAGGTACGGATCAACAAGTACAAGACAAGCACCAAAACAAGAAACTTCTTCTCAAGAAGAAGAATAACTTTACTAATTTCAATTTCTTATGTCTGAACAAGATATTGCATATGGTGGCCAAGCAGTAATTGGCGGTGTCATGATTCAAAGCCCAAAAGGATGGTCTTTAGGAATCAGGGATAAAAATAACAAACTTCACAAATATTACGAAGAAAGAATCCCACTAATAAAAAGAAACAAATTTTGGTCTGCCCCATTAATCAGAGGCTTTGGTGCACTCATTGATTCAATGTATGTTGGATTTAAGGCAATAACTCTCTCAGATCAGATTTATTCTGATTTTGAAGAATATGAAGAAAGTTTGTTGTCTAAAATTATGACCTACTCTTTTTTGGTATCTGTGTTACTAATTTTTATAGCTGGACCTCGATTACTGGTAGAGACAGTTAATTATTCTCAATCACTGACTGGTGTATTAGAAGGGGTGCTTCGAGGACTCATTGTCATTGTTTACATTTACCTCATAGGAAGAACTAAAGATGCACAAGAGCTATTTGAATATCATGGTGCCGAGCATATGACTATTGCTTCTTTTGAGGCTAAAAAATCCCTTACGATGGATGATGTAAAAACTTTTCCAAAAGAACACATAAGGTGTGGAACGTCTTTTCTTTTTCTAATAGTCTTTATTAGCTTATTAACTCTTCCATTTATCCCAAACGTCAATATTGTTTTGACTGCGGTCACTAGAATTTTACATGTTGTGGTGGTATCAATGCTTTCTTATGAGATATTGAAATTTAACTTTGCAAATAGTAATTCATTAATTGCAAAATTTTTTGCAGCACCTGGTATCTGGACGCAGTTTATTACAACAAAAAAGCCTTCCGAAGATCAAATTGAAGTGGCTATTTTATCAATGGCAAACTGTGTTGAGAATTCTGAAAATACAAAATTGTTTGAAGGCATTACTGCACGAGCAAGTGAGGTAAAAGTTGGATAATTCATTACACGAAAAACTTAAAGCAATTGAAAATTCACTTCCAGAAATAGAAAAACAACTTTCAGAAATAGATATTTCTAAGGACCAAAAAGGTTATGCAGAAATGGCAAAAAAGCATAGTGATGTATCAATTATTGTTGATTTATTTAATGAATGGAAAAAGATAACTTCTGAGATTGATGATGCGGTTGAGCTTATAAATTCTGAAGATGATGAAGATATGAAAAGTGAGTTTGAATCAATCGTCACTGAGAATAAAAATAAACTAGATCCATTAGTACAAAAAATAAAAGTTTCACTTCTTCCAAAAGATCCATTAGATGAAAAGGATGTATTAGTTGAAATTAGACCTGGAGCTGGTGGAGAAGAGGCAGCTATATGGGTGGGTGATCTTTATAAAATGTACACCCGTTTTGCAGAAAGAAATGCTTGGAATGTTGAACCTATAGAACTTACAGCATCAGACCAGGGCGGTTACAGTAAAATAATTTTTGCAATAAAGTCAAAAGGAGTGTTTTCAAAGCTTAAATTTGAAGCTGGGGCACATAGAGTACAAAGAATTCCTAAAACTGAATCACAGGGGAGAGTTCATACTTCAATAGCAACTGTTGCAGTACTTCCTGAAGCTGAAGAGGTTGACTTAAATATCGTTGATAGTGATTTAAAAATTGACGTTTATAGATCTAGCGGCCCGGGGGGACAAAGTGTTAATACAACTGACTCGGCAGTAAGAATTACTCATATACCAACAGGCTTAGTTGTTACTAGTCAGGATGAAAAATCACAGTTAAAAAATAAAAATCAAGCAATGAGAATTTTAAGGGCAAGACTTTTAAAGGCAGAACAAGATAAAGCTGCAGCAGAACGTGCAAAAGACAGAAAAGAGCAAGTCGGATCTGGTGAGAGGTCAGATAAGATAAGAACATATAATTACAAAGACAATAGAGTTTCAGATCACAGGATAAACCTGACACTAAAAAAATTAGACCAAGTTTTGGATGGAGACCTAGAAGAGTTTGTTGTTGGCTTGATTGCAGATAATGAAGCTTCAAGACTTGCCAATCTGGAAGAATAATGAACATCCAACAAATTCCTGAGCATGAACTGGCAAGACTCAGAGAAAAAGCTAAAGAAATTACAGGGTCACAGTCAGATTATCATTCATCATATACAGAGCTTCTTACTAGAAGACTAAATGGTGAGCCTCTTCAATATATAGAAGAATATATACCTTTTTATAGCATTCAAATCAATGTTGACCAACGGTGCTTGATCCCAAGACCAGAAACAGAGTTTTTAATTGAGTTAATAAAAAATAATTCCGATAATCCAAAAAAAATCTTGGATGTGGGTACCGGAACTGGATGTATTGCACTTATGCTAAAAAAACTATATCCGGAATCAACAGTTGATGCATGTGATATTTCCCTTGAAGCATTAGATTTAGCAAAAGAGAATTCAGAAATTAATAATCTAGAAATTAATTTATTTCAATCAGATCTTTTAAATGACGTTGAAGAAGTTGATTATGACGTAATTGTTGCAAACTTACCCTATATTCCAACAAACACTCTCTCCAGTCTTGAGTCTGAAGTAGTGGATTATGAACCACTCGTAGCTCTTGACGGTGGAGTTGATGGGCTTTTATATATCAACAGATTAATAAAAGAAATTGAGGAAAAGGATATAACAAACCTTACCCTATTTTTAGAAGTTGACACCAGTCATGCAACAACCATTTTGAATAATCTTTCTCATTGGAAGCAAGTAGAATTAGAGAAGGACTTAGTTGAAAGAGATCGGTATATAATTGCAAAACGATAAATTGAATCTTGCAGTTGAAGCAATAAATAATAATCAAGTAGTAGGTATTCCAACAGAGACCGTTTATGGAATTGGAGTTAATCCTTATAGTCAGGAAGCTGTAAATAAAATTTTTGACTTAAAAGGAAGAGATGAAGATAAACCTTTATCTATTCTTGTTTCTTCATATCATGACCTACAAAAACTTGATATAGTATCAACAATTCCTGAAGTTGTAGAGCTTTATTGGCCAGGACCACTAACGATTGTCGTTGAGACAACAAAGGAATTTGCTGATGGTGTTGGTACAAAAAATCCATTTTCAATTGGGATCAGAGTTCCCGACAATGAGCTATCAATTGAGTTATTAAAAATTACTGGACCACTAGCTGTTACAAGCGCAAACCGTTCTGGTGAAAATGATGTTACTAGTAATACTGAAGCAGAAGAAATATTTGGCCCAAATGTTGCAGAATATCTTGAAGGAGCTTCTGTTCACGGAAGTGGATCAACTATCATAGATTTTCGTGTCGAGGGTGGAGAAATTTTAAGAGAAGGCCCACTTAAATGGCCTCCAAGTTACTGTTAGAATACATATCATGAATAAAAAAGGCGCTTCCCAAGAATCACTTAATAATGTAGATGCAGAAATTTCTGAGTTAATTGATAACGACTTAAATAGACAAAATACACATATTCATCTTATAGCTTCTGAAAATTTTGCTTCAAAAGCAGTCATGGAAGCATCTGGATCAATATTGACTAATAAATATTCTGAGGGTTTTCCAGGACGTAGATATTACGAAGGCTGTGAGACTGTTGATC
>CACJIM010000019.1 GCA_902593475.1 uncultured Candidatus Actinomarina sp.
TCATTTAGCGGTATTTTATTCTCTACCTTTGATGCAAGTTCAACTGTTGATTGCCCAATTATTGATCCTTCTGTGTCAAATACAAGAAATGGTTGTGTAGGTGGTGCAAAACTCTCACACTTCAATATGGCAAACTCTGATTCAGCAAATGCACCAGCATATTTCTATGCTGAGTACTCTTTAGACGGAGGTTCAAGCTGGACAGTTTTAGTTGCTAACCAAGCTGTTCAACCAAACAGTACAGAATCGGCATCTGTAAATGTACCGCATGGACAACAAATTAGATGGCGATACAAGACTTCTACAACATCCAACTCTTTCTCAGGTAATTTCTCAAACTGGGGACCAGACTTTGTAGTTAATTGCCCAACAATAGATGTAAGTGTCTCACCGACGCTTGGGGGATGTTCAAGTGGAGCTGCAACATCAAGTTTTGCAATTACTAACTCGTCTTCTGCTACAACAACAGCGTACGTAAAAGTCGAGTATAAGATTGATAGCGGTTCTTGGGTAACCAAGGCCGCTAATCAGTCGGTTGGCATTAATAGTACGGAAACGCTCAACCAAAGTGTACCTGTAGGCTCAACTATTACCTGGAGATATGAGACATCTACAACAAGTGCAACATTTACTGGAACACCTACAGCTACAGGTAATGCAAGTTCAGCGGTTAGTTGTAATATTACAACCTCCGCATCTCAAGCATTATCTGCAAGCTGTGCGGGTGCTTCTAAAACTTCAACATTGTCAATTTCAAATAGTGGTTCCTCACAAGCTACAGCCTACTTCTTGATTGAATACTCAGTAGACGGTGGAAACACCTGGATACAAAAAGAAGCAAGTAAAGCTGTAACAGCTGGTGGTTCAGATACTGTAACACAAGCTGTGAATAATGGTACAGCAATTCAGTGGAGATATAAGACCTCAACTATATCTGGAACGTTCTCAGGCAATTATGTTACAGGAAATAGTTTAAATAGTGCTACTGTTTCCTGTGTTACTCCAGCAGTTTCCGCGTCACATGGAACATGCTCTGGTGGAGGTGCTCCTATTAGTGTGTTATTGGATAATACGGGCCAAGGTGCTACCAATTACTTTAAAGTTCAATATTCTACTGATAACTCAACTTGGATTGATGGAATTGGTGGTTCTCATGTCGCAGTTAATGCTGATTCAACTTCTACAGTTAGTCTAAAAGGTTCTTCTTTTACAAACGATACTGTTGTATACATACGCTACCAGACTTCATCAAGCACCGACTTTTCATCTGCTTCAACAACTAACTTAAGTAGTATTGAGATAGACTGTCCTGTACTTAATGCTACTGCCACAGCAAGTGCTGCAAGTTGTTCAAGCGGAAGTGCAGCAATCCCAATTACTCTTATAAATACAAATTCAACTGCTGCTGGAACATTTACTGTCAGATACTCAACTGACGGTGGATCAAGCTATACAACATTAACTCCTACTACTGTTGCAGCTGGGCAGACGAACTCCTCTTCACTTTCCGTACCCGCACAAAGCCATGGTACAGCTGTCATTATCAAATACACTGTTGCAAATACATCCGCGGGATTGAGTCAATCAGAGTTAACGCTTTCAACAATCACTATTAACTGCCCTGTTATTGCTCCAGCTGTTTCTCACGAAACAAATGGTTGTAAAAACAATAGCCCAGGCCAGGGTGGCACAATGGGTAAAATAAAAATAACTGTCGACAACAGCGGAAGTAATGTTGCCATTACATTTTTAGTACAAAAAAGAGCAACCAATGCGGTGACTGGAAATCTTGGCGATTGGGGATATTTTGGCGGTAATGTTACAGGTGAAGATAGTGGTAAGTCAATAAATGCTGGCGCTACACAAGTATTTGCCGTAAATACTGCAATAGCAAATGGTACTGGACGTGAACACAGGTATTCAACTGATGGTGGGTCAACATGGACAGAGATAGGTTCAAAGCTTACGATATCCTGTGCTAGTGTTTCAACTTCACTAGGATCATGTTCTGATTCTCAGACACAAACACCTTCAATAACTCTTAATAGCGGTTCTGATTCAACTGTTTCTGTGTTTTACAGAGTAGAGTATTCACTTGATGGAGGATCGACCTGGAATTCATTAAAGAACGATGAGGAAGTAGCTGCTAATTCATCTGAGACTTATTATGGTCCTGTACTTGCTGATGGTGAAAGTATCCAATGGAGATACAGTTCAAGAAAATCAGGTGGATCACATGACAATAATAATTGGGTAACAGAAGATACAGATATACCAGGTGTTGATCCAACTCTTTCATATACTGCAAGCTGTGTAGTCACAACAACAACTACTACAACAACTACTACAACAACTACTACTACGACTACTACAACTACGACTACTACAACATTGCCTACAACTACTACGACAATATTTGAACCAATTTTTAAACCTCAAATAATTAATAATGGGCAGTGTAGTAACAACGGCACTGCTTCTTTTGGACTTTCTGCACTTAATGATCAGTCAAATGTTGGAATGACATTAAGGCTTAAAATCTATATCAATAGAAGCAAAGTTGTTGACGATACATATAGCCTAGGGGGTGGACAGAATTTATTCATCACTACTCTTTCCAATGTCCCCGAGGGCTCAACTTATAGGATTAGATTTATAGTTAGAGACACCTTAAGTGGTCAAAAATCGAAGGGTGGATTCAAGAAAAAAGTAGATTGTATTGAAGAACCAGTAACTACTACAACTACAATTGGCCCATCAAACACAACAACTACTACGATACCAATTACTACAACTACAATTGGCCCATCAAACACAACAACTACTACGATACCAATTACTACAACTACAATTGGCCCATCAAACACAACAACTACTACGATACCAATTACTACAACAACTACGATACCTGGAGAATGTGTTCAAACTCTCTTCAGAGGATTTTCACTGCAGAGCCTTTCTGAGTGTATAGATGCTATTACTGGAAGTACAAGTACAACAACTACAACAATTCCAACAGAACCAGACCCAACAGAACCAGACCCAACAGAACCAATTGGTACACCCACTACGAATGAAGAAGATGATTTTTGTGATGGACTAATTCTCGAAGAAGGAGATGTTTGTGTGGGTCCATTAACAGATGACGAAGGTAATGACTTTTTTGAATGGGATGAATATGATGAAGACGTTTACTTAACTGATGGAAGTTATAAAGTTCAATACTTTTACACAGAAGACAGCATGAGGCTTGCTGCTACCGGTATTAACTTAAGCAATATGGTTATCTCAAGTATTCTTGTACTTTTTTCAGGAATCTTCTTTTTTACAAAGACACGAAAAAGAAAACTACTTTCAGAAATAAGAACTGTAGATTCAAAAGATTTAGATAGTGTATACAAAAATTTATTTAAGTTAAAAAAACAAATAGAAAAAATATTTAAAGAAGAAGTAAGAGTAAATATTAATTTAGACTTAATTAATCCATATGGTGTTGTTCAAAATCAAGTCTCTGACAGAATTAAAAATATTAATAATATCGCTGCAGAATTAGATTACACAAGAGTAGCTGTAATTAATTTGGTGAGGCAATTTAATAACTTAGAAGAAATATTAACAAAAGAGATTTTACTTGAGCGTCTTGAGCTCATCTCTTCAGGTAAGTTCGAAATAATTTTTACAGGTCAAAAAATTACAACACCAATAGAAGATACATATGTGAAAGTTAAGAAGTTATCTAAAAAAAGAGGTAGAAAACCAAAAACATATTCAGCAAAATACACTCGACTCTCTCTTGGCTTTTCAAGCATATTGATCATTGCAGGATTAGGTATAGGTATATATTCAATGCAACAAGTTTATTTCACAGATATGCAATATCAGGCCTCACAAGAGGCTCTTCAGCAGGTCTATACAGCGGCTGATGATGATGTTGAAATATCCAGTGGACAGAAGCCAAAAATTAATGAAAGGCTACTTTCTCTTTTTAATGATGTTCCAGTATTTGAATCACTTAGCGATACATTGTTAGACAATATTAATTCAAATGCTGTAGATTATTCTCCAAATGTATTTGGACAATTGGAGATAGCATCGATTAATTTAAGTCAGTTTATAGTCTCAGGAACTGATGAACAAAGTCTCGAATTTGGACCTGGACATTACATGCAAACTGCACTTCCTGGCACTGGTGGTAACGTTGGAATTGCTGGACACAGGACAACATTTGGTGCACCATTTGCAAAGTTAGATCAAGTTCAAATAGGGGATGAGTTAATACTTACAGTCGAATCTAAAAAATTTCACTATACAGTTGATGAAGTTAGGATTGTTGAAGCAATTGGTGGTGAGTATGTCCTTTATAATCGTGGTGATGACAGGTTAACATTAACAACTTGTCATCCACGTTACTCAGCAAAACAAAGACTTGTTGTTACGGGAAGTTTAACCAGAATAGAATCAGTTAATTAGTCTAGTTAAAATAAGGATATGAAAGCTATGTCAAAAGACGGAAGGTCAGTTAGAGCACAAAACATTTACGATGAAGCTCATAAAAAGCTAGTTAATAGTGCAATACAGCTTTTTAATAGTCCAGATGTTTTAAATGAAAATATAAATATATCTTTGATAGCTAAAAATGCTGGTACATCTGTAGCTACTGCTTACAACCATTTTCCAAATAAATTAATTGATGTTTTTGGTTCTATCTTCAACATTGGATTTCAAAAAATAGTGGACTCCGTAACAGAATTTAATAAAAATAATCAAGATCCTTACGATCAATTGCAAGCCTTTATAACGATCCAAACAGATACTTTAATTGAGTTAGGCAATGCAGTAAGAGAAGCATTTTATCAATTCAGAGAGATTTTAAATAGTGGAAAATGGATACAGGGTGAACCATATTTATTTTTGAAGAGTATTTGCGACGATTACGTCAAAAAAAATAGCGACATAGATGGCAACTCACTTGCAAATGACATTTTTGTACTCTGGAATGGAAATGTTTATTTATGGATGAGATATAACCCTAATTTTGAAATATGGTCTAAATTTACAGACGAATGGCTTGTTCAAGAGATGACCAAAATCATTGACAAGGCACTTTCTCTACAACAGTAATTAATGAAGAAATTTCTTTTAATACTTTTTTTTACATTATTTATTAGTGCTACACCAGATTCAGAAAATCTAAACATAACTATTGAGAGAAAAGAAGAATCCACCATTGTTATTAGTTGGAACGTTTTATATGAAGAATTCGACACTATTACTTTAAATATATTACATGAAGAAAAAACAGAGACTTATGATATTCCTTTAAGTGAAGGCTCTATTGAGATATGTTGTTATGAAAATGAGGTAACTGTAACAATTAATGTAAAAGTTACAAAAGTAATTCAATTATCTAATGAGGATTGTGCAGCGGATAGTTGTATAAGTTTTGAAAGAGAAGAGTTTCAAAACCAAATATCGATAGCAGCTATTCCAACCACAACAACTACCAGCACAACAACCACCAGCACAACAACTACTACCATTCCACCTCCGCCTCCACCTCTAGAAAGTACAAGCTTCCTCAATATAGAAATAACAAATGAGTTAATTACTTCTATTCCACTATTTGATGATATTGATTTAGCCGATGAAGAGAAAAATAGCATTGCATTCATCATGACAACATTGATAATTGTCTTATTCTATCTAGTACTTTTGCTTCAAGAGTGGTTCAATAAAATTCTTACAGAATATCGTGTTAAATTATTTAGAAAAGACAGCGACATAACAAGTAAGTCTAAATTATTAAATTATTTTAAAATTCTCTTTGCTCTAACTATGACAGCATTTTTAATAGGCTATGTGGAAGAAGGAGCTTCACTCGTACTGGATCTAGAAAACTTGGCAGTATTTCTAGCAGCTTTTGTAGGACTGGTCTCTGTAACATTTTTCTATGAAGGTGTGGAGGGATTAATTGAAAAGTTTGTATTTAAGCAAAAAGTTAGATTCAGGTGGGCCCCGCAAGCAGTATTTTTTGCATTAATTTCAACACTAGCTTTTATTTACTTCAAGATGCCTATCGGTTTCATTTTTGGCTTCATTGCTTCTAGTTATATTCTAAACAAAAGACCAATCGCAAAATTATCCCCAAAGTTTTATTCATCTGTATTCTTAAGTGCTGCAGGATTTGGATTCTTCTACCTTACTTCACTGCCAGTAATTCTTGACTCTTCAGTATTTACTGCAATTGCTGCAATTAGTTATTTGATGTGCATAGAAGGAGTGTTGTTAAAAGCGTTACCGGGAGGGGGAAATGAATTACTAGAGTCATTGAACGATTCGACTGGTCCTTATAAAGTCTTTCCATTACTCTCATTTTTATTAGGTTTATGGTTATTCATTAGAATTTTGATTGTTTCTCCTGATAGTGAATTTTCAAATCTTCAACAAGATTTATTAAGCATGGGATCGTTTTCATTAACTTTTGGCTTGATGCTCATCGGCTATATGATTTCAATTTTGATTATCGGATTTTTTATAAAAGCCAAAGGCAGAAATGAATAGCAAATATACTTTTATTTTTGTGATTTTATTAATCGTTGG
>CACJIM010000020.1 GCA_902593475.1 uncultured Candidatus Actinomarina sp.
GTACCCAATCGCATTAATTTTGATAATTGGATTATTTAATAAAAGATTTATCCGTGCTGGATACTTGAGTTTGGTAGGCGTTGGAGTAGGAGCTTATCATATATATCTTCAAAATGGTGGAGGAGGAGGAGGTTCATGCGCTATAGACGTTCCATGTAATCTAAAATATGTAGATATTTTTGGATTTATTTCAATTCCAGTCATGGCTAGCACTGGATTTTTGACGATATTTTTAGCTTTGTTGTATTATGATTTATCGAGGAAGGAAATTGTTGAATAAAAACTTTATTATTGCTGGTGGAGTAGTTTTAGCGATTGGTTTAGCTGTTGCTATTGGTGTGACACTTGTCGATGAACCTTTAGATGGTAACTTACCTGAAGGTGAAACAACAGTAAATGGTGATTTTCTTCCAGAGTTTGCATCAGAAAACGATGACAATATTGCAAGAGGCTTGGCTGCTCCAACTTTTTCTGCACCTAATCAAAACTCAGAAATTGTAACAATAGAAAAGAATGGCAATGCTAAAGCGTTAATCTTTCTTGCTCACTGGTGCGGATACTGTCAACAAGAAGTACCTGTAGTACAAGAATATGTAAATCTAATAGGAGTACCTGACGGAATCGATTTAATAGCAGTTGCAACTTCAATTGATAGAGCTAGGGACAATTATCCTCCACATGATTGGTTAGCAAGTGAAGGTTGGTCTGAAACTCAGTTATATGACCTTGATAAAGAGATCGCTACCGCTTATGGATTAAACGCATTTCCTTACTGGGTGTTTTTAGATAAAGATTTGAATGTTGTTGCAAGAAGAACAGGAAACCTTCCACAGGATCAAGTTGGACAACTTCTTGTAGCTCTAGCTAATCAGTAATTTATTTAGTAAGCACCGCTAGGTATACAAATTTAAACAAGCCCATTCTTTCTATATTGCAATATTGGAAAGGGTGGGTTTGAAAATATTCTTCAGGTTGGGGGTATTTATCTAATGAGCTGTGAAGAAATCGGTACTCTTTTAGGTTAAAAGTTAATAACCCTATTAACAAAGTAACTTTGAATGTGCCTATCTTATGCAGTAATTTAAGAAAGTTATTTTTAGGTCTGGTCATATCAAGAAGAATAAACTTTCCACCTGGTCGTAAAACTCTATATACCTCCTCAATTCCTTTTGTTGGTTCGTTTACATTTCTCCATACAAAAGCACAATAAACACTGTCAAAAGAGTTATCTGGAAAAGGAAGGTTTTCAGCACCACCAATAATTTTATTTTTAAATTTATTAAGTTGGAGCATCTTTTCGTCAGGGTCAATCGCTGTTACTTCGAGGTTTTGAAGCTGTTGAAAAGCTGCACCAGTTCCACTTCCAAGATCTAGAACTCTTGTTCCAGTTATTTGATTACTAGCTTTTTTTCTCCAAGATTTATCAAATCCAAGTGTTATGACGGAATTAATAAAGTCATAAAACTTATATATGTTTGAAAAGTTAGCTTTTTCAGCCAATTAGAGAATGTATGCCACTGCTAGCAAAATACCTGTAAGGAAATGGATTCCTATTGTAGATACATTTACTAAAAGAAGTTCATAAGGAACTTTTTGACGATCAGCATCAGGATTATTCCACTTAATCATCCATTCATCTGCCATCTTAAAAGCTTTCCAAACAAGCGCTAAGGGGAGTAACGCCATGAAAGCATAAACTGTACCGTAATCTGTGAAAAAACTTATAGCACCTACAAACGCAACTGCAACAAATGCCTCGATCATGAATTGCTTATACAACTTCATTGGTTTTTCAAGCTTCATCCACTCACCTTGTTCTGCAGTTCTCACAACCCAAGTGTTTTTTCCAACTGCAGCATCAGAAGGAGCATCTTGAAACTGATTAATCCAGACAATGAGCATTACGAGAATTGCTATTGGAACAGATGCAATCAATGCTTCAATCCAATTCCATTCTGAAATCACATTGTTATGAATTGATGCTGTCAGTACATAATGTGCACCCATTACCATTACCGGACCAAATCCAAGTGCAATTGCGATTTCTCCGAAACCTTTGTATCCAAGTCTTACTGGGTCACCTGTATAACCAAGTGCTAAAAATGTTCCAATTATACCTGTCCATAAAATTGGAGTATTGCCAAAAAACTCTCCACTAACTTGTTGATTTAAATGAAGACCAATGGCAACAGTTCCAGCAATACTAACTAATGCAGTTAAAAGAACTTGTCCAGGTGTCATTAAGCCAACTTGTATAACCCTGCTACCGCCATTAAATGGACTTGCGACCTTATTTATTTCGTCGGCGTTAGAGGTGTGATCGAAATAATCATTCGATGCGTTTGTAGCAACTTGAGCTAGTGATGCTCCACCAAGAACAAGCCAAAACATTCTCCATGACCAACTTGAATCTAAACCAGCATCTTTTAAATCATTCCATGCAACTGCTGCACCAATAAAAATTGGGGCAAAAGTAGCTGTCAAAAATGGTGCACGAATAGTTCTTAACCATAGTCCAATTCTTTTTAATCCGAGTTTAAAAGCCATTTTTACTGCGGATGTCTTATTTGCAGGATATGTCTTCCACTCAAACTTTTCTTCTTGGTAAAAGTTTACATATTTAATAGTTGTTGGTTTTATTCTGTAATAACCGACAACATCATTTTTGATTAAAAACTCATCTTCCATGAACTCTTTAAAAGCTTCGGTTGTATTTAAGACTAATTCGTAAGCTCTTTTCTTTTCATCCTCATCTTTGATTTTGTAGCACTCTCCATCAATTTGTAATCCTTCGATTCCTTCTTGGCCTTTTGGCCAGATTACAACATGCACTCTGGGGTTTAATCTAATTTGCTCAGCTTTGCGGGTAGGGTGGAATGTAAAGAAAACTAAATCCTCTCCATCTCTACTAAAAAATACAGAAGCTCCAGAAGAGTTTCCTCCTACACTTGTAGCTATAAACATTCGATCAGCTTGATCTAAAACATTCTCAATTTTTTTGTCTAATACATCACTCATATCGACTACCATAATACGCTTGTGAAATAATGCACAAAGTATTTGGTCCATTATTTTAAATTTTTTACCCAATTATTATGGGTAAACATGTTTAAAGTCTTTAAAACACCAGAATTTAGAAAAGCAATATCTTTTTTTATAGAAGGTATAAAAGAAAATAAAAAAAGCTTTTACATTTCCAATATTTCAGCTCTTCTTTGGTGTTTTTTAGTAATTATTCAACCATATTTAATCAAAAGAATTATTGACGATGGTATTGTTGCTGAAAATCAAAGAGCTGTAATTGTATTTATTTCTTTTATGGTTATCGCAGGATATATAAGAGCAATTTCAATTGGTACAAGAAGATACTTCAGTATGGATGTTTCTTACAATGTAGAAGCTGGAATTAGGAATCGAATTTTTACACATATGCAAAAACTTGCATTTAATTACCACGATAAAGTACCAACAGGTGATTTAATGGCAAGAGCCTCAAGTGATGCATCACAAGTAAGGCTAGCTTTTGCTATTGCACCACTCGCATCAGCAAACATATTTCTACTTCTTATATTAAGTGTGACATTATTAAGCTTGAGCCTTCCACTAGGGGGAATAGTACTGCTATCTATTCCAGCTGTTTTGTGGTTAGCTTCTAACTTTTCTTCCAAAGCAATGGGTGTTTCTTTGAAAGTAAAAGAGGCAGAAGCAAATATGACAACTGAAGTTGAAGAACAGTTGGGAGGGATCAGGGTTGTAAAAGCATTTGGGAATGAAGAACAAGCTTCTAATAGAGTAGAAGACGCGGTCCAAAAAATTTATGACACCTCACTCGGTTACCTTAAGTTGAGAACAAGATTTGTTCCTTTATTTGAACTTATACCAATGGTCATAACACTTGCAGTATTGCTTTTAGGTGGGTATTTAACAATTAATAATTTTCTCTCTCTAGGTGAATTTATTGCTTTTACACAATATGTTTTCTTGTTAATTTGGCCTCTTAGAATTACAGCTTGGTTTTTATCCGAAATACCTTCAAGTGTTGCAGCCGGAAATAGAATTCTTGAGCTACTTAATGAAACACCAACAATTACAGATGATGAATCCCCTAATGAGTTACCTGAAGATGGAGATGGTTCATTAAAGTTTTCAAAAGTGAATTTTAAGTATGGAAATGAGAAAATATTTGATGACCTTACTTTAGAAATTGAGGGAAAAAAGACTGTAGCAATAGTAGGTTCTACAGGTTCTGGAAAATCTACACTAGCATATCTTCTTCCAAGATTGTATGAAATTGAGTCTGGCTCTATCGAAATTGATGGAGTAGATATCAAGAATTTAAGACTGAGTGATTTAAGAAGTAATGTAAGCCTTGCTTTTGAAGAGAGTTTTTTATTTTCTAATACAGCAAGAGAAAACATTTCGCTTGGGTTGGAAGATGCATCACAAGAAGAGATAGAAGATGCAGCACTTATTGCTAGAGCGCATGATTTTATTTCACAACTTCCAGAATCTTATGAAACAAAGGTAGGGGAAAGAGGATATGGTTTGTCTGGAGGACAGAGGCAAAGGATTGCATTAGCTCGAGCTATTTTAAGAAAACCACGTGTTCTTGTTCTTGACGATGCCCTTTCAGCTGTAGATGCTAGTACGGAAGAAGAGATTCGAAATGAATTAAATCAAGTAATGTCAAATATGACGACTTTAATAATAACAAATAGAGTTCCAACTATAGAGTTGTGTGACGAAGTGGTATTTCTAGAAAATGGAAAAGTCAAAGCCCAAGGAAAACATCAAGAGCTTATGGAATCAGTAGATACTTATAAGTCTTTGTTTCTAGAGAATCAAACTTCGGAGTTATAGATATGAAAGAGAACACCTTTTTAAGATCATTCAAACTAGTACCAGAAGTTCATAGACCCTTCTTCTTTGCTTCAATGATTGCAATGGTTGGAACTGGTGTGCGGATGATTGGTCCACAGTTAATATCTAGAGGAATTGATAATGGTGTAATGCAGTATGATTATCAGTACTTACTTGTTCAGTGCCTCTTTTATTTCTTAACACTTGTTGTATTGTATTTTGTGACAAGTAAAGCACTTCTTTCTATTGGTCTTGTTGGTGAGTCTTATGTAAAAAGCATAAGAGAAAAATTATTTAGACATATGTCATCTTTAGATATTAATTATTTTGAAAAAAATAAAACTGGAGTATTGGTAGCAAGAATGACATCTGACATGCAGAGCTTGAATGAATTTGCACGAGAAGGAGCTAGTAGTATTTTGACTTCTTTACTAACTATATTTGGTGCTACCATCGCAGTATTTTTAGTAGACGTACAGCTTTCGTTATTATCATTTCTGATTCTTCCGTTACTTGGAATTGCAACCAAAATATTTAGAAACCACGCAGATAAAACATACTGGTCGGTGAGGGAATGGATAGGACAAGTCTTATCATCTCTACAAGAGGGAATATCAGGCGTAAGAATTATTCAAGCTTACGCAGATGAATCCAAGCAATTAAAAAGATTTAAAGAAGTCAATAATGAGCACCTAAAAGCAAATATGCAGTCCGCTAAAAATATTGCAATATACTTTCCCTTTTTGGAGATTACAAGAGTCACTTCAATTGCAGTAGTTATTTGGTTTGCAGCTGCAAGAATAGAGCAGGGCACATTAACAGTTGGTGAACTGGTTGCATTATTGTTTTATCTAAATTATTTTTTTGATCCCCTAATTCAACTTTCTTTTAACTATGATCTTTTAAGGTCTGCAGGGTCTTCAATGAAGAAAGTTTTTTCAATTTTAGATGAAGAACCTGTATTAAGTAAAACAGGAACTCTTTCGCCAGAATTAGATTCAAACAGTGTAATTAAATTCGAAAATGTTGAATTTTCATATGGTAGGGAAACTGTACTTCACGATGTTTCCTTCTCAATCGATAGAGGAGAAAAAATCGCTATTGTTGGAGAAACAGGAGCTGGAAAAAGCACTATTGCAAAATTAATTTTAAGATTTTATCTACCAAATAAAGGGGATGTTAAGTTTTATGGAGAATCATCAAAAGACATTTCACAAAAATGGGCAAGGAAAAATATTGCCTATGTTCCTCAGGAAAGCTTTCTATTTAGAGGTTCAATTAGAGATAATTTAATTTACTCTAATCCTGAAAAAATA
>CACJIM010000021.1 GCA_902593475.1 uncultured Candidatus Actinomarina sp.
GGGGGGTTCCTCAATTTTTTGACGGTGTAAATAATAAACTTTATTGGAACCCTGAAGCAAAAATTGTATTGGAAGCTCAATTAGATGGCATGAAAAAAGCGGAAATAGTTGATTGGATTGCAGTTCCAGGAACAGAAGTCACAAAGGGCGACGTATTAGCAATAGTTACTGCAAAAGACTTGAAAGGTGATTTAAATCAAGAGATTTCCATTAATGCAAAATATACAGGTGTAATTGAAGAGGTTTTTGTCTCTAACGGAGATACTATAAAAATTAACGATAAAACATACGACATTCGAGTAACAGACAGCAAGCCACTGGAGTTATCAAGACCAAAAGTCGAACAAATTGGAACTACTAAGTTTAAAAGATATGCTGATGGATTTGGCAAGAGCCTGTCTGTGGGGTATTTTGCTATTTGGCTTGGTGTCGTTCTCTATACTGCGATATTTATTTCTGAAGTAGTAAGAGCTGGAATAATGGCAGTTTCAAAAGGACAATCTGAAGCAGGCCTTTCTCTTGGGCTTGGACGTGGTGCCCTATTGAGGCTAGTAGTTTTACCACAGGCAATCAGAGTAATGCTTCCTCCAATGGGCAATCAGTATCTAAACCTTGCCAAGAACACGTCTTTAGGTATAGCAGTAGCATATCCAGAAATTGTTGCAGTAGGTCAAACTTTATATAATCAAGAGGGACAGACACTACCAGTATTTTTAATCTGGATGGCGTTTTACAGTACAGTAAGCTTGACTATTTCAACAATAATCAATTATTACAATAGAAAAATGAAGATAGTGGAGAGGTAATGGTTGATTTAATAAAAAAGAATGCAAAGTCATTACAAGAGAGCTTGTTCTCCTCAGTTGGATCTGCAGTTTTAACTATTGCTACAACTTATCTTGTAATTAATTTTTTCAGAGGCATGCTTGGTTTTGCATTAACATCGGATAAAGATTGGCTTGCAGTTTTGAATAATATGCAGCTCTATATGGTTCAAGCATATCCAGAGGAAGATTTTATTAGAGTTTGGCTATCAGTTGGACTTACTTTTGTTCTTGCAGGATTATCTATTGGCATTTGGAGAAGTGATGATAGGGTAAAAAGTTCACAGGTATTTAATTCATTTTTCAAAGGTGGCCTTGGTGTACTGTTCTTTACAATTATTGCTCCAACAAATGCAAGCTTCATGGGAAATGACGGATCGGTCATAACAGAAGAAGTCTTTTCTATGGATACAAGGTTAGGAATCTTAATTCCGGTTGCTGTTTTCTGTGTGATATTTTTTAGTATTCGCTTTACAAATGTTAAATTTACTGTAAATAGCTCTGACATGGTTTTCTTTTATTTGTTTATTCCAGTAGCACTTCTTTGGTTTGTGAAGCTTCCTACTATTCAACTTGATCAAAATAATGAAAGAATTATTCCTGATCCTGTTATGCCTATAGCTGATACTACAAAAATTCCTTGGACAGTTATTTTTGTATCATTTTTACTTAGTTATTTTATTGGGATGTATCTTAAAAATATAAAAAGTATTAAGTCAATCATGTCTTTGTCTTGGTTTCTATTACCTCTTTTAATTTTTTCTTGGATTTTCAAAAAACCACAAATTGATATGTCAGTTGTGCTTGGCAGTGACCTTCCTATTTTTGGCGTTTTCTTACTTTGGGGCTTTCTAGTAATTACGTTTGTAAATAACTCTATATTTAAAAAATATTACTCAACTTACTTAGGAGTAACTTTCTTATTAACACTTGTTGGAGTGTTTTCCGGTTTACCAATGTTGGCTAAAACTTGCTTACTTTTGATAGCTTTGTTCTCTGTTGTAGTACCAGCGGTATCAACTTCCTCACAGGGTAAAAGAAGTCTTTTGATTGTGTGGGCGGTTGCATTAGTTACCCTTACCTTTTTACTTAGAGGAGGAGCATCAGACACTGGTATAGTTGTTCCTGGTTCAAGTATTTTTGGAGGGTTTTCATTAACATGGCTACTGGCCATATTTGGAACATATGTCTCATTCCCACTTGGAGTTTTGTTGGCACTGGGAAGAAACTCAAAACTACCAATAATTAGAATTGTGTGTACTGGAATTATTGAATTAACTAGGTCTGTGCCTTATATAACTTGGCTATTTTTTGCAAGTGTTACGTTAGCAGTATTTTTACCTGCAGGAGTTGAATTCAACTTAATAGTAAGAGTCTTAATGGTGACAGCTTTCTTCAGTGGAGCATACTTCGCAGAAAATATCAGAGGAGGCCTTCAATCCATTCCAAAAGGTCAATATGAAGCTGCTGATGCAATAGGGATGAGTCCATTTCAAAAGATTTCTTTAATTATTATGCCTCAGGCCTTAAGAGCAGTTATACCTACTCTTGTAAGCAGTGCTATTACAGCCTTTAAAGACTCAAGCCTTGTGACAATTATTGGATTATTTGACTTCCTTACTATAGGAAAAACTGTTATCGGAAATCAATCTATACCTGTAAACTTTGTTGGTCATGATAGAGAGAATTTAATTTTCGTAGCAATTGTATATTGGATATTTACATTTACGCTTTCAAGAAGAAGCATGAAAGTTGAAAAGAAGTTAGGATTAGGAGAGAGGTAATAATTTATGAGCATAATTCAAACAAAAGATGTCAAAAAATGGTTCGGGGACTTCCAGGCTCTAAAAGGCATCACTATGGATGTAGCAGAAGGAGAAGTTCTTGTTGTTTGTGGACCCTCAGGTTCTGGTAAATCTACATTTATTAGATGCATTAACAGACTTGAGCAACACCAAGAAGGCCAAATAATTGTTGACGGCATTGAGCTTACAAATGACTTAAAGAACATCGAAGCAATTAGATCTGAAGTTGGGATGGTTTTCCAAAGCTTTAATCTTTTCCCACACTTAACTGTTATGCAAAACATTACCCTTGCACAGATATGGGTTAGAAAAAAGAATAGAGCTGAATCTGAAGAAAAAGCAATGGAATTATTAGAGCGAGTTGGAATTCCTGAGCAAGCACAAAAATTTCCAGGACAACTATCTGGTGGTCAGCAACAAAGAGTTGCAATTGCAAGAGCTCTAGCAATGGAACCAAAAATTATGCTTTTTGATGAGCCAACATCAGCGTTAGACCCTGAAATGATTAAAGAAGTGTTAGATGTAATGAAAGAGTTAGCCAAGTCTGGAATGACCATGATTGTTGTAACTCATGAAATGGGCTTTGCTAAAGAAGTTGCAGATAGAGTAATGTTATTTGACGAAGGCATGTTAGTTGAAGAAAACACTCCAGAAGAATTCTTTAATAATCCAAAGAGTGATAGAACTAAATTATTCCTAAGCCAAATACTTTAAAGCTGATCCCAAAGATTTTTTTCAGCTAAATCAATGATGGAAGCACCCATTGCATACGCACCATCATATATGGCTTTATGACCACCTTCAGTTAATGTAGCTGCAGCATATTCTGGTTGGTGATTAACAGCTTCTTTTTCTCCAATTCCAAGCATTGGGTGTATTGATGGAAAGATTTGGGATACATTTCCCATATCAGTAGAACCCAAACCTGGTCTAGTGGCATCTTTTTGCAATATCATTTTTCTACCTACATCTTGTGCATTTTCCATGAAGAGCTTATACATTGTTTCATTATTATTAATTTCTTCATATCTGTAATCAGGTGATGTAATTTTTACTTCACACTTTGTTGATAATGCAGCAGCATTAGCAAAGTTATAAAAGTCTTGCTCCAACTGGTCTAATCCTTCTTCATTTAGCGATCTTAAATACCATTCTGATTTTGTATATGATGGAATTATATTTGGTTTAAAACCCCCATCTTTTATTACACCGTGCATTCTATTGCTTTGTACCATTTGCTGTCGATAGGTTGATGCATTAACAAACAGTTGTATTTGTGCATCTAGGGCATTGATTCCTTGATCAGGCGCACCAGCAGCATGTGCGTCTTTACCAAAATACTCGACTGTGTATTGTTCAATAGTCGTAAATGTAGGGTTCACTACATCTTCATACCCAGGATGAATCATCATTGAGCATGAAGCGTCTTCAAATGCTCCTTCGTTAATAAGAATAATTTTTCCACCCCCACCTTCTTCAGCAGGAGTTCCTAGAAGCTTTACTCTAATACCTAATTTTGAAGCTATGTCCTTTAAACCCAATCCCGCACCTATAGACGCTGTTGCAATAATGTTGTGTCCACATGCATGGCCAATTTCAGGCAAGGCATCATATTCAACACATATAACTGTAAGAGGACCCTCTTCACCAAATGTAATATCAAAAGCTGTTTCAAGACCATGAGAGGGATAATTTACAGATTTTGAATTTTTTTGAATATAGTCAACTAAATATTTTGATGTTTTGAATTCTTCAAACCCTAATTCTGGGTTTTCATACATCCAATCACTGACGTCACACAAGCTTTCAAACAAACTATCCAAGCAATTTTTAAATTCATTTTTATAGCTCATGAATTGATTCTACTAAAGTAATCTTCATCGTACACACTGGAATTGTTCCAAATTATCCAATCTAAGCCTTTATCTTCTGCTGCTTTAATATTCAACCTCACATCTTCTGAAGAATGCCAAAACCCCTGGAGAAAAGGTCGCAAGCTTTTTTCCTGGACTCCTCTAGAAAGCCCATTATTTAATGCTGCTGTCACAACTTCGTAAGGGAAATTATTGGGATAACTGTATCCAAATGAGCCTTTAGAGTAATGAGATGGATAGACCATAGGAGAAATAAAATCTACAGTATTAACAATTGTTTCTAAGTACTGCCCTATACCGTTATCATTTTTTGCATTTAAGACATACCCAAATATATCAGCAGAAGCTAGACATCCATTATCATGCAACAGGTTCGTAGCATCTTGAAGAAATGAATTAATATTTTTTGTCCTGTTTTCAAAATTACTTTCCTCATCAAAAACTAAGCCTTGATAACTTGTATCAGGGTATCTTATATAATCAAATTGAATCTCATCAAAACCTAACAAACAGGCTTCAAGAGCCACATTCAGAATGTATTCTCTGCTTGTACCATCACTTGGATCAAGAAAGTACTGACCATCTTGGGAGTAAGGCTTGCTTGTTGAAATGTCAGTGATCGCTGATTCAGGATAGGTTCTTGAAAAGATAGGATCTTGAAAAGCAACGACTCGACCAATTAAAGATATTTTGTCAAACACTGTTGTAAACACAATAGTCCTCGATG
>CACJIM010000022.1 GCA_902593475.1 uncultured Candidatus Actinomarina sp.
CCGCTCTTGAATATACCAGAACCAACAAAAACACCATCACATCCCAATTGCATCATTAAAGCAGCGTCAGCAGGTGTTGCAATACCGCCAGCAGCAAAATTGACTACTGGTAGTTTATTTTGTTCTTTGATTTCTTCTAACACATTAAGAGGAGCTCGAAACTTTTTACTAAGAGCTACAATTTCATTTTCATCACATGCGATAACTTCATTTAGTTCATTAGTAATAGTTCTCATATGTCTTACTGCTTCCACAACATTGCCAGTGCCAGCTTCACCTTTTGTTCTTATCATAGAAGCACCTTCAGCAATTCTTCTTGAAGCTTCACCTAATCCAGTAGCACCGCATACAAATGGAGCTTTGAAACTTTGTTTATTAATATGATTTACCTCATCAGCGGGTGTTAATACTTCTGACTCGTCAATAAAGTCAATTCCCAAAGAATCCAAAATTTGAGCTTCAACGAAATGACCAATCCTAGCTTTAGCCATTACAGGTATAGAGACTGAGTCCATTACCTCTTGAATTACACCTACTGAAGACATTCTTGCTACTCCACCGTCTGCCCTAATATCTGCAGGAATTCGTTCTAAAGCCATAACAGCTACTGCTCCAGCTTTTTCAGCAATTTTTGCTTGTTCAGCATTTACAACGTCCATGATGACGCCACCTTTAAGCATTTCTGCGAGGCCTTTTTTAACTTTATTTGTAGATTCGATTTTCATATATTTAATATTACATCATAAGTTTGAATATAATAAAATGAACTTCTTCATATTTTCTTCTAAATCATACTCACGAATATCTTTGTACTGTTTATTCCACAGGTGATTTAAATCTTCAGAATCTAATTTTGTTAATACATTACATAGTGAATCAAAATTATTATTTTTATATACAATATGGGAATTTGGTAATACATTAATGAAAGAGATTAAATCACTAGAAATTACAATATTTCCATTATTAACTGCTTCTAAAAGAGTTATGCCGAAACTTTCACTTTTTGTGTTTAAAGCAAGATAAATATTAGTTTTACCAAAGATTTCAATTTTAAATTCATCAGTAGGATTTTCATAGATTGTAATATTTTTATCAGATTTATCTTTATTTGTTATTGCATAAAAAAGTTTATTTGTAAATTGCTTATGATTTGATAGTTTTACAAAAAAGTTATAGTTCTTTCTAGATTCTTGACGACCAATAAACAGATATCCTTGCCTTTTATTAAAAGAAATATTTGGATTAATTTTTATCATATTTGGAATCAATACTGGTTCACTGTTTAAAGAAAGGGCGTTAGATTCGGCAGATTTACTTACATAAGTACTTATGCTTCTATATCTAAAAGATTTATAAACAATACTTAATATGTTAGTAATAATCCTTCCTAATGAAGCATGGTGTGTAAAAATGTATTTCTTATTCTTAGGTAGTTTCCAAAAAAATATAGGCACAAAAGGTTCGTGTACATGGACAACATCAGCCCAATCAATATAATCAAGTAACAATTTCCTATTTGGAAAAAGTAATACTGATGATACAGAGGAGTTAAATGGAATATTGAAAACTTTATTCGAATCTAATGACTCTGTTTTACCATAAGCAAATACCTTAACTTCAAATTCCTCATGCGAAGATAAATAATCTTCGATAAGATTTACCTGGTTTTGTACTCCCCCATATTTTTGAAATGAATAAGGAGTTACTAGAAGTACTTTAATACTCACTAGTCCAGACAGGTTGAATTGAATGCCATTGGTTCGGATCTAATAGTATAAGTTTTTCTAATTCTTTACTTAACACTTTCAAACCATGCTGAATGCTTTGAGCATCATTTTCAAAGTGAGGAACTATAAATGGTTTTCCAAAAACTAGTTTATATTTATTATCTATTTTTAAAAAAGTAGCTGGAATTATTGGTACTTGTTTTTCTAAAGATAAAGAAACTGGACCTTTAGGAAATGCTGCTAATTGATTAAAGAACTCTACACCTATTCCACTCTTACCAACGTGTCTGTCTGCAAGTAAACACACATGGTATCCTTCATCAAGATGATTACTTAATTGCTGGTATGTATTTTGACCTTTTCCACCTAATATTATTTTACAACCTAGTGATTCTCTTAAGTCTGTAAACCATTTAAGAATATTTATATCGGATAGAGGCTCTGCAACCGCAAGCAGTTTAAGGTTTAAAGGTTTACCCATTGGAATAGCAAATTCCCAGTTACCTACATGTGGCAGGGCAATAATAAACGAGTCAAAATTTCTATTTAATTTTTTTACTTCATCTTCGTTAATTATTTCGACATCCTGCAATATTTGGGAGTCATAGCCTTCTTTAGATAGCCATATAGTTTCAATCCAGTATTTAACGTAATTAATTTTTACAAGCAATGGTGAGTAGTTTGTAATATTTTTCTTTCGTTTACTAAGTTTCATGTTGCTTCTTGGCGTTAAAAAATAATATATGAATCCGATTGGATAGGATAAAACCAAAATTTTACTTAAACTAATTTTTCTAATAAGACGATGTATAAATTTAATTATTAAAAATTTCATTTTGATAAATGTTGATATAAATATGTAAATCTTTGTAATGCTGTTATCCATGTAATAACTGCGAATATGTATACATAGAGAAAGTTAAAGTCAAAAAACATATACAGAACTGCGAATATTACTCTTTCAGGTCTCGCTGCTAAACCTTTTTTATTTTGTAGTCCAAAATATTCAGATTTTGCTCGCATGTACGGTATTAAATTTGACGAAACAAGTATGGTAAATACTGTAAACAGCTCAATATCGCTATTTGTAAAAGAAATACCAACAACGCTCCAAATTATTAATTCTCCTATCCTGTCTATTAGAGAATCAAGGATTCCACCTCTTTCAGTAACTAAATCCATTTCTCGTGCATATGGGCCGTCAAGACCATCAATTGCACTGCCTAGAAAAATTAATACAATACCAAGATTTCTATTTTCAAGATAAAAGCAATAAGATCCAGCAATAATTACAGCGAGTCCGAAAATTGATACTGTATTAGGTTTTAAATTAAAATACCTTAATATCTTTATAAATGGCTTAGCAAAAACTTCAGAACTATTTTTAAAATATTTCTCAAGCATTTAAATTTTCAGTATATGGTTCAGTAATAACTTTCCCACTAAATGCGTTAATTTCAATTATTGTTTTGTTTAAAGGTGGATTTTCATGGGAATAAACAATTACAGTCCAAACAGGTGTCAATATATTCTTAAAAGTAAATTGAAATGTCAATGCAATTGAATAATACCCAATTGAGTGATCGATATTGTTTGTTATTCTCTCAATAACTTCTTGCTGTTGAATTTTGAATTTATTATTAACAAGAAATAATAACAAAGCAACAATACTTAGAATAATTATCACGGGTACAAATGATACAAAGTCAATTATTAAAGATGTTATAAAACTTAATAGCACAACTCCAAGTACAACATAGGGATACTGACTTCTCTTTCTAGGATCCGGAACGACATAACTACCAACAGCTAATGAGTTTAAATCATCAGGTAGCAGAGTTTCTTCCGCAATATCTTTATCAATTTCAATTCCGTCAACCATCTAAACTAAACTCCGGTTCTTTTAAAGATTTCTTAATACTGTTAATTGCCTTCTTATAATCAACATCTTTCATGTTTTCTTTTCCAAAGATATTTATAGCCATAGTGTTGCTTGATGCGTCTTTCTCACCAATTATTATTTGTATTGGGGTTTTTGATTTTTCAGAATTATGTAATTTTTCACCAAGTCGAATATTTCTGTCATCTAAATTAACTCTGTATGATTTTAAATCGTCAATAATAGTTTGAGCATATTTATTAACATTGCCTATAGTTAAAACATCAACCTGAATCGGCGAAAGCCAGCCTGGTAAATTACCCGCATAGTGTTCCAATAATACAGCTGTAAAACGTTCTACTGATCCTAATAGTGCTCTATGAATCATTACAGGTCTGGATTTCTTATTATCAGAATTGACATACTCTATATCAAAATTATCTGGTTGAGCAAAGTCTATTTGAATTGTACTTAATTGCCATCTTCTTCCAATGGCATCCTTTGCGTGCAAATCAATTTTTGGACCATAAAATGCACCCTCTCCTTCGGCAGTTTGAAATGGTACCTCTAATTCTGTCAATGATTGTTTGAGACTGTTAGTAGCATTATCCCAATCTTTATCACTTCCAATGTATTTTTTAGGTTTTGTGGAAAGATCCGCTTCAATTTCAGTTAAGCCATAACTTCCTAATAAATTTACAGAAAATGATAAAAGTGTTTTTACCTCATCATTTATTTGATCAGTTGAACAAAATATGTGAGCATCATCTTGAGTAAATCCTCTAAGTCTAAGTAATCCGTGCAAGACGCCAGTTTTCTCATATCTATACACAGAGCCAAATTCAAAATATCTTAATGGTAATTCTTTATAAGAATGTAGGTCACTTTTATATACGAGTATATGGAAAGGACAATTCATTGGTTTTAAATAATAAGTTTCATTATTTTCATCATGATTAATTGGAGGGTACATATTTTCGCTGTAGTGATCTAAATGACCTGATGTTTCCCAAAGAATAGATTTACCTATATGAGGAGTGTTGACTAAAGAGTAACCATTTTGTAGATGTGCTTTTTTACTATAAGTTTCTATAACATCTCTTAAAACAGCACCTTTGGGTTTCCACA
>CACJIM010000023.1 GCA_902593475.1 uncultured Candidatus Actinomarina sp.
TATAACTTTGTTGGCTACGGTTTAGACGAGGATACCGAACTAATTAATATGGAAACTGTTTACAACATGGCTTTAGAGCATAAGCCTAAATTGATTATTGCTGGATATTCCTCTTATTCACAATCACTTGATTTTCAAAAATTTAGAGAAATTGCAGATGAAGTTGGTGCCCATTTTATGGTTGATGCAGCACACTTTATTGGATTAGTTGCTGGAAAAGTTGTAGATAATCCAACAAAATATGCTGATGTTGTTACCGCAACAACACACAAAGCCTTACGCGGACCACGTGGTGGAATTATTTTAACAAGGGAAGAATTTGCAAAGGATATTGATAAAAACATATTTCCTGGAGCTCAAGGTGGAGCATTAAACAATCAGATTGCAGCAAAAGCTGTATGTTTTAAAGAAGCCTTAACAAATGAATATCAAGAGTATGCAAAGCAAATATTAAATAACGCAAAAGCATTATCTGATTCTTTTCAAGAACAAGGCTTAAGGGTAATTAGTGGAGGAACAGAAAATCATATAGTTCTTGTTGATACTAGAAGTGTAGATGAAGAACTAACCGGCAAAGAAGCTGGTATTTTGCTAAATGATAGGGGAGTTACTTTAAATAGAAATGCAATACCATTTGATCCTCGATCACCTTTTATAACTTCAGGTATACGCATGGGTACCCCTGCAGTAACTACATGTGGAATGAAAGAAAATGAACTAACTCAGGTAGGTTTTCTCATATCTGAGATAATGAAAAATAGATCTGATGAGAATAAATTAAATGAGTTAGAGGCAGAAGTCAGATCACTTGCCACGAGTTTCCAACCATATGGCTAAAGCAAGAATCAATTTAGAAGATTTTGGCCCTGTTTCCACCTTTTCCACATCTATTTTAAGTGGACTTTTGATAGGGCTTTTAATACAAAACTTTTTTGGATATGCACCATGGCCGGTAATAATATTTGTTTTAATTGGGATCTATGACGGATATAGAAGAATGTGGAATATTTCAGCAAAACTAGAGGATGAAAAAGATGAACGTAGAAATTGAACTTGCAAAAAGGATGCTTTTCAGATCTGCCCCTATATATGTGCTTGTTCCAGTATTATTTTATTTTAAATCTCAAGAAGCGTTCTTTACCTCACTTTACTCTTCAGTAATTGTTGCCACAGGTTTTTTTCTAGGTGCGGTAATCATGTCATATGCAGCAAAAATCTCTCTAAATTTCTATTATTTTGCTGCTTTATTTGGATATGTTTTTAGATTAATTTTTATATTTGGGTTTCTCTTATTACTAAAAAACGTATATTCTATTGATGATTTGGCAATGTCTTTGACAGTGCCAATTGTTTTTTTAACTATGTTATTTATAGAAATGACTATGGTTATTAAGAGAAAAGACACAGATTTAGATTGGGCAAATGATAACAGCAGCTGAAACTTGTGATTTTATAAATGAAGTAGTTTGTAAACCTGCAAATGTAAAAGAATTATTCGAATTTGGTAATTTTGCAGGAACACAGATATCAAGAACTGAAGTTTTAATACTTCTTGCAGCAATTATTCCAGTAGTTGTTGTGTTTTTTGGATTAAGGAAAAAATCAGTTGTACCTGGAAAACTTCAATCTGCAGTTGAATCAATATTCACATTTGTAAAGGATGAGATAGCGCTTGGTGTTATTGGTAGAGGTGGAGAGAAATTTACCCCTTATTTAGTCTCTATATTTCTATTTATACTCGTAGGAAACTTATTTGAGGTTGCTCCATTAATCAATTTCCCAGTTACATCTCGTATGGCTTTGCCTCTATTTTTAAGTTTGATAACGTACTTTATTTTTGTTTTTGTTGGAATAAAAGAAGAAGGTTTTGGCTATATATCACATCTCGTATGGCCTCCAGGCGTACCAGTTGCGCTTAAGCCATTAGTAGGTGTGATAGAGTTAGTTTCAGTTTTACTAGTGAGACCATTCAGCCTTGCAGTGCGACTTTTTGCTAATCTTGTTGCTGGTCACGTCATGCTCAGTTTGTTATTAGCATCTGCATATTTTTTCTTAGTTCAACCTGGCGGAGCTGATTACATACTCTCTAAAGCACCTATTGGATTGGCTTGGTTCACACTTGGTTTGGGAATCTATGGATTTGAATTAATAGTTTCAATTTTGCAGGCATACATATTTACATTGTTGTCTGCAGTGTATATACAAACGTCTCTGCATCCAGAGCATTAATAAATAAGGAGGAAAATGGAAGCTGCATACGCGTTAATAGGATACGGATTGGCCGCAATTGGTCCTGGTGTTGGTATCGGGTTAATTGCTGGTAATGCCGTGCAAGCTATGGCAAGACAACCAGAAGCTGCTGGTATGGTAAGAACAACTATGTTCTTAGGAATCGCCTTTACTGAGGCGCTAGCACTTATTGGATTCGTTCTATTCTTCTTGGTATAGGAGTAAAAGAGTGAACATGAATTTAGAATTATTATTAGCGGAAGCTGAAGAATCAAGCTCAGGTATTGATCTGCTTTTGCCTGCAACATCAGAACTTGTTGCTGGTATTGCTGCTTTTGCAATTGTATTTTTCTTTATTTGGAAATGGGCACTACCTGCATTGAATGAAACTTTAGAATCAAGAGCTTCTGCTATAGAAGGTCAGATAAAAGAAGCTGAGGAAACAAAAGCCGAAGCTGAAAAATCTAAAGCTGAGTACGACAAGCTTGTATCAAATGCTGATTCAGAAGTTCAAACAATCATTGATGAAGGTAAAGCTGCCGCTGAGAAAATTAAAGAAGATATGCTTGCAGAAGCCAAAAAAGAAGCAGAAGCAATCGTAGAAAAAGCTAAATCAGATTCAGAGGCTGAAAAAGAAAGAGTTTCTTCAGAATTGAAAGGTGAAGTAGCTGATCTCTCCTTAGAGATATCACAAAAAGTTGCATCATCTATGTCAAAAGATGACCAAAAGAAACTTATTGATAAATTTATAAAGGATATGGGGTAGCAGAAACAATGTCAGTTGAGACTTTTTCAAAGGGTTTAGTTGAAATAATTGCATCTTCTGATGATTCAGAAAGAGTTGAAAATGAAATCCTCCAAGTTTTCAAGTCTTTATCAGATTCATCAGAGGCTCTTGATGTATTTAGAAACTTTGGAATACCTGTAGAGAAAAAGATTGAAGCTGTACAAAACTTGTTGAGCACACGAGTTTTACCTTTAACGGTAGACTTGGTAACCCTCACTATATCCCAAGGTTATGCAGATAACCTGAATGATATTGAATCAAGTGTTGCTAATTTTATAGCAAACAAAAGAGGAGCTTCAGTAGCAAAAGTCGTGACAGCTGTTGAGCTCGACGATAAAACACAAAAAGCACTACAAAAAGCAATAAAAAGCAAAGTTGGAACTGACGTAGAGCTAAGTATTGATGTTGATCCATCTGTAATTGGTGGAATAAGTGTAAGTGTAGGAGAGAGAACTTTTGACGGTCTTCTCTCATCGAAGTTTTCAGAAATTAAAACTGTATTAGAAGGTAGGTAGAATGAGCGATCTAAATATTGATGCAAAAGCGATATCAGATTCTTTAAAGTCTACTCTTGGTGACTGGAAAGATTCTGTAAAAGATGACGTAGTTGGTTATGTATCAGCGATTGCAGACGGTGTAGCAAGAGTTAAAGGCTTAGAAAACGTTATGGCTTCTGAGCTACTCGAGTTTCCAGGTGGACTAGTCGGTGTTGCTCTTAACTTAGAAGAAGATTCAATTGGTGTTGTTTTAATGGGTGACTCCAATCACATTGAAGAAGGAAACCCTGTTAAGCAGACTGGTGAAGTACTTTCTATTGGAGTTGGAGATGGATTTTTAGGAAGAGTTATCGATCCACTAGGAAACCCAATTGACGGCAAAGGTCCCATAGAATTTACCGAAAGAAGACGTTTAGAGCTTCAAGCACCTTCTGTTGTTGAAAGACAACCTGTTGGAGAACCACTTCAAACTGGTATTAAAGCTATTGACTCCATGATTCCAATTGGAAGAGGCCAAAGGGAGCTCATCATTGGAGATAGACAGATTGGAAAAACTGCTGTTGCTGTCGATACAATAATCAATCAAAAAGATACTGACGTAAAGTGTATTTACGTAGCTATTGGTCAGAAGTCATCAACAGTAGCTGAAGTTGTAGAGAGATTCGAACAAGAGGGAGTGCTTGATAAAGTTGTTATCGTTAACGCACCAGCTTCAGCAGCCGCAGCATTGCAGATGTATGCTCCATATGCTGGCTCAGCTATTGGTCAGCACTGGATGTATAACGGTGAGCATGGATTAATTGTTTTTGACGACTTATCCAAACAAGCTATTGCATATCGTCAGATTTCACTACTTCTAAGACGACCTCCTGGAAGAGAGGCATATCCTGGTGACGTTTTCTATCTTCACTCAAGATTATTAGAGCGTTGTGCAAAAGTAAGTGAAGAGCTTGGTGGAGGATCACTAACTGGTCTCCCAATTATTGAGACAAAAGCC
>CACJIM010000024.1 GCA_902593475.1 uncultured Candidatus Actinomarina sp.
AGTTAAAAACATCTCTGTAATTCCATCAATAACATCTGTAGTTATTGAAGAATCTAAAGAATATACGGGAGGAACATTGCTTATAGCTTTATCTTTAAGTGATTTTGTAGCATTTTCATCAACAACACTTAAATATCTTGGTGCAGAAAAGCTGGTTGGTGATTCCTCCCCTATCTCTAATTTAATAACCTGGTTTTCAGGAAAAATTGTAAAAGATATAAACCATACAGCAGAAGAAAATATCAAAATATAAAAAATCTTTATTAAATGTATTATGTATTTATTCATTATTTGTCTGGGAAAATTTCTAAAATTTTAGACACTATTTTATTTCTCACAATATCAGTGTTCTCAAATTCTAGTACAGATACTTCTTCTATTTTTGATAAAGTTTTTCTTGTTTTTTTTAAACCAGAGAATGTCCTGTTATTTAAATCTATTTGTGTTTCATCACCTGTAATGATCATTTTTGAATTTTCTCCCAATCTAGTGAGGAACATTTTAATCTGACTTATAGTTGCATTCTGTGCTTCATCTAATATGATACAAGCATCATTTAAAGTTCTCCCACGCATATATGCGAGAGGAACTATTTCAATATTTCTTTTATCAATTAAATATTGCAAGGTTTCATTTCCAAAAAAATATTCTAGAGAATCAAAGAGTGGAACTAGGTAAGGATCTATTTTTTGTGAAAGGTCTCCTGGGAGGTATCCTAATCTTTCACCAGCTTCAACAGCAGGACGTGTTAAGACAATTTTTTTTATTTTATTTTCAGAATACATTTTCACTGCACTGGCAACCGCTAGAAATGTTTTACCTGTTCCTGCTGGCCCAATACCAAAAGTTATAGTTGAATTATCAATTGTCTCTAAATACTTAAACTGATTTAGATTTTTAACTTTTATGAATTTATTATCAATTACATTAAGCTGACTAACTTTTGAATTTTCAAGTTTTTCTGGATTTTTAATTTTTGCAATTAACTCTAAATCAGGAATCTCTATCGTTTCATTTTTGGATCCCATAATTATCATTTCATCAAGTATTCTTGTAGCCTCTTGTGTATCTTTAGTGCTCCCATTAATGTAAATAACATTACCTCGAACATTTATTTCTAAGTTTGGAAATAAAGATTTTAAATAATTAAGGTTTTGATCATTTACACCAAAGATATTTACTAATTCTTGATCAATAGGGATTGTTTTTTCAAATGTCATTATATATTTTTCAATTTTTCTCCACCGATTAGGTGTAGGTGTATATGGAAAACAGTTTGCATTGCATCAGCGTTGGTATTGAAAAGCAATCTATATCCTGTTTGATCAATATCAAATTCTTTTGCTAAGTTTTTAGCACACATAAACATACTGCCTATAAGATTTATATCACTTTCTGACATATCGTTTATAGTTGGGATTTTCTTTTTAGGAATTATTAAAATATGTACTTTTGCAACAGGGTTTATATCATGTATTGCAAAAATTTGTTCATCTTCATAAATTATATCTGAATCAATTTCTCCAGATAAAATCATTTCAAAAACTGATTTATTTTCCATATAGTATTTTACATTATTAATGATACTGCAGATATTGCTGCAGTTTCAGTTCTCAAGCTAAAATCTGATATCTTATATTTATATTGGAAATTTGATAATTCCTCATTGGTCCAACCACCCTCTGGACCAATTGCAAAGGCGTTTACATTTGTCTTTTCTTTATCTAACGTATCTCCTGAAATATCAAAACAAGAATTAAAAATTGTATAGTTTATAGAATCTGTAATTTCTATTTTTGGAAAAAAAGGAGTACCGGATTGTTCAACAGCTGATATTGCCCAATTATGAATTTTCTCGATATCTAACTTTGTGTTTTGGGTATTTTGAGTTTTACCGATAAATAATCTATAGACATTTAACTCAACTAGCTTTTCAATCATAAATCTAAATCGGTTTTTTTCCCTAAGGTAAGGAACAAATATGGATATTTCATTTTTTCTAGAATATTTTTTTTGAGAATTTATTTCTACATGACCTTTTACAAGACGACCTAGAAATAATTCGCCAACTCCATTTGAGATATTTACAATATCAAAATCTTTTAATCTTAAGACATTTTTTAGATGATGAATTTTAGAATCATCTAAAGAAACCTTTTTCTTATTAGAATCGACTTCAGGTAAAAATATAGTTGGAGTAAACATTACTGTTTTAGAAATTCCTTAAAAGCTTCTTTTGGGACACTGACCTTGCCAATTTGTCTCATCTTTTTTTTACCTTCTTTTTGTTTTTCAAGTAATTTTCTTTTTCTTGTGACATCGCCACCATAGAGTTTTGCAGTAACATCTTTTCTTAGTGCTTTAATCGTTTCCCTAGCAATAATTCTTGATCCGATAGCCGCTTGAATTGGGATATCAAATTGTTGCCTTGGTATTAAATCAGATAACTTCTTAACCCTACTTCTTCCAATGTATTCTGCATTTTCTTTAGCAAGAATGGAACTAAATGAATCAATTGATTCCCCGTTAACTAAAATGTCAAGTTTTACTAAGTTTCCAGATTCAAAATCTAAAATACTATAGTCTAATGAAGCAAAGCCCTGTGAAATTGACTTTAGTGAGTCATAAAAACCGTTTACAAGTTCTAAAAGAGGTAGCTTGTATCTAATTTTTACCATTGTTGTACTCAAATAATTTAAATCTTCTTGTATTCCTCTTTTTTCATTCAATAACTGCATAATTGAACCTAGGTATTCTTTTGGGAACAAAAGATTTATTTCACAGTACTTTTCTTGAATTGATTTGATATCTGTATATTTGTCAATTTCACTTGGATTGCGAATAATTATTTCCTCATCATTATTTCGTGTTATTTTAAATTCAACAGAAGGAGGTGTAACTATTAAAGAGAGATCAAATTCTCTTTCAAGCCGTTCAACAACAATTTCTAAATGTAACAAGCCTAAGAAACCACATCTAAATCCAAATCCAAAAGCGGATGATGTTTCAGGTTCATAAAAAAAACTTGCATCATTTAATACATACTTATCAAGAGAATCTCTTAATTTTGTGTAATCGTCTGAATCAGCTGGAAAAACGCTAGAGAAAACAGTTGGCTGAGGTTCTTTGTATCCTGAAACAACAATAGGATTATCATCATTATCTTGAACTAAAGTGTCTCCAACTCTTATTTGGGACAAGTCTTTTGCACCAGTAATAATATAACCCACTTCACCGGAAGATAACTTTTCAGAAGGATTAAATTTTAAATCAAAATAACCCATTTCTGTTGGTTCAAAAGTATATTTTGAATTAACTAGCTTTAGTTTTTGATTCATATTAATTTCATCACCAAAAACTCTAACGGATGCTACAACTCCCCTGTAAGAATCAAAAAATGAGTCAAAAATTAGTGCATTTGCATCTTTTGTCTTTTGAACTGGTGGATTAACTAATTCTGGAATTGCATTTAATAACTCACTAACCCCGCTTCCAGTTTTTGCAGAAATTTCAAAAATTTCATCTTGGCTAGATCCTATTAAATTAAAAATTTGTTTTTTTGCAGATTCTTTATCTGCGTCAATCGAGTCAATTTTATTTAACACCGGTATTACTTCTAAACCAGCTTCAATTGCTGCGTAAGAATGAGCAAAAGTTTGAGCTTGTATTCCTTGAGTCGCATCTACTAATAGAATCGCACCGTCACATGCAATTAAAGCTCTTGAAACTTCATAAGAAAAATCAACATGTCCTGGGGTGTCAATTAAATTTAGTGTTACATTTTCAAAATTGAGCCTAATAGGCTGTGATTTAATAGTGATGCCTTTTTCACGTTCAAGTTCCATATTGTCTAAGATTTGATCTAAATGTTCTCCTGGTTTTATAAGACCAGACATTTCGATCAATCTATCAGCTAATGTTGATTTTCCATGATCGACATGAGCAATAATTGAAATATTTCTTATATTTTTATTATCTAACATATTTATTAAGTTAATATCTTATATACCGAAAGGTTTTACATGGCTAATATTAATTCACAAAAAAAGAGAATAAGACAAGATAAGAAAAGAAATTTAAGAAATAAGTCTATCAAAACTGAACTTAAAACAGTTCTTAAATCAGTTGAAGATAATTCTGTTGAGAATAAGTCAAATGCACTTAAAACTTTAGATATTGCTTACTCAAAAGGTATTATTACTAAAAA
>CACJIM010000025.1 GCA_902593475.1 uncultured Candidatus Actinomarina sp.
TGCAGCTGAAGTAATAGTTATACCTCGTTCTTGCTCTTGCTCCATCCAATCCATAACAGCGGCTCCATCATGAACTTCACCAATCTTGTAAGTTTTACCTGTGTAATACAAGATTCTTTCAGTGAGAGTTGTTTTACCAGCATCAATATGAGCCATAATTCCAATGTTTCTTAAATTGTTTAAATCTACTTCTCTAGTCATTGATTACCACCTGTAGTGAGCAAAGGCTCTATTTGACTCTGCCATTTTATGAACATCTTCTCTTTTTTTAACTGAAGCACCGGTTTTATTGCTAGCATCTAAAATTTCTCTTCCAAGTCTTTCAGACATGGTGTTTTCACCTCTTTTTCTAGAGGAATCTACCATCCAACGTATTGCTAAAGTAGTACTTCTTCTTTGAGGAACTTCCATAGGAACCTGGTAATTTGTTCCACCTACTCTTCTAGATTTTGTTTCTATTTGAGGTCTGACATTTTCAAAAGCATCTTTTAGTGTATTTAATGGATCTGATCCGGTTTGCTTTTCAACAAGCTCTAATGCGGAATAAACAATATTGCTAGCTAAGTCTTTTTTACCATCTAATAAAACTTGATTTATAAGTTGTGAGACCAACAAACTGTTGTAGATCGGGTCAGGTTCTGGTTTTCTTTTAAGTGATGGTCCTCTTCTCATTTACTTAACCCTTCTTACTTCCATACCTTGATCTAGCTTGTTTTCTATCTGTCACACCAGCTGTGTCTAAAGCACCTCTAATCACTTTATACCTCACGCCAGGCAAGTCCTTAACTCTTCCACCTCTAACTAAAACTATTGAGTGTTCTTGAAGATTGTGTCCTTCACCAGGTATGTAGGCAGTCACTTCTGTACCTGTAGAAAGCCTAACTCTACAGACTTTACGCAAAGCAGAGTTTGGTTTTTTTGGAGTAACAGTATATACGCGAGTACATACCCCTCTACGCTGAGGCGATCCTTTTAGTCCTGGTGTCTTTTCTTTTGACACTTTAGACTTTCTACCTTTTCTTACCAACTGTTGCGTTGTAGGCATAGTTATTCCAATCTAAAATTTACTTATTTGGCTTACCGAAAAAGAAGTATATGACGAATTTAAACTTACAACAACCTTATTTTTATAAGTTTTTTACTCATCCTCCACTTCGTTTTCATCACCTAACATAGCTAGCCATTGTGCAGGATTTGGCAAAGCTTCGTCCTCTGAATCCTCAGAAGTTGAAGCCATAAATCCTAATTCAGAAACTTCAGGAGCATCTGGAAGAGAAGGTTTCATACTTTGATAAGCGTTAGAACCAGTTCCAGCAGGAATTAGTGTTCCAATAATAACATTCTCTTTTAAGCCTGAAAGAGAGTCATTACTTCTCTTCATTGCTGCTTCAGTGAGCACTCTTGTAGTTTCTTGGAAAGATGCAGCTGATAACCATGAGTCTGTTGCAAGGCTAGCTTTTGTGATACCCATAAGCTCAGGTCTTCCTTCAGCAGGAACTTTCCCATCTTTGACTAATTCTTGATTAGTCTTTCTAAATAAAGTTGAATCAACAAGTTCATTTGGTAAAAAGTCTGAATTGTTTGATTTAACAATTCTTACCCTTCTTAACATTTGGCGAACTATCATTTCAACATGCTTGTCATGAACCTCAACTCCTTGATCTCTATAAGTCTTTTGGACTTCATCAACCAAGTATTCTTGACAAGTTCTTACACCATTAATTTGTAAAACTTCTTTTGGATCTTTAGGACCTGTTGTTAAAGATTGTCCAGCTTCAACCATATCTCCTTGATTGATAAGCATGGTCTGTCTTCTTAAGACAAGTAATTCTACATCTTCTTTTTCATTTCCAATGATTACATTTCTGTTGCCTTCTGGTGTTACTTCTACAGATTTAACTTTTCCTTGTATCGGAGAAAGCACAGATTTACCTTTTGGTGTCCTTGCTTCAAATAATTCTACAATTCTTGGTAATCCAGATGTAATATCCAAACCTACAACACCACCTGTGTGGAAGGTTCTCATTGTTAATTGTGTTCCAGGCTCACCAATTGACTGTGCTGAAATTATTCCTACAGCTTCACCAACTTCAACTGGTTTTCCTGTTGCCAAACTAAATCCATAACATAAAGGGTCCATAGATTCTGGATTAAGAGAGTTAAATGGAGTCAACACATTAACATCTTCTACACCAGATTTTGCTATTCCATCAAGGACTTCAGCGTCTATATAAGTACCTTTAGTAAGCTTTGTGCCATTTTCCATCTCAACTACTTTTTTGTCTACCTTTATGTCTTCAGCTAAAACACGACCATACAATGTTGAGTGCAGGTATCGACTTAACTTTCCATCAATAACAACTTTTTTGTTTGTACCGCGCCAATCAATATTCTCATCGCCTAAATCTTTAACTACAATTCCTGCAGCAACATCTACTAACCTTCTTGTTAAATAACCAGAGTCTGCAGTTCTAAGAGCTGTATCGGCGAGACCTTTTCTAGCACCGTGAGTAGATATGAAATACTCAAGTACTGACATACCCTCTCTGAAGTTACTTTTTATTGGTCGTTCAATTATGTCACCTTTAGGATTCGCAACTAAGCCTCTCATTCCTGCCAATTGCCTTACTTGCATCATGTTTCCTCGAGCACCAGATTTAACCATCATGTCTACTGGATTGAACTGTTCTGCTTCAAGCTCAGCACTCATAGCATATTGAACTTGGTCTGTAGCTTCGTTCCATATCTCAATAATTTTTTGCTTACGCTCAGTTTCAGTAATAATGTCATCTAAATATAATTTTTCAACCTTCTCAGCTTCTGCTTCATATTTTTCTAGTATTTGATTTTTGGTTGGAGGTGTTTTCACATCGTTCATGGCAACAGTCAAGCCCGCTTTGGCACCAAATGTAAAGCCAACAGATTTCATTGAGTCTAAAAATATTCTGAGTTCAGCTTTATTGTAACGCTCAATAACTTCAGAAATAATTTTTTTCATTTCTGGTTTTCTGACAGAAGCCTGAATATAAGGAAAATCAGCAGGCATAATTGAATTAAAATGTAATCTGCCAAGCGTTGTTTTCATCAACTGATTGCCGTCAATTGGTTGATCAGTTAACAGTTCTGAGAATCTTCCTTTTAATTCAGAGTGCATTTCTGGATTGCCAGCCAAATCTCCAACTCTTACATTAATTGGTGTTTGCAGCCCAATATGGCCATTTTCATAAGCAACTTGAGCTTCATTGAAATCTACAAAATTAAATTCTGCAGTTTCTAAATCTTCATGACATTCAGTAATGTAATAAAGCCCAATAACCATGTCTTGGCTTGGTGAAACAATAGGGTTTCCGGAAGCTGGGGACAAAACATTATTTGTAGATAGCATAAGAACTCTTGCTTCAGCCTGTGCTTCTGCCGAAAGTGGAACATGGACTGCCATTTGGTCTCCATCAAAATCAGCATTAAACGCTTCACAAACTAAAGGATGGACCTGAATAGCTTTTCCTTCTACAAGGATTGGTTCAAATGCCTGAATACCAAGCCTGTGTAAAGTTGGTGCTCTGTTTAAAAGAACTGGGTGTTCTTCAATTACTTCAGCTAATACATCCCAGACTTGAGCCCTTGATCTTTCAACCATTCTTTTCGCAGATTTAATATTTTGAGCAAGCCCAAGCTCAACAAGCCTCTTCATAACGAACGGTTTGAATAACTCTAGCGCCATCATTTTAGGAAGACCGCATTGTTGAAGTTCTAAATGAGGACCAACTACAATTACAGATCTTGCTGAGTAGTCAACTCTTTTACCAAGTAGGTTCTGACGAAATCTTCCCTGTTTTCCTTTAAGCATATCTGAAAGTGACTTAAGTCCACGTCCGCCTGCACCCGCAACAGCACGCCCTCTTCTACCGTTATCAAACAGGGCATCTACGGACTCTTGCAACATTCGTTTTTCATTGCTGATAATTATGTCTGGTGCTCCAAGCTCA
>CACJIM010000026.1 GCA_902593475.1 uncultured Candidatus Actinomarina sp.
CAATTTTATCACTAGTCTTATCTGCATTGCTTAATCGTGTAATTTTATATATAACTAAAAACTATAGTTTCAAAAAGTCTTCTTTAGTTAATGAAAAAAGATTGGTAGATAAAAATACTCCCCCCCTAGGAGGAGTTGCTTCTGCTACAGCATTCTTTATTTCAGTAAACTTTTTGGGTGAAGCTGATTACAATTTTTTATTTATTGGTGCTTTTAGTTTATTAATTTCTATTCTTGGTTCAATTGATGACTTTTTTAATCTCGATTGGAAGGTAAAACTTTTTTTTCAAAGTATATTTGTTACAATACCAATAATTTATTTGGACATATTTTTAAATGTTGAATCATTATTAAATATAGATCTAAATAATTCTTTTAACTTTTTCTTATCTGTGCTTTGGATTATTTTGATAATCAACTCAATTAATTTTATTGACAACATGGATGGCTTAGCTGTAATTGTGACAGGAAGTATTTGTTACCAATCAATACTGTTAACTTATTCTTTAAATCAAAATAAATTAACAGACCTTTCAGTTGTATTACTGTTTGTAATTTTAGGTTTTTTTCTATATAACTTTCCACCAGCAAAATTGTATCTTGGTGATTCAGGAAGTTTATTTATTGGATTTTGTTTAGGTTTTTTAAGTATTTTATTTACATGGAACTCAGAGCAAGAATATATCCTAAGTTATGCATTGAGCCCTTTGCTTTTGTTCTTCACAATACCTTTGTTAGATTTCTTAGTAATAATGTGGTATAGAATTAGTAATGGAATTTCACCGACGCAAGGTGGCACTGATCATATATCCCATAGGCTATTAGCTAAGGGTTTTTCAGAAAAACAAGTTTTATTGTTATTTTTTATTTTTAGCGCTTTAAATTTTCTGTTAATCCTAGGGTATGTATTTTTAAATAGTACCTTTTCATCAATTGCGCTACTTGTCTATGTATTACAAGTTGTTTTTCTTTTTAACTATTTTCGAAAACTAAAAATTTTAAATTAGTAAATTTTCTAATTCAATAATTCTATCTGGAGTCCCAGCGTCAACCCACCAACCCTCAAACTCAACGTTATTACATTTTTTTTCGTTTATGTATAAGTTGATAAGGTCAGTAATTTCGTACTCTCCTCTTGAAGATGGAGAAAGTTTCTTTATATTATCCATTACAACAGAGTCGAATATATAGAGCCCCACTACAGCTAAATTGCTTTTAGGTTCTGATGGCTTTTCTTCAATGTGTATTACAGCACCATGCTCATCAACAGAGGCTACGCCAAATTCATTTGGATTATCAACTTTTGTTGTAAAGATAATACACCCTCCTTCATTGCTAAATTTATTAAAATCTACTTCCTGTATTAAATTTTCTTCAAAAAAGTTATCTCCTAATACAAATATCACAGAGTCTCCATTATCAATATATTGTTCAGCTTTGGAAAAAGCATGGGAAATTCCTTTTGGATTATCTTGGATTGAATAGTTTATAGAGATATCTGGAAATGCTTTAGATGTAACTTCTTTAATTAATGAATCAAAATTTGGATTAGTTATTATGACAAATTCTTCAATACCCCATTGATTTAATTGTTTTATTTGTTGATTTATCATAGGTATTTTGTTGACTTCTAAGAGAACTTTAGTCTTATCATTGTCCCTAAAGCCTTGGAGTCTTGTTCCCAAGCCACCTGCAGCAATTACACATTTAATTGTCATTACAAAATTATTATATAGTTATACTTTAAATTTGGTTAGTTATGATAAATCAAAATAGATACTTTCTTTTATTAGTGGCTATATTAGCTATAGGGGTCTCATCCTATTTATTCATTTTTCCCAATTTTGAAACATCAGAGTTCGATCAAGAAGTAATTGAAAATATTTCTAAAGGTGTTTCAACTACTGTTGCTAAAAATGAAAATAATGGGGAAATTAATAAAGAAAATAATGTAAATGAAAATATAGATATAGAAAAAGAAGATATTTCATCAGTAGATAAATTTTTAGAAAACTCATTAGCAGAAACAAATATTGAAAATTTCAATGTATATCTATTAATTGGTTCAGACGAAAGAAATGAAAACTCATCTGCTTCAAGAGGGTACGTTGAAGGAGAAAGAGCAGATGTTATTATTTTAGGATTAATTAGTGAAACCACTAATGAAAAGTTTCTAATATCAATTCCAAGAGATGTACTAATAAGTAATCCGTGTACAAATAAAATTGCGAGAATAAACTCTACATTTAGCAATAATAACTGTGGAAATAAGGCAGAAAACCTTGCAGCTTCAATAAAAAATCTGACTGGAATAAGCATTAATCATTTTGCAAGTTTTAATTTTGAAGGATTTGAAAAAATTATTGATTCATTTAATGGAGTTGAAATTTGTGTTGATCAAACTCAGCGTGAAGGGTTTATGTTCGAACTTCAAAAGGGTTGCCAAACTGTTTCTGGTTCAACTGCTTTGAATTGGGTAGTCTCAAGAAATACCGAAGTGCTTGTTGGTGAAAAGATAATTGATAATAATGGGAACGATAAGTCCGAATGGGTAATGATGCGGGGTGTAAGTGACCTTTCAAGAAATGAAAGACAGCAATATATAATTCTGCAATTATTGACTGAAATTAAAAGCTTTGAAAGCTTAAATGAACTAAATCAATTTATAAATGCACTTGAAGATGCCTTTATTATCGATGAAAATCTTACATTGAACAAAGCAGTTAATCTTTTATGGGACTTTAGAGGAGTCGAAATTAACAATATAAAACAATACTCTTTACCAGTAAAAAACTACGAACTATCTGATGGCAGACAAGTCTTGATTATGACTGAAAACTTTTCTAAGTTTGCTGGTTCAATTGGTTTAATAAATAACTAATTTTTAACAGTTTCACTCAGCAAAAAAATTGGTATTAACCAAAAATATATCGCTACATCGGGAGCATAAATTAAATCATTTGTAAAATTTTGACTTAAGAACATTAATAAAATTATAATTTCCAAATCATATTTTTTTCTAAAATGTTTTAGTATTAAGAAAATAATTCCAGTGATAATCACAATTACTGGAAACAATCCATACTCAACCGACATTGTTAAAAATCCATTATGTGATGTTGTGATTTCGTCATATTGCGAGAGTGAAAATTGTGATATCGAGGAATCAAACATACCATTATTAGAAATTAATTTACCAGATCTTAAACTTTGCCCACCTAAAAAGTTTGAATAACCACTTATAATATCTTCAACCCAAAAAAAATACATTCTTCCATCAATAATTGACCATTTCCAAGATTGGTCATTGAATTCTTCATTTAGTTTTAGAATTGAGCTTTGACTAAAAAGGGTTTCATGACCTTTGGGGATCGACTGAAGGTCTAAATTGATAATTATTTCAAAATCTTTACCCTTTAAATTTACTTCATTTGGTAATGCTACCCAGTAACTTCTTGGTCGTTCTAATTTAATTGAATCATTCTTGTACTCAACTTGTCTTTCGTATTCATTCTTATTTAATGGAGTTAGTAGTAAATAATCCTTGTTTCTTTTATCTTCACTAAACAAGAACTCTCTCTTATAATTTGGTGTTTGAATAATTGTTTTTTTTATATATCCACTTAAATATTGACCACCTGGTGACTGACCATCTCCCCATCCACCAACTTCATAAAAAGAATCATTTTCTATTAGATTAATTATTGTCCCATTTGTATGATTCGAACCTAGTTGCTCCCAATTTAACCCATTATTTGAATAGTAAAACGAGATAATGGACCTAGGCAAGATATTGTCTCTATAATCAAAAACTAATTTTAAATAACCTTCAGCAGGATCACTTTCAAAATTTGAAACCTCCAAATTATCTTCATTTTTTTCTTCAAGTGAATAAACGATATTAAACTCTTCTTTTAAAACATCGTCATCTAATGTAACTAAATAATCTTTATAAACT
>CACJIM010000027.1 GCA_902593475.1 uncultured Candidatus Actinomarina sp.
GGTAGTTACATTAACGACCTATTTTCTGATTTTGTTGAAGTAGAAATATTAAATACTTCAGATGGAGCTATGCCTAATAAATCAGATGAAAAAATTAGCGAGTTTATAAATAAGACAGGAGCAGTGGTTCAGCCAAAGCAAGCATGGACTGATATCGCAAGATTTTTCGAACATAAAATTCCTTGTGTAAATTTTGGACCAGGTGATCCACTTTTAGCACATGCGACGAATGAACATGTTAGTAAAAAACAGCTATTAGAATCATATGAATTACTTTCAGGCTACTTAGGAGTAAAAAGTGAGTAATGAGTTCAATATTAAAAATATAGCTAAGCTTGCTTCTATTAATTTATCGGAAGAAGAACAAGACAGTTTGAGCAATGACTTAAGCATTATTTTGGAGCATGTAAATGCATTAAGTGATTTAAAACTTAACTCTCAGCAGCAAGAAATATTCATACACCCTTTAGAAAAGGAATTAGAACTACAAGAGGATGAAGTTGTAGAATCCTTAACTCATGATGAGGCAATTAGTAATGCTCCAGAGTCCAAAGATGGAAAGTTCGTAGTCCCCCCTTCAATGGAATAGTTATGGATGCTTCAAATTTATCTATTAGAGAAATAAACTCACTGTTTACAAAAAAAGAGTTAAAACCATCTGAATTGTATTCAAAAGTATTTGAAAATGCTGCAAACTCAGAAGCAGCACTTCATGCACACCTAACACTTTTTGAAGAAGAAAATATAAAAAAAGCGGCTGAATCTGATAAAAGATTCAGCAATGGTGAATCAACTAGTTTATTAGATGGAATACCAATTGCAATTAAAGACAACATCAATATAAAAAATTATAAAACTACATGCTCTTCGAAAATGTTATCAAACTATACATCTCCCTATGACGCAACAGTGATTGAAAAACTTAAAGAGCAGAATACTTTGTTTACGGGTAAAACAAATCTCGATGAATTTGCGATGGGCTCATCCACTGAAAACTCTGCATTTGGCCTTACTAAAAATCCGTGGAATACAGATTATGTTCCCGGAGGGTCTTCTGGAGGTTCTGCCGCTTCTGTTGGTGCAAGATCATCAATTGCAGCACTTGGAAGTGATACTGGTGGATCAATAAGACAGCCAGCGTCTTTTTGTGGTTTAGTAGGTTTTAAGCCGACATATGGAACTGTTTCAAGATTTGGTTTGGTGGCTTTCGCATCATCTTTAGATCAAATTGGTCCAATTACAAAAACTGTAGACGACTCAAGAATCATTTTTTCCTCGATTTCTGGTGAAGACAGTCGAGACGCTACTTCAGTAATTAATAACCAATTAGATATTCCTAGTGACAACACTGCCACAATTGGAGTGATAAAAGAATTAATGGAAGATGGCATTTCTGATGAAGCTAAAAATGAAGTTAATAAAGTCGTTGAAATTCTTAAATCTAAAGGTTACAAAGTTAAAGAAATCTCAATACCAATAATCAAACTTTCCATCAGTATCTATTATTTAATCGCACCAGCTGAGTGCTCAGCTAACCTTGCACGATTTGATGGCGTTAGATATGGATTAAGAGTCGATGGAAACACTAGTTATGAAATGATGGAAAATACCAGAGCCGAAGGATTTGGTGCTGAAGTTAAAAGAAGAATTCTGTTAGGAACTTATGCACTATCAGCAGGATATTATGACGAATATTATGGGAAAGCTTTGCAGGCAAGAAAAGAAATGATTGATGAATTTGCTAAAACATTTAAAGATATTGATTATTTGATTTCACCAACAACTCCCACACAGGCTTTCAAGTCTGGTGAGAAAACAAGCAATCCATTAGAAATGTACATGTCAGACTTATGCACAATTCCAGCTAATTTGGCTGGCCTTCCAGCAATAAGTATTCCAACTGGGCTTAGTAAAGATGAACTACCACTTGGAGTGCAAGTAATGAGTAAGCCATTATCCGATAATTCACTTCTAGATTTTTCAGAAATAATTGAAAATGAGGTTCAGTTTGATGGACAACCTAAAGGATGGTTGTAATGTCTTTAAAACCTACAATTGGTATTGAAACTCATATTGAGTTAAATACGAACACAAAAATGTTTTGTAGGTGTGCAGTTGTTGATACTGATGAACCAAACATAAGCTTATGTCCAACCTGCATAGGCTTACCGGGTGCTTTGCCTGTTCCAAACAAAAAAGCTATAGAATTTATTACTTTACTTGCTCTTAGCACTGGCTGTGAAATAACAAGTAAAGGTATGTTTCATCGTAAGAATTATTTTTACCCCGATTTACCAAAAAACTATCAAATCTCTCAATTTGATTTACCTGTTGGACTTAATGGAGAATTAGAAATAGTTATTGATGAAAATAAGGATTATATTCAAATTGAAAGAGTTCACATGGAGGAGGATACAGGTAAATCTTCACACAGTGGATCAGGAAGAATTGAATCCGCAACCAGTACCGCACTAGATTTTAATCGTTCGGGTGTACCTTTAGTTGAGATTGTTACTAAACCAGTAATTTCATCATCAAAACAAGCTGTTGCTTATATAGAGGAGCTAAGGCAGCTATCAATAGACTTAAATATATCAGAAGGTCGTCTAGAGAAGGGTAATTTAAGATTTGATGCAAACATATCAGTAGCACCTGAAGATAGTACTGAACTAGGAACAAAAGTAGAGATAAAAAACATGAACTCTTTGCGATCATTAGAAAGAGCAATAGATTACGAAATACAAAGACAAACTAAAGCGCTTGAAGATGGAGTTGAAATAGTTCAGGAAACTAGACATTGGGATGAAAATAAAGAAGTAACTAGCACAATGAGGTCAAAAGAAGGCAGTGCCGATTATAGATATTTTTCTGATCCTGACCTACCTAACATGTTTTTAAGCGATCAGTTTATTAAAGAAGTTGAAACACTAATGCCGCTTCTTCCAAAAGCTCAAAGAGAGGAATTAATGACTACAGGCCTTTCTTTAAGCCAGTCAAATATATTGAGTAAAAGCGATGATTGGATTAAAAAAATGTATGTTAAAGTGTTTGACCAAACAAAAGACTCGGTAGCTTCATACAATTGGATTACAGGGGAGCTTCAGGGACAAATGAGAAAAGCAAATATTGAAGTTCTTCCAGAATGGTTCAATGACGACTATTTATCAGAAATTATTGAATTAATTAAAAGTAATAAAATATCTTTTACATCTGCAAAAATTATTTTGACTGAAATCTTAACTACAGAAACTACTCCAAGTAAAGTAGCTGAGCAGAAAAATCTATTTCAGGAAAATGACTCTGAAAAAATCTCTGAAATGATAAATCAGATCATCAAAGAGAATCAAGATATAGTCGACAGAATTAAATCAGGTGAAGATAAATTAGTTGGTTTTCTTGTTGGACAACTTATGAAGCAGTCTAACGGCTCTGTTAATCCAGGAATGGCTAAAGAATTATTGTTTAAAGAGTTAAAAGGCTAACTTGGTGTACAATCGTAGCCGATAGTAAACCTAATAACCCAGCCCCTAAATCATCATATAGAACACCGAGTTTTCC
>CACJIM010000028.1 GCA_902593475.1 uncultured Candidatus Actinomarina sp.
CATCAAACGTATTAAGGACATTAGGAAAAGGATCTGCTGCAATTGTATTACTTGGAGATTTATTAAAAGGAGCTATTCCAATCATATTTTTCTATCAAGATCAATATTTTTTAGTTTATGGACTAGCTGCTGTTGTAGGTCATATTTATCCAGTATTTTATAAGTTTAAAGGCGGAAAAGGGGTCGCTACGTACCTCGGTGTTTATGTTGCAACAGTATTCATGAATCCTTATAATTCAGACTTATTTAATATAGAGATTTTTCAAATACTAAATATACCTGTACTTGCTTTTTTCTATTTTGTTGTATTTAAAACAACTCGCGTGTCAGCGATTGCTAGTCTATCAACAGTTTTTGTAACTGTGGCATTATTAATTTATATAAATAGTGAAATTTCAAATGTTGTAGTTCTTGTTATTCTATTTGTTTTAATTTTGATAAAACATTCTGAAAATATCAAAAGACTAAGAGAAGGTAAAGAAAATAAATTTTAAAAAGAGAAAATTTTTTTAAAACTAGTTATTATTAAAACAACAACAGTAAGGGCAGGGCATGAGTTCTACACTAGTTTTAATAGCTTTAATGGTATCGCTTTCAGTAGCGGTTGTTTTCCCCGAGCTACAATATTCAAAAGTTAATAAATTTATTTCAAATGAGTATCAATATATGGTTGAAAAACAAAGAAAAGGATTTATCACATTGGGACTAGTAGCTATATCAAGTTTTTTTACAGCTCTTCAAACTCTCTCAGTTCCAATTTTTGTTTTCCACCTAATTATTGATGTAGTTTTTGGTATTTATGCATACACTGCATTTCAAGTACGATCGTCCTCTCTTCAAAGAAACACTTTCACTTATGTAGATGATTCATCTGCAGATGATGATAATGTTGAATATTTAAAACAAGCTGTATAATTGTCCGAATCTGAAGCTAATTTAGAAAATTTATCAGCAACTTTCGATAAATTAAATGATGTTCGTGAACAGTCTTTAACAATATCTAGAGAGATAGTTCGTGAGTGCTCAAAAAGTATTAGAAATGTTCATAGAAACGATATATCTGATGCTGAAAAACATATAAAAAGCGCTCAAAAAAAATTAAATGATTTAAAAAGCATTTGTAGTGAAGTTTCAGAAATTAGTTATGCAGGCTATGTTTTAGATGCCGAAAGAGAATTTGTTGAAGCTGTTATGTTTTACAATTTTGAAGTTAAAGGAACAATTGAACCATTTTCCGAATTCAATCTACATCCTTCTAGCTACATACAAGGAATAGGAGATACGATTGGTGAGTGGAGAAGAAAAGCACTTGATCATTTAAGAAATCTTGACATCAAAAAAGCTGAAACTTACTTAGAAATTATGGAAGAGGGTATGGGTATATTAAATGAGTTAGATTATCCAGATGCTCTTACAGGAGGACTTAGAAGGTATGCAGATAATGCAAGGTCAATTATTGAAAGAACTAGATCTGATATAACAAATGCTTTTATCAATGAGGCATTAAGAAAAGACATATCTAATATAAATAAAAATGAATTATAAGTACATAACTGGTCAAGTTCTAGAAATTGATCCATCCTCAGGCTGGACTGATGGGACACTGCTTCAAGATATATATCCTGATTCTTCTTTTGTCAGCGGTAACAACACAGACAGTATGCAAATGAAACCAGAAATTAAAAATCGTAAAGTTTACGCAAAGTATTCATTTGCAAAGAGATTTGAAGGCGGGCCTGGCCTTGTTCACGGTGGTATATTATCAGCTGCCTTGGATGACATGATGGGTTACTCAACAGTTATTCACAACATATTTTCTGTAACTGCAAATTTATCTGTTAATTTTCTTAAGCCAACACCAGTAGAAAAAGAATTTGAATTATATGCTTGGGTTAAAGAAGTTGATAATAAAAAAGTTTATACGGAAGCTGTTATTCAATTAGGTGAAGAAATTCATGTTGAGGCTCACGGCATGTTTATAGATTTAGGATTAGATGCTGCAGAGTTCTTTGCTCCAGATAAAAATTATCCTTAAACTAAATTTTTGACATTAAGAAGTGACTCATAGATTGAATACTGATCATAGGATTCACACCTGAGCATCTTGGAAAAGTTGAAGCATCTACAATATAAACATTTTCTAAGCCATGTACTTTTCCATCTAAACCTACAACTCCCTGTTCTGGGTTTGGGTTAATTCTCGCTGTACCCATCTGATGAGCTGAACCAAGAAGAATTCGAAATGGCTCATTTTTTATTGCTCTAATTTTGTTTATAAAATCTTCAATATTTTCATTGGAAGATTTTTTCCAGTGCATTGTAGGGGAGGCCGCAACCATAATTTCTTCTGCTCCAGCTAAATAGTTTGCTCTTACAAGATTTTCTATTCCGTGTAGAAGATTGTTATGGTCAGAGTCATTTAGGTTATAGTCCCATAAATGTTGAGGATTTTTATTAATAATAGAACCAGAGCTAGTGTCTGATGTTAAAACAATTCCCCCAGACCAATAGTTGTAACTTTCGACAAAATCATCAAACTTATCTTGATTATTTGGAAAAAATGGAAAGAAAAGACTTGGATGCATTGGCAATCCCTCAAGAAGATATCCATAGTTATCTTTCAAAAACAAATTATCATCTGAATAAATTCCCTGCATTGTTCCCGCCCATGGCTTTTGTTCCTCTGAGAACTTTCCTGCAACACCTGAAACAGGATGAAGTTTTAAATTTTGACCAAGATGTTTATTTTTATATCCGCTATCTAACAAAATTTTTGGGGTATTTAGAGAACCGGCAGCAAGTATTACCTTATCAACTTTTACTTTATATAATGTACCACTATTTTCTACTTTTATATGAGTTGCTCTTCCATTTGAAATGACCAAACTTTGAATATTTGTATCATTAAATATATTTTCTGGGTTGAATTTATCTTCTGAAAACCATACTTTATTTGATGAGTTAATGCTTTCATCATATCGTCCAAAAGTACTAAAACCTGATTCAGTACAGTTGTCATTAATCGTATTTCTAGGAATGATTTTATAATTTAAATTATTTAGCTTAAGGCCCTCAGCTAATTTTACTTCTTTTTGAGGTATTTTATTATTTGCTATATCTACATTTAATTCACTACATACATAATCCATACTGCTTTTAAATTCATTTGAATTGAAATAGTTGTTTTGACCAGTAAGAGTATCCCATTCACCCAATATCTTATCCGGGGTTCTTAAAGAAGTTGTCCAGTTAATACTTGTACCTCCGCCAATTCCTTTACCAGCTAAAAGTAGAACCTTGTATCCTCTAGTTTGTTGTATTCCATTAGTGTCATAAAAGTTATGGTAACCAAATGTTTCATTATTAATTTCTCCATTTCCGTAACTTCCTTTTTCAAATATTCCAACTTCAAATTTTTCATTAAGTATATTTGCAGCAACACCTCCACCAGATCCACTTCCAATGACTGCAACTTCGACGCTTTTTGGAATTGATACATCTTTCTTTTTAATTTTTGTATTTTTATAAACGGGGTAGTCAA
>CACJIM010000029.1 GCA_902593475.1 uncultured Candidatus Actinomarina sp.
CAGCAACTTCACTTGCAGTATTGGAATTATTAAATTTTTACAATATTCAAACGGAAGATAAGAACATAGTTATTGCTGGAAGGTCAAGGTTGGTATCAGCCCCACTAGCTAAAATTTTGTCATCAAAAAGTTACAATGCTAATGTCTCAATCATTCACAGTAGGACTACAAATCAAAAATTATTTACAAAAGAAGCAGATATTTTTATTTCTGCAATAGGTTCAGCAAAAATGTACGACAGTACTTATTTCAAAAATGGAGCAACAATAATTGATATTGGAATATCTTCAGTTGATGGTAAAACATATGGAGATATTGACACATTTGAAATAGGTGAGGTAATTAGTTCACGAGCACCATTTCCAGGTGGGGTTGGGCCAATTACAGTGTCTGCTTTATTTTTTAATCTATCAAGATTAATTCAAACTAACTAGCAGCCCACTCCTCTTCGCTAATTCTCTTATCCATATCTACTTTTCTGAGAAGCAATGCTCCGATTAAGAAAAAAGATGTAATGACTGGAAGCGAAAGCCTTGGGTTTCCAGTCGAGGCACTGACATATGCATAAATTAATGGACCCCAGATAGCTGAAAATCTAGAGAGGACTGAAAAGAATCCCATAAATTCTCCCTCAGCACCCTTTGGCAACATAGCTGCATAAACACTTCTACTGACAGACTGAAGTCCACCCATTCCCATAGCTGTAATAATGCCCATAATGATCACAGGGATTAGTTGCTTTTCCGGAACAATGTAACCAGCATTACCCACTAGGAAAAGTAAAAACATTGTGTAATATAACACATTTTTTTGACCAATTTTAGTAGCAAGATTTCCAGCTAGTTTTGCACCAAAGTAGGCAACAAACTGAACAACTAAGAATACGATGAGTACTTGGGTCTGGTCTAAAAGCAGAACTTCTGTAAAGAATGCTGCAGACATATTGATTAATGTTTGCAAGCCATCCCAGAAAAATATGTAAGCAACCAAAAAGTAAAGTAAAAAAGGAAATTTTCTAATTTTTTTCAAAGTTTTAAAATTCCTACTATAAGCTTCTGATATAGAACCTTTTCCAGAGCCTGATCTTGTCTCGACTATGTTCATTCTTGAAAAACTAAATACTGAAAATAAAAGCCACCACAGACCAGCTAATGAAATTGCTATCCTTGAAGCTAAAGCGGCATCTATCCCCAGTAGGTCTGGACCAAGGAGTATTATTGCAAATGATAAAATTAGCTGGGTTCCACCACCAAGATAACCAAGTGCATAACCTCTTGCAGAAACTGCATCAATAGTATCATCAGTTGTTATATCTTTCAGAACACTGTCGTAAAAAACATTCGAACCTGTTGCACCAAATTGAGCTAAAAAGTAAATCACTAATGTCAATATGACATCACCTGATGTTGCAAAGTAAAATGAAGATGCAAAAACAGCACCTCCATAAGCAAATATCTTAAATAATTTCATTCTGCTACCAGACATATCAGCAATCGCACCAATTGTCGGCATTATGAGGAAAAATATGAATAATGCAGAACCAATAGCAAAGCCCCAGACTTCTGCTCCAGTATATACATTACCTCTGAAGACAAAGCCTTCTTCTGGTACAACAACACTTACAAAGTAAACAGGTAAAACAGCCCCAAGAGTAGTAGTTTCATATGCTGATTTGGCCCAATCATACATTGACCAGCCAAAAATGGTTCTTTTATTATTTTTTTCGTTCATATCCCCCCTTATATAAAACTTTAATCAAATAAATTGAATGATGAGGAATAGAAACTTAAATTTAATAAATTTACACACTATATTTAATATGTCTTTAATTTATTGAAAGTATTTATTTGTATTTTGCTTTTGAAACGAAGGTATTTAAAAAAAGGATAATGATATATGGGTTTTAAATGCGGTATAGTAGGTCTGCCGAATGTAGGAAAGTCGACACTATTTAATGCTTTAACACAGGCTGGTATTGAGTCTGCAAATTATCCTTTTTGTACAATTGAACCAAATATTGGCGTTGTACCTGTTAATGACATTCGGTTAGGTCAATTAGCCAAAATTGTAAATCCAAAAGAAATTATTCCCACTTCAATGGAATTTGTAGACATTGCTGGCCTTGTTGAAGGAGCTTCCAAAGGGGAAGGTTTAGGTAATCAGTTTTTAACTAATATTCGAGAAACTGATGCAATCGTCCATGTTGTTCGAGCTTTTGAAAATGAAGATATCGTTCATGTCTCTGGAAAGGTATCTCCAAAAGACGATATAGAAATTATTAATACTGAGTTAGTTCTTGCAGATTTAAGCACTGTTGAAAATCTGTATCAGAAAGCTGTAAAAGGCACAAAAGCAGGTCAAAAAGAAGGTCTACCATTTAAAAATTTACTTGAAAAGATCTTACCCGTTCTTGAAGAAGGTAAGTCATTAAGAACAGTTTCATTTAACGAAGAAGAACTGAAACTATTAAAAGGTTTTCAACTTCTAACAATTAAACCTGTTTTGTATG
>CACJIM010000030.1 GCA_902593475.1 uncultured Candidatus Actinomarina sp.
AAACCATGGTCTGGACTGTTGCTCCTGTTCCCCATTCATCCGGTATATTATTGATTTTTCTATAAGTAACTGCTCGTTTATTTTGCCAGCTATTAAATACTGCCTCTATGGAACCAATTAATTGTTCATATGGGTCTTGAGGAAATTCAGCATTTGTAAACCTTTCTACTGTATTTTTATATGCATTTATTATCCACTTAAGCTGCTCAACATTGAAATCTGCATCTGATGGCACATTATCTAAACGTTTTTTATTTGCCAGTACTGCTTCAAAGCGATCATGTTCAACTCCTAAAACAACATTGGAATACATTTGAATTAGACGTCTATATGAATCTAAAGCAAACCTTTCATCACTGAAGGTCTCTGCAAGTTGTTCCACATTGTTGTCATTTAAACCAATATTTAAAATGGAGTCCATCATCCCTGGCATTGAGATTCTTCCACCAGACCTAACTGAAAGCAAGAGTGGCGCACCCTTATTGCCAAAACTCTTGTCAGAAATAGTTTCTAATTTATTGACTGCCTCCTTAATATCTTTATTTAAATTTTCTGGGAGCTTTTTATTTTCAGTAAAATAGTTACAGACTTCTGTTGTAATTGTAAAACCTGGAGGCACAGGAATTCCCATTTTTGACATTTCTGCCAAGTTTGCACCTTTCCCGCCAAGCAAGTCATTAAAAGACGAGTCACCATCGGTTTTATTTTTAGAGAATTCAAAAATTTGTTTATTTTCCATGGCGTAAATTAAAAATCTCCCCCTTCTATCCTTTAATTATATAGGGGGGGAACTATATGTCTAAAAACGTCATGGTTGTTGGTACGGGTACTATTGGAGAACCTCTTATCGGTTTGCTAGCAGAGCACAAAGATGCGCTTGGTTTAGATAATGTTGTATTTTTTAAAAGAACTCCTCTTTCAGATGAAAAAGGTAAAGTTGAATCCCTGATAAGAAAAGGTGCGAAAATTGTTTCTACTTCTGATGCACTCAGTGAATTTCATCAACTAGGGTTTAATGAAGCTTCTGATGTTGAGCAAGCTTATGCTGACTCGGATGTCATTATTGACTGCACACCAAGTGGAAATGATAATTGGGATAAAGTTTATTCATTACTCGATCAGAATAAGAGATTTATGGCACAAGGATCTGAACACGGATTTGGTTCATTTTTTGCATGGGGAATAAACAACGAAATATTGAAAGAAGATACAAATAAATTTCTTATTGCTTCATGTAATACCCATAACATAGCCTCAATAGTTAAGAGCTTTGCACTTGATGAAGAGAGAGAACTAGTAGAAGGAAAGTTTGTCTGTTTGAGAAGGGCTAATGATGTGTCTCAAAACGATTCTTTCTCTCCTTCACCAACAATTACAAAACATAGCAATCAGGAATTTGGCACTCATCATGCCCGTGACGTACATGAATTATTTGCTCAAGAAGGGAAAAAGTTAAACCTCTTTTCCTCAGCTATTAAGCTACCTACGCAATATATGCATACTCTTTGGTTTTCTCTCACTTTTAAAGATGTTATTCAGCATGAAGAAATAATGAAAAACCTCAATAATAGTGAGTTTTTGATGGCTACTGAGAAAATGTCTTCAAACAAAGTTTTTTCTTTTGGTAGAGATCACGGATATCATGGAAGACTTTTATCACACGGTGTTATTGCCGAACAGTCTTTACATGTTAAGGAGAATACACTTACTGGATACTGCTTTACCCCTCAGGATGGCAATGCTTTATTGTCGTCTGTTGCCGGAACAGTGCAGCACTATTACAAAGATGATTGGGAAGAAAAGATGGAGATTTTCAATCGTTATATCTTTAAAAATATTTAATTTTCTAATTGACTTGGAATTAATTCTACTTCATTATACTAAATTAAATGGACGGAGTAACAGGGCTTGCGTACAGGCTTAGATTGTCTAATGAACAAATTATAGTAATAATGAAAAAACTGGATATTCCAGTAGATTCTCCAGATTATATTCTTACCGCCAAAGATGTTAAAAAAATTAAAAAGTATATAAGAAAAAATAATGGCTCTGTAATAAAAGATACATTTGTTGCTGCTGTTGCGGTACTATCTATTTATTTCATGTTTACCACAATAGGCAGTTCGATTATGAGTCCATTCAATAATGAGGCATCAGTGCCGACAACATCAATTTTTATAAAAGAGAGATATCCTGTACAAAGTGGAACAGTTAATTACTA